>JAJQDT010000005.1:0-80646 GCA_021202075.1 Lachnospiraceae bacterium | reverse complement strand
GATGGCCGACCCGGGCAGTGGGTCCAGAGAATCAATGGTCGACCCGGGCGGTGAGACCAGAGACCCGGATGGAGAAATTCCTTCAGCACTGCCCCGCATGCGGCAGTCCACGCTTCTGAAAAAGGCGATTCAGCAGCGGATCCTGGCAGAGACGCTTGGGGAGGAGCTGCGCGTGCTTTATGTGGCGATGACGAGGGCGAAAGAGAAGCTGATTCTGACCGGTAGCGTGAAAAATCTGGAGAAAAAAATGCCGGGCTGGGAGACGGATGCGTCTGCGGCGTGCGGGACACTGTCGTATTCCTGCCTCTCAGGAGCATCGACTTATCTGGACTGGGTCGTTCCGGCGATTCTTGGTCAGCCGGATGCAAAGGATATATGTAATCTTTCACAACATTCTTCAAAAGGTATATATGCTCCGGATATTCCGCAACAATCTTTAAAAACTGCAAGTAATCCGGACCTTCTGCCGGAACTGGATAGCGGCATCCGTTCGGCATATGCCCGGAATGCATTTTTCGATGTTCGTGTGACGGCTCCGGCTGAAAACGAGCTGGCGGAATCCATCGGACATACAAAGGATCTGATCACCTTGGATGAGCTGTTACATCTGGATGCGGGAACCTGTCAGGACGAGGAGGCAGGAGAGTATCTGAAGTCGGTCTTTGCTGACGGAGATTCTCGTAAGAAACACCGGATGATTCCGGGAAAAGTGACGGTATCTGAGCTGAAAAAGCTGTCGCAGAGGATGGAAGAGCCGGACGCGCTTGAAGTGTACGAAATAGAAGAGCCGGATGCGCTTGAAGTGTACGGAATGGAGAAGCCGGACGCGCTCAAGGTGTACGAAATGGAAGGATCTCCGCATTTGCGCGTGGCAGCAGGATCCACCATCAGCGGCGGAAACGCGCAGCGGGCCGTTTTGGATGACGCGGAAGAAGCGGTTGTTCCATTGATTCCACGTTTTATGAAGGAGGAGCCGGAATCATTTTCCGGGGCAGCCCGGGGCACCATCTATCATGTCTTCATGGAAAATTTAGATTTTTCTAAGAAAGATGACCTGCAAATGCAGTTGGAAGAATTGATAAATTGTGGTAAAATGTCTCCGGAAGAAGCGTCCCTGATTTATATGGAGGATATTTCCGCATTTGTTCGCTCCGGAATTGGCCGCCGCATGGCGCGCGCGGCATCGGAAAAACGGTTGTTCCGGGAGCAGCCGTTTGTGCTCGGAGTTCCGGCAGATGAAGTGATGGAAAACGATACCGGCAATGAGATCATTCTGGTTCAGGGAATCATTGACGCGTATCTGATCGAAGACGGTGAGATTACGATTGTGGATTACAAGACGGATCACGTTTCTGACGGTTCCGCACTCGTAAATCGCTATCGGATACAGATTGATTATTACACAAAAGCACTGGAACGGCTGACCGGACGGAAGATCCGGGACCGGATTATTTATTCGTTCTGTCTGCGAAAGGAAATTTATCTGTAGTGCGGTATGCCGGATAATGGGCAGAGCGGGAGAGCTTCGGCTCAGGTACCTCCTTGGATTTATACGAAATATAATAGTTTCCGGTTTATCCGGGTCAGGACATGGGAATTATGGGAAAATTAGATCAAAATTTAGAAGAGAATGAGGCCGGTTCCACAAAGAGGAGGCATTTCTTTCGCAGAGAGAAGGCTTTAGAGGAAAAGGGAACCTCCGGGAAAAGGAAGGCTTCTGCGAAACAGATTTCGCGGAAGTATTTCCTTGGCGGTTTTCTGCTCAGCGCTCTGGTCGCCGGGATCGGATTTGCGATGATGGGGGTCTGGCCGTTTGGCGACAAGACGCTGCTGATTATTGACTCCCTGCATCAGTACCTTCCTTTTTATACGGATTTTCACGAAAAGCTGGTCAGCGGAGATTCCCTTTTGTACTCCTTCTCCGGCGGACTGGGCTATAATTTCTGGTCGACCTTTGCATACTATATGGCGAGTCCGCTGAATTTTCTGATGGTACTGATCCCGACCGCGAATGTCTGTGACTTCATGGATCTGATGATCCTTCTGAAAATTGCGCTCTGCGGCGGCTGCTTTTCCTGGTACATACACAAGCGTGACCGGGAAAGAGAATTCTTACCTGGGCATTCGCCCAATGCGAAGCATTCTGCAAATGGCGAATGCGACTTGCCGCCGGGCGCGGGTGAGGGGGCGCTTCCATGTGTATTTGGCATGATGTATGCGCTGAGTAATTTTGTGATAGGTTATTACTTCAACCTGATGTGGCTGGACAGTGTGGCAATGCTGCCACTGGTGATGTATGGCATTGAGCAGATTGTGAAGGGAAAGAGCGGAAGATTTTACTGCCTCGCACTGTTCTATGGCCTGTGGTGCAACTATTATATCGGCTTCATGCTCTGTTTGTTTTCCTGCCTGTATTTTCTGGTGCGGTGGATCGCGCAGACCGGGGAGTATGGGAGAAATGGCAGCGGCAGCCGCCTGGCAGCTCTTCACTTTGTCCGGAAGAACAATGCCGGGAGCGGCGCCGGGCCGGACGAAAGCAGCCGGATGACGGCATTGAAATTTAGAAGGAAGCGTGTTTCTGAGGCTAATGAAAACGATAGCGCGGAGGGCAAATCGACCGGAGCGCGGGAAAAGCACAGTCATGCGGCATTCAAATCGGCCGGGATGCATGAGATTAATAGTCATGCGTCACATGAAACGGCCGGAGCGCATGGGCATAGAGACGAAGGAAAGGCAGAGGAAGCCTCCTCCGGGAGAAATGGCGGGGAGAGGGCAGCGTCCCGCAGCCTGCCGAGGGATATTTTCAGGAGCTGCCTAGTCTTTGCGTGGCGTTCGCTGCTGGCGGGCGGTATGGCGGCTCTGGTTCTGGTGCCAGCTTACATGGGTCTGACCTCGTCTGAGTCGATGGAAACCAATACGTTTCCGACCGTGGTGAAGTTTTACGAGAGCCTTGCGGAGCTTCTGGAAAACCATATGGCCTTTATGGAGCCGGTGACGATCTCCAGCTCGCAGGTCGGACTGAATGTATACTGCGGTGTGGCGACCGTGCTGCTTTCGATTCTGTATTTGTTTGACCATGAGATTCGCCTGCGCGAACGGCTGGCGCATTACGGCCTGTGTGCCCTGCTTTTGTTCAGCTTTGCCTGCAACATACCGAACTACATCTGGCATGGGTTTCATCAGCAGAATGGTCTGCCGAACCGGTTTGCGTTCATTTATATCGCGATTTTGCTGGTGATGGCATATGACGCGCTGGGGCATCTGAAAAAATTCTGGCTGCCGGAGCTGCTGCTTGCGGTGGCCGCTCCATGCGCATTCCTGATCGTGCGTTACCTGGAGCCGGAGCAGGAGCTGGAGGGCATTCTTTTCCTGATTTCCCTGGGACTGCTGATTTTCTATTTTGGCTTCCTGCTGATAGGAAGATATGTCGACCGGCTGAATCCGGCGGTGTTCCGTGCGGCACTGACGTGTGTCCTGGCTGTAGAGATCAGCGCGAACGCCGTCTATGGCATTTCCCAGAATGGCAGCGTCACAAGGAGTATTTATCTGGCTGACCAGACATCTTACCAGGCGCTGATGGCTGAACAGGATGAGGAGGACACTTTCTTCCGCAGCGAGGTAGACCGGCAGCGGATGCGGAACGTGACGATGTTTGTCGGCGGCAATGCCCTGGTCATGTTCAATTCGACCATGCAGAGCTCTGTGGTGGATTTCTGCGACGCACTCGGCATAGAGGCGCGGACGAATAAAAATGGATATCTTGGGGTAACCAAATTGATGAATGACGTCTTTGGCATCAAATATGTGGCGACTCCGTCCGGAATTTCTGACACGTTTTACCAGTTTGAGTATGTGGGCGAGGACGGCGAGCTGAAGCTGTATGAAAATGACAACGCGCTGTCTTTGGGCTTCATGGTCGATGATGCGATTCTGGAATGGGACACCAGCTCGGATGAGCCGCTTGACGTTCAGAACAGCTTTGTGGAGCTGGCGACCGGCCATGACGCGATATTTGTGCTGGACCGCTATATTGATATGGCGGACGGCGGAAACTATGCGATCAAGATTCCGGACAATAAACAGGTTTATCTGTGCATTGACACGCGTGTGGAGGAAATACAGCTGAACACGCCGGAATTCTCGAAAACGTATTCGGATTACACCGATCATCTGTATGTGATTAACAGCTCTGAAGAAAGCAATCTGGCGGATTTCACCGTCACATTGAAGGAGACGCAGACGACCGTGCGCGCGGAAGTATACACCTGCTCGAACGAGGCTTATCAGGAGGTCATTGACACGCTTGCCGAGAGTCAGCTGGAGAATCTGACCGTTGACAGTGACACGGTTTCCGGAACGGTGGATGTAAAAGAGGAAGGAACCCTGCTGCTGACCATCCCCTATGATGAAGGCTGGACCATCTACGTGGACGGGCAGAAGACGGAATTCTCCTGCGTAGGCGATGCACTGATCGGCGTCCATCTGGAGGAAGGAAGCCACACGGTTAAGATGGTTTACACGCCGAGTGGGTTCTGGCTCGGAGGCGGGATTACCCTGCTGTGCGCGGTGCTGTTCCTGCTTACGGAGGTATGGGAGCGCAGGAAACGCCGACTGGTGAATGCTTAGGAACTGGTAAAATTACAAAACAATGGATGAATCATACATTTAGAAGATACAGAACAGGAGATTGCTATGGAGATTCAGTTTTCAGACAAGGCAGAGAGTATAAAGGCCGGTATTTTTGCGGTTTTGAATGAAAGGAAGGAGGAGCTGCTGCGCCAGGGAAGAAAGGTGTACAACCTTTCCGTGGGTACTCCTGATTTCCGGCCGCCGCAGCATATCATGGATGCGGTGAGCGAGGCCGCAAAGGATCCGCAGAACTACAAATATTCACTGGTGGAGCTGCCGGAGCTGATTGAAGCTGTGCAAGGATTTTATATCAGACGGTTCGGGGTTTCGCTTGAAAAAAATGAAATCATGGAGCTCTACGGCTCGCAGGAGGGTATGACCCATATTGCGTGGGCGCTCTGCAACCCGGGGGATCTGGTTCTGGTGCCGAACCCGGGCTATCCGATTTTCGGCATCGGCCCGGAGCTCTGTGACGCTGAACTGTGGAAATATCCGCTCTATGAGGAGAATGGATTTCTGCCGAAATTTTCGGACATTCCGGAGGAGGTCGCGCAAAAGGCGAAGCTGATGGTGGTGAGCTATCCGGCGAACCCCATCTGCCGCGTGGCGCCGGATTCGTTCTACCGGGAACTGATTGCCTTTGCGAAGAAGTATCATATTATAATACTGCACGACAGCGCGTATTCCGATATCGTTTACGGCGGCAGGATCTGCGGATCGTTTTTGTCCTTCGAGGGCGCCAAAGAGGTCGGGATTGAATTCTATTCTCTGTCGAAAACCTTTAATTATACGGGCGCCCGTGTATCGTTTGCGGTCGGAAATGCCGGAATTATCCAGAAATTTAAGGCTATGCGGACGCAGTATGACTATGGCACATTCCTGCCGGTCCAGATCGGCGCGATTGCGGCGCTGAATGGTCCGTTTGATCAGGTACATCGCCAGTGTGAGGAATACGGAGAACGCAACCGGGTATTGTGCGGCGGCCTTCGCTCCATCGGCTGGAATGTGCCGGACAGCGAGGGTACCATGTTTGTCTGGGCGCCGCTGCCGGAGGGCTACACGAATTCAGAGGAATTCTGCCTGACCCTGATGAACCGATCCGGGGTCATCTGCACACCTGGCAGCAGCTTCGGTTCGCTCGGGGAAGGCTATGTGCGTATGGCGCTTGTGTTGCCGCCGGAACAGCTGCGGGAGGCGGTGGAGAGCATCCGCCTGAGCGGGGTAGTAACGGTGCATTCTTAACGCTGCATTTTCTAAAAAGAGGTGCTTTGAGGCTGGATCCTGGTTTTTCTAGGACATCCGTTTCGGGAAAAGATTCACGGGAAGCAGAGAAGAATTTTGCCGGAAGAAGTTATACAGGATAGAGGAGATGTTATGGCCGATATGCTGACAATGCTGCGCGAAGCGGCGCAGGAGGACTGTGTCCGTGAGCAGGAGAGTATGAAAAAACATACCACCTTCCGCATCGGCGGGCCGACGGATTACTTTGCCGCTCCGACGACGGTGGAAGGGGTCTGCGGCATTGTCCGTCTTTGCCGCAGGCTTGGATATCCGTTTACTGTCATCGGTAACGGGAGCAATCTTCTGGTGTCTGATCAGGGGTACCGCGGAGTGATGCTGCAGCTTTATAAAAATGTTTCAAAAATTACGGTGGACAGAGATTCCTGCGGGATATCAGCAGAAGCTGGCGCAATGCTTTCCGTTATAGCGAAGCGCGCCATGGAGGCGGGACTGACCGGCCTGGAGTTTGCTTCCGGCATCCCCGGAACGCTTGGCGGCGCTGTTGTGATGAATGCCGGCGCATATGGAGGAGAGATGAAGGATGTGCTGGTCTCGGCCACGGTTCTGACCGTTGAAGGTGAGATATGCGAAATCCCGGCTTCGGAGCTTGCACTGGGATACCGCAGAAGCGCAGTACCCGGAAATAGCTGGATCGTGCTTGGCGCAGCACTTGCCCTCAGGGAAGGCGACCAGAAGCAGATTCGAAACCGTATGGAGGAGCTGAAGGCACAGCGCATATCGAAGCAGCCGCTGGATGTTCCCAGCGCCGGAAGCACGTTCAAACGCCCGGAGGGGTATTTTGCGGGAAAGCTGATTATGGACGCGGGGCTTAGGGGCTATCGGGTCGGCGGCGCACAGGTATCGGAAAAGCATTGCGGTTTCGTTGTCAATTGCGGGGATGCGACGGCCGCGGATGTCCGGCAGCTGATTGCGGATGTGCAGGAGCGGGTCAGGGAGCGCTTCGGCGTGACACTGGAGCCGGAGATTAAAATGATAGGATAACAATGCGGGACATATGGAAAACCGCGCCATTGAAAGTTCGTGCAAAAGCACGAAGGCGCGGTACCGTCCTCGATTTCCTATGGAAATCGGGACATTGCCTGCATACCGCATTAAAGACCAATGCGGGACATGTGGAAAGGCAGATGGAACATGTCATTTTCAATGGAAGTGCGTCAGGAACTTTCCGCTCAGATTCCTTCTGCGCGTCATTGCCGGCTGGCGGAGCTGGCCGCCATCATCGGCATGACAGGCGATATTTTTGCCGGGGAGGACCGCTGCGGAATAAAAATTCGCACCGAAAACCTTTTAGTCGCAAGAAAAAGCTTTACATTATTGCAAAAAACATTTAATATAACTGTTGATGTCTCAGTACACATACATAAAAGTGAAAAAAGGAGTGAGCGAATCTATACGGTTCTGGTGAAAGAACGGGAATCCGCAGTTGGAGTGCTTCGCGCTCTGAAGCTGACAGACGGCGCCGCTTTCGATGGCAGTGCACGGATGGTGGATCCGTTTCTGGTGCAGCAGTCTTGCTGCAGAAGAGCCTGTATTCGCGGGGCGTTCCTGTGTGCCGGTTCGATCAGCGATCCCAGAAAGTCTTATCATTTTGAGATTGCCTGTCCGAATGCCGGGATGGCGGAAATGCTCCGATCCATGATTCACTCTTTTGGTCCCGATGCCAAAATTGTACAGCGTAAAAGTTATACCATTGTATATATTAAGGAAGGGACTCAGATTGTTGATATGCTGAATATCATGGAAGCTCATGTTTCACTGATGAATCTGGAAAATATCCGGATTGTCCGTGAAGTGCGGAACTCCGTGAACCGCAAGGTAAACTGCGAGATGGCAAATATCAACAAAACGGTTGATGCTGCCGTAAGACAGACGGAAGACATCCGTTTCCTTCAGGAGCGGATGGATTTTGAACAGCTTCCGCCCTCTCTTGCGGAGATTGCCAGACTGCGGCTGGAGAACCCGGATGCTTCTTTAAAGGAGTTGGGGGAGATGCTGGCGCCTCCCATCGGTAAATCCGGAGTAAATCACAGGCTGAGAAAGCTGAGCCGCATGGCGGAACAGATGAGACAGGGTGCAGGATATGTTAAGGAGGAATTATTATGATGAAAAAGGAAATCACGATTCAGATTCCGACCGGACTGGAAGCGAGACCGGTGGCGATGCTGGTACAGGTTGCGAGCCAGTATGAGAGCGAAATCCATCTGGAAAGTGACGGGAGAACGGTGAACGCCAAGAGCATTATGGGCATGATGACGCTGGGACTTGACACCGGGGAGAAGGTTACAGTTACCGCAGACGGCGCTGACGAGCAGGAGGCGGTTCAGAAAATAGAAGAATATCTGAGCAGAACGAACTGAGCGGGTACCGGATATGGATATTTGTACGGCAGGCAGTCTGGATAAAACATTTATTCTGGATTTGTATCAGAGTGCGTTTCCCCAGGAGGAGCGCAAGCCGTTTTCGCTGATTGAGCGCAAGGCGGTCATGGGTGAGATGGAGATTTTGCTCATCACCGAAGGAAAAAAGAGAATCGGGTTCGCGATTATGGCATACGGCGACCGGATTGTGCTGATGGATTATTTTGCGATCAGCCAGAAATGGCGCGGCCAGGGCTATGGTTCGGCCGCGCTTGAACGAATACAGGGACTGTACGGCGACCGGCAGCTGTTTCTGGAGGTCGAGAAGCCTGTCCTCGCGAAGAGTCCGTCTGATGGTGAGGACATTCCGGGATATGGGGCTGCACAGGAACGCATACAGGCGAGCGAGAGGCAGACTGCTTTCGGTCAGGCGGAAGCATCGGAGCCTGTGGAGCAGTCATCTGCTTCGGGAGAGCCGGAGCCTTCAGAACAGGAGAACATCCGGGAGCGCCGCAAGGCATTTTATCTGAGAAACGGGATGCTGGAGACCGGGATTGCGGTAGAATTGTTTGGCGTCAGGATGGAACTTTTGTCCACTATGCCCGGGCTGACGTTTGAGCAATGTGAGCCGCTGTATCGGTCCCTGATCGGACCCATCTATCATAACGTCATAAAAGAAATAAAAGAATAAAGCTGATGCAGGATGAGAACAGGAGAGGAGTACCACGGGAAGGTGCTCTTCTTTTTTTATGCAAATTCCGGCGAGGGTATATCCCATGCTGAAAAGAAAACGATTTAGAAGAAAAACGCTCTCAAAACGAAAAATCGCCCCTGCTTTTGTTGGGAGTTTCGAAAAACGAAGCAGAAATAAAGTAAAAATGCACAAAAAACAGGGGATAAAAAAATACAAAATAACCAAAAGATGAATTTGACAAAAATAGTGGTTGACAAAATGGGCGAAATGCTGTTTAATGTAATCAAGAAATCGATTAAGTAATGACAGATTTGACAAGCGAGGAGAAAAGCATGGTTTCCATGAAAGAGATTGCGGCGGCCTGCGGAGTATCTGTTGCGACTGTCAGTAAGGCGCTGAGTGACCACCACGATATCGGTGAAAAGACGAAGCAGCAGGTCAGAGAGACGGCGGATCGGCTGGGCTACCTCCCGAATCTTTCCGCGAGATACTTAAAGACCAACCGCAGCTACAACATTGGAGTCCTGTTCGAGGATGCGGCGCAAAGCGGCCTTACACATGATTTCTTCTCCGGCGTGCTGGAGAATTTGAAAATCACTGCGGAGTCCAGAGGTTATGATATCACGTTTCTGAACACGACCTCTACGGACATGTCATATGTAGAGCGTGCGCAGTACAGAGGGTTTGACGGAGTGGCGATTGCCTGTTCAGACTTTTCAGACCCGAAGGTGCAGGAGCTGCTTGGCAGCAGCGTGAGGGTTGTTACCGTTGACTACATTGCCGACAACCGCACGGCGGTCGTATCAGACAATATCGATGGCATGACCCAGCTGATGAATTACATTTTGACTCAGGGTCACAGGAGGATTGCCTATATCCACGGGGATGAAGGACGGGTGACCAGACAGAGGCTTGCTTCCTATTATCGTTGTATGGAAGAGCACGGGGAGAGCGTCAGGGAGGAGTACGTACAGCCGGCGCTTTACCGGAACCGGGAGCTGGCTTTCGAGAAGACGGAGGAGCTTCTTTTCATGAAGGAGCCGCCGACCTGTATCCTGTATCCGGATGATGTGGCCGCTTTCGGGGGAATGAATGCGATCCGTGCCAGAGGCTTACGAGTCCCGGAGGATATTTCGGTAGCCGGGTACGACGGCATCCGGGCACTCCAGTACAGCGAACCGGCTCTTACAACGATCCGTCAGGATATGCAGGCGCTTGGAAGACTGGCTGCGGAGAGTCTGATATCTGAGATTGAGCGTCCCATGATGACAGCTCCGGTGATACATACGGTTCGCAGCACCCTGCTGGAGGGAAAGACTGTGAAAAAGCTGAAGTGATTCGAAGCGATCCGAAGCGGGGACAGGTACATTTTTAACTTTATTATTTCGGAATGTTATCGCGGGGGATTCTCGCGTAGCATAGTCGTTTGCGGAACACGCACGCGACAGGTTTTAGTCACGATTTCCGTTACTTTATTAAGTAATTGAAATGGTCAAACACAATATTATTAAGGAGGAAACAAAATGAGCAAGAAATGGTTAAGCCTGCTGATGGCTGGCGCTATGGTTGCATCGATGGCTGTTCCGGTACTGGCTGAGGAAGAGACCGAGCCGGATAACACGATCACTGGTGATTCTTCCTCTGAAGACGCATTCGTAGTCTGGGGCTGGAACGATGACATCAAGACAATCCTTGACACTGTATTTGCTGAGGCGTATCCGGAAGAGTATTCCAGAATCGTATTCGTAAACACGGGCGGTTCTGACTACTATCAGACCAAGCTGGATGCAGTCCTTGAGGAAGGCTCCGGAAACGAGCTGTATCCGGATCTGATGGGTCTCGAGGTTGACTATGTACAGAAGTATACCAACAGCGACTGGCTGCTTTCTGTTACTGACATCGGCATCACAGAGGATGACATGGCGAATATGTATCAGTACAACATCGACCTTGGCTCCGATGTAGACGGCAATGTAAAGGCTCTGTTCTGGCAGGCAACTCCGGGTTGCTACGCAGTACGCGCAGACCTGGCTGAGAAGTATCTTGGCACGACGGATCCGGATGAAGTAGCTGCTTACTTCACAGACCTCGACACCATCATTGAGACCGCTGAGATGGTAAACGAAGCATCAGGCGGCACCTGCAAGCTGTTCTCCGGCTATGATGAGATCAAGAGATCCCTCATGAACTCCCGTGAGGTTGGCTTCTATGATGAGAACGATGTAATTACTCTTGATGAGAACATCACAACATACCTTGAGACCGCGAAGACCCTGTATGATGAGGATTTGACCTACAACACCTCTCAGTGGAGCGCTGACTGGTATGCTAACATGGACGGCGACGGCGAAGAGTCCAACGCTGCTCTGGCATACTTCGGATGCCCGTGGTTCGTATACTGGTCACTGTCTGACACATGGCAGAACAACACCATCCTCGTTGCAGCACAGGAGCAGTGCTTCTGGGGCGGCACAGGCCTTGCAGCTACGAGCGAGTGCTCTGACACCGAGCTTGCAGATCTGATCATGCAGTATCTTGCATGCGATACCGATGGCATGGTAGCGATCAACGCACAGAATGCAGACTTCGTAAACAACACCGCAGCGATCGAAGCGATCGTTGAGAGCGGCGCTTCTGCAGACGGCAATGGCTATATGTACAGCGCAGACCAGAACTTCATCGAGTTCTTCCTTGACAAGGCAGATGCGATTGACGCTTCTACCGTTACCGCTGAGGATCAGACCATCCTGTCCCTGCTCGACACCGAGACCCAGGCTTATGTGACCGGCGAGAAGGATCTGGATACGGCTCTGTCAGACCTGACAGCATCCATCCATGACACCTACTCCTATCTGAGTGTAGAGTAATAGACATCCATATCGGAAAACTGAATTTGTAACATAACATAACCGGACGTGCTGCTTCTTCTTACAAAGAAGGAGCAGCACATTCTTTAAAAATGAAAATCACCTGACTGTTCGGAACAGCCCTTCTTCTCATTATTCTGTTGTTCTGAGCTGTTGAACAAAAATCTGCTGCATTCCCGCAAGATGGGAGTTGTTTCCAATGGAGAGCAGCCGCATGCAGAATCGCCGATTGGGCGATGCGGTTGCCTGCGTCACAGATTCATTTTGTGAATCCGTGACAGTTCAGGAGGCATTATGAAAAAGAACAAAAAGAAGAAAGTTACATACGGAAAATATGGCTATTTGTTTATAGCGCCGTTCTTTATTACATATCTGATTTTTCAGTTATGGCCTTTGATCAATACCTTTTATTACAGCACCTTATCCTACTATAAGCGGAACGGCCGCGAGGTCATCAGCTTTGCCGGGATTCAGAATTTCCTGAATATTTTCGGTTTGGCTCCCGGTGAGACCGCTTATGTACTTGATTATTTGAAAAATACTTTGATTATGTGGGGCTTCAACTTCGTTCCGCAGATTCTGGTTTCCCTTCTGATGGCGGTCTGGCTGACGGACACCAAGGTAAAGGTGAAGGGTACCGGAGCAATCAAGGTCATCATATATCTTCCGAGTGTCATCACGGCGGCATCGGTATCTGTCCTGTTTAAGAACCTGTTTTCCCAGTATGGACCGATCACGCTGGCGCTGAAGAGTCTCGGCATTCTCTCACAGAACTTTGATTTCATGTCAAGCGTGGCGGGCAGCCGCGGACTGATCTCTCTGATCCTGTGGTGGATGTGGTACGGCAATACCTCCATCCTGCTGATTTCCGGCGTGCTGGGCATCGACCCCGTGCTTTACGAGGCGGCCGACATCGACGGCGCGGGCGGCTGGAAAAAGTTTACGGATATCACACTTCCTCTGCTGAAGCCGATTCTGCTCTACACACTGGTAACCTCCGCGATCGGCGGTCTGCAGATGTACGACATCCCGGCACTGTTCAACGTGACCGAGACCGGCTACAACGGACTTCCGAACAATACAACGACGACGATGGCCATGTATATCATGCGTCTGTACAACAGCGATGTCGGAAAAGCCGCAGCGGTATCAGTATTTATGTTTGCGGTCACGGTATGTGTCAGTCTGCTTCTGTTCTTCTTCATGGGTGATAAGGAAGAAAAGAAGCTGAAAAAAGCGGAAAAGGCGAGAAGAAAGGCAGGTGGTAGATAATGATGACCGATGAAAGCTATATGCGTTCTCTCAGAAGAAAGAGAGTGTTCCGCACGGTGATTTGCATCATTTTCTGCTGCATCTCCCTGCTGCCGTTCGTGATTCTGTGTATGAACGCGACGAGGACGTCCGACGCGATCAAGTCCGGCCTGTCCCTGATTCCGTCGACGCATTTTATTGAAAACTGGAAGAACCTGCTGGCGAAGCAGAATGGTATGCAGATCACGCTGCAGAGGGCGACGCTGAACTCCCTTTGCATCACGGTTCCGGGCACTGCCCTTTCCGTGTACTTCTCCTCCATGACCGCCTACGGCGTGCATGTATATGATTTCAAGGCGAAAAAGTTTGCGTGGGCGTTCATCATGGCAGTCATGATGGTGCCGAGCCAGATTTCCATCATCGGTTTCTATCGGTTCATGCTTCAGCTCGGGCTGGTTGATACCTATATCCCGCTGATCATTCCGACGATCGCGGCGCCGACGGTTGTCTTCTTCATGAAGCAGTACATGGAGAGTATCCTCTCGATCGAGATGATCGAGGCGGCCCGTATCGACGGCTCCGGCGAGCTGCGCACCTTCAACGCGGTCGTCCTGCCGATCCTGAAGCCGGCAGTCGCGACCCAGGCCATCTTCCAGTTCATCGCGCAGTGGAACAACCTGTTCACTCCGACGGTTATCCTGACGACGGACTCCAAGAAGACCCTGCCTATGTTCGTACAGCTGCTGAGTTCGAACCAGTTCCGTACCGACTACGGTGTAGTATACGTAGGACTGTTCGTAGCCATCATCCCGCTGGTAATCGTTTACCTGATCCTGTCCAAGTACATCGTGGCAGGCGTAGCGCTCGGCGGCGTGAAGGGCTGATTCATATAACAATTATCTTATCTTCATAATATTTTCTCCAATCGAACAGGGGGAGTCTTCTCCCCCTGTTCGCCGCGCCAGGCCGCATCCGACTTTAGCCGGAAAAATTCCTTATGCGGCCTGTGTGCACAAAAAGAAATTCGCTTTAAATTATTTTAAAGCGAATTTCTTTTTGCCAAAAGCGAATATCTTGCATTTTAAAATGAGCAAAGGATCAACTGCAAAATCTATGACTCGGAAATGACATGCGTATACATTTTCTCAATGCTCTCATTCATACCAATTGGTGTGAGCTTAATTTCCGGATGTTCATTTGCAAAAACAACAAACAATTGATGTGCAAATCCCTGTCCCATCCATTGTAATTCATTAAAGTCGATGATTACCTCCTGAAATTTTTCAAGACGGTTACACACTCGCTTTGCCTGTGAACGTGATACAGGATAAGAATCAAAAATATTTTTCATCGGAATAGTGGTTTTTATAAATCCGCCGTCTACATTGGCATACAGATCGAAAACTTCCCGGTTTTCTTTGTGTGAAAAATTGGACAGCGACATAAATACACAGGTTCCGGCCCGTTCTCTTGCAGCGATATCATTAATAACACTATTGTCATACTTGTTAATTGTAAAAATCTTTCCGTCCGAGATAATATAAAAATCGTCCATCATTTTGGAACTGAAAAAAATCCCCTCGCCGGAATGATTTTTCGTATCTGTAGTAAGCTTTCCTTTGAAAAGCTCACAAATAGCATCTTCAAGTGACTCGAAGCAGAAATGATCTTTAATTTTTTTGAAAATACCAATGCCATCGTCTTCAATAACAGTTGTGGTTTTCAGATAATTCTGCTCAACGCGGATGATAAGATTTTCAGCATCAGAATGATCCATGACATTGTTGATCATTTCACTAAAAGTATATGCCCAGATTTGCTGTACGTTTTCAGGCAGTTGGCTGATGTGCTGAGATAAACAGGCATCATAAGCATACATATCGGAAAGCAAATCTCCATTGCTTCTTTTTAAGTGATATTCATATCTCTGATTGACCAGCTCATACTGATTCCGTTTAACCCTGCGAATGATGCCTTGTTTGGTCAACTCGTTAATATAACGATGCACGGTGTTCTGATTGATAGAAAATGCATCCGATACTGCTTTGGAAATGCTGGAATCTCCCTGATCGATTTTCTCCAGGAGATAGATCGTTATGGATTTTTTCTTGTCTTTGTCAAAACGCATGTGTTTTTACCTCCTGTATGAGTTTATTGTTTCATGATTTAAATAATTTTAGCCTAATATCTCCATTTTGTCAATAAATATTCGCTTTAAAATGAGAGATATTCGCTATAAAAATCATTAAGGAGAATATCTCATCTGTCAAATACGAGTAATTTGAAAGAATGAAAAAAGTACAAGACATTTTTCTGATTCTGTGATAAAAAGATAGTAGGAAAATACGAAGAAAATCTGGGAGGGCATGATGATACGACTGGAGCTGAATGAAAACTGGAAAATGCGGGAAATCGGTGAGGATTATGTACATGATTCGCAGGTGAATCACGGACATAATCTGGATCCGGCGGCAGAGTATATTTCCGCTGTGGTGCCGGGCACGGTATATACAGACCTGCTCAGAGAAGGCAGAATGGAGGATCCGTTCTGGAAGGATAACGAGGATGCGGCGCTTCGCCTGATGGATCAGGATTATGAGTATGTGACGAGGTTTGACTGCCCGGAGGAGCTGCTTGCCTGTGAGCGGATCCTGCTGCATTTTGACGGCGTAGATACGATTGCGGATATCTGGTTGAATGGCAGCCTGCTGGGGTCTCCCTGCAATATGCACCGTACCTGGGAGTATGAGGTGGGCGGCGTCGGAGATTCCCGGCCATCGCTCGTAAAGCCGCAAGACAATGAGCTTCGCGTCGTTTTTCATTCGCCGACGAAATACATTGCCGAAAAATACGCTGAACGTCCGACCAGGGGTTCGGAGGACGCGATGGATGGTTTTGTGCATATCCGCAAGGCACATTGTATGTTTGGCTGGGATTGGGGGGCGCATCTGCCGGATGCCGGCCTGTTCCGCCCGGTATCGCTGCTTGGCATTGGCGCGGCCAGGATTGACAGCGTGTATGTGACACAGGAGCATATTTACGGAAGCTGTGCCATAGATAGTTCGTGCAAAAGCACGCAGGAGCAGCCCGCATCCCGCGTCAAAAAACAATACGGGATGGAAGGTGCTGTCAGTGAAAAAATCGATGCCTGTCCTGCGGGTGATGTAGAGAAGGTGCGGCTGCACTTTGATATTTCGATGGATCTGAGTGCTGACTCTGGAGAAAAATGTGCAGCACGTTTCGCTGGCGCAGCGGATTTTGCTTTTGCTGTAGTACGCTCTGCAGGTGCTGCGAAGCCTGGCTCTGTTGCAGTATGTTCTGCGAGTGCTGCGGAGCCCGGTTCTGTTGTAGTATGTTCTGCGAGTGCTGTGGAGCCAGGTTCTGTTGCAGCAGGTTCTACAGGTGTTGAGGAGTCCGCGTCTGCACTTGAATATGAATATCGCGTGACGGTGACGGAACCGGATGGCAGGACATGGAGCGTGACTTCCGCCAGCCCGGAGGTGGAATTGGAGATTGATGAGCCGAAGCTCTGGTGGCCGAACGGATACGGCGAGCAGAATCTGTATACGGTATCGGTGGAACTATATGAGATAAGAAAAACGAAAGAATCCGTTTCCCTTTCGGGCGAGGCAGCCGGGCAGGAGGACGATGGGCAGCCAGGGCCGGATATGGCAACGGAAGCACCGGTGATGATTTTACTTGATACCTGGACGCGCCGCATCGGCCTTCGCACGTTGACGATGCACCGGGAGAAGGACCAGTGGGGCGAATCGTTCGCCTGTCGGGTCAACGGCGTGGATATTTTTGCGATGGGTGCGGATTATATCCCGGAGGATCACCTGCTCGGCCGCGTGACGCCGCAGACGACGCGCACCCTGCTGGAGAAGGCGAAGTGGGCGAATTTTAATTCCATCCGCGTCTGGGGTGGCGGTTACTATCCGGACGACTGGTTTTACGACGCCTGCGATGAGCTGGGGCTTGTCGTGTGGCAGGACTTTATGTTCGCCTGTGCGGTCTATGACCTGACGCCGGAGTTTGAGGCGAATATCCGCGCGGAATTTGCGGACAATATTAAACGGCTGCGCCATCATGCGAGCCTGGGGCTCTGGTGCGGCAACAATGAGATGGAATCCTTTGTCGACGACCGCAATAGCTGGGTGTCGAAGCCGCAGGAGGTGCGGGACTACCTGTTTATGTACGAGCGGGTCATCCCGGAGAAGCTGGCCAAATACGATCCGCAGACCTTTTACTGGCCGTCCAGTCCGTCTTCAGGCGGCAGCTTTGACAATCCGAGGGATCCGAACCGGGGCGATGTCCATTACTGGGAGGTCTGGCACGGCGACAAGCCGTTTACGGAATACCGGAAATTCTTTTTCCGCTACCTGTCCGAGTTTGGTTTCCAGTCGTTCCCTGCTATGAAAACGATTGAGCAGATCAGCGACGATCCGGCGGATTACAATATTTTCTCTTACGTGATGGAAAAGCATCAGAGAAATGGCAGCGCGAACGGCAAGATTATGAATTATATGCAGCAGACCTACCGCTACCCGTCCGATTTTCAGACGGTTCTGTACGCGTCGCAGCTGCTGCAGGCAGACGGTATTCGCTATGGCGTTGAGCATTTCCGCCGGAACCGCGGACGCTGTATGGGCGCGGTGTACTGGCAGCTCAATGACTGCTGGCCGGTGGCCTCCTGGTCGTCGATCGACTATTGTGGCCGCCTGAAGGCCCTGCACTACTACGCGAAGCGCTTTTTTGCTCCGCTGATGATTTCCTGCGAGGAGCAGGGACTGATGACCTCCGGCAAGGATCTGGTGCGCGAGCATTTTGAATTTGAAAAATCCATCCGCCTCAATGTGGCAAACGAGACGATGCAGGATGAGACGGTGACTGTCCGCTGGGCGCTGCGCGGCTCATCCGCAAAGATTCAGAAAAGCGGAGAGACGGTCGTTCTGGTTCCGGCGCTTACAAGCGTCTGGCTGGATAAAATCGAATTTCCGGATGCAGACATCTACCGCGACTACATCAGCTATGAGCTGGAAAAGGACGGGGAAATTATTTCAGACGGAACGGTGATTTTCTCATATCCGAAATACTTCCGCTATGAGGATCCGCAGCTTTCCTGCCGCGTCTTAGGGGATGAGATTGAGGTGACAGCTTCGGCCTATGCGAAGAGCGTCGAGATCCGCAATGAGAACGAGGATCTGCTCCTCTCAGACAACTACTTCGATATGAACGCGGGCACAAAGCGCGTGAAAATCCAGAGCGGAGATGCTTCGAAGCTGAGGCTGCGAAGCGTGTATGATATCCGGTGATGAAGGCTTCAGTTTACTTTTTCTTGTTTTTTGCCAGGTTGTCCTCCTCTTCTGAAGAGGAAGGCCCAAGCATGCGTGCGACAAGCTCCATCGCGTAGATCAGGATCGGGATCACCACCGTGCAGACGATGGAAGCCATCAGCAGGTTCTGCGCCTGCGGGCTGGAGCTGAGCGCGAGTATTAAAGTTGCAAGATACATACCGACCAGTAAAATCACGCCGATCATTGCGGCGATGCGTTTCAGTGTCTGGAATTTTTTCATGGGAAGGGCTCCTTTCAGGTTTGCGTGAAAAGACAGCCGCTGGTTAGGTGAACTGCTCTGCGGCTGTTCCTAAGAATGTACTATAGCAAATGTAGTGCAAAAAAGAAAGAGCGGTTTTATAAAAAATATCGAAACCGTTTCGAACGGCAGTTATAAATTCAGGTTATAACCAGCTATAGTCAGAAAAAATTTGACGAATCGAACAATCTGGTTTATGATTATCCCAGATTTCAAAAACCGCAGCTGCCGCTGTGCTGCAGATTGCACTGGTTCCGGGGCGCTGCCAGAAAAAGAGGAGGAATTTATTATGAAGAGAACAATTGCGAAGTTACTGGCACTGAGTCTGGCTGTTACTGCTGTGGCGGGTCTTTCGGTCACGGCTTCTGCGGACGAGGACAATGTGATTACGGTGGCGGCTTCTTCGACCCCGCATGCGGAGATTCTGGAGGCGGCTCGTGAGACACTGGAAGCAGAGGGATGGGAGCTGGATGTTGAGATTTTCTCCGATTACGTACAGCCGAATACCGTGGTAGCGGAGGGCGAGATTCTGGTGAATTATTTCCAGCACACGCCATATCTGGATGAGTTCAATGAGGAATACGGCACGGATATTGTGAGCGTAGCGAAAATTCACTATGAGCCGTTTGGAATTTATCCGGGAACCAAGTCCAGCCTGGATGAGCTGGAAGACGGCGATGTGATCGCGGTGCCGAACGATGTGACGAATGAGGCGAGAGCACTTCTGCTGCTTGAGGCGAACGGTGTGCTGACGCTGAACGAGGACGCCGGTCTGACCGCTACGATCAATGACATTGAATCCTACAGCGTGGATGTTGAGATTCTCGAGGTAGAGGCGGCGCAGGTTTCTCAGTACACGCCGGAGGTGGCGCTGGTAGTCCTGAACGGCAACTACGCGCTGGAAGCAGGGCTTTCTGTGGCGAACGATGCGATTGCCTACGAGACATCGGATTCTGAGGCGGCCACGACCTACGCGAATATCATCGCAGTGAAGGCAGGCAACGAGGACAACGAAGGCGTTCAGGCTCTGGTGGCGGTTCTGCAGTCAGACGAGATCAAAGACTACATCAACGAGACCTACGACGGCGCGGTGCTTCCGTATGAAGAAACAGCGGAGGATGAGGCAGCTGATGAGGTTGAGACTGAGGCAGTGACCGAGTAAATGAGTTTAGCGAAGAAAGTCAATTGAGGCATTGATTCCCGCGAAGCAACGAGCCAGGTAGCCGTGCATGCACGGATATTTGGCAACTGCCGCGAGGGTCAAATACCCCGCTGCTTGCATCAGGGTATTTGACTTGGAGATATGTCAGCGTTAAAGAAGACCGCTCCCCTGGTGGCAGGAAGGGCGGTCTTTTCTATCTGAAAGGATACCTTGTAAGGCATAAATATGTACACACGTTCGTTCCTTTAAGTGGAAGGTTATTCCTTTAAAAAGAATTTTGTTCCCTGCAAGCGTGAAAACCCGGGATTTTTATACGGTTAACAAAAAAATATCGTGCAGTTCAAGTGTATGTGTGGTACAATGAAAGCCGCGCAATCAATCATTAATACGTGAACGGAGCAGTTATGGAGCCTATTATCAAAATACAGAATCTGGACAAGGAGTTCCGGCAGAAGAATACGGAAGTGCATGCGCTCAAAAATGTCAGCCTGGATATTTACAAGGGCGACATTTACGGGATTATCGGCATGTCCGGCGCCGACAAGAGCACACTGGTGCGCTGCCTGAATTTCCTGGAGCGGCCGACTGCCGGGACAGTCTTTATCGACGGTCAGGATCTGTCGGCGCTGTCTGACAGGGCGCTGAGGGAGATGCGCAAGGATATCGGCATGATTTTCCAGCATTTCAATTTGCTGATGCAGCGGAGTGTGCTGGATAACGTGTGTTTTCCGATGGAGATTGCAGGCGTGAAAAAGACTGAGGCGCGGAAGAAGGCGCTGGACTATTTGAAAATCGTTGGCCTGGAGGAGAAGGTGAACGCATACCCGGCGCAGCTCTCCGGCGGTCAGAAGCAGCGCGTGGCGATTGCCCGCGTGCTGGCGTCGGATCCGAAAATCCTTCTCTGCGATGAGGCGACGAGTGCCCTTGATCCGCAGACCACGAAGTCGATCCTTCAGCTTTTGAAGGAGATCAACCGGGAGTATGGCATCACCATCGTGGTCATCACGCATGAGATGGCGGTCGTGCAGGAAATCTGCACGCACGTGGCTATCATCGACCAGGGAAATCTGGTGGAGCATGGCACGACGGAGGAAATCTTCCTTGCTCCGAAGTCGAAGGAGGCAAAGCGCCTGATCTATCAGGGCTATGAGAACGTCACGGAGATGAAAGGGAAAAAGTGCGTGCGCATAGTCTTCTCCGAGAATTCTTCCTTTGAGCCGGTCATCGGCAATATGGTGTTGGCGTTTAAGTCGCCGGTTAACATCCTTTACGCGAACACACGGAATCTGAACGGTGTCGCGAAAGGAGAGATGGTGCTGCAGCTGCCCGAGGATGAGCTGCTGGGCGAGAAAATGATCGCATGGCTGAAAAATGCCAGACTGTCGGTGGAGGAGCTGGAGAATTACGTAGGATAGGAGAGCCACGCCAACTGTAAATTGTGCTGCGCACAATGGCGTGGCCTGCATCCGCCATCAAAACCCGATGGCGGACATATAGGAAAGCAGCCGCAAAATGCATTGTGGATACGCGCGAATCTGTCCGATTCGGAGGAATGTAAATTATGTTGGATAGCAAAACAATCACAATGATTATCGAGGGTGTCGGCGAGACGATGTGGATGACCTGCATGTCTACACTGTTTGGGTACATTATCGGTCTGCCGCTGGGGGTCGTGCTGACGGTGACCGGTGCGGACGGGATCAAACAGAACCCGCTTGTCTATAAAATACTGGATGTGATCACAAATCTGCTGCGGAGTGTGCCGTTCCTGATTCTGATGATCACGATTCGGCCGCTGACAAGGCTGATCGTCGGGAAAAGCTACGGCGCCACGGCGACCATTGTACCGCTTACCGTGGCGGCTGCGCCTTACATTGCCCGCATGGTGGAGTCCTCTCTGAAGGAGGTGGACCGCGGCGTGATCGAGGCGGCGCAGAGTATGGGAGCGAGCGTGTGGGAGATCATCCGCAAGGTGCTGATTCCGGAGGGGCGCACGTCTCTGGTCGTGAACGCGACGATTGCGATGACGACGATCCTCGGATATTCCGCAATGTCCGGCGCCTGTGCGGGCGGCGGTCTCGGAGATATTGCCTTGCGCTATGGCTATCAGCGCTGGCAGCCGAAGGTTCTGATGGTGACGGTCGTGCTGCTGGTCATTCTGGCGCAGCTCATCCAGATGATCGGGATGTTTATCTCCAGAGTCATCGACCGGCGGCGCGTGTAGGTTATTTTACTGTCATTAGAACCAGATAGCATAGAGGGAGAACTTATCAATGGATCGTATTTTCCAGGCTTTGCGGGATCAGGGCGTGAATCCCGCACTTTTGGATGCAATCATCGAATTTCGAAACCGGTATTTGGAGGAAGATGGCGCTGCTGCGGAAACGCCCCCTCGCATCCGCTCGGCGGCAGAACGCGCCGCCAATAAGAGAAACGCTGCGCGTTTGGGCGGCGCTGCTGTGCGGGAGCGTATCGTACCGCCGGCTCTGCCATATTATGGGCGGGAGACGTTTGAGATGGCGGCTTCGGCCCTTTTGCAGGGGGAAAATATTCTGCTGACCGGCACGAAGGCGACCGGTAAAAATGTGTTGGCGGAGAATCTGGCCTGGGTCTTTGGACGGCCTTCCTGGAATATTTCGTTTCATGTCAATATGGACAGCAGCGCGCTGATCGGCACGGATACGTTCCGCAACAATGAGGTGCAGCTGCGCACCGGTCCGGTCTATGACTGCGCGGTGAACGGCGGGTTTGGCATTTTTGACGAAATCAATATGGCGAAAAATGACGCGGTCTCCGTCCTCCATGCGGCGCTGGACTACCGCCGGATTCTGGATGTGCCGGGATATGAAAAGATCCGGCTTCACGACGCGACACGCTTCATCGGAACCATGAACTATGGATATGCGGGAACAAGAGAACTGAACGAGGCATTGGTATCGCGCTTTCTGGTGATTGAGATGCCGCCGGTGACCGAAGAATCGCTGCATTTTATTCTGACGGAGATCTTTCCGGACTTCACAGAAGAAGGACTGCGGCAGATCTGCGGCCTGTTTCTGGATCTGCAGGCGAAAGCGAATAACAATGAGATCTCCACGAAGCCGCTGGATCTGCGAGGGCTGATCGGCGCACTGAAGACGGTGCGCGCCGGGCTCGCCCCGAGGCTCGCGGTGCGGATGGGGATTGTGAACAAGACATTTGACCTGTTCGAGCGGGAGCTGGCAGAGGACATTGTGATGACGAGGATTCCGGAAAGCTGGACGCCGGGGGATGTATTTCTGCACAGTTGATTATCTGCCGGATGTTCGTCCGGCTACACCGAGTATTTTATCGCTTGCTAACTGCATATTAGGCGGCGCAGGAAGAATAAGATATTTCGCGACAGTTCCCTGGCATCGACCGAAGAAAACGAAGAACGTTGAAGCTTCCGCGTCATGCGAGCGGTGAAAAGAGCGATTGGAATCACATGGAATCACATGAAATTACATGGAATTACGAAGCACATAATCGTTTCTTATGAAGGCATGGTTTTTCAGGAAATGCGGAGGAATTTTTGTGACATATGACGAGACGGATTTCCGGACAGACATAGATATAGAGAACCGGCTCCGCAACCTGATGTGGACCGTCAGCGGAGACTACGCGCTGGATACGAAGCTGGATGCGGAATCATACGGGCGCTCGAAGTATATTTCCCTGTATGACGCAGTCAAGCAGGGCGCATTCGCGCGTTTTTTTGACAAAAACGCATTCGCACTTTATCTGGTGAAAAAGGTTTACCTGGGGGCGGATGAGCGGCCGCTGGCGGAGCTCGCCCAGCTCTGCGTAGACGCTGCCGTCTGGCGGCCGGTGGCGGCGGAGCGCCCGGGCGTGCCCGAGTTGCGCAAAAAGGCGTTTTCGGATCTGCTGGAGCATTCGTTTCACAAAATGAGCGCCACGCTGCCTGGGCGGGTGAAAATCGCGTGGATGAAGTACAGCCTGTACGGGGACTGCGGCGGCGAAAAGCAGATACGGGAGAGCGTGCAGCGGATCCGGACGTTGGAGAATATTCAGAGTGAAGGCGCAGACAGCGGAAACGTCTGGGACGGCCGGAGCATTCAGGAAGAAAGCGCAGATGAAGGAAGCGCCCGGGACGGCCGGAGCATTCAGGAAGAAAGCGCAGATGAAGGAAGCGTCCGGGACGGCCGGAGCATTCGGGAAGAATGCGCAGAAGGAGGAACTGCCAGAGATAACCGGAGTTTTGAGAATAGCGGAGATGACAGGGCGGCAGTTTCCATGGGAATCATCCGCACGGTGGATACCCTGTATAATACCCTGATTGATAAATCTTTTGAGCGAAAGCATGGCAGCCTGGAGCAGGTTCTTTCTGTGACGCTCGAGGATTTGCAGGAGTTTGACTGGAGTGATTTTCTCAAAGAAGAGATTTCGGAGGATTTGCTGGAGCAGTATTTTAATCAGATGAATCAGATGGTCACGACGCTGCGGGAGGAGCCGGACGAGGAGCCGGAGCAGCCGCCGAAGGCGAAGCGAAAGGTCATCCTGATTGATGAAGAATCGGCTGAAAAAATGCACTCCTATATGGAACTGAATTATGGCCGGTCGTACCTGACAAAGAGAGAGCAGGAGCAGAAAAACTTAAGGCTCTGCCGCGGGGCGCACGCGGACTGCAGCCTGTACGATACCGAGGGGATTCTGGAGAATCCGGTCCTCTCCAACGCGCAATACGTGAAAGCGAAACGGTATGCGGAAAAGAACAGGGTGCATTTTCGGAACCACCAGCATCTGATCGCCCGCAATGTCGAACAGCTCTCGGATGAACTGAGGCGCTCCCTGAACCGGCGCAGCGAGCCGGAATGGCAGGATTCGTACGCGGGCTCGATTGTTCCGCGGCGGCTGTGGCAGATCGAGAGAAAGGATCCTCCCGGGCGGCTGTTTACGAAGATGCAGCGCCGCAGCAATGCAGAGTTTGCCGTGGATATTCTGATTGACGCGAGCGGCTCTCAGCGCGACCGGCAGGGCGACGTCGCGATGCAGGCTTTTATTCTGGCAGAGGCGCTCCTGGCCAATCGGATTCCGCTGCAGATCACAAGCTTCTGTACTTTTTGGGATTATACCGTGCTGCAGCGGTTTCGCACGTACGATGCGCCGCGCAAGGATAACCGGAAGCTTTTGAATTTTGTCGCTTCCTCGAACAACCGGGACGGTCTGGCCATCCGGGCAGCGGGCGACTCGCTTTTGCGGCGGGAAGAGGAAGGAAAGATTCTCATCGTGCTCAGCGACGGAAAGCCGAATGACATCATCGTCAATCGTCCGAACAGCCGCAATCCCCGCCCTTATTATGGCGATTACGCGGTGCAGGATACGGCCTTCGAGGTGAGAAAGCTGCGCGGCGCCGGTGTCTGTGTGCTTGGTGTGTTTACCGGAAAGGAATCGGAGCTGGCGGCGGAAAAAAAAATCTTCGGAAAGGATTTTACCTATATTCGCGATACTTCGGGCTTTGCGCGGGTCGTTGCGCGGTATTTGCGGCGGCTGCTTGAAGAGGATGGGGCGGATTTTTGAAACAGGTCGACTGCAAGCCCATTGGCTGTAGATAATGGGTAATTTACGAAATTATTCTGCAATGTATTTACAATGGGCATAAAAACGCATATAATGAAAAAACGATAAAAGAACGTCAGGATATGGACAGGAAATATGCGAAAAGAGAATGACTATGACCGTCAGGGCAGATACAAGTATAACAATCTGAATTCGATTACTCTTGCAGCCATGGAGGAAGGAGATCAGATGATTAATGACCCGGATGCCAGGAGGTTTGACAGTGTAGAAGCTTTGTTTGAGGAGTTAAATGAAGAGTGAAGTATAAAATCCAAAGGACGACTCAATTTAAGAAGGCGAGAACGGTACCGATTATTTATTGTGCGGCTACTATTATATATGAGTAGGAGGAATGGAAAAATGGCGGATTCAACATGCAGCAGCGCGGCCAGCTGCGACAGAGAGAGCTGTGAGGGGTGCCCGAGCGCGAATGGCGGGCAGCCGGAGAGTATGCAGGAGGAGATGAATGCATATTCAGATGTGAAACACGTGATTGGCGTCGTGAGCGGAAAGGGCGGCGTCGGCAAGTCGATGGTGACCGCGTCGCTGGCGAATCTGCTGGCGTCAAAGGGCTACCGGGTCGGGATAATGGATGCGGACATCACAGGGCCGTCGATCCCGAGAATGTATGGCATGACCGGACTGGCCGAGGCGGACGATGCGGGAATCTATCCGCGGCTGACGGACAATGATATAAAGGTGATCTCCATCAACCTGCTGCTTTCCAATCCGGAGGATCCCGTCATCTGGCGCGGGCCGATCCTGGCCGGGCTGGTGAAGCAGTTCTGGCATGACGTTATCTGGGGCGAGCTGGATTATCTGCTCGTGGACATGCCTCCCGGAACCGGAGATGTGCCGCTGACCGTATTTCAGTCGCTCCCGGTCGATGGCATTTTCGTCGTGACCACGCCGCAGGATCTGGTGAAGATGATCGTGAAAAAGGCCTATAACATGGCGGACGCGATGAACATCCCGGTGCTTGGCCTGATCGAAAACTACAGCTATCTTGTCTGTCCGGACTGCGGAAAGAAAATCCCGGTATTTGGTGAGAGCCGGATTGAAGAGGCGGCAAAGGAGATGGGCATTCTCGTCGCCGGAAAAATGCCGGTTGATCCGAAGCTGTCCGAGCTGACGGAAGCAGGCGCGTTCGCACAGGCGGAGAATCCCTATCTGGAGGCGGCATACGCGGCCCTGCAGATTTTAAGCGTCAAAGACTGACGCTTTGTTTCCTTTTGTCAGATAAAAATGATCTGTATTTTTCGCCTGTAACGCTCCATTTCATTTGCACTTTGCATGATTGCAAATATTGCGAATGTGCATCGGATATTGTATGGTGATATGCGGCATTTCAGAAAAACAATGGGAAATAACATTGACATTCCATTTTACGAGTGCTATAGTTGGACAAAGGTAGGAACGGCTGCAGGATGCATCAGTTATCTTGCAGCAGGTTCCAAATGCAGATAGAGGTTGCGTGGTTCATCAGTACAGAGTCGGATGCGTTCAGGCGCAGTGGAAGATTGTGGAAAGGGAAACACGCCGAAGGAGAGCGGCCGCCTGAGACCGTTTTTCTGGGCATATGGTGAAGAACCATATGACTGTCATCGCAGGGCGATGGAGAGCTATCTTGAAGGATGAAATGCGAATTCTTTGGGACTGCTCGCCAGTCCCTTTGCTATGTATAATATTTCCAGGACAGGAGGATGGAATATGGCTATTTTTAAGGGAGCGGGAGTCGCGATTGTTACACCGATGCACGAGGACGGCACGGTCAATTATGAGAAGATGGGCGAGCTCGTGGAGATGCAGATTGCGGGCGGCACGGATGCGATTATCGTATGCGGCACGACCGGCGAGTCTTCCACACTTTCGCATGAGGAGCATCTGGACGTCATCCGCTATGTGACGGAGAAGACGGCGAAGCGCATTCCGGTCATTGCGGGCACCGGGTCGAATTCAACGGAGACCGCGATTTATCTCTCGACAGAGGCAGAGAAGATGGGTGTGGACGGCCTGCTGCTGGTGAGCCCGTATTACAATAAGGCGACGCAGAACGGCCTGAAGCAGCATTATTCGAAAATCGCGGCATCTGTATCGCTGCCGATTATTCTTTACAACGTGCCGAGCCGCACCGGCTGCAACGTTTTGCCGGAGACGGTGGCATGGCTGGCGAAGAATGTGGAAAACATCGTCGGCGTAAAGGAAGCATCCGCGAACATTGAGCAGATTGCGAAGCTGATGAGCCTGGCGGGCGGTCAGGTGGATCTGTATTCCGGCAATGACGCGGAGATTGTACCGATTATGTCCCTGGGCGGTATCGGCGTGATCTCGGTTCTGTCCAATATCGCGCCGCGCCAGACGCACGACATTACGGAAGCGTTCTTCGAGGGTGATATAAAGAAGAGCTGCGAGCTGCAGCTTAGGGCACTGGATCTGATTGAGGCTCTTTTCTGCGAGGTGAATCCGATTCCGGTCAAAAAGGCGCTGAATCTGATGGGCATGGAGGCCGGCCCGCTGCGCGCGCCGCTTTTTGAGATGGAAGAAACGAACGCAGCACGGCTTGAGAAGGCGATGAAGGAGTACGGGCTGTTGTAATCCGGCTGCCCGAAGCAGAATATATGCAGGCCTCTCGGAACCAGAACGGGCGGGAGCCTGCCGGAAGAAAATGGATGCGGATTTTTCCAGAACCAGAACGGGCGGGAGCCTGCCGGAGGAAAATGATGCGGAGTTTACCGGAAAAAGAATGCGCGTAGCCTGTCGGAAGAAAACTATGCAGGATAAGAAATAGAAGACAGTTAAGAGGGATCGATAATGGTAAGAGTCATTATGAGCGGCTGCTGCGGCCATATGGGGCGCGTGGTGACCGATATTGTAGCGGAACAGGAGGGCATGGAGATCGTGGCCGGTTTTGATGTGTACGATTCCGGCGACCGCCCATATCCGGTATTTGCTTCCCCTGCGGACTGTGACGTGGAAGCGGATGTTGTGATTGATTTTTCGTCTGTGAAGGCTCTGGACGGCCTGCTTGCTTACTGTGTGGAAAAGCTGGTGCCGGCGGTGCTCTGCACGACGGGCTACACGCAGGAACAGCTGGATGCGATCACGGCTGCGTCCGAAAAGGTGGCGATCCTGAAGTCTGCGAATATGTCCATGGGCATCAATCTTTTGCAGGCATTGATTAAGGAAGCCGCGAAGGTGCTTGCCCCGGCGGGGTTTGATGTGGAAATCGTGGAAAAACACCACAATCGCAAGCTGGATGCGCCGAGTGGCACCGCGATCGCGCTGGCGGACAGCATCAATGAGGCGATGGATGGTGCGTATGAATACACATACGACCGCAGCCAGGAGAAGAGACGCCGCGACAAGTCCGAAATCGGTATTAGCGCGGTTCGCGGCGGCACGATTGTCGGGGAGCACGAGATTATTTTCGCGGGGCTCGATGAGGTGATTGAATTTAAACACACCGCGTATTCGCGAAGCATTTTTGCGAAAGGCGCTGTGCAGGCGGCGGCTTTTCTTGCCGGAAAACCGGCCGGATATTATGGGATGAGTGATGTGATAGAATTGTAAGCTCTCCAGATGACATGATGCATTCAGCGGTTCGCAGTGCTTGCAAAATAAGATGTAAGTTGAGCTGCGCGGCAGGATGATTGCGGCATTGTTTGACAGATTAAGATAAGTAAGGAGAGCCGCGCAATAAAAAATCGGTACCGTTCTCGATTCACTTTGTGAATCGGAACATTGCCTGCGTCCTGCACCGTAAACGATGCAGGACAGGAATTGGAGGATGTTTCACAATGAAAAAGGTAGTGAAGTTTGGCGGCAGCTCTCTGGCGAGTGCGGAGCAGTTCCGCAAGGTCGGGGCGATTATCCATGCGGAGAAGGAACGCAGGTATGTGGTGCCGTCAGCGCCGGGCAAGCGCTTTTCGGGTGATGTGAAGGTGACGGATATGCTGTATGACTGTTATCATGCGGCAGGACGGCAGGATATCAGCCAGAAGATAGCGGCAATCGCGGCGCGGTATCAGGAGATCATTGACGGCCTTGGGCTGGAGCTGGATCTGACCGGAGAGTTCGAGACGATCAGGGAACGGTTTGAGGAGCAGGCGGGCAGCGACTACGCGGCTTCGCGCGGCGAGTATCTCAATGGGCTTGTTATGTCCGCTTATCTGGAATTCCCGTTTGTGGACGCGGCCGAGGTGGTCTGCTTTGACGAAGACGGCGTTTTTGATCCGGAGAAGACCAATGATGTTATGAAAGCACGGCTTGAGGGCATGCAGACGGCGGTCATTCCCGGTTTTTATGGCGCGATGCCGGACGGAAGCATTAAGACGTTTTCCCGCGGCGGCTCTGATATTACCGGCTCGATCGTGGCGCGCGCGGTACACGCGGATCTCTATGAGAACTGGACGGACGTCTCCGGTTTTCTGCTCTGCGACCCGAAGATTGTAAATGATCCGGCGACGATTGAGACGATCACGTACCGGGAGCTGCGCGAGCTCTCCTACATGGGTGCGACCGTGCTGCATGCGGATGCGATTTTCCCGCTGCGCAAAGAGGGCATTCCGGTCAACATCCGGAACACGAACCGCCCGCAGGATCCGGGTACCCTGATTGTGGAAAACACCTGCCGTCAGCCGAATTATACTATCACAGGCATAGCCGGGAAAAAAGGCTTCTGCGCGGTCACGATTGAAAAAGACCAGATGAACTCCGAGATTGGCTTTGGCCGCAAGGTGCTGCAGGTATTTGAGGAGAACGGCATTTCATTCGAGCATGTGCCGTCCGGGATCGACACCTTTTCCGTGATCATTCACCAGAGTGAGTTTATGGAAAAAGAGCAGAGCGTCATCTCAGGCCTTCACCGCGCGGTCAATCCGGACATGCTCGACCTCGAGTCCGACCTCGCGCTGATCGCCGTTGTGGGTCGCGGGATGCGCGCGATGCGCGGCACCGCCGGCAGGATTTTTTCCGCCCTTGCCCACGCAAACATCAATGTCAAGATGATCGACCAGGGCTCCAGTGAGCTGAATATCATCATCGGCGTAAGAGATGACGACTTCGAACGCGCCATCCGGGCGATTTATGATATCTTTGTGCTGACGCATGTGTAATTGGAAATCGCTGGGTTTTGCAGGCCATTTTCGAATTCTTGTCATATACAATCTGAATTACAATTGTGATTGCGTTTTGACAGTAAAACAACTTTCATCGTTTATTTTATTTACAACCACCCGGAGCGCTGTTTCTTACATGCAGCGTGGAATGCACGGAAATGTAATGTGGGAGACTGATTGTGGAGAATTGGGATTTTCAGACATTTGCATATGAAAAAAAAGGAGACGGCGCAGTGATCCTGCGCTGTTTTTCGCGTGACGGCAGGGTTGTGGTACCGGAACAGATGGACGGGCTGCCCGTGCGGGAGCTTGCGCCCTATGTGTTCTCTGCGCATATGGATGAAAATGCGATTGCGGACGGGCTTTTGGATGGAAGCGTTCATCTGTTTCCGCATGGAACAGCCAAAAGAACAGAAATGTGCGGCGACCGGCTGGAGGAGCTTATTCTCCCGTCGACACTTCGCCGCGTGGGGCGGTACTGCTTTTATAATTGCGGCCATCTGCGCCGACTGGAATTTTCAGGTGATCTGAACGATTGGGGAAGCGGTGTGTTTAACGGATGCCGCCAAGTAAAAGAGATTTGCCTGAATGCGGAGCCGGACGCTGCGACCGGTCTGAAGCAGGTGCTCGATGAGCTGCCGGAGGAGCTGACCGTCGAATTTTTTTCCAATACTGTATGTACCGCCCGTCTGGTTTTTCCGGAATTTTATGAAGAAGGCGTGGAGAATACCCCCGCCCGCATTCTGGAGACCCATGTTCATGGCACGGGCATCCGCTACCGCAACTGTTTCCAGAACAGAAGGTTTGACTTTGCATTGTATGACAGCCTGTTTCCTTATGCACTGGCACAGGAAAACGAGAACCTGTTGACGGAACTGGTTCTTGCGCGGCTGCGTGATCCGTATTGGCTGGATCCGGAGGCCAGAACGAACTATGAGAATTATATACAATCTCACCTTCTCATGTTTGGAAAGCATTTTCTTAAAAACAGGGATACCGAAGGACTGCAGTGGTATCTGGAGCGGTTCGCCGACCGGAATAATTCAGAGACGCTTCTGGTCTCTCTGTCCACCTGCGCGGTACGGCAAAATGATCCGCTTTCACAGAGCCTGATCATGGATTTCCAGCGAAAAAATGAACCGGTACCGAAGCGAAGGAGACGGCTGGAATTGTAGAATGAATGATTCTGCCAGACATGCCTGGAATTGATTCAATGCAAAACAAATGGTTTCTGGAGTTGACCGGATACGGAACAAATGCTCTTGACAAACAGGAATGCAGGTCGTAAAATCGATATAAACATGAGATATGGTTTTAAAAACTATATCACAGAACACAAAAATTACGTGATAAATGTAGCTGGATGTTTTTGCGTATTGGCATGGTTGAGACTATAGAAGCCGCGCAATAAAAATTGATTTGGTGAGGGGGCGCGGTCTTCGTTCATGCACGCAGGCGGGTACGGATATTTAACAGATTTCGGATTTTTGAGGGAGGAAAAACAATGGGTCAGAATTATGTATTGAGCTGCTGTTCGACGGTTGATTTGACGAAGGAGCATCTGGATGGGCGGGATATTCGTTACGTCTGCATGCACTATTCACTGGACGGGAAAGAGTATTTTGACGATCTGGGGCAGTCAATGCCGTTTGACGTATTCTATCGGAAAATGCAGGAGGGCGCCCAGACGAAAACGTCGCAGATCAATGTAGAGGAGTTCCTGAACTATTTCCGCCCGTTTCTGGAGCAGGGGCTGGATATTCTGCATGTCAGTCTTTCCAGCGGTATTTCGGGCACTTATAATTCGGCCTGCATCGCGCGTGATATGCTGCTGGAGGAGTTTCCGGATCGGAAGCTTCTGGTGGCAGATTCTCTCGGCGCGTCTTCGGGCTACGGGCTGCTCATGGAGCTGCTTGCCGATAAACGCGATGCCGGTGCGCCGCTGGAGGAGCTGTATGACTGGACACTGGCTAACCGGCTGACCATCCATCACTGGTTCTTTTCAACCGACCTGACCTTTTACATCAAGGGAGGACGCGTCTCGAAGACGTCCGGGTTCATTGGCAACATGCTGAATATCTGCCCGCTTTTGAATGTGGATGATGAGGGAAAACTGATTCCGCGCAATAATATCCGGGGCAAGCGAGCGGTCATCCGCAAAATCGTGGAACGGATGAAAGAGCATGCCAAAGACGGAATGGACTACAATGGGAAATGCTATATGTGCCATTCCGCATGCTATGAAGACGCCCGGTCGGTCGCGGATCTGGTAGAGGCAGCGTTTCCGAATCTGGCGGAGCCCGTGCAGATCAACGACATTGGCACAACCATCGGCAGCCATACCGGTCCGGGGACTGTTGCGCTGTTTTTTGTGGGGGATATGAGAGTACATTAATTAATGATAGAAAGCCCAGAGTGTGCCAGCACTCTGGGCTTTCGTACATATGTTTCCTGTTTTCCTTTGTCTGTGTTCTCTATATCATGATTTGCCCGACAAAAGGTCATTTTCCAATCGATGGGCACTACATATGGTATTCGATTGCATATGAATATTACCATGTATTGTGTCCGATTCTTAGAAAACAGGCTTTTGTCGCTCGAATCATATCATAAGCATATGGATTTTATAACCCCCATATTGAGTCGTCTGGAGATTGTTCAAGAAAAGCTTTGCAGTTCTTCTTCATCTATGATCAGTTTGATGGCCCATGGCGGTACGTCCACGTCCTGGTAGTCCTCCCGCAAAAAGACGAATGCGGTGTCGTAGGGCGGCTTTTTGACCGGGAAGGTACCATAGCCGTCGGTAAAATAGATCAGCCCGCGCAGCTTTGTAAAGCACTGCCTGCGCATCAGCTCACTGACACGTGCAAATGGCGGCCGGAAATCGGTTCCGCCGAATCCCCTCACGGTGAAATGTTCGAGGTATTCTTGCATTTCTTTTTGATTCGTAATCAGCACATCCTCCTGCACCCGGTCGTCGCACTGCAGGATGTGGATATGGATTTTCCGGAAGAAACTTTCGGATTCGCTTAAAATGCTGTAGGTTTCCTCCAGAAAATGAAGCAGCAGATCGCCCTGGCAGGACATGGACGTGTCCAGCACGATCACAAAATCCTCGATTTTTTTGACTTCCTTCGTCTCGAGCGGCTCGATTAGCGGCATATTTCCATAGAAGTCCATGCCATAATGATAATAAATGTAGTCAAACGAGTCGACGTCTACCTGCATTTCTTCCTTCAGAACGGAAAATTTCCGCAGAAAGTCGCGATAGTCGTAGCGCTTTCGGTTCACGGCACAAATCTGTTCCTCCAGAGCTTTCACATCATCGGAATTATTTTTGCCGAAGGTTTCGAGCTCCGTCTGCATCCGGTCGCGGATATCCTCCCACTTCTTCTGCGCGTCAGAAGCGTCGGGTTTTCGCTGCTCCTGCTCCCGGCGTGTGTCCTTTTGCGAATTGCTTTGTGCCTGATTTGGCGCAAAAATTGCCAAATTCGGGGCACTGCCCATATCGTTGGCCTCTTTGCTGTCAGCTTCCCTTTGGGAGTTGTTCTTCATTTGGGTATCCGGCGTGTTGGGATGCGCCGCCAAATTCTGTTCCCAGCGGCTGTGGTCGTCCACGGTAAACTCCCATTTCAGCTGATCAAGCCTGGCCTGTACCGGGTGAACCCGGCAGAGATAATGGTAAATGCGCTGGGCAGTCAGCGCGGGGCGATTGCCGGAAGATGCGCTGTTTCCTGAGACATTCTGCAAAATCGGATCCGAAGTGTTTTGAACACTGCAATTCGGTACAGAATCCTCAAAAGCTGCAGCGGGGTGGTTGGAGCCTGTGGCAGAAGAACCCGTGACAGTAGAATCAGGATTCATGTTTACGGAAAGAGGCGCTGCGGCGTCTTCCTCGAGTGCACGATACAGCCCCCGCCGCAAAGTGGACATCGGCCGGTGGATGGCGCGGATATAGAGCCCGTCAATGACATACTCGACCGCAATGTCACAGGCGAGATTCCAGTATTCTGCATCTTTAGCTCTGCTTTTGCGGGAAGCGTTTTTATCATGGCTGGCGTTATCTGACACGGAACGAATATGAAAGTGCTGACCGTCTCGTGAAAGATCGTCTGGTACATATCCGGGTGGAGCTAAAAGCGCCTCGGTAGTATTATTCTCCCACAAATGCGCAAACAGACAGTGCAGGATGCTGTGCAGATAAAGCCGGTTCACCGACTCGCGCCCTTTGCGAAACAGCTCCGCCAGAGAATCCGGACGAAAATAAAAGACGGCGCCATCCGTTCCGGCCGGGCGAATCTGCCCGTTCGGCAAAAGCGCCAGGGATGAAAGCGCCACATCCAGAAACCGCATATTCAGATACAATTCATTCTGCGCGCCCCGCAGGATATCCTGCGCCACCTCAGCAAAAGCCAGTTCGCGTGTCTGTTCGTCATAAAGAATGCTCATTTAATGTCCTTTCTGTCTCTGTCTATACATCATTTTTGCCTGTTCAGTATATCATATATTTTATCACAGCTGTAATAAAAAGGACAATCCATAAAAACAGGATTCAAATGTCATAACCTCTTGACATGTTTCTTTCGCAAGCGTAAACTAAAACCAATGTAAAAAGAATTTCTTTTATAAATCACACGAAGGAAGGATAAAAATCATGGAGAAAAAGAACATTGACTGGGCAAATCTGGGATTTAGCTATGTAGAGACAGACAAGCGGTATGTCTCACACTATAAGGACGGCGCATGGGACGATGGAGCGCTGATCTCAGACGCGACCGTGGCCATCAGCGAGTGCGCGGGTGTGCTGCAGTATGCGCAGACCTGTTTTGAAGGATTGAAGGCTTACACGACCGAGGATGGGCATATTGTGACGTTTCGCCCGGATCTGAATGCCGCGCGTCTGAAATCCTCCTGCGAGCGTCTGGAGATTCCAGTGTTCCCGGAGGAGCGTTTTATTCAGGCAGTCTCCGAGACCGTGGATGCGAACGAGGCTTATGTTCCGCCCTACGGCTCCGGCGCGACGCTTTATGTCCGCCCGTTTATTTTCGGCAGCAGCTCGGTGATCGGTGTGGCTCCGGCGGATGAGTACCAGTTCCGCGTGTTTACGACCCCGGTAGGCCCGTATTTCAAAGGCGGTGCGAAGCCGCTGACCATCCGCGTTTCTGATTTTGACCGCGCAGCGCCGCACGGGACCGGCCATATCAAGGCAGGCCTGAATTACGCGATGAGCCTGTATGCGATTGTCGATGCACATAAGAAGGGCTTTGATGAGAACATGTATCTGGATCCGGCGACAAGGACGAAGGTCGAGGAGACCGGCGGCGCGAACTTCCTCTTCGTGACGAAGGACAATAAGGTCGTGACGCCGAAGTCTGACAGCATTCTTCCGTCAATCACGCGCCGCTCCCTGGTCACTGTGGCGAAGGACTATCTTGGCCTGGAGGTAGAAGAGCGAGAGGTATTCTTTGATGAGGTAAAGGATTTCGCTGAGTGCGGTCTGTGCGGCACGGCGGCTGTGATTTCTCCGGTCGGAAAGATCGTGGATCATGGCAATGAGATCTGCCTGCCGAGCGGCATGACAGAGATGGGTCCGGTGACGAAGAAGCTGTACGACACGCTGACCGGCATCCAGATGGGCCGCATCGAGGCGCCGGAAGGCTGGATCCATGTGATCAAGTGAGACACTGATGAATTGTGAAGGCATATTTTAAAGGCATATTTTAAAGGCAGCTGTACCTGCCCGGCCGCCTGATGGAAAGAGCAAAATCCCCTCTGTTGTTTACAGTGGGGGATTTTCTATGCACAGAACCGGGCAAGGCATATCCCATGCGAAGCATGGGATGCCACCCGGCGAGGGCATATTCCCGTTTATAATAAATATCAGTTGCGTTCGGATGACCAAAATAAGAGAAAACGAATAGAGATTATGAGCCGATAACAAAGATGAGAGACAGCGGAAAAAGATTGCTGTTGACTAACAAATGGCCTCCCTGATACAATAATTCTGAAATATGTCATAAGGATTGTCGGCGAAGCCGGAGGATTCCTTATGACACGAGGCATCAAAAACCGATGCAGGATATGCCGCGCCATGAAGAAGTTCGTGCAAAAGCACGAAGGCGCGCCAATGAAAGAAACGCTGCGCATTTGGGCGGCGCTAAAGGGGGCTTTTTAATGCAGTCATTAACCGAAATGCCGGACAATGCCATCTGTACAATTAAGTGGATGCTGGGACTGCCGGAGGAGATGGATCAGGCGCTGAGAAGCTGGGAAATCCATCCGGGCAGTGAGATTCGGGTGATTCAGAATAACGGCGATGGGCTGATGATCATCGGCTCCGGCGCCCGGCGGATTGCCATGAACGCTGAGACGACGGATCACATTCGTGTGTAAAGCGGGTCTGTGTACTCAGTCAGATAATTCTAAACTCATCGAAGCATAGTTTGCTCTGCAGCCAGACATAGAACATGAGGATTTCGCAGGAATATCTGCCGCTCAACAGAGGGGTTCCGCTAGATGTCAAGTTCCGCAAGCCGCGCCTCAATGGAGCGGCTTTTTTCTTCGAAAAGAAGCTCCTTGTTGTACTGGTAGTAGCGCTCGCAGTCATACTGACGCAGAAAGCGGACGCAGAATTCGTCCGTATTCAGATTTGTAATAAAAACCACCATTTCCTGCCCGCTGCCAAATGCGGCTTCGATGAAATCAAAGGCGTGCTCCAGCAGGCTGCCCGCCTCCTCGAAACTTGCATCCAGAGCGTCCTGCGCCCGGTCAAACTGACCCTTCATCCAGGCAAACGCGTCCTCCGGCTCCCGAAGCTCCGAGGTCTTCAGGCACTGGTAATAAGACTCCAGTGTTTCCGCCACCTGACGGTATTGGCGGTCCTCCACACGGGAGAGCAGCCCGGCCGTTTTCTTTTGCTCATATTCCTCATAAACCTGTGCGATCTGGTCGGTCAGACAGGCGTGTGCCCGGTAAGCGCGGGTGCGGCCGACATTCTTCCTGGCTGCTTCCGGGACTCCGTTCGCGGAATCCCCTGCCTCGTCCGCGGGATATTTTGTGGCGGCTGCGGATTTCCTGGCGATAGCTGAGGACATTTTTTCCGGGTCAGCAGGCGTACCTTCCATGTCTGCGGAGTCAGACTCCGAATCCGTAAAGATATCCTCCTTTAAGATTTTCAACTGTTCATACAGCAGTGCATTGACCTCTTCCTCTCGCAGATAAGCGGCAATGGCCTCACGGCAGCGGGAGAGCAACAGGCTGACGACAGCAAGGCGCTCGTCGAACGGCGCGTGCGCGGCCTTTTTCAGAAGCACCTCGTCAATCTGGCCGTTCAGCACCCGGTCCAGCTGATAATCCATCCGGTATTTCTGATACAGCTCCAGATAATTTGCAAAGTCCTTCGCAATCATTTCATGTTGGATATACTGGACCACGACCTCGCGGTCCATCTCTTTTCCAAGGGACTCATAGACACGTAGCATGGTGGAGAGATCCTCCCAGCCGCGCGGGGTGACAAACTTGCGCCCGTCCACAGTCGTTTCCATCTTGTAAAAGCTGCCCGGGCGCGTGTCGAGATAGGAAATTACGGCGGAGTGAAGCTGCTCCTTCAGTGCGTATTCCTTCCACACCGCATAATCCGGCTCCACCTCAATCTTTTTCACACGATCCATCGTCACCACGTCGAATTCCCGGACGGATTTGTTGTATTCGGGCGGATTTCCGGCTGCAACGATGATCCAGCCCTGCGGGATTTCATGGCTGCCAAAGGTCTTGCACTGCAGAAACTGCAGCATCGCCGGAGCCAGAGTCTCCGAGACACAGTTGATCTCATCGATAAACAGAATCCCCTCCCGCAGCCCGGTCACCTCCATTTTTTTGTAAATGGACGCGACAATCTCACTCATGGTATATTCGGTGACGGTGTATTCCTGCCCGTCGAACTCCATTTTCGAGAGAAACGGCAGCCCGATCGCACTCTGTCGGGTATGATGCGTGATGGTATAAGCCACCAGCCCAATCCGGCACTCGTGGGCGATCTGCTCCATAATCTGTGTCTTCCCGATGCCGGGAGCGCCGAGCAGCAGCACCGGACGCTGCCGGATCTGCGGAATCACATACTCCCCGAATTCATCTTTCAAAAGATACGCTTCAATGGTATCTTTGATTTCATTTTTAGCGCGCTTAATATTCATAACGGTCCTCGTTCTGTTATTTTAGAAAAATCAGCAAACAGTAGCTGCTGTTAGTGCAGGCAAGGGAAATGCAGAAGCAGAAGCCTGGTTCCATCCGTGCCTGTGTTTGTACTGCGCAAGGCGAATACACGAACCTATCATAAAGGGAATCTGCGAAAAAATCAATCATTTTTATGCGGTTGACAGAGGATTGCTTCGTGCTATAATGAAGCCGCGCAACAAAGAATCGCTTCGCGATTGGTGAGATAAGAGGCAGAGAAATGAGTGTAAATTCCGGAAATACATTTGAGAGAATCTATGAAGTGGTGAAACAGATTCCTTACGGGCAGGTTGCCACGTACGGGCAGATTGCGGCGCTGGTCGGGAACCGGCGTCTCTCCCGCGTGGTTGGGTACGCGCTGCATGTCAACCCGGATCCGGAGCATATTCCCTGCTATCGCGTCGTGAACCGGTTTGGCGAGGTGTCGAAGGCCTTTGCGTTTGGCGGAGAAAACCGCCAGGTCTCTTTGCTGGAGGCCGAGGGGATTGTGTTTGAGGACGGCAGAGTGAACCTTGAGCGATACCAGTGGAAAAACATCCGGTTTTAGATGGATGAGCCACTGCGGCGAAAATCTCTGCATGAGAATCTGGATCAGGCGCTTCTAAATGATTTTTACGAAAATGGCAAAAGTTTGGTTCCGGTTTATCTGGATTAGAAAATAAGATAAGAGATGATTGAGAATGCTTCATAACAGGAAAATCATAAAAGCAGACGGAGAGAGCAGTGACTTTGCGGAAGGCAGCGTGGGACGGCACATCCTGGAGCAGTCGATTCCGCTCATGGCGGCGCAGATCCTGCAGCTTTTGTACAATGTCGTGGATCGGATTTATATCGGACACATTCCGAATTCGGACGGCCTCGCGTTGACTGGCATCGGGCTGGTGTTTCCGATTATATCGCTGATCGCTGCGTTTACGAATCTGTTTGGCATGGGCGGTGCGCCGCTCTGCTCGATCGCCAGAGGGGCGGGGCAGAAGGAAGAGGCCAAAAAGCTGCTCGGCAACAGCGCGGTGCTCCTGTTTTTTACATCGATCGTTCTGATGGCGCTCTGCTATCTGATCAAACGGCCGATGCTCTACCTGTTCGGCGCGAGCGATGAGACATATCCGTATGCCAATCAATATTTGCAGATTTATCTGCTCGGCACGGTATTTGTCATGCTCGGAAACGGCCTGAATAATTTTATCACCTGTCAGGGGTTCCCGCGGATGGCGATGCTGACGACCTTCTTTGGCGCGGCCCTGAACCTGGTGCTGGATCCGATTCTGATCTTCGGATTCGGAATGGGAATCCGGGGCGCGGCGATAGCCACGGTCTTCTCCCAGATCGTGTCTGCCCTGTGGGTTCTGAGGTTCCTGACCGGGAAAAAACCCGAACTGACGCTGCAGAGAAAATACTTCCGACTGGATTTCCAACGGGTCAAAAAGATCATCACTCTGGGGATGTCCGGCTTTATCATGTCGGCGACCAACAGCGTAGCGCAGATTGCCTGCAACGCTATGCTCGGGATTTACGGCGGCGACCTGTACATCGGGATTATGACGGTGCTCAATTCCATCCGGGAAATCTTCACGCTGCCGGTGTCCGGCATCACGAGCGGCGCGCAGCCGGTCATCGGATTCAACTATGGCGCAAAACGCCCGGAACGCGTCAAACAGGGCATCCGCTTCATGACGCTGGCTGGAGGCGGCTACACCATCCTCGCCTGGCTGCTTCTGATTTTGTTTCCAAAGCCGTTGCTTTCTCTTTTCACGAACAACCAGCAGATGCTCACAGAGGGCGTCCGCTGTGTGCACCTGTATTTCGCAGGCTTTGTCTTCATGCTGTTCCAGTTCTGCGGGCAGTCCGTCTATGTAGCTCTGGGAAAATCCGGGCGGGCCGTGTTTTTCTCCCTGTTCCGGAAGGTCATGATCGTGCTTCCTCTGACCATCCTGCTGCCGCGCCTGATGAGTGACGGCGTGGCCGGAGTCCTGCTCGCCGAGCCCATCTCCAACGTCATCGGCGGACTCGCCTGCTTCGTGACGATGGTCCTTACCATTTACCGGAAGCTGTGAGCATCTGTTATCTGTATTTTACTATAAGCTGCTGACTGCTGTGTGCTGGCAATATGTATTTTGACACAAAAGCCTTGTTTCAAAATTAATCTGTTAACGGATAAAGCGGCAGTAGCATATGCTTTGCCATGGCAGAAGCGTTACGAACTTTCGTTTTCATCATTTCAGCTTATATGCGTAGCTCAGCAGCTTTCTCGCGTCACTCCAGCGTGACTCGCTGGTCGAGCCGCCGAGCACGACCGCGATGTAGGTATCGCCGCCCTTTGACTTCACGCTGCCGACAAAGCAGTAGCCGGCCTTATTGGTATAACCGGTCTTCATCCCGGTCACGCCGCTCATGTTGCCAAGCAGCGCGTTGGTCGTCGTCAGATAGTAGGAGTAGCCGCTTAAGCTGGTGAAGCTGTAGGTCTGAGTGCGTATGATCTTGCGGAAGGTGCTGTTTTTGTAGGCATAGGCTGCAATTTTCGCGAGATCCTGCGCGGTCGTGTAATGGTTCAGCCCGGCGTCGAGACCGTTCGGCGTCACGAAATGCGTCGAGGTGCAGCCGATCTCTTTGGCCTTTTTATTCATCAGCTTCGCGAACGCCTTCGTGCTTCCGCTGATGTGCTCCGCAATCGCCACGGCCGCATCATTTCCCGACGGGAGCATCAGGCCGTACAGCAGATCCTTCATGTAAAACACTTCACCCTGATGCAGGTAAATCTTCGTGGGCTCCTGGGCGGCGGCGTTCGCAGAGGCCGTCACCTTTGTCTTCAGCTTGCTGTTTTCCAGCGCAAGAATACAGGTCATAATCTTTGTCGTGCTGGCATTGGCGTGCTTCGTTGTCCCATTCTTATCATAAAGGATTTCCCCGGTCTTCGCATTTATCAGCACCGCACAGTCGGCTGAGATGGAAATCTTCGCCCCGGAATAGAGCAGGGCGCCGGTCTTGCTGCTGAAATAATAAGTCGTCCCGTCGATGGTCTTTTTGCTCCGGCAGGCGACTCCGGCTTTGGAAAAATAATAGCGCTTGCTGTTGATTGTCTTCCATCCTGTCGCGGGAGTGCCGTCCGAGGTCAGATAGTAGCGGTCGCCATCGTACGTCAGCCACTTCTTCTTGTACATATAGCCTTCGGATTTTTTGCCGAAGTAATAAGAATCCCCATCAATCTCCTGCCAGCCATATTTACGGCGGCCGGTCTTTGAAAAATAGTAAATTTTTCCCTTGATCTTCAACAGGCAGTTCATGGCGTAGGTGCCATCTGACAGGCGGTAATAATACTGACCGCTGCGTTTGACAAACTTCCCGCCGGAAACCTTCTGAATATTCGAGATCGAGATGGCAGAGTCTTCGGTGGAGGTGTCGGAGGAACCATCCGCAGAGTCTGCGGAAGAACCGTCAGAGGAATTCTCCGTAGAACTGTCCGTGGCATCGGAACTGTCAGAGGAAGCATCCGCAGAGTCTCTGGAAGAGGTATCCGTGGATGCGTCCGAAGAATCGTCGGAACCGGAGGCGTCCGTTGACGCCTTCGTGGATTCTTCCGTTTCAGCCTCCGTGGACTCCGATGCCGTAACGACTGCGCATGACAAATCAGATGAGAACAGACAAAAGCAGAGCAGCAGCATGGTCAGCAGTGTCAAAAAACTTTTCTTAGCGTGATAAACTCTTCCAAATCCGGTTTTTCCTGACATAAAAATCTCCTTAAATAAACTCTGTGGATGACCGTGTAATCCGGTAACTGATCAGCACCTTCACAGTTACGTAATCTGTACTTTTAAAGTTGCTGTCTATAACAGGCTTTTATAGAGTGAAACTGGTTACACTATATCAATTAACAGGGAAAAATGCAATCATATTCCGGATAAATTTATCTGTGCATGGAACGGAAAAAGAGGTCAAATTCTGACCGCGAATTTGACCTTTTATGAGGAAAGTTTGAGGAGAGTTCTTTCAATTATTATGTTCATATGCAAGAAAATACGTTGCAGCAAAGAGGTGAAAAGCTGGTAATTTCCGTCTCATGTCTTGACAGACAGAACATTGTGATGTAGAATTCATCCGTATTAAGGGATTTTACTGCCTTCTTCTTTTGCATCTGTTTAATGGAAAGAGATGTATCAGACTGCAAAAAAATATGCAGAAGCGCAGGGAGTCCGGCAGATCGTGCGGACATTATCCGCCAGTCAAAAGAAAATAACGGAAATTTATGATTTCGTCCCTGATTTCGAATTAATCAGTAATATTGACGCGTTGGAAGAAGAAATGCACCCGGAGCAGGCAGCGCCAAAAAGAATGGGCGCATAAGCGAAGAACAGATGCGGATGCCGGACGCGATGACGCGAATGGACAAGTATTACAAGACTTACAAGGCTTTACAAGACACCGGATATGGGAAGCGTATCGCTTCGTCGTCGTGACCCATGCCGGCCGTCATAAAAACATTGTCAGCCGCCTCTTTTATAGAAAGCGGTATGGCGAAGCCATGCCCTGGCAACGGCAGATAGAACAACTGATATGGTGCAATAAAATACAGAGAAAATTTGAAGGAGAACCGCCCGGGACGAATCGGGGGGGGGTACTAAGATGAGTGATAATCACAATAAAACTCATAGCAGATACAATTATACAGGCAGCAGAAAGGGATTTCAGCATTGGAAGGCCATAGCAGCCGGACTGATGGTGTATGACGCCGTAGCCATCGCGTTTTCCTACTTCTTTGGACTGTGGCTGCGCTTTGATTTCCAGTACACGACGATCCCAAGGACCTATTTACTTTCCTATATTAAATTTATTCCTTTTTACATGGTCGCCTCGGTTCTTTTCTTCTGGTTCACGCATATGTACCGGGGAATCTGGCGCTTCGCGGGCTTCAACGAGCTGCTGCGGTATGCGTGTTCTTCTTTGGCTGCTTCTGCGGCACACGCGGTTGCCATCACGCTTATCTTCAGGAGGATGCCGTTTTCCTATTACATAGTGGGCGCGGTCGTGCAGCTGATTCTTGTCGCGGGAATCCGGTTTACCTACCGTTTCTACACACAGATACTGGCACAGAACGGCAGCGTCGGGAATGGAACTCCGGCGAAAAAGGTGATGATCATTGGCGGCGGCGCAGCCGGACGGTCTGTGGTGCGGGAGCTTCAGCAGTCGGACAAGATGAATGTGATTCCGTGCTGCATCATCGATGATAATCCAAATAAATGGAATCGCTTTATCGAGGGTGTGCCCGTGGCCGGAGGCAGGGACGAGATTCCGGACATCGTCAAAACATATGGGGTGGAGGAGATTTATTTTTGCATTCCGACCGCACACGCGGAGGACAAAAAAGAGATCCTGAACATCTGCAACGAGACCGGATGCCGGATGAAAAGCCTGCCCGGCATTTATCAGCTGGCGAATGACGAAGTGCTGGTCAGCCGCCTGAAATCCGTCGCGGTGGAAGACCTGCTTGGAAGAGAACCGATCAAGGTAGACATGCAGGAAATCTTTCAGTACATACAGGGCAAGACCATCCTGGTCACAGGAGGCGGCGGCTCCATTGGCAGCGAGCTCTGCCGGCAGATCGCGGGGCATAAGCCGGAGCGGCTGGTCATCTTTGACATTTACGAAAATTCCACCTACGCGATTGAGCTGGAGCTGCGGGACAAATATCCGGATCTGAACCTGAACGTCCTGATCGGCTCCGTCCGGGACAGCAGGAGGATCAATCAGGTATTTGAGACCTATCACCCGGACATTGTCTTCCATGCGGCTGCGCACAAGCACGTGCCGCTGATGGAATACAGTCCGAACGAAGCCATCAAAAATAATGTGATCGGAACCTATAAGACCGCCTACGCGGCGCTTACCCACGGGGCGCAGCGCTTTGTCCTGATCAGCACGGACAAGGCAGTGAATCCCACCAACATCATGGGCGCCTCCAAACGCCTCTGCGAGATGGTCATTCAAAGTATGGACGCCATCAGCAAGAGCGGCAGAATCGATTTGCTACCCTTCATACACGCGCACAGGGACAAAGTAATCGACGGCCAGACTGCGCACGACCCGGTCGACCATATGGCGGCAGGATGGGAAGAGGCCGCCGCGGGCGAAGTTGTCGGAAGTTCCGGAAAAATAAAGATCGAGAGCATCAAAAACAAAGAACGCACCGGTACACAGTTCGTAGCCGTCCGCTTCGGAAACGTGCTGGGCAGCAACGGCTCTGTCATCCCGCGCTTCAAGGCGCAGATCGAAGCCGGAGGTCCGGTCACCGTTACAGATCCGTACATTACAAGATTTTTCATGACGATACCAGAAGCGGTATCTCTCGTCCTTCAGGCCGGTACCTACGCCTGGGGCGGCGAGATCTTCGTTCTGGACATGGGCGAACCGGTCAAAATCGACACCCTCGCGAGGAACCTGATCCGTCTGTCCGGCTACAAACCGGACGAAGACATCAAAATTGTCTACACCGGGCTGCGCCCCGGCGAGAAGCTCTACGAAGAAAAGCTAATGGCAGAGGAGGGCATCAAAAAGACCGACAACGAGCTGATCTACATCGGAAAGCCGATCCCATTTGAGGTCGAAGAATTCCTGAAGCAGCTGGAGGAGCTGGCAAACGCGAGCTACGAAAACAACCCAGACATCGTAGAGATGGTCGAGAAAATCGTGCCGACCTTTCATCCGGTTGGGGAGAAGCCGTAAAAACTCGAATGAGGGAGATTGCAACTAAAAATAGTTGCAATCTCCCTCGGGATGTGGTATATTGTATATTGCCCATAAGGAGGCTTTGCAATCCTATTGTGACGGCAGGACGCCTATTTTGCTTCACAAGCCACATCCGCGGAAAGAATTACGGCGCTCCGTGAAATGGCGGTAGGAAAGCGGCCTCAGGCCGCGTAAATACTGGCTTTCCGGGCTTTTGGTAAGAAATTGGGGAAAAGAAGGGTATAGAAGGCCACCCCTGTCCCGTGATTTTTCAGAAACAGGAGTGGTTCTGGCATTCAGTTCAGTCAGCAAGTAGGTGGCAGCCATGCCATAAATCTATAGTTAAAAGGATGGTAAGCTATATGTTTGCGGTCACAGTTTTACAACCGGACAGCTTATTGCCGGATGGTTTTGGATAGGGCCTTTGATGGCTCTATTTTATTGGCCATTTCTGGGAAGGAAGCCACCCTGCGGATGCAGGATGGCCGACAAAGAGAAGTTAAAAATACAACTGAATATTATGAGGGAAGAAGCCCGGGGGTTCCGGAAGCTGTCTTCTGCTTCATGCCTCTGGATCAGGTTCATCCATCCTGGAATCTAAAGCCTGGAATTCATCCTCGTGGTCGATACCGTTGCTTTTAAGGAGCTTCTGCAGGTAGTCTGTGTAGCTTCTGAGGCGTGTTATCTCCAGCAAGTTGCCGTGCAGGAGTTCATTGCATTCCCCGAGGGAGATCTGGCTGACCTGGAATTCCGTCCAGATATCGCAGAGGCGGGAGTGGCTGCAGGGACACTCCCCATGCAAGCATCTGACATGGGGGATATGGGCGTAAAAATTATCATCGGGGTCAAAGTGACGGGATACATTGTTAATCATGGTTCAATTCCTCCTTTTTGATGTATATCTTATTGGATTTACTGGCGCGTTTTTCGCCGAAGATGGTGTACTGGTTACGGATAAAACTGGTGGTTCCGAAGCACAGAAGGATCCGCTTCCGGAAGCTTTCGAAGTCATGGACGCCGCAGGAGATTTTCTTCAGCCGTTTGATCTGATTATTTAAGGCTTCCACCGGACCGTTCGTAATACCGTGAGTGAAACTGTTCAAAATATTTTCTTTCCAGTTCTGCACGGTTTTAGCGGCATTACGGACTTCCTCGACATCTGATGACAGATACTTGTTGACCCATTCGGTCAGCCTGAGTCGGCGGACGGGTTCTGTGTCGGCCTTGCAGAAGAAATGGTATTCGTGCAGGGCGTCAAATACCTCGCACAGGTCCGGGAATTCGGCGAGCAGGGTCTGAAGGCGCGCAAGTTTTTCCTCGTAACCGTAAGCCTCCCAGTAGGCTCTCTGGTTGCACTCCTTTGTAAGCAGCATGAGCCTGGAATCCTTCAGCTTCTGGTATTTTTTTGTGTCGTTCCGGAACTCGTTCTGGAGGCGGCGCCTGACGGCGTCGACGGCCAGGTTGAGCCACTGGACGACATGGAACTTATCGATGCACAGGACCGCGTCTGGAAAGATCTTACGGGCGGCAGCGGCGTAGATGCCGGACATATCGCAGCTGTAGAATTTTACATTCTTCCGCTGGCTTTCCGGGAAACTCAGAAAGAATTCCTGTACAGTTGCGGAGCTGCGATCGCGCAGGATGTCGATGATCCTCCCCGAAGCCCCGTCTACGACGCAGGTCTGGAACACCGGGGCGTCCCACTTCTTCCTTTTGGGGTTGTAGACGCCGGCGTTGCCGTGGAAGTCGTCGACACAGACGATTTCCGGCAGGGCGGGGCACCTGGGGATGTCGATGGATTTCAGGACTCCGCGGACGATGTTGTCGGTGACGCAGTTTTTCGCGGCGATATCCGGGATGGGTACCGGTCGTGAGAGGTCGCTGAGTATGGAGAGGTACAGGGCGTCCGTGATGGGCAGTGGGTGGTGCTGCCAGGAGTAGTGGTGAGTAAAGGACACCCGGCATTCCGGGCAGTAAAAGCGCTGCTTTTTGAAGGTCAGGAACACGCCGACGTTCCCGGAGGGGACATGCCGGATGGACTGGAACCCGTCGCTCCCCTTGGAAACGCAGCCGGCAGAATGGCAGTGCGGGCAGACGGGGACAACCTTTGGCGGCGTCACCGGCAGTTCGAGGCTGTGTTCATGCTTTATTGGTTTTCCAATGTCGAGCTCCTGCGGGAGGCTTACAAGCAGGTTGACGGTTTTGGCAGGCATTTCAGGACTCGCCTCCACAAGAAGGGTGGAAGCCTCTTCCGCCTCCGGCAGGGCTGGCAGGATGGACCGTGCCGCAGATAAGGAGCAGACGGTTCCGCATGGCCTCAAAGCTGTGTGAGCAGCCGGAGACCCGCATGAAAGCCCGGATAGTCCCCATGAGCTCCATGCAGCAGATACAGTGGTCCCTGAATTCCAGCCCGTCCAGGAGATACCCGCGCCAGTGCCGGACTGTGGAAGCTGCATCCCGGATCTCCGGGACGGAGGAAGAGGAGGCGTGTTCCAGCCATTTATTAAGATCCTGGCGGACGGTGCCTGGCCAGTCACTGGTTATGATGGCACCGAATTCCGTCAAAAGGGTGTACATTTCGCTGATGTCTGGAAAAACCTCCAGCACACGGGAAAGACGTTCCTGGGCGTTGGCATTGTGCGGCACCGGGATTTCCCCGGAGGATGGCCTGATTCTGAGAAAGCGGGCGGTTTCCCTAAGGGACAGCTGGTTTTCCGCGGACTGCCCGGGTTCCTGCCCGGCCGGGTTACTTAAGGCACGCATTCGGATCCGGTCCATGGCAGCATTAAGGCAGCCGGACATACAGCAGGGTTCAATGCCGGTGACAGCGGATGGGAAAAACTTCCTGGCTACAGAAATAAAGATGCCGTTCATACCGCAGATAACAAGCCGGACCCGGCTGAGCTGACTGATGGTATAGCTGCCAAAATAGTCGGAAAGGCAGGCAATATCCGCCCCGGGCAGGATGTCGAGCAATACCCCGGTGGTGCCGTCAGCGATCCCGCAGAGATATGCGTATGAATCCCAGTGGTGGATATCGGAATCCCAGGTACCGACTTTTGCCCGGAAATCGAACATACAAAGGGCAACGGGAAGCTCCGCCGGTTTTCCGGCGGCTGCCAGGTCGAGGACGTCCTTCACGACGCAGGGGGTCACATACTCCCGGTTTGCGATGCTCCGTATGGAGACATTCTCCGTCAGGCGGAGGGAGATCTCCGCGAAAAGGGCATCCGTCATCTGCAGGCGTTTATGGATCCAGCTGACAGACTCTTTAAAAACGGCACGGCAGTCTTCACACGCGAAACGCCGCGGCGTGAAGCGGATGAACACAGACCGGCCGGCAGAGGGAAGATGGCGGATGGCCCGTGTTTGCCCGGTATCTTTGAGGACGCAGTGGTGTGAGCCGCATCTGGGGCAGACCTGTTCTTCCGGTTCGAACTCAACATCCAGGGTGATCCGGTTTTGAGATGGGCAGTCTTCCACCGAGAGGATTTTTACTTCAGGTGAAAGCCCCAGCAGAGAGATGGGATCGGGTTTACTGGTCATAATGGATTACCTCCTGTTCTTGTTTGGATAAATGGTGGTGACAGACTTTTGATGATTCCAAAGTGGGTAGAATCAACAAAGAGCCAGCAGATGCGCCGCGGAATCGCTATTAAGCGGTGCATGATGGAATTATAAAGCAGGAGGAAGCAGCATGGGTGAAATCGAAGTAAAATCTATTTCAAAAGGGAGTAAAATCAGGTATCTGCGGGAAGAACTCGGGTTAGGAAGGACGGTATTTGGAGCCAAAATAGGATATTCGTACCAGCAGATTGAACGTGTTGAGGACGGCATAAACGCAGTTAGCGATGATCTGTGCAGGAAGATAAGTAAGGAATACGGAGTCAGTATGGAATGGCTGACCGGGGATGAGGGAGCCGGGGAACTGGTACTGGAGGAAAGCGAAGAGCGGAGAAGGAAGAGGATGCGGCAGGCATATGAGGAAAGCGGGTTATCGCAGAGGGAATTCGCCCGCCAGACTCACACGTCAGCCTCCATGCTGGGAGATGTGATAGCCGGAAGAAAAAAGCTGACCATCTTTTATGCGAAAAAAATAGAGGAGAGCCTTGGCATAGGAGCTGACTGGCTTATGTATGGCGATGAGAAAGCAAAGGAGTATCCGCTAAGTGATGCGATGATAAGGTATATGAAAGAACATCCGGAGATCAGAAAAGAGATTTTTGAGAGAATGGAAACAGATGCGGCACTAATGAGCAAAGATGCTGAAGAAACTTAGGGGATGGGGTGTCCCTCCGACTAATGAATGAATGTCTGTCAGGGAAACTGTAGTATATAGATGATATGAGATATTTGTGAAGGCTGGAACCGCTCCGTGAAAAGGCGGTGGAAATCGGGTACCTGAATACCGCGAAATCACGGAGGATCACCGCCATTTCACCGAGCGCCAGAATTACTGGAATATCAGGTAAAACAATTAACTGAAAAATTAGAAGAGGAGGGACTTCTGTGAACAATACAATATGCTATAGAGGTTATGTAGGAAGCGTAGAGTTCTCTGAGGAGGATGGCGTCTTCTATGGAAAGGTTATGGGTATTCGTGCGCTGATTTCTTATGAGGGACAGACGGCAAAAGACCTGATAGATGATTTTCACTTTGCAGTAGATGATTATTTGGAATTGTGCAAAGAAGAAGGGCTGACACCTGAGAAAGCTTACAAAGGAAGCTTTAATGTTCGGATTTCGCCGGAATTGCACAGGAATGCAGCTATTTTCGCCGCCGCACATGAAATAAGCTTAAATAGCTTTGTCGAAAAGGCGGTAAGCCATGAGCTGGCTTTGCAGAAGGGATAGAAACGACAGGAAAGCAGAGGTGAACCTCATGGCCATTCCCAATCGCGAAATCCGACGCGTATTCCGGGAGCAGGTACAAAGATGGTACTTGTGGGAAAACGTGCAAGGCCTTGAAAAAGTAGTGTGACAGAAAGAATCATATGCGATAAAAGAATTAAGCTTAGAAAAATAAGAGCCACGACTGGCTCTTATTTTTGTGCGCTGAATTACAGGAACAGGTTCAGGTCTGAAGAGCCGAAAACAGAAGGGTGCGAATAAAACGATGACGAATGGCAATCGTGAAAGCAGAGAAAAGAACAAACAAAAAGTCACCTGGCGAACGCTGCCGCCGGAACAGCGGCCTGCGCTGGGAGAGACGGTCAAAGTCATCCGCGGGAAATTTAAAGGCTACAGTGGCACTGTGACAGGAGCCGTTCCCAGAGGTATACAGATTGAAGTCTCACAGGGCGCCCTTCAGGGAACCATCACCGTTCAGCGACGCCTCCTGATAGACGAGGATGGCAGGCTGATGCCCGAGATCGTGGATGAAGAGGAAGCAAGAAGGCGGAAAGAGCATCAGAAACTCGTAAAAGAACGCAAGATCCAGGCAGATCGAATTTATCAGACTGTCACCAGCAGAGGATATGAATTCTGGGAATACTGTCGTGACAGACAGTTGTTTCATTCATATGATGTGAGCAAATTTCTGGATGGAGAAATGGAAATCAGTGAATATTTCCTGGCCGATCTGGAGAAAGAATTTGACATTGGCATCAACTGGTTTCTGTACGGAGACGAACAGTGCAAAGAACATCCGTGCGGAGAGAAGATGAAAAAATATCTGGACGCCCACCCGGAAAAAAGAAAAATCATCTGGGAGTGGATGACAGAGGATGGATGTCTGGAGCAGGATGAGCCTGAAAGCTATTAAAACAATTCAAATATTTCGAGGTACAAGAAGGAGTTGAAACAATGGGAAAAATGAACATAACGTTTTCACCACCAGATATTACGGAAGCAGAAATCGCTGAGGTAACAAATGCACTTCGCTCTGGCTGGATTACGACCGGTCCAAGGACTAAGAACTTAGAGAAGAAAATTGCCGAGTGGATTGGTGTGCCGAAGGCAGTGTGTTTGAATTCCAATACAGCCTGTGCGGAGACGGTCCTCCGCATTCTTGGCATTGGTGATGGAGACGAGGTAATCGTTCCAGCTTATACATACACAGCTTCTGCGTCTGTCGTTTGCCATGTGGGAGCAAGACTCGTTCTGGTGGATGTCCAGAAGGACAGTCTGGAGATGGATTACGATGCTCTTGAGGCTGCCATCACGGAGAAAACAAAAGTTGTCATTCCGGTAGACCTTGGCGGTATCCCCTGTGATTATGACAGGATTTTTGACATTATAAATAGGAAGAAATCCCTCTTTCATCCGGCTAACTCCATTCAGGAAGCTATCGGCCGTGTGATTGTTATGTCAGATGCAGCCCATGCGTTTGGCGCACAGTGGCACGGGAGAATGGTCGGAAGTATCGCTGATTTCTCAAATTTTTCATTTCACGCGGTCAAAAATTTTACGACGGCAGAGGGCGGAGCTTTCACGTGGAAGCATATCGATGGCATTGATGATGAGGAGATTTACCACAAGGCAATGCTCCTGTCTCTCCATGGTCAGTCAAAAGACGCTTTGGCAAAGACGCAGCTTGGTGCATGGGAATATGACATTATCGGCACTTGGTATAAGTGCAACATGACCGATGTGGCTGCCGCAATGGGATTGGCTCAGTTTGAGAGATATGAAGGCATACTGGAGAGAAGGAAAGAAATCATCGGTAGGTATGACGCCGCTTTCAGGCCGCTGGGTGTGAAAGTGCTGAACCATTATACGGATGAGTATACAGGTTCCGGCCATCTTTACATTACGAACGTGCCGGGGATAAGTACAGAGCAGCGTAATGATGTAATAGTAAAAATGGCAGAGCGCGGAGTTGCATGCAACGTCCATTATAAACCATTGCCGATGCACACAGCATATAAGGAGCTTGGGTTTGACATTAAGGACTATCCGAATACATATGGGTGGTTTGAGAATGAGGTTACACTGCCGCTGCATACGAAGCTGACCGATGAGGAAGTGGAGTATGTGATTGAGCAGTATACAGAGGTTTTGAAAGAGCATCTGTGAATTGTGCCCAGAGCTGAATTAAGCTGGAAGGCACATAAGAGGTAACAGGAAGGGACGGCAGCATGACTGTACAACGTATGCTCAATATGATCCGAATATCGCTGATGAAGAATGGATTCCAAAGAGCTGAATACATGAAAAAGAAGAATATCTTCGCGTCCATGGGAGAGAACTGCTTCTGGCAGCCGAGGAATATACCACCGGAATCAAAGCTGATTAAACTGCATGACAATGTTGTGATAGCTTCAGAGGTGCTTTTTGTGAATCACGATGTAATGCATCATGTGTTTAAACATATGGAAAATTCGGAAGGTCATTACAGGCTGAATCTTGGAGCAATTGAGATTGGCAATAACGTTTTTATTGGCAGCCGTTCTACAGTCCTTCCGGGAACAAAAATTGAAGATAACGTTATCATCGGTGCGGGGAGTCTTGTCACCGGCCGGATTTCTGCGGGGGGGGGTATATGCAGGTGTCCCTGCTAAGCGCATAGGAGATTTTGATGATTTAATGGTGAAACGGAAAATGGATGACCCCGATCCACGAAGTAAGTGGGAAAGGTTTGATGAAACGTGGGAAGAGTTTACGGAGAAGTTTTCTTAATTATATTTGGAGTGAACAATGAAAAAGGTACTTATATTGGGTGTTGCGTCGGTGCAGATGGATGCGATTCTTCAGTTAAAAGAAATGGGCTGTGAAACATATGCCTGTGGAATGGCGAAAGATGGACCGGGAGCTGATGCAGCAGATCATTTTGATGTTATTAATATTCTTGGTGAGCCAGCATTGATCGAGCATATTCAAAAGAACAAGATCGATGTGGTTTATTCGACAGGGTCAGATTTGGCAATGCCGGTAGCCTGTAGAATAAGTGAAAAGCTTGATATGCCGCATTTTGTGTCATCTGAAGTAGCATATATATGCAATCATAAGAACACGATGCGGGATACTCTTACATCAGAGTGCAAAGGCAATATTCCATACCAGGTCATGAGTAAACCTGAGCAAGTTATGGTTCCTTTTCCAGCGATGCTAAAGCCGTCCGATGCACAGGGACAGCGTGGGATTTTTCTTATTAACTCACAGAGCGAATTACAAGAACATTTCGAAGATGCGAGAAAGTTTTCAAGGGAAGGAAAAGTAATAGTAGAAAAATATATAGATGGGCCGGAGCTTTCGGTCAATGGTTACATGGTTGATGGAAAGTTAAAATACCTTGTTGCATCAGACCGTGATACTTGGCCTGAATACACCGGCTTGATTCATAAACATATCGTTCCAACAAGTGTGATGGAGGCAGAAACAGTTAAAGAGGTTCAGTCTATATTTGAAGATGCCTGCCAAAGAGTGGGTATTATGAATGGACCCGTTTATTTCCAGATGAAACTGGAAGGACAGACTCCTTACATTATCGAAATGACTCCAAGGCTGGATGGCTGCCACATGTGGAATATTTTGAATCGAGCAACTGGCGTCAACCTAATGAAACTTACGTTTGAGCACCTCTTACATAATGATGTCTCTGAACTTGATAAGTGGACGGGGAACATTAATCCCATGGAGTTAGTGTTTTTTTGTCAGGAACCAAATTCGATAATGGATCGAGATATATTTGGAATACCGGATGATGTCGTTGATTCGTTCTGGTATTACGAGACAGGCGATTTCGTCAGGCCGGTTAACGGAAGATACGACAAGGTTGGGTACTATATTCACAATAAGTAAAACATAGAATTGAGGAGATATGGTGTGAAGATAGCAGTTACTGGTGCAAGCGGATTTATAGGTCAGGAGTTAATAAGGCTATTTAATAATACTGATTATGAAATTGTTGCATTATCAAGGAGCAGAAAGGATAAAAATTTCATAGAGACTAATTATTCTGTAGATAGTCTGACAAACGCATTTAAAAATGTGGATGTAGTTATTCATCTGGCTGCTATTCGTGGGGGCGATTCAGCTTTAGGCTATGGAACCTTTAGAGAAAATGAAATATTAACAGAAAATATTCTCAAAGCAATGGCTAATTGTAAAGCGTCCAAAATAATCTATCTTTCTTCAATTTCTGTGTATTCAGATATCCAGAAGTTGCCTTGGTGTGAAGATCAGGCTGTAACTCCATGTAACTTTTATGGTCTTAGCAAATTGACCTGTGAGCATCTTTGTAGATTATACTCTAAAAAGGGAATAGAAAGTGTAATTTTCAGATGTGCTCATGTGCTGGGGTATGAAGATAAAGGATATATGTTAAGCAAATTTTTGAAAGCTGCGGCTGAGAAAAATACTCTTTGTGTTCGAGGGAAAAGTATTGCAAAAAGAGAATTCATTTATGTTAAGGATGTTGCAAGAGCAATTATTTGGGCAATTGATAATTCGAAAGTTTGCGGAGTTTTTAATTTAGGGATTGATTGCGCTTACACAAATCTCGAAGTTGCTCAGGTAATTAATAGGGTTTTTCAAAATGAAGACAACCTAGAGTATCAAGATGATTTGACTGAGGGGATTAATTCCTCATATATGTTATCAGAAAAGATAAGGTGTTATGGTTTTAATATTAAGTATGATTTGCAATCTGGCATCAAGGATATACGCAGAGAAAAGTTTGACATGCCATGAAGCGGAGAAAATAAAATGTATGACAGGTATATAAAAAGGGTGCTGGATTTTCTTTTAGCATTGATTTTATCCCCGTTTATTCTACTATTGACAATTCCAATCGGTATAGGAATTAAACTGGAGGATGGTGGTACAATTTTTTATTGTGGGTATAGATACGGAAGAAACATGAAGAAATTCCGTATGATTAAGTACAGGACGATGAAAATGAATGCACCGGATATAAGGAACAAAGATGGCAGTACATATAACTCGGCAAGTGACGAAAGATTGACAAAAATAGGTGCTTTCTTAAGAAAGACAAGCATAGATGAACTGCCACAGATTTTCAATGTGCTGATTGGAGATATGAGCTTTGTTGGACCGAGACCTAGCCCGATGGGTAATGAAGCGACCTATACAGATTATGTAAAAAAGAAATTTAGTGTAAGGCCAGGGGTAACAGGATATAATCAAGCTCTTAAAAGGAATAGTGCTACTCTGGAAGAGAGATACACGAATGATGTTTTTTACGCTGAAAATATTTCTTTGGTCTTAGATTTTAAAGTTATTATGCTGACAATTAAAACGGTTGTATTAAGTGAGAATATATACCATAATTGAATGGATGAGGAGAACATGAAACAAAAAACTCTCATTTTACTGACAAATTATTATCCATATTATAAGGGAGAAGAATATATTGAAAACGAGATTGGAGCCGCATCTTCATACTTTTATAAAATTCTGGTGATTCCTACCATGGCATCACCAGAAATGCAACAAACGAGAGATGTTCCTGGAAATGTAGAGATATTAAGCGTAAAGAATGACTGCTCCTTTAGAGGCAAGATTAAAATGATTATGTCAGAAGTATCATCCGTAGTTGCCTATGATCGTCGTCATAAAGAATTGTCTCCAAGAAAGTTAGGACTCCGTAAAGCAATATATAGAATATATTATTTGTGCCGAGTTGAGAGTGTGTATAGAAAAATTGTTTGTGACAAGCAATTTTTAGAATTCATAAAAGATATAAAAGAGGAAGATACGATATTATATAGTTATTGGATGCATGCTGTAGCAAGTATTACAGTAAGGTTAAAAGAAAGGATTTTTAATAATAATGTAAGATGTATAACACGTGGACATCGGTATGATATGTATGATTACGCAGCACCATGTGGATTTGTGCCAGATAGATGTTACACCTTCGAGAAAATGGATTACATCTATCCGTGTTCCGAAGATGGTGTCAGATATTTAAAGGAGAACTATCCCAATTTTGCAGATAAAATTGGAGTAAGGTATTTGGGCACATTCGATCATGGAAGAATAGATTGTTCACGTCAGCCTTATTTTGTAATTGTTTCATGTGCTGGTGTACGTAAGGTAAAACGATTGGATAAAATAGTTGCTTTGATTTCTGGGCTTTTAGCAAAAAACTACAAAATTAAATGGGTTCATTTAGGCGATGGACCTGATTTAGATAAAATAACGAGACTTGCAAAGAAAAAATTGAAATCAGATACCTTTAAATTTGCTGGAAGATTGAAAAACAGTGAAATTTACGAATGGTATAAGAATAATCTTGTATCATGTTTTGTTAATTTATCTGATTCCGAAGGAGTACCGGTTTCAATAATGGAGGCAATGTCATTTGGCATTCCAATCGTAGCCACTGATGTTGGCGGTACAAGAGAAGTAGTTAAAAATGGAGAAAATGGGTTTCTGTTTTCTAAAGATGCAGATATTTCAAAAATTGAAATTGCGGTTGAAAAAATAATTAATATGAGTCAGAACGAATATGAGAAAATGTGTGATAACTCGTACTATGTTTGGAACAAGAAGTCTAATGCAAATTTATTATATAAAGAGTTCTATGATGGCTTAATTGAAGATAGTTGAGAAAACTTAGTGGAGATTAATTATGGGTTATATATTAGGCGGGTTATGTATTGTCGCCGCTTTTTATGGCTATTATAAATATAGATTTATTTTTAATCCAATTACTTCTATGTTCTTTATTTGGGGAATTATTTTATCAATTTCAGAACTTGGATTATATTCTACTGTGGTTCCTAGTGATAAATTTTATTTGATTGCTGCATTTGGGTTGTTAGCATTTTTTTTAGGAACGTTGTTAGGCTCAAAGGATATACGTATTACATTGGGGAAGCGGAATGTGGCTACTTACTCAGGTCTTAGGTCCAAACAATCTGTGTATACCATTAATTACAATTTGATGTATATTCTAGGGGCAATTTCCTTGATATACTATTTTATACAATTAGCAGTTGTAGTTAGACTTTTACTTTCGGGGTATGATTATAGTTATATTAGAACATTAGCTGTTTCGGTTGATGAAAATGGGTTAAATTCGTCACAGTTATTCACTGTTTTGTATAATTTTATTGCGTCCCCGACAACATATTTGCTGATTGCTTTGCTGCCAATTGAAATATTCTTTGGGAAGAGGAAAAAACTATTTATTGCAGAATGTATTATGGTAATGGTGTTGTTCGTACTTACTACTGGCGGCAGGTCTGTAATTCTGTGGTTCGGAATATATCTATTGCTTGTTTTTTTGCTTTATTGTAAATTTAATAAAATTAATAATATCCGTATAAGCAAAAAATACAAGAGGCTTCTAATTGTGTGCGGCATAGCATTGTTTATGTTTTTATTCTATATGACTCTTTCGAGGAGGAGTGGCGATGTTGATTTTGTGAAGGAAATATTTTTATATTTTGTTGCTCCGCTTCCGCATGCAGATCATTATTTTGATGTAGTTGATAAAAGTGGAAAGTATGGTTATGGTGTGTCTTCATTTTACGGGCTTTTGTATCCATTTTTCTTTTTGTTAAGATTAATTGGGATATTTAATGGTTATCCAGAGTTTATAACTGAAATTCGCTATATGTCGTTTGACATGATGGAGACGGGATATTATATTGGCGGTGGTATATATATGAATGCTTTCGTAACTGCCTTTTATCAGCCATATCTTGATGGGCGCTATTTGGGCGTGTTTATTATTATGCTGTTGTTTGGATTTGTGTGCAATTTGTATTTTGTGCGGGCATATAAGGAAAAAGATGTAAAGGCGATGCTAATTTACTGCTTGCTATTACAAAAAGTAATATTCTCTTTTGTGCGATTTTATTTTACTCAACAGGCTCAATCGCTTTGTTTTTTGCTAGCATTTTTGGCGATACGAAGGGGTTTCAAGCAGTTATGAATCCGTAGCAAGCTCTAAAAAATAGGGAGAATCTATATGGTATCAGTAATTATTCCAACTTATAATCGAGCTAAAACAATTGAAAGATCATTAAATTCCGTGTTGAGTCAGACGTATAAGGATCTAGAGGTTATCATTGTTGATGATGGATCAGATGACAATACGAAAGAAGTGGTAGATAGCGTATCCGATTCAAGAGTTAGATATTATTATCAGGATAATCAAGGGGCATGTTGTGCGAGAAATTTGGGAATAGATGTTGCAAAAGGAGACTATATTTCGTTTCAGGATAGTGATGACGTGTGGATTTCAAACAAATTGGAAATTCAAATGCGAGTATTTGAAGAGCACAAAGATGCTGATATTGTATGTTGCAAAACTAGATGTAAACGATTAAATGGATCAATATTATTACCAATGAAGTCGACCCCGGAAGGTTTTTTAAATGAAACGCGTGGTCCATTCGGAATAAGCACACAAACCTTGGTATTGAAAAAAAAGGTTACTCAAGACATAAAGTTTGACCCGAATGTTATTAGATATCAGGATTTAGACTTCCTATTAAGTGCGCAAGCTCAGTATTCGGTTTATTGTGTTGATAAGTACCTTGTTGATAGATTCATTGAAAATGATTCAATAACTAATCATCCAGAAAGAGTCCTTAGTATGGCAAAGTATTTTGAAAATAAGCACAGTAAATTGTTTGAGGAACCAAATAGTTATATATCCAGATTTTTTGCAGGAGCATTAATTGAGGCGGGGCGTGAACAAAAAGGTAGACGTGAAAGGATTACGTATTACAAAGAGGCATTGGCATACAACAATTCACTGAGAATTCGAATTAAGCTGCTGCTTGTGATAAGCAATGTATATCCTTTTTATCGGTTAGCTGTTGAAAGAATTGACGAAAATAAAAGGGTAAAAAATACCAATTGAAGTGTTGAATTTACACGCATAAATATTTTCAGCATAAATTTAAGGAGGGCTTATCGCTATGAACAAAGATTTTAAAGAGAATCTTCGAAAATTATGGATAAGGGTTGCACCGAAATCATATGTGCGGTATGCATATAAAATTCATTTTGGTGTATATCCTAATTTAAAAAAACCTGAAAACTTCAATGAGAAAATATTATGGTTGATTTTTAATTGGCAGCATCCTTTGTTAGTACAATGCACAGATAAGTTTAATATGAGAAATTACGTTGCTGATTGCGGGTTAGAAGAAATCCTTCCCAAATTATATGGTTCGTGGACAGATGCGCAATTAGTTGAATGGGATAAGCTGCCAGAGCAGTATGCAATTAAATGCAATCATGGTTGCGAAATGAATATTATTTGCACAAATAAGGCAGATATCAATATTGCACTTGCCAGTAAACAATTAAACACATGGTTACATACAAGGTACGGAGCTGATAAGTTTTATGAGCCACACTATTTACATATAAAACCTATTATTTTTGCTGAAGAGTATATTAAAACTCTTGATGGAAAATTGCCGATTGACTATAAGATTTATTGTTTCAATGGCGTTCCGGAATTAGCATTAGCTTGTGTGGATAGGGAAACTAGAGTTAAATTTGAGTTTTATGATTTGCAATGGAATGTCCTTGATATTGGAGCTGAGAAAAATAATATGAAGGCAAGACGACCAATATCCTTGGATAAAATGGTTGAGTATTCTAGAATATTATCTAAACCGTTTCCATTTGTTCGTGTAGATTTTTATGATAGAGATGGAGATCCTGTACTTGGCGAATTAACTTTTACTCCTTTTTATGGAATGGCGCGCTACTATTCTGAGGAAGGAAACCTTTGGTTAGGGAATAAATTAGAGTTACCCAAGAAGTATAAAAGGAATTATACATAATGATATTGACCTTAAGGTTTATGAGAAAGCGTAATTAATGACAAAGAATAATATATTAAAGCCAGATGGCGCTAAAAGTAATTTTACATTCCAATTTTTATACCAAGCAGTAATTCTTGTGCTTCCTCTTATTGTTTCTCCTTATTTGACTAGGACTATGGGGAGCAACTCGCTTGGAGTATATACGTATACATATACTATAGCATATTATTTTGTTACTTTTGCGATGCTTGGCATCAATAGACACGGTCAGAGAATTATCGCACAAAGGAGAGATAGTTTACAACTTCTTAGAAAAACTTTTTGGAGCTTATATTCTGTACATTTCATAGCCTCCTTGATGTCTCTATTTTTCTATTTTATATATGTATTTTTAATTTGTAAAAGCAATGTTACTATTGCATTTGTCCAGTCAATCTATGTTTTTTCTGCGGCTATTGATGTTACATGGCTATTTTATGGACTTGAAAAATTTAAGCTGGTCTCCATCAGAAACGCTGTAGTCAAGATACTAGAAACGCTCTTTATTTTTCTCCTTGTAAAGTCGCCGGATGATGTAGCTATTTATACCTTAATTATGTGCATATCTGTTTGCGTAGGACAGCTGGTCATGATGCCACAGATTTTCCGTGCGATTCCGCCGTTGCGATTTTCAATTTCTGATATGCGGGAACATATCAAGCCGCTGTTTACACTTTTTGCGGCTGTAATTGCCGTAACACTGTATACAGTGTTTGACAAAACCCTTTTGGGAATTTTGGCTACAAAAGATGATGTAGCGTTTTATGAATACTCAGATAAAATAGTTAAGATTCCCCGCACATTCATAAGCATCATTGGAACGGTGCTTTTTCCGCGTGCTTGTAAGTATGCGACTGATAATAATATTAAAGGGTTAAAAAGGAATGCTGATTATTGTTTGCTGGTGACGTCTCTTATAGGGTTTGCATCAGTATTTGGCTTGGCTGCTGTAGGAGAATTATTTGCCATAGAATATTATGGGGACGATTTTGCTATTTGTGGTAAAGTTATTATTTACATGTCTCCTGTTATAATAATCATTGGTTTAGGAGAAACCATACGACAGTGTTTTATATTCCCGCTTGGAAAAGATAAGGCGATTGTACGAATACTCTCATTGAATGCTGTAGCAAATTTAATTCTTTCAGCTCTTCTTATACCGGTCTTGGGTATTTATGGTGCTGTGGTTGGTACTATTTCAGCTGAAATAGTCGGGTTGACTTTGGAAATATGGATAAGCAGGAAATATATTTCACTTATGAAATTTTTGAAAAACACAGTTCCATACGGAGTGATTGGGTTAATTATGTTCCTATGCGTGCGATTGGTAGCGCATTATTATGATGGCTCATTACTTGCATTACTTATTCAGGTGTTGGTGGGTGTGATTATTTATTGTGCGCTTGTATTATTGTATGGACTGTTTTTCGATAATGAGCTTAAGAATGTCATATTTAGTGTTTTGAATGGGATTAAGGGAAAGCTGAGGATAAAAAGATAGGGATAAGGCATGGCGTACCATATCAAGAATGCTTTACACAGACCAGACCATGCAGAATTATCTGAACCAGAATGGTGCGGACCTCTATGGGAGCAGGAAGGTGGAGCTGCCGGAGACGGAATTGTATGTGCTCTATGTGGGTGACCGGGTTACCAGGCCGGATGAAATCACGCTACAGGAGGAATTTTACAAGAACCGCAAAAGCGCCATCGATGTCAGGGTAAAGATGATTTATGGAACAGTTCACCCGGAGCAGACGGAAGGCGAAGATATCATCGGACAGTACGTGCAGTTTACAAAGATATATGACGAGCAGGTGCGGCTGTATGGCAGGACGCCCAAGGCAGTTTCGGAGACAATCCGAATCTGTGTAGAGCAGGGCATTTTGAAGGAATATCTTGAATCAAGAGAGCAGGAGGTAGTGACGATGATGATGGATTTGTATGATCAGGACCGGATATTAAAGACGCATATCGAGAGCGAGAAAAGGATTGCAGCGGAAGAAGCAGCAGAAGAAGCAGCAGAAAAAGCGGAAAGGAAAGCAGAGAGAGAACAGGAAAGATTGATTATGAACATGAATAAGGAAGGTGTGTCTTCGGAACTGATTTCCCGGGTAACCGGAGCTACTGTTGAGAAGATTATGGACATAATAAGAAAAAATAAGGCAGTGACAGCGTGAGAATAATAGCTGCACTATGGGCGTATCCTATTATGTACTGTCTGGTATTTACCGGGAACCAAAAATCCGACTCAAACCTTCTTCCTTGGCGCGGATATTTTTATTAGATGCTATTATTGAAAATTTGGCTGCAATCGGATGCGGTTATCAACAGGCAGGGGGTGTGAATTTGCTTGAAGGATATTTCACAGCATGATGCAGATGTAATGGAAGAGCTGCGAGTCAAAATCCAGAAATTAGAATATGAGAACCGGCTTCTGAGGACTCGCCTTGATGAGGCCGGTGTTTCGTATGCGGATATTGTATCGGGTGAGAGTGGCGAATCAATGGAACCATACGATCCGAATCAGGGCGCCCGAATAAGAACCCTTTTTTCCCACAGGTGCATTCAACCATATGGAGTTGGCGGACAGCGAACCGCTACGACGGGGATCTGAAGGAGTATTTTGGCAACCTGCTTCTGATAGAAATCAATTAAGACAAAGATGCTAAGGGAACGAATGCGAAGAGGCATAGTTATGTGATTGAAAGAATGTGATCAGTAAGAACGGAGGCACGTCATACATACATCTGCCGCTCGAGCGCCTGAGCGGAGCGCATAATTAAATTAAGCATAAATGAATTAAGCATAGAATAAGAGCCAGTTCGTGGGCTCTTATTTTATTACCATAAAAGTGTAGTTGCCAGGGAGTAATTATCCCTGACATCTGCACTTATTTTGTGTTTGAGTTTACCGGAAACAGGCATGGTGGAGTGAATACTCTAGCAGGGACTATTCAAAGGTCAGCTGCAAAGATTAGTGGTAAAGACCAGCTGCAAAGACCAGTGGCAAAAAGCATTGCCGGATGGGAAGGGAGAATACCTGTTGAATAATATTCCAGGTGATTTTCAGAACGAAAGAAGAGGAAAAACAGTGAAGATTGTTATCGCTATCATCGTAATTTTAATTATATTTATCTTTTTCGCATTGTTCATACATGGAGCGGATCTTTCAAAAGGAAACGTACGCAGAGAAGACGAACAGTTGCATGCACCCGGCGCCGATAGTAAAGCAAATATCTCTGCCCTCGCAAAGAAAAATGCGGAAGACTGTGACCTTGTGGAAGATCAGAATAAAGGAGATTAAATCTCTGCCCGCTGTTTGTCGTGTTTGATAACCATAATTTCAAAAATGACCACGGAGACTGAAATACCGCGAATTGCCGCAGTTATTTGAAAAAAGAGATGAAAGCACTTAAGTTTCTATAGCAATTAGAAGGAGGAGTTATGTGACTTATGAAAAAGAAGAAGAACACGCCTCTAAAGATTGCAATGCTCGGTCATAAGACGGTTCGCGCAATGGACAGTTTTCGCGGTGGCATCGAAGTTGTGGTTGAGGAGCTTGCACCTCGTCTGGTAGAGATGGGCTGTGAAGTGACCTGCTATAACCGGACGGGCTGTGATAATGGAGGGCTGAAAGAGTACAAAGGTGTGAAGCTGATTCCGGTGCCGACGATTAAAAGAAAAGGTCTGGCGGCGATGACGAGTAGTTTCTTCGCCATAGTGAAGGCTACTTTTGGTGGATACGATGTGATTCATTTCCATGCTGAGGGACCGTGCTTTTGGATGTGGTTTCCGGGAATTTTTGGAAAAAGATGTGTGGCCACGATTCATGGTGACATGAGAATAACTAGCGCAAAGAAAAACTCATATTTTACCCATAGAAGGGAATTGAGTGCCGGAGTATTTATTAAAAGGCCCTGACGTGTAGTCAAGATGACCATACGGGAGGACCCTGTAATAAGCACTTAGGAAGGTGCTTAGATGAAAATGGAATATCGGTCACGTATCCTCACGAAGAATCTTTAGGTATTGCTCGTAAGAATACACTCTTGCTTTCGTACCTTTTGTGTTCTCCAGAAGAATACCCAGATGGCAAAAGTCTGCGACATATCTGGCGACAGTATTGTATGCCATGTTAAGTGTGACAGCAGTTTTTTGAATTTCTATGATGGGATTTTGCTCAAGATAGGAAAACAGTTGCATGGCGTTTTTTCTGGAGCGGGTTCCAAAGGAATCAGTAACAAGCTGTTGGTTACAGTCATGAAGCGCAGACAGCCCGTCGACTGTTCGAATGGCATCTTCGGCAGAGGCAGCAACTGCACGGAGGAAAAACCTGATCCACTGCTCGTAGTCCCCTGTTCGCCTGACTTCAGACATGCGATCATAGTACTCAACGCGATTTTGTTTGAGGTACCAGGAGAGATACAGTGCGGGTGAGGAAAGCACATGGTTTTCCATCAGGTAGAGGATGATAATTAACCGCCCGATTCGTCCATTTCCATCCAGGAATGGGTGGATCGTCTCGAACTGGTAATGAATCAATGCAATACGGATCAGATGATCTATGGAGTCCTCTGCATTGATGAACTTTTCCAGGTCGGACATGGCTTCCATCATTTCTTGAGGATTTGGCGGGATATAGTGGGCATTTCTCAAGATGCTGCCCTGGCCGCCGATCCAGTTTTGGGAGCAGCGAAACTCACCAGGATTTTTCTCCTGACCACGAACATTCTCCATCAGGACAGCATGTGTTTCGCGGATCAGCCGATTGCACAGCGGAAGAGACTGGAGACGATTTACGGCAAAATCAACAGCTCGAATGTAATTGACGACATCAGCTACATCACGATTCGCATTCTCTTCCAACAATGGGTTGAGAATATCATCTAAGGTAGCCTGTGTGCCCTCAATCTGCGATGAGAGCAGAGCTTCTTTCCGAACATACATAGACACGAAGAGCTGCATATTGGGGATGCGCCTTGTGAGACCATCCAGAAGCGTGAGCTGGCTGTGAGCAGAAATCAAAAGCTGTGTCATTTCCTCATCGATGTTTATTGGAGGAACCGGAGGAAGAGCGGAAGGGAGAAATGACTGGTAAGCCATATCTCCGGACAGGTTTTTAACAAATTTTCCGGCGCGGATTTTATTATCCATTGAGATACCAACCTTTCTGTGAATTTGAAATTACTGATTCAATTTTAACTGAGTTATTTCAGAAAGTAAAGAGAATTTGAAATATAGAGAGATTATGATTTCAAATAAAAGCAAAAATCAGAAATAGAAGGGGTGAAACAGGGCAGTAGATTCCAAATTAGGGCCAGGAAGATTAGTTCAGATAGCAGGAGCTTTTGCGTCATTAAAAAACTCATTATTTAACCTACAGAGGGACACGGAACTGACCATAGTTTAGAGAATCGAGAGGAGTTATGTGACATATGAAAAGGGTGAAAGACAGACATCTAAAGATTGCAATGTTAGGCCATAAGACGGTTCCGGCAATGGACAGTTCAAGAGGTGGAATCGAAGTTGTGGAGACCAGAAAAACTCATATTTTTACTCACAGAAGGGGTTATAGAACCGGAGTGTTTATTAAAAGGCCCTGACGCGGAGTCAGGAAGACTTTCGCGTGAGGACCTTTTAATAAGCACTTAAGGCAAGTGCTTAAGCCACAGGCTGTGCTGCAGGAAGCGTTATTCAAGTGAGAATCCTTGCTTTAAGATATGGAGCCAGTTGCGTTTTCCATAAAGGAAACGAATGATGTGTACCGTTTTGCTTTCTTCGGAGATGAAATAGAACGCGAGATAGTTTTTTACCATGATGAAACGAACTCCCCATGACGAGAGAAGAGGATCATCAACCGGACGAAAGCGATCAGGCATCTGTGAAAGTGAATTAATGTTGGCTTCCGCAGTATCTAAGAGAGAATCTGCTGCATCTGGGTTAAGAAGCATAAACTCGATATAATCAGCCGCATTGATCATATCTTGCTTCGCTTGTCTGGTAATGTGGATTTGCCAGATCATCTTTTCCTTGCAGCACGTATTTCATCCATAGCTTCAGTAAAAGGCTGCGTACGTCCGGCTGCTACATCGTCCAGCCCTTCCTTCAACAGACCGTAAAGTTCAAGGCGGCCGGTCAGTTGCTCATAGGTTTCGACACTCATTACTGCGAGATCGCCCTGACCGTTTTTCGTAATGAAAACAGGTTCACGATAGGTGTGGCAGAATGTTGAAATTTCATTGTAGTTGTTGCGTAAATCTGTGCTTGATTTGATAGTTGGCATAGAAAACACCTCCTTTGATAGAGAAATTATATGAGAATTTCTGTAGGGTGTCAAGAGGAACATGAAAATTATATGATTGGCTGTGATTATGATTAGAGGGAGGAGTTATGGATAGATGAATATGAAGAAGGATAAAGCTCTGCTCAAGATAGCAATGCTGGGGCACAAGACGGTTCCTGCGATGGATTCTTCTCGCGGTGGCATAGAAGTTGTTGTAGAGGAGTTGGCACCGAGACTGGTAGAGATGAGGTGTGAAGTGACCTGCTACAACCGGACGGGTTGTGATAACGGAGGGTTATCCGAGTACAAGGGAGTTAGGCTGAAACCAGTGCCGACGTTCAAACGCAAGGGTGATGGAGATATAATAGGGACAACCACGAAGAATCCTTTATTTACAACGGTTTCTGGCTTGGCTTAGTCTCCTGGGAACACAATTTTTATGCTGAGATTGAGCAAACGAGAAATCTGAGTAGATGAAGCGCTGGCTTCTGGTTGCTCTGTTTTGACCCAATCGAAAGAGCATAAAAATTGAAGAAGGAGGTTGAGACAAGCCTGCAGTAGAATGGCGGAGGTCATTCTACTACAGGCTTATTGTTGTGTAACCGATACTGGGGCGAGGGCAATTTTGGTATGTACATATTTTGCTCGGAGAAGGATATGGAACTGTTCACTATCGTAGAAATTGAGAGGAGTTATGTTAAAAGATGAAAACTGAAAAGGATGCTCCCCTTAAGATAGCAATGTTGGGGCATAAGACGGTTCCTGCGATGGATAGCTCCAGAGGGGGTATAGAAGTCGTCGTTGAAGAGCTGGCACCACGACTGGTTGAAATGGGATGTGAAGTGACCTGTTATAACCGAACAGGTTGCGATAATGGAGGGTTATCAGAGTACAAGGGAGTTAGGCTTAAACCGGTGTTTACGCTTCATCGGAAAGGGCTTGCAGCGATGTCGTCATCGCTATGGGCGACAATCAAAGCTACCTTCGGCGGATATGATGTGATCCATTATCACGCAGAAGGACCCTGCTTTTGGATGTGGTTCCCACGGCTACTTGGAAGAAAATGTGTGGCCACAATTCATGGTGACGTGGGTATTTCTAGCACATCAAAAAACTCATTTTATTACGTTAATGATGCCCACAGAGGGCTTGGAAATATGGAACTGGTTACTGTCTGAGAAGTTGAGAGGAGTTATGGATAGATGAAAACTGAAAAGAAGTCTCCCCTCAAGATTGCAATGCTGGGACACAAGACTGTTCCGGCAATGGATTCTTCTCGCGGTGGTATTGAAGTTGTCGTCGAGGAGCTTGCGCCGAGACTTGTTGAGATGGGATGTGAAGTCACCTGTTACAACCGGACGGGCTGTGACAACGGAGGGCTGTCGGAGTACAAGGGTGTGAAGCTGATTCCAGTGCCGACTTTTAAACGCAAAGGTCTGGCAGCAATGACGAGTAGTTTACATGCAACGGATAAATCCTTTGTTGAGGTTAAACAACAACTAAACGTTGCATAACCTCGATTTTTGGTAGGGTTGCACAAAAAAATAGGGGTAAAGCACCTACCGAAATGTAGCGCACAGGCAACTATTGGTTTCACTGTCGAGTCTTTTTACATAGTCAGATTGATAAACCGGTTGTTTTGGAGAGACGGTAGGATTGGTTTTCCTGTTTCATGGCAGGCTTTCGTTTCGCAGATAACAGGCGAAAGCCCATGAAGAAACAGGTAAACCTATGATTGGATTGGCTTCACTGTTGCGTGGCAGGGATTGAATTTTCGGGCAAATGGGAGACGGCTATCCATGAAACGGATAAACCGACCGGAGAGTTTCGAGGATACTCTGGCTGTCGGTTACGGATAATTTCATAACGCACAGGGATATATTTGGAAGTAATGGCGTAGCGTACAGGCTGGATGCTTTAACGCACAGGCTTAAAGACAGGGATATAGAACTAATTACAATCTGAAAAATCGAGAGGAGTTATGGATAGATGAAAACTGAAAAGAAGGCTCCCCTCAAGGTGGCAATGCTGGGGCACAAGACGGTTCCGGCAATGGACAGTTCACGAGGCGGCATTGAAGTCGTCGTTGAGGAGTTAGCACCGAGATTGGTTGAGATGGGATGTGAAGTCAACTGCTACAACCGGACGGGCTGTGATAACGGAGGGCTGACAGAGTACAAGGGCGTAAAGCTGAAACCAGTGCCGACGTTTAAGCGGAAGGGACTGGCGGCAATGACGAGTAGTTTCTTCGCCACAGTCAAAGCGACCTTCGGTCATTATGATGTAATCCATTTCCACGCAGAGGGCCCGTGCTTCTGGATGTGGATTCCGGCGATATTTTGTAAAAAACGATGTATCGTAGCAACGATTCATGGTGTCCTATTTGATAGTAGATTTAAGAAAAACTCATTTTTTTACGGTAATGATGCCCACACAGGGCGTGATTATAGATTTGGAACTGGAGAACTTGGCGGATTGGCATATGAGGGGGCTGTGTGAAAATGGGAAAACAAAAGAGTGGCTCTCTCAAGATTGCAATGTTGGGGCACAAGACGGTTCCGGCAATGGACAGTTCACGTGGTGGCATTGAAGTTGTGGTTGAGGAGTTAGCACCAAGGCTCGTTGAGATGGGCTGTGAAGTTACCTGCTACAACCGGACGGGCTGTGACAACGGAGGGTTGTCGGAGTACAAGGGTGTGAACCTGATTCCAGTGCCGACTTTTAAGAGAAAAGGTCTGGCCGCCATGACGAGCAGCTTCTTTGCCACAGTCAAGGCGACCTTCGGCCACTACGACATCATCCATTTCCACGCTGAGGGTGATGGAGATATAATAGGGACAACCAAGAAAAAGCCTTTATTTACAAGGTGTTACGGCTTGGCTTAGTCTCTTTAGAACTGGTTTTTATGTAGAGGTTGGGCAAGCCGGAAGATCCGGTAAATAATGTGAGTGGCTTTTGGTTGCTCCGTTTTGACCCAATCGAACGAGCATAAAAATCAGATAAGGAGGTAAGGCTAAGCCTGCGGCCAGTATGCAAAAGAGCATATTGACTGCAGGCTTATTGTCGTTAAACGAGGCACCCACGATTATTTGTGGAGAAAAGAGTTCAGGATGAGGGGGTATCTGTAAAAATGAATAAAGAAAAGAATGCTCCTCTTAAAATTGCGATGTTGGGGCACAAAACGGTTCCGGCTATAGACAGTTCCCGCGGAGGAATAGAAGTTGTAGTTGAAGAGCTTGCTCCCAGATTGGTTGAGATGGGATGCGAAGTGACTTGCTATAACCGAACAGGTTGTGATAACGGTGGGTTGACGGAGTACAAGGGAGTTAAGCTGAAACCGGTGTTCACGATACATCGGAAAGGACTCGCAGCGATGACATCCTCCTTCTTCGCGACGATTAAAGCAACCTTTGGTGGATATGATGTAATTCACTACCATGCGGAAGGTGATGGAGATATAATAGGGACAACCAAGAAAAAGCCTTTATTTACAAGGTGTTACGGCTTGGCTTAGTCTCTTTAGAACTGGTTTTTATGTAGAGGTTGGGCAAGCCGGAAGATCCGGTAAATAATGTGAGTGGCTTTTGGTTGCTCCGTTTTGACCCAATCGAACGAGCATAAAAATCAGATAAGGAGGTAAGGCTGAGCCTGCGGCCAATATGCAAATAGCATATTGGTTGCGGGCTTATTGTCGTTCAAAGAAGCAAGTTATAAATATACGTGGAGAAAAAAGAGTTTAGGATGAAGGGGTGTCTATAACAAATGAATAGAGAAAGGGATGTTCCTCTTAAGATCGCGATGCTGGGTCACAAGACGGTTCCAGCCATAGACAGTTCCCGTGGAGGCATAGAAGTTGTGGTTGAAGAACTCGCGCCCAGATTGGCTGAGATGGGTTGCGAGGTGACCTGTTATAACCGGACAGGCTGTGATAATGGCGGATTGTCAGAGTATAAGGGAGTTAAGTTGAAACCGGTGTTCACAATACATCGGAAAGGACTTGCAGCGATGTCGTCATCGTTCTTTGCCACAGTTAAGGCGACTTTCAGCGGATATGATGTGATTCACTACCATGCGGAAGGACCTTGCTTTTGGATGTGGTTTACGGGAATTTTTGGAAAAAGATGTGTGGCGACAATCCATGGTATAGACCATAGGCGCCAAAAGTGGTCAGGAGGGTTAGGCTCTAAGTACATAAAAATCGGCGAGAAGATGGCTGTTAAACATGCTTCGGAGATCATTGTCCTTAGCAAAGGTGTGCAGGAGTATTTTTGGAAGACTTATAAAAGAAAAACTGTGTTCATCCCAAACGGAGTGAGTCGGCCACAGATCAGAGAAGCTAAGGAGATTACAGAGAAGTTTGGATTAAGAAAAGACGATTACCTTTTATACCTTGGTCGTCTTGTACCGGAAAAAGGGTTGACGTATTTAGCTGAAGCATATAAGGGGTTGCGGACGGACAAGAAACTTGTCATTGCCGGTGGATCTTCCGATACGGATGAATTTACGCAGGAGTTGAGGAAGCTGGTCGGCAATAACGAGAATGTGGTTTTCACAGGCTTTGTTGCCGGAAGATTACGGGAAGAGCTGTACAGCAACGCTTACGTATATGTGTTGCCTAGTGACCTGGAGGGGATGCCTTTAAGCCTGTTGGAAGCTATGAGCTACGGCAATTGCTGTGTGGTGAGTGACATAGAAGAATGTACTGAGGTTGTTGAAGATAAGGCTGTGGTGTTTCGGAAAAGTGATGTGGGCGACCTTAGAGAGAAGCTACAGGGACTGATGGATGATGACACGGCTGTGAAGAAGTATAAGGATGGCGCTGCTGATTTTATCTGTACGAAGTACAGCTGGGATGAGGTAAGCAGGAAAACGATAAAGCTCTATAGGAGAGCGATAGGATAAGGAATAAGAGTTATGAAAGGAATAATCTTAGCCGGCGGCTCAGGTACTCGCCTGTATCCACTGACAAAAGTTACATCGAAGCAACTGCTTCCTATATATGATAAACCGATGATTTACTACCCAATGTCGGTTCTGATGAATGCTGGCATACGGGATATTCTTATAATTTCCACACCGGCTGACACGCCTCGTTTTGAGGACTTGCTTGGTGACGGACACCAGTTTGGAGTAAAGCTGTCCTATGCGGTTCAGCCAAGCCCCGATGGATTGGCACAGGCATTTATTATCGGTGCAGACTTCATTGGTGAAGACACCGTGGCTATGGTACTTGGTGACAATATTTTTGCGGGTCATGGTTTGAAGAAAAGGCTGAAAGCCGCTGTGGAGAACGCTGAGAACGGTAAAGGAGCCACTGTGTTCGGATATTATGTGGATGACCCAGAACGTTTCGGTATCGTTGAGTTTGATAAAGATGGTAAGGCTGTGTCCATTGAGGAGAAGCCGGAACATCCGAAGAGTAATTACTGTGTGACAGGTCTGTATTTCTATGACAACCGTGTGGTGGAGTACGCAAAGAATCTCACACCGTCAGCTCGTGGAGAGCTTGAAATCACAGACTTAAACCGCATCTACCTTGAAAACAGTGATTTGAATGTGGAACTGCTGGGACAGGGTTTCACATGGCTTGATACAGGAACACATGAGTCTTTAGTGGATGCCACAAACTTTGTGAAGACCGTTGAACAGCACCAGCATAGAAAGGTTGGCTGCCTGGAAGAAATCGCATATCTGAACGGTTGGATCAGTAGAGAAGATGTGCTGGCTGTGTATGAGGTTCTGAAGAAAAACCAGTATGGTCAGTATTTGAAAGATGTATTAGACGGAAAGTATCTGGATGTGCTGCACTAAGCGACAGATGCGTTGATGCACACAGATTTTATATAGAAGGAAGTACAACGAAATGGTGATCATCGTAACCGGCGGAGCCGGATTTATAGGCTCAAATTTCATATTTCATATGCTTGATACATATCCCGACTATCGCGTTATTTGTTTAGATAAGCTGACATATGCGGGTAATTTGTCGACCCTTGCGCCTGTGATGGACAATCCTAAATTCAGATTTGTGAAAGCGGACATCTGTGACAGAGACGCAGTGTATAAACTTTTTGAAGAAGAAAAACCTGATATTTTGGTCAATTTCGCTGCGGAAAGCCATGTTGACCGTTCTATTGAAGATCCGGGCATCTTTTTACAGACCAACATTATCGGTACCAGTGTTCTGATGGACGCTTGCCGGAAATATGGCATCACCCGTTACCATCAGGTGTCGACCGATGAAGTATATGGTGATCTGCCGTTAGACCGCCCGGATTTATTTTTTACCGAGGAGACACCCATCCACACGAGCAGTCCGTACAGTTCGAGCAAAGCGAGCGCAGACTTACTTGTCCTTGCTTACCACAGAACCTACGGCTTGCATGTGACTATTTCAAGATGTTCCAACAACTACGGTCCGTATCATTTTCCGGAAAAATTGATTCCGCTGATGATTGCGAATGCTCTGAATGACAAGCCGCTGCCTGTGTATGGAGAGGGCTTGAATGTCCGTGATTGGCTCTATGTGGAAGACCATTGCCGAGCGATAGATTTGATTATTCACAAGGGCAGAGTCGGTGAGGTCTACAACGTCGGCGGTCATAATGAGATGAAGAACATAGACATCGTGAAAATAATCTGCCGCGAACTTGGTAAGCCAGAGAGCTTAATAACACATGTAACCGACCGTAAGGGACATGATATGCGCTATGCTATCGACCCGACGAAAATTCACAATGAGTTGGGCTGGCTGCCTGAAACGAAGTTTGAGGATGGCATTAAGAAGACAATCCAATGGTACTTGGATAACCGGGAGTGGTGGGAAACCATTATCAGCGGTGAATATCAGAACTACTATGAAAAAATGTATGGAGCTCGATAAAGATGAAACGTACCACAACAAAAAGAATAAAAGAATATGATGTCGCAAAGGGGATAGGAATTCTTCTTGTTGTTATAGGACATGCTCTTCCAACAGATAGTTATTGGCGTGTGTTTATTTATTCGTTTCATATGCCTCTTTTCTTCTTCCTAAGCGGTTTAGTTATGAAAGATGCCACCTTAATAACGATAAAGGAATCATTTTTAGAAGAGAAAAAACTTATTGCAAGCTATTTATTTTGGTCAGCACTGTATTTGGCTTTCGATGTCTTCGTCAAATTTTTGATATTAAAAACAATTAGCGTAAACATTCTGTTTTGGCATATATACCAAACTGTGACCTTGTTTGGAATTAGTGTTTTATGGTTTTTGGCAAGTTTAATACTTGGAAAGGTAATAACAAAATGTATTGCAATAATATTTAAAACCGATGAAGCCAGATTATTAGTTGCGATTGTTATTTTTACTATTAGTAGTATAGCTGCGTATTTTATGCCACAGATAGAGTCTGGAGCAATGAGATTGGTGTATTATCCGATAGCGACGATTATAAGAACGGTTTTAATGAGTAGCTTTATTATATTTGGGTATTCGGTGCGAAATAATATCCCACTCTTAATTGAAAAAGTCAAAATTTTGAGCGGGGGGGGGGGTACTGCGCAGTCGCGATTGCACTGTTATTGTTTTTAGCTAATTATGCGGATTTAATAGATTACCACTTTTTAGAAGTGGGATTTCCTTTGATGACGTTTATCACCAGCGGTTTAGGTATATCAGCTGTTTTATGCCTGAGTATTCTGGTTGCGAAAGTTCCCAAATTTAATACAGGATTTGTGTCCTTGGGTATGAACTCCTTATTTATTATGGCAACACATGAGTCATTGATGATAAGAACATTGATAGAAAATGTGTGTACATCAAGAATAAACGGATTAAGTGCAAATGCGGGAATTTTTGTGACTACTGTGATTTTAATGGTTGTCGAAATATTGCTGTGCATAAGCGTAAGACCTGTTTGTGACAGAGGAATAAATATAATTTCAAAGAGGATTGGTAGCATATGAAGGTATTCGTAACTGGTGTCGGAGGTCAGCTCGGACACGATGTGATGAATGAATTATATAAGCGTGGCTATGAGGGTGTTGGTTCCGATGTTGCTGAAACTTACTCTGGTGGAGCTGACGGATCTGCTGTGACCACAGCTCGGTATGTACAACTTGACATTACTGACGCAGATGCAGTTGATAAGACCATCACAGAAATCGATCCGGATGTTGTGATTCACTGCGCCGCGTGGACGGCTGTGGATATGGCAGAGGATGATGACAAGGTCGAGAAAGTCCGTGCGGTCAATGCTGGCGGTACGAAAAATATCGCAGAGATTTGCAAGAAGCTCGGCTACAAAATGGTCTATATCAGCACAGATTATGTGTTCGATGGTCAAGGCACTGAGCCTTGGCAGCCAGACTGTAAGAACTATAAGCCTCTCAATGTCTATGGACAAACAAAACTGGAAGGTGAGCTGGCAGTTTCGTCCATACTGGATAAGTACTTCATTGTTCGTATTGCATGGGTGTTCGGACTTAACGGCAAGAACTTCATCAAGACGATGTTGAATGTCGGAAAGACTCATGACACCGTGAAAGTCGTTAATGACCAAATTGGTACACCAACCTATACATATGATTTGGCGAGGCTTCTTGTGGATATGGTCGAAACCGAGAAGTATGGCTACTATCACGCCACAAATGAGGGCGGATATATCAGTTGGTATGACTTCACGAAGGAGATCTATAGGCAGGCGTGTTATACGACTAACGTTATTCCTGTGACTACAGAGGAATATGGATTAAGTAAAGCTGCTCGTCCGTTCAATAGCCGGTTGGATAAAAGCAAGCTGGTAGAAGCAGGATTTGAGCCTTTACCCGCATGGCAGGATGCGGTATGCAGGTATTTGAAAGAGATTGAGTATTAAGAAGTAGGTGGAAACGTCATGGGACAGATTAAAGTAATGAAAGCACCAATAGATGGACTATATGTAATTGAGCCAGCTGTCCACGGTGACAGCAGAGGCTATTTCGTGGAGACATATAACCAGAATGACATGCATGAGGCTGGATTAGATATGGTATTTGTCCAGGACAATCAGTCTATGTCAACGAAAGGTGTTCTGAGGGGACTACACTTCCAGAAGCAATACCCACAGGGTAAATTGGTGCGTGTTATCAAGGGTAGCGTTTTTGATGTGGCTGTGGATTTAAGAAGTAACAGCAAAACTTATGGTCAATGGTATGGGGTAGAGCTGAATGCAGAGAATATGAAGCAGTTCTACATTTCAGAAGGATTCGCACACGGCTTTTTGGTTCTCTCCGATGTAGCAGAATTCTGTTACAAGTGTACAGACTTTTATCACCCCGGTGACGAAGGTGGCATGGCTTGGAATGACCCGGAGATTGGGATTGAATGGCCGGGAGTAGTTGGAGAGTATCAAGGAACAGCAAGTGCTGAAGGATATAAGTTAGAGAGTGGCGAAAGCCTGAATCTCAGCGATAAGGATCAGAAGTGGCTTGGATTGAAAGATACATTCAAGTTTTAAATGAGGGTATGAACTACCATGAAGATTTTAATGATCAACAAATTTCTCTATCCCAATGGCGGATCAGAGACATATATATTCAAATTAGGAGATGCACTGAAAACGCACGGACATGAAGTCCAATACTTCGGTATGGAACACGAAGGGCGGTGTGTCGGTAATGCTGTGAATGCTTACACATCGGACATGGATTTCCACGGTGGCAGCAAACTGTCGAAGCTGACCTATCCGATTAAGACCATTTACTCGTCTGAGGCACGGAAGAAAATCCATCTGGTTTTGGATGATTTTCAACCCGATGTCTGTCACTTGAACAATTTCAATTATCAGCTGACACCTTCGATTATCTTGGAAATCCGGAAGTGGGAGAAAGCCACAGGTCATAAGGTCAAGATTGTGTTCACAGCTCATGACTATCAGCTAATATGTCCGAACCACATGATGAACAATCCTGCCACACATGAGAACTGCGAAAAATGCGGTCATGGTGCTTTCATGAACTGTACGAAAGGCAAGTGCATCCACGGCTCGATTGCTAAATCTGCAATCGGCACGATGGAAGCCACATTCTGGAAGGTGAAGGGAACATATAAACTGATTGATACCATCATCTGCCCGACACAGTTCATGAAATCAAAGATGGACTACAACCCAGTCTTTAAACCAAAGACTGTAGCGATGCTCAATTTCATAGATACTGTGGAGTGGAAGGAGACAGCGAAGAAGGATTATGTGCTGTACTTCGGTCGCTTTTCAGAAGAGAAAGGCATCAAAACCTTAATTTCTGTGTGCAGAGAGCTGTCGGACGTACAGTTTATTTTTGCCGGGACGGGGCCTCTGGACGACGAGATGAAAGGTGTCAAGAACATCAAAAAAGTCGGCTTCCAGACAGGTGAAGCTTTAGAGACTTTAATTAGAGAAGCAAGGTTTTCCATCTATCCTTCCGAGTGGTATGAGAACTGCCCGTTCTCTGTAATGGAGAGCCAGATGTATGGCACACCGGTTCTTGGGTCAGATATTGGTGGCATTCCGGAGCTTATCACAGTCGGTAAGACCGGAGAGCTGTTTAAGAGTGGGGACAAGGTTGAGTTGAAGAAACAGATTCAAAGGCTGTGGGCAGATAAGAAATTAACTGATACCTACAGTAAAAACTGTAAAAATATCAGCTTTGATACGGTTGAACAGTATTATCAAAAGATCATGAGGATATACGGGAGTTGAATATGGAAGCACAGGCTGGTAAACCACAGCGATATAACAATCTAGACGGTATCCGTTCTTTGGCGGCTATCGGAGTGATTTGTATGCATGTTCGTGCAAACATTGGCTTCGAAATTTCTGCGGGGGGGGGTATTGCAGACTACGTCATTAACAGCTTGATAGGATCTTTTGGTGAACTTGTTTATTTATTTTTTGTTATAAGCGGTTTTTCCATGTGTTGCGGATACTATGAAAAAATAAAAAATAACCAGATTAGCCTGAATGATTTTTATAGCAGAAGATATTGGAAAATCCTCCCGTTTTTTGCTCTGCTTGTTCTTATAGACGTGGCGGTTGGTTTTTTGCTTGATGGCGGGATCGGTATTGGCACTCTCTATGAAGCGTTTGCTGATCTGACTTTGATGTTTGGATTCTTCCCTGCGCCTAACATTTCCGTCATCGGCGTAGGTTGGACTCTTGGCGTAATATTTGGATTTTACATCTTGTTTCCGTTCTTCGTTTTCCTGATTTGGAACAAGAAGAGAGCTTGGTTTAGTCTGATTCTGTCAACAGCTGTTAGTTATGTTTGCAGTGTGTATTTTACCGTTGATGGAGTGGATGTGGAGGCTAATGTATTACGGTGGTTATGTTTCTTTATAGCGGGTGGACTGATATATCTGTACAGGGAGCAGATAAGAGCTTGGTATGAAAAATTAGGAACGGTGCGAGGAAATGTGATGGGATTATTCCTTGTCCTGCTCGGATTGGCTTTCATGCATCTAATTTATTTACCGGAAACAAGTGATTTAATGGTGCTTGCTGGCACATTACAGCATTTAATAGGATATTCTTTTGTGGTGATTGGAACACTTGGATTTGAGACGAAAATCTGGTGCAATCCAGTCAGCAAATTCATATGTGGAGTTAGCTTGGAAATTTACATTGCACACATGATGGTTTTCCGAGTCTTGGAGAAATTAGGGTTGACAACAATTGCAGGAGAGAGTGTGGTTTCGTACATAATCGCCTGTGTTGGAACGATAGGTGGGGCACTGATATTCGCGGTGGCCTATCAATATATAGAAAAAGGCATAAAGAAGAAAGTAGTAAAAGCATAAAAACTTCAAAAAGGAGTTAAAAGATTATGGCAGAGAAAAAACTTAACGGAACGGTAATTGTTACATACAGATGTAATGCTCGTTGTTCCATGTGTAACAGATACAAGGCACCTTCCAAGCCGGAAGAAGAGATCAGTATCGAAACGATTAAGAAGCTCCCTCCAATGTATTTCACGAACATTACTGGTGGCGAGCCGTTCATCCGAACAGATATAAGAGATATTGTCGCTGAACTTCGGAAGAAGAGCGACCGTATTGTCATTTCTACGAACGGCTTTTTTACGGACCGTATTGTCGAACTGTGCAAGGAGTTTCCGGATGTTGGTATTCGTATTTCAATTGAAGGTTTGGAACAAACCAACAATGAAATCCGTGGTCTTCAGAATGGCTATCAGCGTGGGTATGGTACTTTGAAAAAACTCGTGGAGATGGGCATCAAAGATGTGGGATTTGGAATGACCGTCCAGGACAAGAATGCTCCCGACCTTGTGCCGCTTTATAAAATTTCCGATGAAATGGGCATGGAGTTTGCCACAGCTTCTCTGCACAATAGTTTCTACTTTGTTGAAGCGAAAAATATTATTCATGACCGCCCGATGGTTGCTAAAAACTTCGAGGATTTGGTTAATGAACTGTTGCGCTCCAACAGTCCGAAGAAGTGGTTCAGAGCATATTTCAACCATGGCCTTATCAATTACATCTACGGTCAGCCGAGACTTTTGCCTTGCGACATGAGCTTCGACACGTTTTTCATTGATCCTTATGGGGATGTTATGCCTTGTAACGGAACGAAGGATAAGGAAGTCATGGGTAACCTGAACACACAGACCTGGGACGAGCTGTGGAACAGTCCGGAAGCAGAGGTTGTTCGTAAGAAGGTGCGCTGCTGTGACCGCCAGTGTTGGATGATTGGCTCGGTTTCTCCGGCTATGCACAAATACTTCTTAAAGCCTGCATGGTGGGTTGTGAAGCACAAGGCGAAGGCACTGTTCACCAAGCATCCGTATTCTATGTATGAGAACAAGATTTGCTGCGACTACAGGGATGGAAAAGTAACAAAGGAGCAGTTGGATAAGTGCAGCACATGCGATCTGTCTGCTGTGGTTAACGATGGCTTAAGTGCGGCATCGAAGGAGCAACTGAAAGGCAAGACTGGCGAAGAAATTGTGGATGCTGATATTGCGGCACAGATGAAGAAGTAGGACGATTGCAATGAAAATTCTATATTCCGCTTTTGAATGTAATCCCGCTATTGGGTCAGACGCTTATGTAGGTTGGTCTTGGGCTAAAAGTATGTCGTTGAAACAAGATGTTCATGTACTAACCAACGAAGGGAATCAAAAGGATATTGAAAAATATTTAGAAAAAAATGAAGGCATAAATGCTACGTTTCATTATATTTCAGTGCCACGCATCCTTGGGAAAGTATTAAAAGGACGAAAGTTTTACTTTGCTAGTTATGTGATTTGGCAGTGGTACGCTTATAAAGAGGCAAAAAAACTGAATAAAAAAGAACATTTTGATATTGTTCATCATGTGGCTATCGCAGATTTTCGGAACATGGGGTTTTTGTGGAAGTTGGATACCCCATTTATATTCGGACCTGTGGGGGGGTCAAGAGACTCCTTACGAATTGAAGGGTTATGTACAGAAATATAAGAAGAATGAACAAATTAGAAGCCTGATTAATAATCTTGCAGTATCCTTACCGATTTATAAGAAGGGGGCAAGAAGAGCAGCTGCTATTTTTGTTTCTAATGATGAAACCGTCGCAGTAATGAAACGACATCTCGGAACTAACATAAAACTGACCCAGATGTGTGAACTGGGAGTAGACGATGAGTATCTTGATGAAAGAAAAGAATTAACGCATGAGAAAAACGATATTATTCATATTTTAGTCTCTGGTAGGCTCATGTACCGCAAGGGAATAGAACTTCTGCTTGATGCTTTAAAAGTACTCAAAACGGATATTCCTTACCTTGTTGACTTGTATGGCGGTGGGCATCAAATAGATGATGTGAGACAGCAGATTAAGGACAGAGCATTACAGAAAACTGTAATTATGCATGGAAAAAGATCTTTTGAAGAAATGCCAAAAGTATATGCCAATTCAGATATTTTATGCCTTCCATCATTGCGGGAAACCACAGGTACTGCTGTTGTTGAAGCAATGGCAAATAAACTTCCTGTGATAGCTTTAAATCAGAATGGAGTTAAATATTTGATAGAAGAAGATGCTGGTATATTAGCCTGAAAGTCGGATAATGCTTACTCAACCCAAGTATATCGCTCATTTTTCT
>JAJQDT010000127.1 GCA_021202075.1 Lachnospiraceae bacterium | reverse complement strand
TCGCCGACGCAATATCGAATGTCAAGAGCTTATCCCGATAAAATTCATATTGTTTCTTCCTCGCTGTAAGCTCCGTGAAATTGTCCAGAATACGGACAATTTCACGCTGCACCTCCAAGGGAGGCACAGGGATTGTGACCTTTTCCATCAGCTTTTTTGATACATTGTAGCGAGTTACTCCACTGGCTGTCTTACCTATCTGGTATCTTAATTCACTGGAGCGAAATAAGTGCTTTGCAAAATCCGGTAGCATAATAGATAAGTCGTTGAAACGGAAGAAAAAGCAGAAGCTGTTCAGATAGAGCTTTTCATCTGTTTCAACCGTAACAACTGATGAAATACCACACTCGTCGGGAGTTTCGGACGACCCGGTAAAAACAACATCGCCGTATTGGAGAGTGCGCTGTTTTTCACCTTCCGCAATTTTCACCCTGTCATCCACATCAATTTTCAGCGCAGGATTTGAATACACGTTCCTATATGTAATAAACTTGGCATTTCCGTCTTTAAAGTCATTCCTTGATTTCCCCGTTAAGCCGCCATAAAACACTCCAAGCTCTCCGAGCGTTTTATAGGGTACTCCATCTGGGCAACTGGCAGAAATTAATTCCGCAATCTTACTCATCATGACCTCCTGCTTCTAAAAGATGCTGCTTAAGAGATTTCCCTTCAGCGTCCTTCCACGCTGTTAGGCCGTTAGTGCTAGCTCCCGTCACAAAGTTTGCAGCGGTTGAAGCACTTTTGAATACTACGTCCTCTACGACCTCGTTTTCAACAACAACTCCCTGACGAGACTTTTCAATAGATTTTGCACCTCTGAATTTCTCACTGTATGCAATCGTTTCAGATACGGTGCTGCCTTTCAGCACAGTAACCGTTTTTGTTTCTTCGTTATACTCAGCTACAGCATCTACATTTGACCGATTTCTTTTAAGATATAATTTCATGCTCCCACCTCGATTTGTGCAATAATCTTGGCGATTTCGTCACGCAAGACCTGTTCACGGGCTACAATTTCTTCAATTTCCGCATTCAGCTTTACAATGTCCACTTTCTCGCGGGTATCCTCCGCCTCCACGTAAGTGGACACAGAGAGATTGTAATTATTCTCCGCTACCTCATCATAGGAGGCAAGGTGCGTGAAATGTTCGACCTCGCTGCGGCTTGCAAATGCGTCAACGATGTGGTCAATATTTTCTGCGGTCAGCTTATTGTTATTCGTGACCTTGACACACTCATTGGATGCGTCTATAAACAGGACTTTGTTATCGGCTTTACCTTTCTTCAGCACCATAATGCAGGTAGCGATGGAAGTGCCGAAGAACAGATTGCTGGGGAGCTGAATCACGCAGTCCACGAAGTTGTTATCAATCAGATATTTACGAATTTTCTGCTCCGCACCGCCACGGTACATGATACCGGGAAAACATACAATCGCAGCCGTTCCGTTGGATGCCAGCCAGGAAAGGCTGTGCATGATAAAGGCAAGGTCTGCCTTGCTCTTGGGTGCCAGCACTCCGGCAAGCGCAAAACGGGGATCGTTAATCAGGAGTGGATTGCTGTCACCCTCCCATTTTATCGAATAGGGCGGATTTGAAACAATCAGCTCAAACGGCTCGTCATCCCAGTGCTGCGGTGCCGTCAGCGTGTCCTCACAGGCAATGGAGAATTTATCAAATCCTACATCGTGCAGGAACATATTGATACGGCACAAGTTGTAGGTGGTGATGTTGATTTCCTGCCCATAAAAGCCGTTGCGAACAGCGTCTTTTCCAAGAATTTTTTCAGCCTTCAAAAGTAGAGAACCGCTGCCACAGGCCGGATCGTATACTTTGTTTATCTCTGTTTTACCGACCGTGCCGAGCCGCGTCAGCAGCTCGGACACATCCGCAGGAGTGAAGAACTCGCCGCCGGACTTGCCTGCGTTGCTGGCATACATGGTCATCAGATATTCGTAGGCATCGCCAAAGGCGTCAATGTCGTGATGCTTCACATCACCCAGATTCATAGCTGCCACGCCGTTTAAGAGCTTGACCAGCTTTTCGTTACGCTTTGCCACAGTGCTGCCCAGCTTGTTGCTGTTGACATCGAAGTCATCAAACAAGCCTGCAAAACTGTTCTCAGATTCGCTGCCTTTTGCCGATTCTTCAATATGCCGGAAAACCGTCTCCAGCGTCATATTCAGATTCTCATCGTTCGGAGCGGATTTCAGCACATTCCAGAATAACTCACTGGGCAGAATGAAAAAGCCCTTTTCTTCCACGAGACCTTCCCGTGCTTCTTCCGCATCCGCATCAGACATAGCAGCATAATCGAATTCGGTGTTGCCTGCATCAGTCTCGCCCTCATTGATATAGTTCACCAGATTCTCGGATATGTATCGGTAGAACATAGTGCCAAGCACATAGTTCTTAAAATCCCATCCGTCTACAGCACCGCGAAGTTCGTCCGCAATCGCCCATATCGCACGGTGAAGCTCGTCCCGTTCCTGCTCTTTCTTTGTGTCAACCATCGTACTTTTCCCCCAATCAACATCTAAATCACGCGGGATTATTATAACATACAGCTCTATTATCCGTCATTAATAATTTCTATTCTGTATGAGTAAAATATTTTAAAGCCACATAATCTTCTGAAGGCACAGATACCCTTCCGGATTACCTTCCTAGATTTAAAAAAGCAAGTTGTCATGCTGTAAATTGAGAAATGTGAGAGATATGAGAGATGCCCGGGAGGCTTCTCACTTCTCTCACATCAGTCTCTCACTTGTATCAAAAATCTTCTCACTTCTCTCAGGAAAACTTCTCACTCTTTTCACCTGTCTCAAAAAAATGTCCCTCTTGCTCCACTGGAATGTCCCACTTATCTCAAAAAATGTCTCACTTGTACAATGTCATTAACTTAGCAACGATGGCAATACAATAAATACCCTGCACCTATAATATAAGCTGCAGGGTATTATATTACCAATAGGCTGTATTACCAGACTCCTCTGACCGATTTTCTCTGGTTGCATTGATCAATTCTATTGTTTAACAGGCATAGTATTCCCTTGAATTCTATTATTAGAAACATCGCTTATGTGTATTCGAGTAATTCCCGGCAAGTTGACCTTTTGTCCTATGGTAATGTCGATCAGGCCTTACCGGAACTATGTTTTCACTGATTTCATCATATAGTTTCTGCATGAGTTCCTCCTGTATATGCGGATCTTTCTCTAATAAAATGTAGATTAAATCGCTTTTTAGAAGTCCTATGCACAAAGAACGATTAACAGCCATGCGGTGCTTATAACCGTTTTTAAGATGGTCTTCTTGCTCCTGTTCTATATCGCGGGCAATATCCTCGGCAATGTTACTTACATATATTGTACTGTAAATGTCCTGCTCCAGCAGGATTGGTTTTGTTCCTGTGAAATTTTCCATCTGGAGCTGATCCTTCAGTGTCTGGTATGCTGTCTCAAGATTCCACCGCAGATGATATAACTCACCGAAACATTCCACCGGGAATTGTTCCCTTGGAAGATTGGTGGCAAGTATTTCGAATTCTGTATTCCCCTTATCCAGCCAGACCCTGATCATACGGAGCATAAAACTTTCACGGCTCAAGACAATGGCTTCATCCTTTGTATTGAGGTAATGATAACGTCGTTCTCTCGTTAAATAGATTTCTTTGTCTTCATCATCAGAAACAAGGGAAAGCTGCTCCGCCTTAAAATCTGTGGATTTCAAACGGGCAACAAAATGAATGCCACTGTCAATCATTCTCATAATCGACGGTATTGATGGGTATCCACGATCCATTGTGACCATGAAAGGAACATCCGGTCCTATGGTATCACGGACTTTTGCAATCTGAGATTCTGCAACTGCCATTTCGTTGAATTTGACTCTGTTACAATCAGCCTCCAGGATCATACGGTTTAATGTGTCATAGAGGCATCCAAGACCAATCTGTGCACATGGCTTTCCACCCTTTTTCGAAGCGTTTCCATACCGTTCCAGAGTTTCTGTTGTTGTAGGAACGTTAATATCAGATCCATCAACAGCAAGAACAAGGTAACCATTGTAAGTATATAATTCTGAATCTGGATCCGAATAGAAGTTTCTGTTATGGAACTGATACAAATCAACAAAGGCCTCTGGATTCAATTTCATTCGTTGCTTCAGATAGGCAGGTTTTGAAATTTTGCGTCCCGGGTGTGAGATATTCATATAATTACGAAGCTCCAGCTTTAAGGTAAGCCCTTTCCTGTTAATCATGGAGAATATGAGATCATCCAAAGGCATCTTTCGATTGCGCACAAAAACATTCCGTTTTCCGTTCCTGCATACTTTGATAAAGCAGTCGGAATGAATTCGCCCAATATCTGATTTGATGCGGCCCCCTGATTTTCTCACTACAGTACCCTCCGCGTCAATCATCGTCATAAACAAGACGGGGCTTTTTGGCAGCATAGGCGGCCTTGAGATAAGGTACCTGCTCTTCTGTAACCGGGCCGAGATTTGCCTTCACAGTCTGCACCACCTTGCCGTTGATTCGTTTGTTTTCGACAAGACTGGCATAATAATGCTTCTTGCCATTATAAGTTTTTGTAAGTATTTTTATGAACATGCCAGCCTCTTTTCTCACTACAAAGTATGGCATATTTCAGAGAATATGTCAAGTATTTCCATAATCATTTCTCACTACAAAGTTGCAAGGAAGAAGGCTGGTATGCAATGCTTATGATTGCATACCAGCCTTTTTCCTTAAGTTAATGACATTGCGTAAAATAAGGCTTTTTGAAATATATCGCACGCGGAATCCAGAGTTTGCGCGCCTCGTTCGCGAGCACGTTTTAGGGAATTTTTAGGGAATTTTATTGGCCATGCGGGTCGTACAATGTAATTTCCTCTTCTACTCGTTTAACATATCGTCGATTCCGATTATTCCCAGGAATTTCTATTTTCCCAATCTTAACCAATGATTGGATTACTGTCTTCACTCTTGATTACTTTAATCCCGACAGTGTACAAAAATCATCCAGTTATACTCTTTCCCACGATTCATATAATTCAAAATGGCTTCCTGCTGTGCCTGCATTTTCTTAGATACTTTTAATCCATCGGATTTTATCGCCGCTTGTTTTCGTCGCTTGTTTTTTAATAACACTTTCTGATCAGACAATATAGGAGGCTCCTAAACATGCTGTGGAAGTGAAATGTTTTCTTGATTTGAGTGTGACTTTATGCTAGTCTATAGACACAGCAGGCGAAGGATATGTACCTGTCTGAAAAATGGTGATTCCGGTTGAAAGAAATCGCTTGATGAAGCATACTTATTATGATATAGGAGTTGATATTATGACAACATCATTGATCCAGGAATCTGATACGCGTTATGTAAAAGAAATGCATGAATATGTATTTGCTCTGAAAAAACAGCAAAATGAAGCGCCTGATATGGCTTGTGCTGACGCAAAGAAAGCATTAATCCGCACTGGTGTAACAACCTCTACAGGAGTCCCTAAAGAAAAGATCGTAACCTGGGAGTAAAATGAATGTATAAGAAATTACCAAATCTGGTTCTTGGTTTCCATGGATGCAGGCAGGATGTCTTTGAAAATGTAATTTATCATGGCGAACGATTAAAGGCAAGTTCAAACGCATATGATTGGCTTGGACACGGGATCTATTTCTGGGAACAAAATTATCAACGTGCATATGAATGGGCAAAAAACAGATATGATAACCAGGCAGCAGTCATTGGCGCTGTGATTGATTTGGGATATTGTCTTAATCTGACAGACAGTGCCGGTGCAGATATACTTCGCAGTGGATATGAAATATTAAAAATCAGGTGCGAAGCTGCAGATGTAGAGCTACCTCATAACAGGTATTCAAAAAAGACAAAAGATGTTTTGCTGAGAGATTTGGATTGTGCTGTCATCCAGCAGATTCATGATTATAATGCGGAAACACAAAAGACAGCGTTCGATTCTGTAAGAGGTATTTTCCTTGAAGGAGAAAATGTGTATCCTGGATCTGCATTTTGTGAGAAGACTCATATTCAGTTATGTATATGCAATCCAAATTGTATAAAAGGATATTTTGCACCACTAAAGCCTGATGATAGCTTTATTATTCCGTAATCACTCTGATATTAACTTATTAGTTTGCTATCCAACAGTTCGTTCCTTCTCTTCGTCCTGTGTATGATGTAAGCCGTGCCGTATGCAGGATCTGAGTCCTAACAGAAACTGATAATCCAAGAAAAATACTACAAAAGGATCCCGATATGGATATGAAGAAATTTAAAATACCGGAGGGGCTCGAAAGATATATGGAAACAGTGCTGGAAATGTACGGGCTCCCACATCAGATGACAGAGAATGCCGTATTACTTCCGGAAGATATTACAGATGAAGAATTTGGCGAAATCCTTGACGATGTTCTATGCGAGCAGGAGAGGGTGGAAAATCATTCCACACTCCCCGTCATTACATACAAAACCATGCTGAATGAGGAAAAACTGAAGAAAGTTATGGCTTATTATGGGCAGGCTGGGGGAAATTCCGATTCTTACGCTTTTCACATTACAAAACAGCCTGCAAATAAAAAGTCAAGAGAAATATGAAAATTTTTCAAAAACAAT
>JAJQDT010000095.1 GCA_021202075.1 Lachnospiraceae bacterium | reverse complement strand
CCCCCATCCGGCAGTCGATCCAGTCCCCTCGGAAGTCTCCACAATCGTGAACACGCCCTTCCCGGTATACTTCCCTGTCTTCGCAAATCCAGTCCCAGGTCCCACACGGATATTCAGGTTGCTGATGCTCACCTTCACCTGGAAGCTTTCCGTCTCCGCACTTTCGGAAGCATCTGCTGCCGTCAGCGCGCCGACATATACCACATTCCCATCCGCATCAAATACGGAATAGCCCTCATACTTATCCGCACATTTTTTCGCGTTCGCCAGAATCTTATAGGCGCCCTTCTGGCTCTTGCTGTCCGCCCAGGTCTTCCGCACTCGGTACAGCACCGTCCCGGATGCTGCAGTGTCCGCTGTCCCGGACGCAAGCGCCGCCTGGAACGCCTTCCACTGGCTCTCATCCCCGGAATCCGCATTCCATCCGATGATCCCCGGACACAGCTTCCCGGTCACGTCGTAATGACGGATCACATGGTCCGCGTCAATGGAATACTTCTCCATCAGATACCGCGTCAGTTCCACCGCCTTTGCCACAACCGCGTCCGTAAAGCTCCATGTCTTATCATTCGCGGATGGAACCTTCCCCATGCTGTTCGTCGAACAGATCTCAATCCCGATGGAATTGGCATTCTTTGCCACGCCATGCAGGGATCCGCCCTTCGTGGAAAGTTTGCTCCCGCCGCAGTGCCAGCAGTACCGGTTTTCCAGATCCGGATTGTACTGCACGATGGTTTCATCATCCACAATAAAATCCGCAGACGCCTGGTTCGTTGTACTGGCAAAATACTCCGCCGTGTTCGCCGCTTTACCTTTCACAGAGGAAACACCCGCCGTATAATGGATCACGATATATTTGATCGCCCTCCCGGTGGATGCTGTCGTATTGTGTGTGTTCGTCTTTTTTGTAATAGATACAGCCATTTTAACCTTCTCCTTCCCCATCTTCGTATTCATAGTCATCATATGCATCCGCATACTCCGTGTCCTCGCAGATCACATCCAGGCTGGCAAGGCTTGTCAGGATTGACACCAGCCCGGCCACTGCCGCAATACTCACTACCCGCAGCCAGTCTACTTCGCTCACCGCGGCACCCACACCGATTGCCGCCACCAGCGACTGCACCACCGTCTTGACCGCCCGGATTCCCGCATTCTTCCACCATTTCTTACTCATTCCGCATCCTCCTTCTCATTAATGGCCGCAAGCGCGACCTCCTCCAGAAACCTTGTGTACTTGTTCCTCGCAGACTCTGCGGATTTCAGCCCGCTGTCCACTTCTCCGTTCGTGTGGCCGTGCTTCAATGCAAGCGCCACGCCCACCGTCAGTTCATTGTTCGCCGCAATCATCTCCAGCTGCAGCCGCGCCTCCTCCGCCCGCATCTTCGTGTGCGCTTCGCTCCTTTTCTGTGCCTTCAAAAGCCGGTTCCCCTGCTCCGCACAGACAGCGCAGATGACCGAAGCCACCGCCGCGATCAGAGCGCAGATAATATTCACCATACCGCATTCCCCCTTCCTGTTTCTTCTATATATATCGGACAGGGCTCTCCCTGTCCGCTGCGCCGTTGCTGAGCGCCAGTGGCGCTCGTTTAGCAACGACCGAAGCGGCAGCGTAGACCCGCGTCCGGCGTATGCCGGAATCATTCCTCTCGCGGCCGTGTGCATAAATTAAGCGGCCCTTTCAGACCGCATTGTTTTTAAGATATCCTCAGGTTGTCTCCGTCAGCGTATACGTGATCTTCATCGTCATGTCCGATGTCTTCACCACCGCCGTGTCCAGGTTATTGATGGTCGCCAGATATGGCGTCAGCAGCGCCAGGTACCGCTTCGTGATGGAATACTCACCGCCCCAGTACAGCAGGAAATTCTTATACCGGAACATAGGAGTCCCGGAATACTCAAACCGCTTGCTCCCCACCGTCTGGATCACCGTGTCGTCCGCCTTAATCTGGAAATCATACCCGATGATCAGGTCCTCAATCCGGTCAAGGAACAGGCCGTAGCTGCCACCGCTCAGGCTGTACCCGGCGGAAGTAAATCCCAGGCTGATCAGCGTCACATCCGCGGAATTCTCCAGGTTGATCTTGTACACACCCGCCGCATCATAAGACGGGATGTAAACATAACCATCCCTGACCACGCACTTGTTCCTGTAACTCGGATAGCCGGAATAGCTCCGGTACCCGGCATAGGTCATCGTGGCGTTGCTCAGCGTAAAGCTCGCTTCCGTGTAGGTGTAATCCGTTTTGGAAATCTTAATCCACAGAAGCGTCGCGCTCCCGGAAGAATTCGCGCTGTTCCCGAAGCCATACCAGTACCCGTCATGCCCGTCCACAATATGTGGTAAGGAGGGACCCGCTTGCGGGAGGATTCCTTGCCACCTACGCACCTGCCATCGCCGTAGGCGATTTTAATGCAGGTGCTCTACCGTGTGGTAGGTGGATGACGGCAGGAACGTCGTACAGGTAATGGTATGCGTCTCAGTGACAGTAGCCGTGGAATCATCAATCTTCTCTTTCAGCCCGATGGACAGGATCGGGATCCGGAACTTCGTAATCGTGACCGCAGACGAAGAGAAAGCAATGGAAACCACCGTATCATTCTCAAAATCCACCTCCACCGCGTTAAACAGAAGCTTCGTGATGTCGTCGTCCAGCGACTGGTTCAGGGCGCTCATCAGCAGGAAAGCGGAACTGTCGTCCGCAATGCTGCCATAGCCGCCCACACCTCCCAGCGCGCTGGTCAGCGCCACCGCCGCAATCGTGCCGTTCCCCTGCGTGTTCGTAAATTCCCACACAAACTGGTACCCGTCATCCGTCGCGCCGCCCTCCGTCTGGCTTAAGCTGCCCCGCTGCAGATCCGTGGATGAATTCACATCGTTGGACGCATAGGCCACCGGAAGGTTTTCCGATGTCGGATAGATGTTCCCGGAGTCCTCCGTCAATGTATTAGGAAACAGCAGGATCCCGCCGATCAGGTTCGGGCAGATGGGCAGCAGGTTGGTCATCCAGCCGTTCAGTGTATTGCTGTAGCTGCTCCCGAAATAATACAGCGTCCCCAGCAGGTTCAGTCCCAGAACGTTGCTCACCGCATCCGTCATCATGTTGTCATGCTCCACCGTGGTCACTTCCCCGGTATTCACATCCGTCAGTTCAATTTTCATGCTTCCTTTCAGCTTCATGTCTCATCCTCCTCAAACGCCGCGAACATACGGCCAAACGCTGCCGCTGTCACTGTTTCTGATACATCCCAGTCCTTCTGCCCATCCATATCTTCCGTATAACCCGGATTCGTAAGCCCCGTAACCAGGGAGAACCTGCCCACGTCTTCCTCTTCCAGTTCCAGAACGCCGTCCCATTCATAGGTGCCGCCCATCGACTGCCCCGCAATCGCCGCAATACAGTCGCCGATGGCAACCTTTCCGCTCCCGCCTTCCAGCCGCAGATATACGTTAAAATAACCTGCCACACTGGCCGCAATGTCCTCAATCGGATAAAACAGCGTCAGGATATGCTTCCCGCTGTGCCAGGTCTCCACCGGTGCAAAGGCCGTGATGTAAGAATTATTATATTCGTAAGTAACATACACAAGCGCCTCGCCGTCCTCCGTCCAGGTAACCGGCAGTGACACCTCCACCTCTGTCCCGGATGTCTCCACAGTGTCATCCCCGGAAGAATCATCTGTGGTTTCATCCCCGCTGGAACTGTCCGGGATCGTAATCGTCCCGGAAGCCGTCGCCGATTTCTCCACCGCATCCGCGGCAATCTCCACAACCACCTGCGCGATGAATTCCGCATAGGTTGCTTCCTTCGCCGTAAACTCCATGCTGATGATCTTCGTGTTGGAATCCGCAATGGTATAAGCCGAGGCGTTCGTATAGGTGTAAAGCCCCATCTTCCCTTCTTCGATCTGGCTCAACAGCCCGGAGATGTTCTTGTCATTCTTGCTTTTCGCCTGGGACAGCTTCGGGTTCTTCCCCACGCATTTCAGCGTCTGCCGCCCGCCGATCGTATATTTGATGCTTGTAATGCAGGTAATCTGATCCTCATCTGCCTGTCCTCCGGAGAACGTCAGAACATCTCCCAGATCCAGAGCCGGGTTCCCGATCGTGTCCGAATCAAACGGCACATAATTCACCGCCTGCAGGTCCTCCAGGATGTTCGTGCATAGCTGCGCCCGCGTCTCATCCAGCCCGAACTGCAGCAGTGGGTTCACGCCCAGGTTCATCGTCAGCCCGTCGTCCGGATCCACACTGTAATACTCCGCCGTCTCCGTCCGCATATTCGTGGAACTCACCGCTGTATAACGTGTAATAAAATCCGAAAAGGAACTGGAAAACCGATGCTTCTGCGCGATATCCAGAACCGGCTCGCTGCCATATTTCCGCAGTTCCAGCTTTCCCTCCCGGTTGATAACAAAAAAACCTCCCAGAACCTGCCCCACATAATAGAGCACGTCCCGGTAGGTCTCAATGTCCTCCTCGGAATAAATGGAAAGCGTCTCGGACCCGTTCGCCATCGCCTCAATCTCATCCTGCGTCTGCGCCATCTCCACTGAGCAGGCAAGGCAGCACAGGCTGATGAAATCATAGGCCGTGCCGGTACTCTGGAACCCGTTGAAGCTTTTCTCAAACCGCAGCATATAATCATACGCCTTGATCTCAATGCACTTCGCCGTCCGGTTCGCCTCCGACACCTCAAACACACCCATCGGCACTTCCTCGTAACTGCCATCCGCCAGCCGCAGGAAGCAGGAAATCTCCACAACCGCATCCTCCAGCGTGTACCTGTCCACCTCGGACAGAAGCGTGATCCCCAGTTCCGAAGAATACACCGTCCCCAGTTCAATCTCCGTACTCCCGCAGCACTGGGAAGAAATATATCCGGATCCCTTCAAAATATCGCCGTATCCAAACTCATACACCTTCCCGGCAGTCGTTGTGATCGTACCGGCCCAGTAATAGTTCCGGGTATTCGCCGCCACCGCCGTAAGGAAAGCATCACTGACCGCATACATCCGCCTCCTTTAATGCGTGAAAAAAGCACCAGCCGCTGTGACTGATGCTCTTTGTAAATGTAAATATGTTCTGTTATAAATCTGTTACCGACAACCAGGAATCTTCTCTCATTAAAATATTTTTAATCATTTCCATCGGCCATAATGAATCTGTTTTTCAAGTTCAGGATATTTTTGTTCCAGTTCTTTCTCGTTTGGATCAGCATAACCGATTCCGATAAAAACAGGCATCATATATGTTGCCGGAACTTTCAGGCGTGCTTTCACTTTGTCGTGTTCGTCATTCAGCGGTATCCTCATGGAACAGGATAAGCCCTCGGCTGTAGCTGCCAGAAATATATTCTCCACAACACACCAGATTGTTGAAAACGGATTTAATTTAGATACGCTCTCGCCGTTCAGTTCCTTACATTTAAATACCGGAATTACGACATAAGGCGCGTCTTTCAGCATTGTAAATTGCCTCGGCATTGCATGGGCATACATTTTCTGCCCCAGCGTAACAGGATACGGCCTCGGAACATTCAGGTATTTTTCTGCGTCAAATTTATCCGCTGTTTTCTTTGCTTCTTCAAAAGCAAATTCTTTTTCCTCATCTGTTCTCAAAACGATAAAGCTCCAGTTGCGGTTATGATTCCAGGTTGGAGCCTTGTTGCCTGCCTCCAGGATTCTTTTTATCGCTTCAAAATCAACCTCTTTATCTAAGAATTCTCTTGTTGTTCTCCGCCGTTCCACTGCTTCATAGAAATCCATTTTACAGCCTCCTTTTGCAACTCACTTTGTTATTTCTTCGTGATAAAAATAATTCACAACAATCGGTTGGTCATTTATTCCTCTTTTTTGCGAATCATCGTTTCTCAGATACTCCAGCTTTTGTTTTGCGCAAAAATCTTCTATTTCTTTGTTCAGTTTTTCCCAGTAGTCCTTTTTTCCCTTATTATAGATTTCGTCATATATAGGGTATAGATTGGGATGCTTTTCTCTGATATAGCTCATTATGACTTTTTTGTAATCCCCACGCAGGTTCAGATTTTCAAGCCATACTAAATTGCAATAATCCTTCGTTTTCAATATGATGCTTTCAACATCAGTAATCCCCGGAAATATAGGAGAAATAAAACAGGTCGTTCTGATTCCGGCTTCATGAAATCGCTGCATCGCCCTGATTTTTCTCTCAATAGACACGGAATGATCCATTTCACTTCTGAAATCCTCATCCAGTGTATTGATAGACCATGAAACTCTGGCATCAGGAAACGTTTTGATTAAATCCAGGTCTCTTAAAACAAGGTCAGACTTTGTAGCAATGCTTATCCTGCATCCGCTCCCCTGCATCTCCTCTAAAAGTGCCCTTGTTCTTTTATATTCTTCTTCAATCGGCATATAGGGGTCGGTCACAGAACCTATAAACAGTTCTTTTCCTGCGTATTTCCGGGGATTTTTTATAACATCCCAATATTTCACATCAACAAATGTTCCCCACGGTTCCGGATGATTCGTAAACCTCTTCATAAAAGAGGCATAGCAATATTTACAGGCGTGGGAGCATCCCACATACGGATTAACAGAATAATCAGATACAGGGAGATTAGATTTTGTCATTACACTTTTCGTGTTTATCTCTTTTATAATCATAGTCTCCTCCACATAATTCTGATTTACAGCCAATCT
>JAJQDT010000007.1 GCA_021202075.1 Lachnospiraceae bacterium | reverse complement strand
GGCTCACGTTCAGAGAGCTCAGATTATTGTCAGGACAGTATAAATCTGTTAGCGCAGTGTTCCGGCTCATGTCCAGACTGCTCAGATTATTCGCATCACAGTACAAAGATTTCAATTCCGTAAAATATTCAATACCTTCCAAGCTGCTAATTCCCAACTTGCTAACAGAAATCGACTTTGTAGCTTCGATCTCCTCCGCGTTCAGTCCTCCACTGCCATCCTCATCTAATTTCTCCGAGACGTATTCCCGAAAGATTTCATCCGGGAAGTTCGTCGCATTGATCTCTATCTCTGCACTTTCCTCTGACGCGTCTGTCACCACAGCTTCGTCAGCGACAACCGACGGGACTTCTTCCACAGGCTCAACAGAAATGATCGATATTCCGTCGTCCTCCCCCCGTATTGCATCTGTCGCTGCATTTGCCACTACGTCCGCCGTGGTCTCCGTCGTATCAACCGTCGCATTTGATTCTTCTGCTTCCGCTTCGACTGCATCCTCCACTGTATCCTGTTTTCCTGCCCCTGCCTCGATTGCACCAGCCACCGTAACCGGATCTTCTGTTTTCACGTCGGCAGCATCCGCCGCCGTAACCGGCTCCTCTGTCTCCACCTCTGAGACCGTTTCCTCTGCGACGGCATCCTCCGCGACAGCTGAATCTTCGGTATCATCAATGATGATAACCGTGTCGTCATTTGCCAGCGCGGTGCTTGCGGGCGTCACTGTGAGCATCACGGCGGCCATTAGCAGTGCCCATTGTTTTTTTCTCTTCATACGTTTTTACCTTTCCCTTTTTAATTTACTGGTTACGGTTTGTTCCCGGATCGTGGCCATATAAGCGTCGTATAGCGCTATATACCTCCTTCTGAGATTTCATCTGCTAAATCTCAGGAATCGGAACTCGACAGGCTTTATTGGAGTTCTTCCATGCCATAATTACAATTCCTGTTCCAAAACGCCCCTGCACTGCTTTTTATAGCAGGCGATGCCGAGATCACATCCCTTTTTGCCAGGCATTCCAATATGTGACAGTTTAAAAAGAATATATCAAACCATTCCGGATTTTACAAGATAATTCTGTAACATAAAAAAGCCTCCTGTAACAGTCATGTAATGGTACCCGGCTCGAATGTATTCTCGATGTTTTGGGACGGCTTTGAACGAGACAGTCCTGAATTCAGAAACAACTCTGAAGTGTCTTCGAATACGTGGTGGATCGCAAAGCAACAGGCACCTGTCCATAACTCTGTTATGTGTACGCCTGTTTATGAGAGTAATTTCTCGTTAAAGTACGTTGTCAATATTTCTTGCAGCATAAATCAGTCTGCGAACTTCCATTACATTTCCAATCACTACGTAAAAGACAGTGTAGTTCCGTACATAAATTCGATAATATGGATGCTCTCTTGTCTTTGCAGAGTGGTACGGTTCGAAAGCAAGCGGATTGTTTAGCCGTTTCAGTATTGCTTCTTCAACATCGTCTATTAATCGTTCAGCAGCATCTTTGTTTTGCAGCACATTAGAGATGTAATTGACTATTTCGAGCAAATCTTGTTCAAATAACGGCAGGTAACGAAGCTGGTATGTTTCATTTTGCATGGGCAGATCTCCTTGCATTTGCGAATACAGTTTGATGGGATAGCCGCTCGTTGGTGGATGCGGCCTGTCTGTCTGCTTCATCAAGCTTTATTTCTACATCATCAGTGAGAGAAGAGTACTGCTCAAGACTTAGGACAACCATAGTACCATAGCCGTTTTTGGTCAAAAATACTGGCTGACCTTCACTAACCATGCTTTCTATTTCTGGAAATTTATTTCTCAGGTCGGATACAGGACGAATTTGAATCATGATAATGCCTCCTATTACATTGTTTATCATAATTTTATCAGAATATTATCGCGAAAACAACAGGAAAATGAAAATACTAAAAAGTTCCTGGCATTTAGCCTCAGGCTGCTGCTTCGGTCGCCGCTATCGCAGACCATATAAAAGCTTCAGCGCAGTAAAGGACGCCGCTGGCGCCATCTACACGTTCTGGCATAAGGTGATCACAAGGATATCGTCGGAATCCGGGCTTTTCACGAAGTAGTCCGAGGTCTCTACGGCACGGTAGATTCCATCGTCTCCCAGCTGCCTGGTCACGATGCGTACGCATTCCTTTCCATCTTCATACGCGGCCAGAAGCGCGTCGCTGTTGAAGGTGTCAGCGAACAGCTGCCGGTCCTCCGGATGCATGGAGGACGCGCCATGGGCGATCAGTTCGTCAAAGACACCGGCCGGAGGGCAGGAGGTCGTTGTGAAATTGTCGTAGGTCATCATATAATAGCTGTTGCGCGTCAGATTCGAGAAGATCACGAGAGGATATTTTTTGAAAATGACCTCTGTGAGCAGCTGCATAGTACTGGAGCGCGGCTGGATTTTCAGGATGTCCTCGGAGGCACTTTTCTGAGCCTCCAACGGGGTCGCTTGTCGACTTAAGATGCGGGCAAACGCTTCCTCCGGCATCGGTTTGGCGAACAGGAACCCCTGAATCAGATCACAGCCGCAGGTGCGCAGAAATCCAAGCTGCTCGCGGGTCTCTACACCCTCGGCTACGGTGGTCAGCCGTAAGCGGTTTGCGAATTCATAGATGCTTTCCAGCACAATGCGGTCCTTGTCATTGCCAAGATCGCCGGAAAGCAGAGAACGGTCGATTTTTAAGATATCCGCGTCGACGTCTTTTACCATACTCAGGGAGGACAGGCCGCTGCCAAAATCATCGATGGCTACATGAAAGCCCTGTGCGCGGACAGACGCCACGAACCCGATGATCCGCTCCGAATCGCTGGCCAGGGAGGACTCCGTGATCTCCACAAGAATCAGCTCGTGCGGGATCTGCGCCCGATCGGTCTCCCTGCAGAGCTTACCGGCGAAGTCCTCCTCATCCAGATGATTTCTGGAGAAATTGACCGCGATGGGGACGACCTCTGCCTTTGCCTGGAACCGGTTTTTCAGGAAGCGGCATACCGCACGCAGAATCTGCCAGTCGAGCTCACAGATCTGCCGGCTCTGTTCCAGATAAGGGATAAATTCGCCGGGCATTCCAATGCTGCCGTCGGGCTTTTTCCATCGGGCGAGCGCTTCCGCGCTGGCGAGCTGTCCGCGCAGAGCCTTGTACTGCGGCTGATAGTAAACGATAAATTCGTTGTTTTTGAGCGCCTGTTGAATCAGAAGCTCGGAATCGTTTTTCTCGTTCTTGAGGGGTTCGTTTTCTCTGGATGGCATAGGAATCGCCTTTCTTTTTCACTGAGTTTTCCAATATGTAACAGCTTTTGATGAGTATATCAAATCCTTTTGGACTTCACAAGATAAATCCGCAAAATAATAAAAACAGTAAAATTCGAAAAATTATAAAAACAGAAAAAACGTAGGCTAAGAAAAGATAAGATAAGAAAAGATAAGAAAGGATACAAATACGGACGCGGTCATTGTTTTTTCTGCAAAATAGGATCGGTGTGGAAATATATATGTTGACAGGGCGTAAATAAAATTAATTTCTGCTCCGCAAAACGGCAAAAAAATCACAACTGGACGTAAAAAAATTAATTTCTTGACACTCAAAAAGATATATATTACAATTTAGAAAGCTATTTATTGCGGTCACAGAAAGGAGCCCCATAATCTCTACAATCTGGCGATTCTGTTGTTGACCTGTCAGGAAAAGTCCACAAGTGCATTTTCCTTCTGGAATTTCTCTGGCGGATTCTGATAAAAACAGGAGAAATCATTATGCGATTAATAGAAATACACAGTGAATCTGTGCGGACCGGAATCGGGCACTCGTCGAAAGGAAACCAGCTAAAATGGTATCAGGACGACTGGTGGTATAAGGCGGATGCTTTCGGATTCGAGGGTCTGGCTGAAGCTGTGACATCCGCATTGCTGGAGCATTCTTCGATTCGGGATTTTGTGCGCTATGAGCCGGTGATGATTCGCTATAAGGACAAAGCATACCGGGGCTGCCGCTGCCGGAATTTCCGCAAAGAGTCGGAAGAACTGGTTCCCCTTGAGCGGTTATCCCGCATTTATACCGGATTTAGCCTGGCGCGGGAGCTGGCGAGGATCTCAGATGTGAAACAGCGGATTCTCTATACGGAGGAGCTGGTTCGAAATGTGACCGGGATCGGAGATTTTGGCGCGTATCTGACTGCAATGCTGGAGATGGATGCGTTTTTCCTGAATGAAGACCGTCACACCAATAATATTGCTGTGCTATATGACGCGGGAACAAAATCATATCATCTGTGCCCGTACTATGATATGGGACTGGCTTTTTTTTCGGATACAAGGGAGGATTATCCTGTTGGGCTGACGTATGCCCAATGCAGAGAAAAAATTGAGGCAAAACCGTTTTCGGCGGATTTTGACGAGCAGATGGATGCGGCGGAGGAATTGTATGGAGTACAGTTTCAATTTTGCATCCCGGGGAATGAAATTATGGATGTCCTTCAAAGACATCAGAGAGACTGGGATCATGGAGAACCCATTTATTCAGCTGATGAGTACAGACGGGTAGAAGAGGTTCTGCGCTATCAGGCCGGAAAGTATCAGTATTTTTTTCGAAATTACAGATAATGAAATGATGTAAACGAAAAAAATTTTTTTGTTCACTATAATTTGATGCACACGACCGCATACGGAAGGGCTGCTTTGCAGCCTTGCGGTCGGCGCAATAGGAAATGACTAATGTAGTTTCCTAATATTTACAGAAAATGACATAAGGTGTTTTACAGGAGGATTTCGCCATGCGGGCAGCAGAAAATTATGGAAATCCACGCGGCGCAGGTCGGCGCCCCATTCTTTCGGAAGAGCAGCTTGCCCGGATAAAACAGGCACGGGCAGAGGGGGAAACCATTACAGCACTGGCAAAAGAATACGGTGTTTCAAGGCAAACGCTTTCTGGTTATCTGAACCCGCGAAGGAAAGATGGGTCGACTTGCAGTACGATTGGGAAATGGAAGAGACTGAATGCGGAATTTAAAAATATTCCTGTAGAAGAATACGGGATGCGTATGGAATTTATGTGCGATCGGGAGCTGTGCTCTGCGATTCTGGTTGATTTTCAGGGGCAGAGAATTACCGTTCGGAATCACACCATGGATTTGCTCCATCGCGCGTTTGGTATCAGGGAAAAACCCGGATGGGAGGATTTCGAGGAATTTCTTGAAAGCCGCTGCTTTCCCCGGACAAGGGATCAATTGCGCCTGATTCTTTCGGATTATGAGCTGGATTTTTATGATCCGCTGACAATCATCGAAAAAACACAGGGCCGGATGGCGGAAGACCTGCAGTGGATACGGATTTTATATTTTCGACCGGAGAAGACTGATTGAATGCATATTATATCATTTGCAGGAAAGCCGGGCTGCGGCGAGGCTTTTATGGGCTGCGATTCGCGTATCAGGCGGTGCAAGATGCGCAGGCTATTTTGTGACGGGTCTTTACAAGGATCAGGGAGGGACGTTTTTGACTGGTTCCGCCAATTCACATAATTTTCATATTTTGACCGAGAAATGAACACACAAACCACGTATTCTGTCAGACAGGAGTATAGACTTTGACAGCCATTAACAGCCGGCATGATTTGATGAACTGACGGGAGGAAGCATATGCGTGGTTATCGGATAAATATAAATAAGGAATCTTGTAGAAAAAGAAAGCCAGGGAGGAAGGCAGTGCAAAGCTGCGTTCTTTCGCTGGCTGTTTTTTGCGGGCAGATGATGAACAGCCCGATGGTACTGGCAGAGGATCTGGAATATGAGGGGACGACGCAGGTTTCCTCAACGGATTATTATGCGGATTTTGGTACGACGGCGGTGGAGCTGGTCGTGGAGGAGGTGTATGTTTCATCCGGTTCTTATGTGCAGGAAGGAACCAGCGTTTTAAAGATTACGGATGACAGCTATCAGAGCGCGCTTTCTTATTATAAAGCGGCCATCATCCGGGCGGAGAACAACCTTACAGACGAGCAGCTGACGTACACGCAGGGAATGCAGTCGGCAGAGTATACGCTGGAGCTGGCGCAGGCCGAGGCGGAGCAGGCGGAGTTTGTGAGAGCGCAGTCGGAGGCGGAGCTGGAGGATACGATTGAGGAGCATGAGGAGATGCTCACGGAGCTGGAAGAGCGGATCGAGGATCTGGAAAATGGAGAGTATGACGATGATGATTCCTCGTCAAGCTCATCGAGCAGTTCATCCGGCTCGTCTGAGGAAGAAGAGTCCGAGACGGAGGAGGAGCAGTCGAAGGAATCGGAGAGCGAGACCGAAACCGAGACGGAGAGTGAAACGGAAACAGAAACCGAGACCGAAACCGAAGATCCGCTCATCGCGCTGGAATCGGAGAAGGCGGTGCTGGAAAGTGAAGTAGCGGCTCTTGAACAGACGGAGGCGTCTCTGGAATCGGAGATCGAGGAGCAGAACGAGGCGTACAACGAGATCCTTGAAAAGATGTATACGCTGGAGGAGTATGATACTTCTGTGCTCGCCGGAGCCGGACATCTGGTGCTGGATACGGAGGAAGAGACGGAAACCGAATCCACCGCGAGCCTGGAAAGCTCGGGAGAGGACTTCCCGACGACCAGTTCTTCGGGGGAGGATCTGCCGCAGGAGACGGCGGTAGAGGAAGAGACGCAGATTGCGACAGTATCAGAAGAAGCGGCAGAGCCATCGACCGTAGCGGAAGAGGAGACGGAAGAACAGACAACAGAGACGACAGAAGAACAGACAACAGAGACGACAGAAGAAC
>JAJQDT010000036.1 GCA_021202075.1 Lachnospiraceae bacterium | reverse complement strand
TAGCCTCGTAGGCTAGATTGCTTGACCTCGCAGGCTGGGTTTATAGAAATTGTAGCTGAGATACCGCCGGGTTTTTAGGACCTTGTAAGTCGAGTTGCCGACCCCGCAGGTCGAATTTGCAGCATGAAAGCTGTCCTGGACATCTTCATCAAGGTTCCCGACAGCCGTTTCGCCCTGTCCATGCTTAAATTGTAGTGGCGACTCCGCCTGATTTTAATGGCGCAGTAGGACAAGTTACCGGTCTTGTCGCAACGGGTTGGCGACATGGATGGCAGAACGATCAGCTTCTGCTCGGCTGGCGGTAAACTCTCGAATTCGTTTTTCAAGTCTGGTTACATCCTTTCCGTGGAGCCGGATAAACTCCGCCTTGTCCTCGACGCTCCCAGTCAGGAATACATCGTCCAGCAGGTACTCCACATAATTTTTCCTCTGTAGAGCTTCAACAAAAAGCGGGAGCCATTCCTCATCCGGCGTCCTCGGTGCGAAGTCCGTCTGCCACTTCTCAAGCAGATGGAGATACTCACAGAGAACACGATAGCAATAGGCTTCGGCTTTCCTGAATTGCAGTTCCGCAGATATTTTCGGTTTCAACTTCGGCCTGGGCGGATTGTGCGTCCGTTCCTCATAGGGGATGCCAAAGTCAGCGGCCAGCTTGACGGCGGCACCCTTGCTGTTCAGATCGAACAGCTTCGCTGTAAAATCAATGACATCCCCATCGGCCTGACAGCCAAAGCAATGAAAGCGCCGATCATAAATCTTCATGCTCGGATGCTTGTCCTGATGAAAAGGACAGCAGGCCATCCCGTTCCGGTTCACCCGTATTCCATAAGTCTCCGCAGCCTGCCGGGTGGTCACAGACTGCTTGACTGCTTCAAATACATTCATACCTGTAAATGCCTCCTTTCCCGGTATGTACATCGGCATTTTGGTAACAAAAAAGCACCTGACTTTCATCAGATGCCTCGCCGGTAATGCAAGAAGCCCAAGCACTCATTGTTGGGTGCCTGGGCTTCTTTATCACCGCTTTTATTCTATATCGATCTGCACGTCCTGGTAGAGATCATTGCCCAATAATTCGGCATCATCTCCGACAAACGCCTTTGCCGCTTCCTCGTCACCCTGTAGCTGCCACATGAACCATGCTATAACATATCCGTCCTCGGAAACGCCAGTGAGACCATGAGCTGTATCACACCTTCTTGCCATCACCTTGTCTCCCGGTATCATATCGTAAATCTCAGTCAGTCCCTCCCGCGTTACGACCCAATCATCGCCTCCACCGGCTCCGGACATCAACAGAATCGGTATATCGATCTGTGTGGCATCGTAAGGCCATTGACACGCGACTGCCAACTCATAGTTCGTCGGCGACAGCGCCACGGCAGCCTTGTAAATATCCTTATGGTCGGTATTGGTAATAGCATTTATCACTCCAACGCCGCCCTGGGAATGGCCGATAATGCCCACGTTGTCAAAGTCTATCTTCTGATAAAAAATACTCGGATTTCCTTCGTCATCTATGTATTCATTCAGAAGCTCCAGATAACGGATGCACATTTCAGCGCCGAACGCATTCCAAGAATAGGTTTCCTCCGTGGCTATGACGATGAAGCCGTAGGAAGCATAGAACTGATGCTGCGCCGTGGACAAAGAGCCTTTCCACCCTGTCCCATTGCATACAACAATGACAGGATACGTTTTGTTCTCCGTCTCCAGCTCCGTCGGGTAGCTGATCTCGTATTTCTCGAAAACCTGCACAGCGGTTTGCTCATAATAGGAGGTAGCATAGGGGCCGTCCTCCAGATAAGCCGCCTCGATACTGCCGCCGGTTTCTATGCTGTCGCGATAATTATCCTTCAATGAGCTGTCTCTGTGCGTCAGCCAGAAAAGGAACACAGCAATCAAAGCGACAATCACTAAAAGTATGATCCCGATTATCTTCAACACTTTTTTCATTTTCCTCTCTCCTATATATAGGTAAACAGGGGTAGATATTCTTCAATTCCTGATAGCTATACTTGATAGCGAATCAACAAGCCGATTAAAATCAGAACCACCCCGGCAATCCGAACAACTCTTTTTATTTTGGAGTTGCCTGCGTACCCCGATGGACATACAGGATGAAGAATATATAAAAGGCCAATCAATATCCATGCAACATTGCATAATATCCCGTTTTTAAGTAAAACGGACAACAAATTTCCTATAAGAATCAATGCAACGCTGATACATAACTGTATTTTAAATGTAATTCGCTTCATAGTTTTATCCCTTCTATAATTTGGAACAGTATACTTTTATTCTGCTTTGATTTGTACATCCTGATAAAGATTATTGGTCAATAATTCCGCGTCGTCACCGACAAATGCTTTTGCTGCCGCCATATCATCTTTCAAGGTATAGCAAAACCATGCGTTCATATAGCCACAGGGGATACCAACGATATTGTGGTCTGAGCCTGTCATACGAGCCATGACGGCCACCGTATCTTCCGGCAACGCCCTCATATTTTCTTCCATGGAAGAAAGAGGTGCAACGGAATTATCAAAGTCACCCGTTCCGCTTGTCATAAAGTAGGGTATGTCAACCCCGGAAAGATCGTATGCCCAGTAGTCAAATAAGTCCACGCACATTTCAATTTTGGGCATAGATGTTGTAAATAGAGATGAAAACAACTCCGTACTGCGTTCATAGTTCGTTGCCGCATTGACAGCACCGCAAGCACCTTGAGAATGACCTCCTACACCCATTTTTGCAGTATTGAGTTTTCCATAAAAAATACTGTCGGGGTCTGTATTCAGTTTTTCAGCATACAGTCCCATTTCATAAATGGTCTTGCCGCTTCCCGTAAGCTCATCGTCATTTCCGATTACTATGAAGCCATAGGATGCCAGACTTTTCAATGCGGCCTCATAATCCTGATATGTACCACCGGAGCCGTTTCCCCATACCACAACGGGATAATTTTGGCTCAAATCTGCCGGATAGTAAACCACATATTCCGAGAAGCTGTCGCTGTCCACCCTTTCGTGGTACTCCTTGATTTCTGCCTTGCAATCCTGCCCATAGGCATACTCCAGATCGTTGATACCCTCATGCAGCGTAACTCTAAGATTTTCCATAGCGGCTTTGTTTTCCTGCTCTGTCTTCGCTGACAGCAACTTCATAAAGCCAATAAGTGCTACCGCTAAAACGGCGACACAAATTATGATAATCATAAATACTTTTCCTGCTTTTTTCACATTCTCTACCTCAATCAAAAATTGTGCAATCGGGGTTTTGTTTCATAAAGTTTTCCACTAACTCCGTCTTGTCGGCATCCATCTGTTTCATCCCGCCTGTAAGGTTCATTTCAAAATAAACACCGTTTCCGCCGCTCTGTTCCCACTCAGGTAAGTTATCACCGTTTGGATTACCGTTTCTACAAAAGTTGATGAAATACGCTGATGCAATTTTGCCCATATGGAAGTCATCTTCTGCCCAGTAGTCGGCACGGTTGAACGAAAAATAATTTAGCATATATTGAACATCGCCACCGTGTACTGCTCCAAGTTGTTCGGGTGAGGCTGTTGGGTGTGAAAACTGAAGTAAATAGGTGTTGGCGGTGCTTGCCTTTGCACGATACCCTGCAAGGGCATTGTAAACAGTTCGCAAAACATCACCGTCTGTAGCTCCGTCCGGTGTGCCGCCAAGCATGGCAACAAAAGCAGCATCGCCGGTTGCTTCGCCATCCGCTGTCAAGGGAATAGCATCGTTATAGTTAAATCCTGCAATATAGTCAATCTTTGCACCCCTACCTTGTGCAACAGCTTCAGCAAAGGTCATGTCAAGGTACACACCGTCTAAGGTCGGTCCCGAAAAAGCATAAGCACTAATCACACTGAGGTTACACATCAGGTCATTAACGGAAGTATTTCGCAGTTTTTCCAATGCATCTTCATCTGGAATGACTTTGTTTCCCAAGTCTGTTTTGAAATTTTTATCCCATGCAGGAGAAATCATGTCCAGTGGATAACTCATGCTGACCGCTTTGTGGAAAAGACCCTCCGCTTTAGGGGATACCATCAACAAATCAATAAGATTTCCACCTGCCGAGCCGCCATACAATGTGATGTTATCGGGATTGCCACCAAATTCAGAAATATTTTCCTGCACCCACTCCAAAGCCTTGATAATGTCCATTAAACCGTAGTTTCCCGTAGAGTTTTCGGCATCTTCATCAGCCAGTACATCCGCCGCCAACCAGCCGAAAATGCCTAGTCTGTAATTGATGCTGACAAAAACAACATTCTGCGAAGCCAGATATTCGCCGTCATAATTCTCCACGGAACAACCGCCGCCCACCCATGCACCACCTGGAATATAAAACACTACGGGCATATTCGTACCGGTTCCGTTTGTCCAGATGTTCAGATACAGGCAATCTTCAGAATATCCCGCCTCCGGGTCTGGTACAGTTTCCGCACCAAATTCCCCCGGCTTGATTTCATTATCGCCTTGAATGGGATTCGGTGCGTTCTCAAAACACTCCCGAACGCCCTCCCATGCAACCACATCCTGCGGTGCTTTCCATCGCAGTTCAGCGACAGGCGGTGCGGCATAGGGAATGCCTCTATAAATCTGCACATCTTCTGTATCTGCGTTATACCCAATGATGACGCCTCCAGTCACCTGCTTTTGCAATGGATCGGTAAGGTCAATCTCAATGGTATCTGAAATTCTGTCCGGAGCCGCCTCCAGGAGATTGTCCGGAACAAATTTGCCGGACACCACTGCCCGAAAAAGCAAGACGCCAGTTGCCGTCAGTCCAATCGCCACAAGCAGAACAATACCCGAGGTTCTCAAAAATTTCTTTCTTCTGTTTCTGCCTCTCATAACTCCTCCGTTTTTTGTGATGTGTTGACAGTAGTTTATGCGGGTGCTATAATCTGTCACAGATGTATCACCAGAGACAAGTGTATCACATTAAAAACGGCATTTCAATATCTGCTGTTCAATGAGAGACACAACGCTTAATTTGTATCACATTGGGAGAGAAGCCATGAACAGAAAGCAGGAATTAAACGCCTTCATCAAAGAATGCATTACTAATTCCCTCATAAGGTTAATGGAAAAAAACGAGTTTGAGGACATTACTATTACAGAACTGGTGAATGATGCCGGTGTGAGCAGAGCCTCTTTTTACCGTAATTTTGAAAGCAAAAAGGACATTCTTACCCAACACCTCCGCGCCCTGATGCGAGAATGGGGAGAGGATTTTGAGAGCCATAACGATATCACATATTTCTCTGAAAGTCTGCTTCTGCATTATTATAAGAACAAGGACTTTTACCTCCTTCTCTATAAACATAGAATGTCTGATCTTGTATTTGAAACGATCCGCTGGGCGACAAAGATAGATGAGTCATCCAATCATATAGAGCGATACACCAAGTCAGCCGTTGCAGGATTGTTGTTTGGTTCGGTAGATGAGTGGATGCGCCAGGGAATGCAGGAAACACCGGAGCAAATCGTTGCTTTAACGAACAATATGAGCAAAAATCAATAGAACAATGGCGGCAAGGATTTTATTCCCTGCCACCATTGTTCTTATGTGTAAATTAGGTTTGAATTGATTATTTCAATTGCTCGGTTGCGAATATTATTCATACGACCAAAAATCCCATTCCATTTGGTTTTCAGCCTTGAGTTTTTCTGTTACACCCTCTTTCCCGGCAAGTTGTTTTACCAGCCGAAAGAACATATCCTTTGCCTGCTTGCTAAGTTCGGCAACAAATTATCGCTCGACGGTATTCACTCGCTGTTTCTCCTGCGTTTGCGCTTCCGGCTGAATGACACGGTTCACGCAATACTGGATATGGGACATCTTCTGCTGCTCATCTCTCAGGGGCTTAAACTCTGCATACTCCGCAGATCTCTCGCCCTGAAGCAGATCAAGCTCCTTTATCCATGCGTCAACGGTTTCCTGAGAAAACTCCGGCGGCATTCCTGCCTCCTTCAAAATCCGTCTGGCACGATAAAAGAGCTTGAGTTCACTTTCGTGTTCGGCCTGGTATTTGGCCTTCGCTTTTTTGAATCTGTACTTTTCCTTTCCCATCTCCTGGAATACTGGAAGATTTGCCTTGTAGACGGAAACCTGTTCGAGTGCTTCTTTCAGAGTTTTTATTCTGGCGTTTTTCTCTTTCATGGAATCGTTCAGACCATCCACCTTTGTCCGGAGCGCAGTCAGTCTTTCCTCCAACTGCTCCAGCGTGGAGATGTCGTTCTCCCGGAGAAAGGCAACAGCCTCGGCTACGTCCTGTAGGGTGGTGAGGTTGGCTTTCCTCCGTCCGTATTGGGAAAACTTCTCCGCACCGGCACGTTGCACCTTCATATACTCCATCAGGATTTGTATCAGGTTCGGCTGCTCCGGTTCACTCAGCTTTTCCTCGGCGGTCTTGATCCAGGTCAGCAGACCTGCGATCTTTTCCCGGAGAGATTTCAGCAGCGCATTGGTGGCTTTCACCCAGCGATTGTAATCGCCTTTCTCTGTTGGGATGCCTCGTTTCTCCATCGCCCGGACTGCCGGGCCTTCATGCACCTGGGCCAGCAGCTCCACGCACTGCCGTTCGTAAGACCGCCAGTCAATGCGGGTGTCCAATCCCTTTTCGGCAAACTTCGCATTGCAGAGGTCACACCAGTTTTTTCGCCACTCCTCCAAAACCTCCGGCGAACCCCAGTCCGTTGTCGGAACGGCGGTGAACTTCCAGCGTTTGTACTTCTCATCCCAGACACGGTTCCCGTTCTCATCAAGGACAGGGACTT
>JAJQDT010000114.1 GCA_021202075.1 Lachnospiraceae bacterium | reverse complement strand
TACTGCTGGTATTTTATTTGCCATTGGGCAGCTTACTTTCCTGAATCATTGTATCGTTCCGCCGCTTTATGCCAGCCATCATCCTCCACAAAGGTATCATCGCAGCGCAAGTTCACATTCATTGGCGCACCGCAGTTCGGGCAGCGCGGAACCAGCTTAGATGGAATCTTCATGTCTTTTTGTCCGGCCACCATCTGTCGGACAACTTCTTCGTTATCATAAGTCTTGTCATGGCAGGGTTTCGAGCATTGCCACAGGCCATAATCACCTTGGGTGTAAAACAGCCGTTTCTTATCGAACCCGGCAAGCTGGAATTGATGGTCTACGTTGGTGGTCAGCACGAAATAATCTTTGTCCTTTACCAACTCCAACAGGTCTGTGTAAGACTTTCCAACACCAGCCTCATAACGGTTGACCAGGATGTGCCGCGACCACCATGCCCAGTATTCCTCAAATGTGTCAAAAGGAAAAAAGCCGCCTGAATACATATCGGTGATGCCGTATTTTCTGTGAAAATCTGAAAAGTATTTTTCAAACCGCTCCCCACTGTAGCTCATACCAGCCGAAGTGGAAAGCCCCGCGCCGGCGCCGATGACAATGGCACCCGCCGTCTCGATTTCGTTTTTCAGCTGCAATAATCGATCCGGCGCCTTTGTCTGAGTGGAGAAAGCCTTGCTGACCGTTTCACCGAAGGATGTCCCGGTAGATTTGTAAGTCGACGTTTTTGAAAACATTGAAGATCACCTCGATTTTGCTGTTGGTCTGTTTTTTATAATCCTTTACCGTACTGATGGCAACCTGTGCTGCCTTGTCGTTGGGAAAGTGAAATTCCCCGGTGGAGATGCAGCAGAACGCGACACTCTTTATATCGTTTTGCTCCGCCAGTTCCAGGCAGGAGCGATAGCAGGAAGCGAGCAGTTCTCTGTCTTTTTCAGTGAGCCATCCATGAACGATTGGACCAACGGTATGCAGCACATAGTCGCAGGGGAGATTGAACGCAGGCGTAATTTTTGCCCTGCCGGTTTCCTCTTCATGCCCCTGCTTTTCCATCAGCTCTGCGCAGGCCGCGCGAAGCTGAACCCCCGCATAGGTATGGATGGCATTATCAATACAGCCGTGGTTAGGGTAAAAGCAGCCAAGCATCTGAGAGTTGGCGGCATTAACGATAGCCCCACAGCGGAGCGTCGTAATATCACCCTGCCAGAGATAAATTCCCTCCTGCATCGGCGCCAGTTCTGCAAAATCCGTAATGCCTTTGTGCCGGGTTTCTTCCTTCAGATAGGCATTTTGTATCCCAATGAACTGATCACTGGCTGGCTTCGGCATACGGATGTTGAACAAGGCTCGGAGCAGTTTCCGTTGTTCGTCAGCTGACTCCGGTATTTTGATTTCCTTATATTGAGCATTTTCAGCCAAAAGAGATTGAATCAGGTATAACCTGTGTTCCTGCTGTGTCATGGGCATTGCCTCCATCGCGTTTACAATATTTCGTTTATATAAGCGTCGCTCTTCAGTATCGGTCTGCCGATACCTATCAAATCAGCCGCTCCCCTTTGCAGCAATTCATCCGCCGTTTCCCTTGTACGGATTCCTCCTGTGAGGAGTACGGGAATCCCGACATTTTTCCTGACTTCCGCTGACAAGGGAGAAAACCAGCCGGGAGTGCTGACGCCTTTCACCATAAAACCATTCATGCCGCCCGTAACACTAATCATATCCGCCCCTGCTGTTTCGTAAATTCGTGCCGCAATACCGGCTTCTTCGATGGTACTGCCTCCCTCCTGATAATCACAGGAACCAAAGCGAATTGATATGGGAAATCCGTTCCCCACAGCAGCCCGGACAGCTTCGACAACTTCCTTTGACAGTCTGGTTCGCCCCTCCAGTGTATCAGCGGAGTATGCATCCTTACGATGGTTTGTTAGTGGAGAATAAAACTGGTTGAGCAGATACCCATGCGCCGCATGGATTTCAACGCCGTCAAATCCCGCTTTTTTCACCCTGACAGCGGCGTCTGCAAACGCTTTTATGATGCGCTGGATGTCATCCGATCCTTTTACCTCGTATCCGGCAGCCGCTCCTGCATGATTGATCTGTGCGAATATCTTTGTTCTTCCTTTGGTGTGAATCGCTGCCGCCAGCTTCGCCATCTCAGGAATATCCTCATTTCGTGACAGGGAAAGCTGGCCTGCACGGGTCATTCCCTCTGGGGAAATATAGGCAAACTCCGTCACAATAAGGCCAATCCTGCCAGCCCGTGCCGCATAATAGTCAATCAAATCCTGCGGTATGCCATTGCCGTTCATTTTCCAAGTGGCCATAGGAGGCATAACAAGGCGGTTATTTAATTCCAGTGTACCAATGTTTATTCTGTCTTCAAGTGTCATAGCTATCCCTCCATTCAGCTATCTCTTTTTATAGCACCCGCTGGGCAAACTTCTATACAACGTCCGCAGTGCAGGCAGCGGTTTTGATTAATTATAGCTGGTTTCACAGATATATCAATGCACTTCTGTGGACAGACGGAGCAGCACAGCTTGCAGCCAATACAGGCAGAACCTACAAAATAACCATTTACAACCGTCTGAGGCTGGCCAATTACAAAACTGTCTCTCGTCACATGGGAAGGATCACTGATGTCGAAGTATTCCCCGCTGGCCTCATACAGTCGAAATACATCCAGAGCGCTTCGGGTGTCGTCGGGATATATCTTCTGCATATAGGTATTCTTTTCAAAAATCTCATCCAGCTTTTCGTTTCCGATGTTTTGTATCTTTCCCCGCAGAGAGACGGATTTTTTGTTCTTCGTGGCAGACAGAGCGATATATTTCTGTTCCATAAGCTGGCTGTAAAAAGCTTTGCCTTTCGCTGTTAGAAAATATACACCTTTTTCATCCCAAAGCATCATATCAATCGTTCTGGTCTGTGGATGACCGTCCACGCCGATGGTAGCGACAGTGGCGGAATGAATTTTCTCAACCAGCAGTTTCAGGTAATTGTGTGAGTACATAACCATATTCCTCGTTTTGTTATAAGGAATCCCTTTGGGAAAATTTCCGCAGGGATTCCTCTTTCATAAATCAGCTGTCTGTAAAAAAGTTATTCCCGAACTACGGAAATACGCTGTCCGATATGGTTTCCGTTCACTGCCTCGTCAATCATTGCAATTGCATAATCTGCGTAGCTGATGATGCTTTCGCCTTTTGAATTCAGCGTCAGTTCTTCGCCGCCAAGAATATATTTCCCGCTGCGTTCACCGTCTGCCTGAAAATTGCCGGCGGGGCTGATGTAGGTCCATTTGACATCCTTACGTTCACGAAGCTCACCAAGAGCTTTTGCCATTGTTGCAGCTAAAGGCTTGAAAACATCGGGAAAATCCGGGCCGTCAGACACGCAGGCCGTGTGCTCCGGGTTTACATACAGGCTCCCTGCGCCGCCGACAATCAGCAAACGTGTATCTGTCTCGCTCAGCACATTGCACAGTTTCGCAAGCGAAGTGCTGTGAAGCGGAAGCGTATCCTCCGTCCATGCTCCGAATGCGTCGATTACCACGTCAAATTCTTTCAGATCTTCTGGCGTCAACTCAAACAAATCCTTGCTAAGAACCTTACCTGCCACGGTTCTGTTTTCGCCGCGGACCACTGCTGTTACGTCAATTCCTCTGTTGACAGCTTCCGCTGTGATAAGTTTTCCTGCTTTGCCATTTGCGCATACAACTGCGATTTTCATGATGATTACCTCCAATTTAATTCCATGTGATGGGTTTTCTTCGGCCGGCTTTCTGCGCTTCGGGAGATGATTTGATCGGAATCATCTTGCATTTCCCTCCTGCTGTCTATATAATAAAGCCGTACGGAGGGCCTGTAAAGTAAGCACAATTTTGTGCCATAGTTACCAAAAAGAAACTATAGGAGATGGTTATCATGGAAACAGAAAAAGATATTGAACCGAAACCGGCAAAGGAATTGCCTGCCTGCCCGGTAGAGACGACACTGACTTTAATCAGTGATAAATGGAAAGTATTGATTCTCCGTGACCTTCTGCCCGGAACAAAGCGATTTGGAGAGCTGAAAAAATCCATCGGGCATATTTCACAGAAGGTACTAACCTCCCAGCTGCGGCAGATGGAGGAGAGCGGACTCCTGACCCGAACCGTATTTCCGGAAGTGCCGCCACATGTGGAATATACCCTGACAGACCTTGGCTACAGTCTGAAGCCGATTCTCGATGCCATGTGGGACTGGGGAGAAAACTATAAGACACAAAACGGACAGCGAAATATTTAGCAGTATGCGTATGCAGGGAACATAGAAAGCAACATAAATACAGCCCGCGACCACCGGATTAACCGACAGTCACGGGCCGTATTTTTATTTTCTCTTTTTCTGCTGGTGCAATTCTATTTTAAAGACGCATACTGCTCATCTGAAACGGGCTCCAGCCATTCATTGGAGCCGTTTTCACCCGGGACTTCCACAGCCAGATGAGAGAACCAGCTGTCCGGGGCGGCCCCGTGCCAGTGTTTCACGCCGACAGGAATGTTGATGCAGTCGCCTGGTTTCATCTCCACTGCTTCCTTGCCCCATTCCTGGTAGTATCCGCGCCCGGCCACACAGATTAAGATCTGCCCGCCGCCCTTGTCTGCGTGATGGATATGCCAGTTGTTGCGGCAGCCCGGCTCAAAGGTCACATTGAAAATGCCAACCTGACTGGTGGACACGGGAGCGAGATAGCTCTGCCCGATGAAATACTGTGCAAAGGCGTCGTTCGGCGCGCCGATAGGAAAGACCATTTCTGCTGCATGAGCTGCTTTTGCAGTATGTCCCGATTCGCGTTGCGAATCGAGGACGCAGGCCATGCCATCGCCCGCAGGGCGATTTTTAATGGCATGGCTCCACTCCGGAACAACATCCTCCGCCCATACTTCTTTCGCCATGTAGAAGACCGCCCAGCCTTTCGGCCAGCCGATATAAAATGCCGCGTGGGTAATGATGGCAGCGATTTCTTTTCTGGTCACACCGGCCTTTTTCGCGTTTTCCAGATGATACTTCAAAGAGGAATCCGTAATGCCGGAGGACATCAGCGCTACCACAGTAACGATGCATCGTGTCTTATGATCAATGTCCTGATTATTCCAGGCCTCGCCGAAAAGAATGTCGTCGTTGAAGTGAGCAAAGTCCGGGGCAAATTCCCCCAGGGTATTTCTTCCTGCTGTCTGTACAATTTTCTCCATAGTAAGCCCCTTTCTATTTCCTGATAAACTGAGTATCCTGATCAGGAATTCCATCCTCGTCCGAAAGATATCTCTCCACTTTCATGTGAAGATTATATTTTTCTCTTAATTCTGAGATTTCATCCATCATAGGAGACGCATGATGGACATCAAGCGCCGCCTGATCTTTCCAGGCATCGATCAAAAGCACTGTTTCCGGGTCATCCATCGGGAAGAAATACTCATAGCGGAGGTTACCTTCCTCAGCACGGATTTTTGCAACCGTACCGTTAGACACCATCTCCTGTGCAAATTTTCTCGCGTTCCCTTCTGAGCCTGTGTAATAAAGATTGACTGCGATTGCCATAAAGACCTCCCTTACTTTCCATTGAATACCGGGAAATAGCTGAACTCACCGTAATCTTTGATCTTTTCCATGATTTTCAGTGTTTCCATGTCTTCATCGGAAATGATGAAATCAACATCCGCATTGCTCTTCATGTGTTCCGGATTCCCGGTTTTGGGAAGGGAGATCAGTCCCAGCTGGAGCGTATAGCGGATGCAGATCTGCGGAACGGTTACACCATATTTTTTCGCCATCTCCATGATCACCGGATGCTTTAAAATCTGGCCATGAGCAATCGGAGAGTAAGCCTGTACCTTCATACCTTTCTCTTCGCTGTACGCAATCAGCTCATGTGGCGTATTGCTGATATGCGCCAGAAGCTGGTTGACCACCGGGCGAATCGTGCAGCCGGACAAAAGGCTGTCGATATCTGGCTGTTCAAAGTTGGCCACACCGATGCTCCGCAGCTTCCCGGCCTTCACAGCGTCCTCCAGCGCCCGCCATGCCTCCAGATTCCCTTCATCATAGGAGCGTTTATCCTGGCGGTAATTTGCCCAGGGCTGCGGACAGTGGATCAGCATCAGGTCAATATAGCCAATATCCATCTTCGAGAGAGACTCATCGATTGCCTTTGCGGCATCCCCATACGTTTTCATCTCTGCGGCCAGTTTCGTTGTCACAAAGATTTCCTCCCGTTTAAGGCCGCAGCTGCGGACGCCTTCGCCCACGCCCCGCTCATTTCCATAGGCTTCCGCGGTATCAATATGACGGTAGCCAATCTCCACAGCGTCCCTGACCGCCTGCGCAGCCTTGTCATCGTCGATAAACCAGGTGCCCAGCCCAAGCTTTGGAATCTCAATTCCGTTTGATAATTTGTAAGCTTCGTTCAGTATCATGCTTAAAAGCCCTCCTTCTGCATAAATTGCTATTTGTTTTCTTTCTTGTCCCGATTCGCGCAGCGAATCGAGGACGCAGGCCTCGCCATTACACGTCAGTGTAATTTCTTAATGGCGAGGCTCTCCTCTTTTCAACTTGTAAATCATATAATCCACCTGATCGACCAGCTGCTGTTTACAGTGCAGTTCGTCCATCAGGTTCCCTCTGATTCTTTTCAGAATCATCAGCTTTTCCTCTGCTGTTTTCTGTCCTGACTCTGTGAGTTCTGTGATCTCTGTAATCGTCATTGACATTCCTCCTAGTATAATAATGATGTAGTCGATAAGGACTACTGATTAATAGTTACAAAG
>JAJQDT010000006.1 GCA_021202075.1 Lachnospiraceae bacterium | reverse complement strand
TGTAACTATTAATCAGTAGTCCTTATCGACTACATCATTATTATACTAGGAGAAACTATGCTTACCAAAAAACAAAATCTTCTGGAAACGATTCACGGGGGACATCCGGATCGTTATGTAAATATGTTCGAAGCATTCCGGATCGTCAAAGACTCCCCCTATTTTGCAAACAATGCGGCACCTGTCAAAGGCGGCCCAAACGTGGTCAATTCCTGGGGCGTGGAGCTGGCCTTTCCCGCCAATACGCCCGGAGCATTCCCGGTGCATAAGCCGGCCGACAAGATCGTAATCAAGGATGTCACCCACTGGAGGGATTATCTCAAAGTTCCCCAGGTGAAATATCCGGAATCCGCCTGGGAACCGTATATCAAAATGGTGGAAGAGATAGACCGTGAAGAGCTGTTCGTGACGCCGATGATCTATCCGGGGCTTTTTGAGCAAACCCACTACCTTATGGAAATCCAGGAGTGCCTGATCAATTTCTATGAGGAACCGGAGGCCATGCACGAGATCATTGACTGTCTGACCGAATGGGAAATGGCCTATGTCGAAGAACTTTGCATACACTATCATCCTGATGCATTCTTCCACCACGATGACTGGGGCAGCCAGGTATCCACATTTCTATCGCCGGAAATGTTTGAGGAATTCTATTATCCGGCCTATAAGCAGATCTATGGCTATCTGAAATCTCATGGCGTGCAGGTGATCGTACACCACTCTGACTCCTATGCGGCGACTCTGGTTCCGATGATGATCGACATGGGAATCGACATCTGGCAGGGCGTCATGAATACCAATAATATCCCGGCGCTCATCGAAAAATACGGCGGGCAGATCACTTTCATGGGCGGCGTTGACAGTGCGTCCGTCGACTTCCCCGGCTGGACTGCGGAGGACATTGCACGGGAAACCGCGAAAACCTGTAAAAACTGCGGAACGAAATTTTTCATTCCCTGCACTTCACAGGGCGGCCCGATGAGTACCTTCCCAGGTGTTTATCAGGCAGTAACGGAAGAGATCGATAAGCAGAGTAAGATTTACTTCAAATAATCGATTTTCAAAGAGGAGCCGGATGTCAAAAGTCCGGCTCCTCCTCATCTGCAATCTGAAATTTTTCCTGATGCTGCAGCATCATCATGGACATTAACATATGAACCTTTTGCGCGATATTTTCCTCGTCAAGATGGATCAGATCATGGATCTTGTCCAGACGATACATCAGCGTATTGCGGTGAATGTGAAGTTTCTGTGAAGCTCTCACGATATTGCGGTCATACAGCAAATACATATAATATGTGTCAAAGTAATCCGTATCGTGCCCATGATCATAAGATTGAAGCATCAGGGCATCTTCACTGCACAGCCGCCTCGTCTCCGCCATATTCAGCACCCGATCCACGATATGATACACATAATAATCCGCAGAATCATAGCACATTCCGCCTTTGCCATAGACTTGGGCATACGACATGATAGCTATCAGGAAATTGTAATCTTCACGAATGTTCAAAAAGCCTTTAAACTCCCTGCCTATGCAAATTTCGAGTGAATAAGAATCTGACAGTTTTCTCATCCTGTTTTTCATCCCCTCCGCACTGTTTACGGACAGGTTTGCAAGGACGACAAGATGTTCATCATGGAGAAAGCTCATAAATCCGCTGTCCTCCTCGATCTGATACATCATCACCCTGCAGAAATTTTCGTCACGACCGGACAGATTGATGATGGACAACATATAAGAATCATCCATCTTCCACTCAAACAGGCTGATCTGCCGCTCGACAGCCATACTATCAACCGATACATCGCTCAATGCATCGCTGAAAAACGCCTCGTAATTATTTCCGGTGTGGTTCAGCTTAAACTCCGACAGGATAAAATAGTGTTCCTCCAGAAATTCTCCCAGCATCTGCGCTACGGCAATATCCCGGAACTGGGGACGCTTCATGGAGTTTACAACAAACAGATGCGCCTGTGGACGATTGTGACAGAAAATATTTTTGGTAACAAACGGAACATTGAAATTTTCAGAGTATACATGACGCGCATTGCGGTAGCCGTTCAGACGGTCAAATTCCCCATTCTCGATCATCCCCTTCATCACATGGACCGGCAGATATCCATGTGCCAGCTGATAACGCCAGGTAGCACTGATCTCACGCATGATCTCCTGGTCCGTGTAAACAAGAATTTTGAAGCTCATGTCGGAAATATAGATATGATTCGGGGTCATGCTTGCAGAAAGATTGATCAGATCCTGGAGACTGCTGTGGCGGGAACACTCATCCAGCAAACGATCTTGCCAGTCCCGGAATTCTGTGAAAAGATCCTGCAATTCTCCCATAATTGTGAAAAGATCTTCATTACCCGGCACGGATAAATACTCCATCCCCGCAGGCAGTCCTGCCACATCGTCTTCCCTAAGCAGCACAAGAATGTTTGAACCTGGCAGAATCCCCTCAAACTTTCGACTATCGTCCAGCTGAATATACAGAGTATCTCTGTCCGGACATCTGTGTATTCCCAACGCCTCAACTCTCGTAATCCAGCGATAAGCCGGCACACTTTTCTGCTGACAACCGTGTTTTTGGATGCATTCCTCCATCAGGAACCCAAGCGGCAGTTTCACCATAAAGAATCACCCCACCTTCATCATACTATTTTATTACCCTGTGCGCTATACTAACACGTGCATGCCAAACCTGACCTTTTGTCCCTTGTATCATAAAATAACGAAAAGAAGATTTTTCTGACATCAAAGATGCTGGCATCAGCCGAAGGCAATTTAATTACAGACATTCCCGGTACAGCTCAATTCATACAGACTCTGCCCAAACCGATACGTGCCAGTGATCATTTCCGTCTCAAATACATAGTTCGTTCGGTTCTCTGACATCTGCTTCGGGAAAATGTCGGCAGCTTCTTCAATCCTGCTTGCTGCCAGGCTGACTGCGGTATACGTTCCTCCTGGAATAACAAGCACTCCTTTCGAATTTTCCTCATAGCCGAAAAGATTCAGTGCCGCATACCGTTTAGGTTCCTCTTTTCCCGGCTGATACACATACAGCTTTCCATAATGAAATCCCGTCCGGACACCCATATCCGCAGCGGCAGTATGAATATAGCGAAAAGCGTGGTTCAGGCTGTCTGCATTCGCGTTCGGCGGAATCGGCTCCGTCAGATACTTCTGTTCCGGCAGTTCATACTGAAAAAATCTATCCGTCAGCATCAGCGACCGGTTGCGGTCAATCATCTGCTTCTGTTCATTAATAAATGTAATGTCTTCCTGTAACTGCCGAATTTTTTCATTCGCCACATCCAGCGCGTCTTCCAGCAGCAGGCTTGCATCTACCGTACCGCCTGAAGTGTATTTCGAGAGCTGCTGCAGGGGAATCCCCGCATGGATGCAGAACTGAATCATCGATATGGAGCCCAGTTGTTGGGGCGAATAGTATCGGTAGCCAGTCTCCGGATCAATCTTTTCCGGGACAAGCGCTCCGATCTGATTATAATAGCGGAGGGATTTTGCACTCACATTCATGATCTTAGCCACCTCGCCGATCGTCAGCCAGGCTTCCTTTTGTTTTTTTCTTTCCTTTGTTTCGGATAGTGGAATGATTTTCTTATCTGATTTATTCTGCTGCATCTTATGATCCCTCCTTCAAAATTTTTTATATAGAATTCCTGTCTCTATTTCTCATTTCCTATTCTGTTGTTTCCTGCTGCCAGATGGGTGTGCCGCTTTCCGGATCATGCATATTCGGCCAGATGCTTTCCACAAACTCATCCGAATAATTGGCATCGATAAATTCCTCAAGCACGTTCTGAGCTTCTTCACCTTCCAGGCGGTTCACATATCTCGACAGCACAGCGCCGGATAATAACAAATCCGCGACCATCACCACAATAAACGCCCAGGTGGCAATCACACCGATTGCCGGATGAATTTTCTCAATCAGACCGCTGATCAATGGATACAGGATCTTTACCCACAACACAGACAATACTCCCCCAAAAAAACAGAATAAAAGGTTCGTCCTGCCCCCGATGTTGAACATCATGTCACTGTAATCCCAGAAGGTTCTGCCGAATACAAACTCGGAAATGACGCTGCATGTATACTCATAAACGCCCCATAAAGCAGCGCCGGAAAGGAACACAAAACGATCCTCCCGGTTCACCAGCTTCTGTGTGACTATCGTAATAATCACAGCGCCAATGCCCCACACGATTGAAAAGGTGCCGTAAATCACGCTGGTACGGCTCATCCAGACTCCGGTTGTCACCCGCACAAGTACCGTTTCAAACAAATCGCCGATAAACGCCCAGATAATAAAAATCCAGAGCAGCTTATTCAGACAGAGCCCCTTCGCGAAGACATATTTTCCGGAGCGGATGTCCTCCCACTCTCCCATGCCGGGATAAGCGCGAGCCAAACGTTTCCAGACCGCGCTGCAAAGCCGGTTGCCCAGATTTTCCCCGGACATGGCCTTTGCTATCTCCACTGGTCTTCCCTCTGTCCCGGACTTTTTCCCGCTCTTTTTTCTCTTTCTCTCTCTGGCCTTTCTGCGCTGCCTCATTTTCCCGGCATAAATGACTGATACCATGTCCAGCACCAGCAATCCCAAAAGAATCGGAACCACCACCTGCAAAAGCAAGAGCGGCAGCAATCTGGTAAATGTAAGGATGAAGGGATGCAGCAGTTTGATAATCACCAGAATCACCGCCGTTTTCGCGAATGCCACCACGGCACCATTCATTTCCCCGCCAAACAGCGTATCCCTCTCATACTGCGAAAGCCTCCGGTGCAGCAGGCGATGCGTCATATCGCTCGCCATAAATTCCACCACCGATGTGATCACAAGCGCGATGATATACTGTGTCATTAAATTACGGAAACTCAGCTCCTCACCGACCGTTGGCAGAACCAGAATCAACAGGTCCGCCATAACCCCATATTTCGGGCAGAGCGGCATATTTAAAAATCCTCTGTTGCAGAATTTGCACCTGGTCACAGATGTAATCACGACCTCGCCCGCCCAGCCGATGAAGCTGTATAGCATAAAAAAGAGCAAGAGTTCTGTGTATAAGTATTCCATCGTGCGTCCTCCTTTGTCTTTACCGCCTGCCGGACGGATTACGCCTTTTTTCTTTATTTCGGATTTCTACAGGACTGCTTATGCTATCTATGTGTTTTTCCGGGGGCTTACCATAGTTTTTTGAAATCACTCCATTGCGGGACTTTTTTGAAACAGCAAAAGGATTGTCACCGCAAGTGTCAGACTTTCCGCCACTACCGCTGAAAGCCAGATACCATTGCTGCCGATGGCTATCGGCAGGGCGATTACAGACAAAAGCTGAAAGACCAGCGTTCTGACCAAAGACAGGGTGCTTGATACAAGTCCTTTGCTCAGTGCAGCAAAATAAGCGATAGCAAAAATATTAAACCCACAAAGAAGGAACGACAAACCATAGAGCCGGATTGCTTCTGTCGTCAGAACCATAAGATTTTTATCGTAGCTTACAAAAATTGCAGCCAGTTCCCGCGCGAAAAGAAGACCGGCAGCCACAAGGAAAACGGAAAAACCCGCAATCACGACAAGGCTTTTTCTGAACGCACTTTTGATTTCGGCCTGATTATCCGCTCCGAGGTTATAGCTGAATACAGGTGCAATGCCGGTGGAATAGCCGTTAAAAATTCCGGTTGTGATGTAATTGACATACATGACAACACCGTATGCGACAACTCCATCCGAGCCGATCAGAGCCATCAGTCTCAGATTAAACACAATACCAAGGACGGATGCGGACGCATTGCTGATAAACCCGGCAAAGCCATTTGTGATGACCTGCCTGATGGCATTCCATTCAAAACGCGTCCTGGTAAACCACAGCAGCTTATTTTTCCGGAGCAGGAAATAGGCGAATGGAACCACGCCGCCAATCATCTGCCCCATAACAGTCGCTGCGGCCGCGCCGCCAACACCCCAGCCGAGTTTTGCTACAAACAGCGCATCAAGCGCGATATTGGTCACGCCGGAAGAAAGGGCAATAACCATCCCCATTTTCGGGCGTTCCGCGACCACAAGGAAGTTCTGGAACAGAATTTGCAGCATAAACGCAGGCAGCGCGGCGATCAGGATATGTCCATAGACGATGCAGTTATCGTAGATCGCTCCTTTGGCACCCATCAGTCCAGCAATGGCAGGAATTAAAATATAGACTGAAACTCCGACCACAACAGAGAACAGCAGCACAAGATAAACAATGAGCGAGAAATATTCCCGCGCTTTCCTTTCCTGCTTTTCGCCAAATGTCTTTGAGACCAGTGCGCTGCCGCCCATTCCCGCCATGAAGCCAAAGCAGCTGATCAGCATGGCGACAGGCATGATCAGGTTGACTGCCGCAAATGCGTCGCTCCCCGCGAAATTGGAGATAAACAGCCCGTCCACGATACTGTAGCATGAGGAAATGACCATCATCAGAATGGACGGAATGGTAAAGCGCAGCAATGTTGGATAATTAAAATGATCCGAAAGCTGGATTTCTTTTCTGGAAGTATTCACTGGTTACCATCTCCCTCAGACCTGGCTGATTTCCTGATTAAGCCGCTCTGTCAGCAGGCGATATGTTTTGAGGAACCATTCTTTTTCTTCCTCTGTAAACATTCCGCAGGCATGTTCCTCTGCCTTTAAAATCGGCCGGATATACCTGTCCACAAAATCCGTCCCTTTCTCCGTCAGCCTGATTGTTTTGCCCGCTTTCTCCTGCGACCGGCAGAGGGTCAGGTATCCGTCTTTCTCCAGCTTTTTCAGTGCGGA
>JAJQDT010000082.1:101416-127099 GCA_021202075.1 Lachnospiraceae bacterium | reverse complement strand
GATTCAGGTACCTAAAGCCAGCCGCCGCGGAGCGGCTTGGTACAATGAAAGCCGCGCAATGGAAGGAACAAAAGCATTGGTGAAAGGACAGAGAAAAATGGAGATGGAAGAATTCAGGAAAACACCGTTGTGGGACAGCCGTCTGCCGGTTGAGGAACGGCTGGATTATCTTATTTCGGAGATGACGATTGAGGAGAAGCTTTCCTGCCTGTGCACAGGCACACCGGCGCTGCCGCGGTTTGGGATAGAAAGGCAGTTCATCGGATCGGAAGCTGCGCACGGAGTGGAGGCGCGGCATGATCAGGGGAAGAAACGGGATCCGGAGGCGACGACGTCCTTTCCGCAGCCGATTGGAATGAGCGCTTCCTGGGACCCGGAGCTTTTGCGGCAGGCAGGCGAGGTGGTCGGTAAAGAGGCGAGAGTGCTGTATCAGCGATGTCCGGTTGGCGGCCTGTTTCGATGGGCGCCGACGGTTGATATGGAGCGCGATCCCCGCTGGGGACGGAATGAGGAGGGCTATGGTGAAGACCCGTATCTGACCGGGAAAATGGCCGGCGCGTATGTGCGCGGTATGCAGGGGGAGGATCCGGATCATTTGCTGATTTCATCCGCTTTGAAGCATTTTGAGGCGAATAATGTGGAGAATGGCAGAGGAATCAAATCTTCCGCGCTGGATGCGGCAAACCGCTATGACTATTACTATGAGCCGTTTCGGCGTGTGATTGAGGAGGCGGGCGTGACGTCTCTGATGACAGCATATAACGCGGTCAATGGCGTGACCTCGATTCTGGATCATCGGGTAAACGAGCTGATTCGTGAAAAATGGGGTCTGCGCGGTCATGTTGTCAGCGATGGCGCTGCTTTGAGCATGGAAACAGACAACCGCCATGAGACGAACTCCCATGCAGAGGCGCTCGCACTTGCGCTGAAGGCGGGCGTAGACTGCATGACCGATAATCAGGAACTGGTGCGGCAGGCGGCGCAGGAGGCTTATCAGGCCGGAATGATTACGGAGGAGGAAATTGACCGGGCACTGCGGCATTCGTTTGGCACAAAGCTGCGCCTGGGACTGTATGATGCCTGGGATAAGAATCCGTGGAATCATGTAGAGGAGTCTGTGATGGATTCCGCAGAGCACCAGAATGTCAGCCTCCGGCTGGCCGAGGAGTCGCTGGTTCTTCTGAAAAACGACGGGATTCTTCCTCTTTCGGAAGAGACAAATGTTTGCCTGATCGGCCCTCTTTCGAACCGGTGGTTTCAGGACTGGTACGGCGGGGAGCCGAACCGGCGGGTGACGGTGCGGGACGGCGTTTGCGCGCTGACCAAAACGGAACCGGCGATGGACTGCGGGTTGGATCTGGTGCTGCTGCGGGCTGCGGTCAGCCGGGAATTTGCTGTGCGAATTTCAGACGATTTTGCAGATTATGGAGATGCATTTGCAGCATCAGAATCTTTTGCAGATGATGGAAATACATTTGCGGCATCGGAACCGGTATATGTATGCTTCAATGCGGACGGCCTGCTGACCCTGACTGCCGACCGAAGCCAGGCGGAGCCGTTCTATTATCAGGACTGGGGAGACAACAGCATCACCTTCTATGCGCCGCGCCGGAGAAAGTATATTTGTGTACATGATGACGGTCTGCTCGCGGCAGACCAGGAGATCCCATTCGGGTGGTTTGTGCATGAGTGTTTTCATTGGGGAGAGGATGCGTCGGCATGCTCCGGACAGGGCGGGCCGGGCTTGATACCGGAAAAGCCGGGCTCGCTGCCAGAAGGGTGTTTGAACGGATGCTGCGCTTCTTCAGAGGTTTCTGCTGCCGGGAGGATAATTTCCACCTGGTACGGTGCGGAGTTGACCGCCCGCGAGGATGGCCTGCTGTCGGCAAAATGGCGGGCGTTCGAGGAGCGAACCGATGCATCTGCTTCAGAAAAGTCAAATGATGAAAAAAATGGAGAAACCCAAGTGGAAACGCTCCGCTTTGTACCGGAGGTTCTGGAGGACGGGCTTGCGCGCGCGGAAAAACTGGCTACAGAATCAGAAACCGTAATCCTTGTACTTGGAAATTGCCCGGTGATCAACGGCAAAGAAGAAGTGGATCGGCCGTCAATCCAGTTCCCGCCGCAGCAGCAGGCGCTGGCGCAGGCGGTTTATGCGAAAAATCCGCGCACGGTACTTATCTTACAGGCGAATTATCCGTATGCGGTCGACTGGGAGCAGGAAAACCTTCCGGCCATTTTGCTGACGGCGACGGGCAGCCAGGATCTCGGTACGGCAGTCGCAAACGCGCTGTACAGGCGCTGTGCGCCGGCGGGGCGGCTGAATATGACCTGGTATCCGCATGACGCGCTGCCGCCGGATGTGGATGATTACGATATCCGGAAGACCCGGCGCACCTATCGCTATTATGACGGAAAACCACTGTATCCGTTCGGACATGGACTGACTTACGGGGAATTTGTATATGAAACGCTTTCAGTACAGGTCATTTCCGCGGGGCAGGATGAGCGTGAGATGGTACAGGCCCCCTCCGCGGGGCGGGATGAGCGTGAGATGGTACAGGCCTCCTCCGCAGGGCAGGATGGGTGCGATATGGCGCCGGTATCTTCCGCGAAGCAGGAGAGATGTGATATGGCGCCGGTATCCTCAGCGAAGCAGGAAGGTGATATCGTGTTAGTATCGTCTGCGAAGCAGGATGGGTGCGACAGAGCGTCGGCATCCTTCACGGGTCTCGAGCTGCAGCTGTCGATTACGAACTTCGGCGCCTGTACAAGCGATGAGGTGGTGCAGATTTATGTGAGAGGACCGCAGAGCAGGATCAAAAAGCCAATCCAGCGGCTGATAGCCTTCCGAAGAGAGCATGACGTGCGTCCGGGGGAGTCAAGAGAGGTTTCCTTTTCCGTTCCTCGAACAGATTTGCGCATATACGATGTTGCCCGTGCGGATTTTATCATCGAAGAAGGGATGTACCAGATCGAGGTGGGAGCGTCGAGCGGGGATATCCGGCTGCAAAAAGAGATCTTCCTTCCGGGAGACCGTGTTGTTTCGCGGCCGAGGGGGAGATTTGTGAGTGTGGATCATTGGGATGAGTATGAAAATCTGATTCTCGGAAAGGGACCGGATACCGGGAAGGCGGGCGGCAGTGAGTCGTGCAGCGCGATGGCAGGAGCGCAGCAGGGCACTTCCAGCGGCTGGGCACGGTACGAGGGCATTGATGCAGCCGGTAAGGAGATCGGGCTGTCGGTGACGGTTGCACCCGGAAACGGCGGACGGCTCTGGATCACAAGCGGAGAGCAGGAAGCATGTATCTGGCGCGGAAGCATTTCGGGCGGGCGCAGTGCCTTGTCCGGGACATTGAATGCGCGTGACACCGAAAATGAAAATAATGAATTCACCGATGGCTTTTCCGCGGAATACTGGAAACGGTTTACCGGGGATTTCTGTACAATAAAGCTGACCTGCACGCCGGTCGGCGATGATCTGACGTTTCATATAGAAGGTGATGTCCGCTTTGCGGGATTTCGGGTGGAAGCCTGAATTGTTCCAAGCACGGAATTGAAAGAATGTGGTCAGAAGAAATAAAAACGGAGGCAATTTTGCTTCCTGTATGATTTGAAAAATGAGAAACTGATTTTGTCCGGAAAAATGGGATATAGTGGAAAACTATATCCCATCCGGTTATAAATGACTACCCAAGCAGCTCTTTGAAAACGTATTTGTAAATGCTCTGGCTGTGTTCCTTCCAACTGCGGCATGCCGCCCTGGCCTGATCCTCGTATGGGACCATGATGGTCAGGTCAATCAGATTGGCCTGTTTCTCCTTTACCACGCATCGCACGGAGTAATCCCCCTCCGTATTTTTATAGTAATCTGCGAGAACAGAGACATCGTCGCGCATCTGGATTTTATTATCCGCCATGTACTGGTCGAGCTCCCGCCGGATTGTCGGCGATATCCGGTTATGAAAATATTTCAGAACCTCCTCCCCGGCATCCAGGATGGTATAATAAGAGCAGTTGCGGATGGTCTCGGCGCGAATCATCTGCCCGTCTTCCAGGTCCGCAAGCACGGACTGAAGGGTAAAAAAATCCGTATAGCCTTTTTCCAGAATAAAATCAGAAATCTGCGCGTTTGTCAGCGGGAAATCCACCCGGCTCAGCATATATAGAACGATGAGCTTATAAAGAGTATCTGAATCGGCCATCGGAATCCCTCCCTTTTGAGATCGTGCGCTAAGGAACTGTCGCGAAATTACTTACCCATCCTGCACCGCCTGACGCGAGAAGCGCAGACCATAAAAGTCTCGACGCAGCTAAAAACACAGACACATCTGTGCGGCTCTTTGAAGTATATCATCGGATTTGGATTTCGTAAAGGGAAAAAATGTTGCAGATGCAGGCCGCAGTATGGTATACTGGATCATGTCAAAACAGATAACGCATTGAAACGTTATTAGTATCATCTGTGTGTTTTTTTCTGCATTTGAAATAGGTCGACCGCAATCCCATTAGCTTTAGACAATGGATAATTCATCGGCATATTTTGGAAAGTGTTAAACAAAAAATAAGAATGGAGCGTTGAAACTGGAAAAATCTCATGCTATACTAGTCCTGATATATAATCAGGAGTTCAAGAGCAATTTCCTGTGCACAGTATATGACCTTCTTATCTTCTTTTACCTGTATTATTTTATAAGTAAAACGGCAGAGGAATGGAAACGGGCAAATACGGAATGGAGACGGAACTATGGACGAACAAAAGAGGACATCAGGCCGGGATTCCCAGGGAGCCGCACCGGGAGATCGGAGAAGCAGGCGGGCGGAGCCGATCGGAACGATGCCGAAGGAGCATCTTGCGGAGTCGAACGGGCGCAGGCGCAGGGATGAGGAGACGGATGCGAAGATGCGTCTGCTGTGGGCGATTCTTGGCGTGCTGGTGGTGATTCTGGTGGCCGCGATTGTTTATGAAATTGTTCTGGGAAACGGAACCAGAGAGACCGGATCGCAGCGCATGAGCGGAAGTGCTCAGGAGACGGAAACAGATGCGTCGGCCGGGGTAAATGAAGAAAATGAGGGGACATCTGAGACCGAAGAGGATGTTGTGATTGTGACGGATTCGGATGGCGAATCGGAAGCAGTGGCCGGGGAGGACGCCGTCAGCGAGCAGGAATCGGATCTCTCACAGGATTTCGGATCGGAACTGGCCGCAGATCAGGACGACGGTTCGGAGGAAACGTCAGCCGGGGATGCGGATGGAACGGCGGATTCCGATGCGACACAGGAAACGGATGCGCAGGCGGAGGCTTCGGCATCTCAGAATATGACATTGGCGGGCCTGGGGAATTGAAAGAATGTGGCCGCAGTCCTGTTGGCGTTAGACGATGGGATAGTTTACGGATACAGGGATGCCGGATATCCGGCGGATGCATGCGCACAGGAACTGTCGAAAGATCACCTGTGCAGATTGTGCCGGATCTTTGCTGACATATTCGCCGGTCGGGGCGCCGGAGCGGCGATACTGCGGGTCGGCAGCAGGCAGAGAAAGGCAATTTACAAACCAGGAGGGCGAATGGGAGATCAGGATTTCAACCCAAATGAAAATGACCGCCGCTTAAGGCGGCAAAAGGATGAACGGATCAGGAAATACATTCTGGCGGCACTGGTGCTGATCATTTTGGCTTTGGCGGCGGTTCTGGCGGCTGTGGTGGTGATTCCGCAGGTGACAAACCGGACAGCGCTGATAAATCAGACACAGGGGAACACCGGCCAGGAGGAGAGCAGTGATACCGGCACGGTTGACGGAGAGAATGAGACCGGGGACGATGCTTTAAAGACCGGGCTGACTGCCGATACAGACGCCGGGAACACGGCAGACGGCAATGGACAGGATACAGATGCCGCAGGCACGGCAGATGAGACAGATAGCGCCGAAAATATGACCGGAGATAACTCTGAGGAGGAGACCGGCGCTGAGACGTATGGAGACACAGCGCTTTCAGAGGATGCGGAGGCGGCGATCGACACCGCACTTATGGAGGCGGAGACGCTGGCGGCCATGTATGATTACGACGGTGCGATGGAAGCGGTGCAGTCCTGTGAGTATTATGAGACCAGCGAAGAGCTTCAGCAGGCAGCTGCCAGCTACGAAAAGACAAAGGAGAACTGTGTTTCCTGGAGTCCGGAGGATGTGACCCATATCTTTTTCCACACGATTATCTGGGACGCGTCAAAGGCTTTTGACGGGGACCTGGATTCCGAAGGCTTCAATCAGTACATGGTCACGATGAAGGAATTTTCTGCCATCATGAAGACCATGTATTCAGAAGGCTATGTGATGGTCAGCATGCACGACATGTGTACGGTAAACGAGGACGGCACGGTGACGGAAAACGAAATTCTGCTGCCGGAAGGGAAAACACCGTTCGTGCTCTCCCAGGATGATGTGAATTATTACCATTATATGGATGGCGACGGTTTTGCGTCGCGGCTTGTTCTTAACGAGAACGGCGAAGTGAAAGCGGAGTACATAGAGGATGACGGCACGGTGCTGGTCGGCGATTACGATCTGATTCCGTGGATCGATTCCTTTGTGGACGCGCATCCGGACTTTTCCTATCATGGACATAAGGGTACGATTGCCCTGACCGGATACGAGGGGACTCTCGGTTATCGGACTGACGAGGTATATCTGACGCGGGATGAGGAGCGCCTGACGAGCTGGCAGGAGAGCTTCCTGGAGGAGAACCCTGATTTCGATGAGGAGGCCTGGCAGGCAGAGGTAGACGCGGCCACAGCGGTGGCGGATGCGCTGAAAGCGGACGGCTGGGAGTTTGCCAGCCACACCTGGGGGCATATCGATCCGCTGGCCAAGGGGCTGGACGGCACGAAGACCGATACCGAGCGCTGGAAGAATAATGTAGAGACCATTGTCGGAGAGACCGATATCATTATCTTCGCATTTGGCGCCGATATCAGCAACTGGGAGGAATACACAGAAGATAACGAATATTATATCTATCTGAAAGAGCAGGGCTACAATATTTTCTGCTGCGTAGATTCCAGTACGACCTATGTGCAGTTTAACGGCACTTCTATGCGCATGGGCAGACGGAACATCGACGGATACCGGATGTATTACAATGCGGATCTGCTTGCGGATCTGTTTAATGTCAGCGATGTCTGGGACAGCGCCAGACCCGATTATGTGGCGGAGCTTACGGATGCTGCCGGGACCATGAGCAATGGGTCGTCGTCATCCGAAGAGAGCTCGAGCGCATCGGAGGATAGTTCTGCGGCGGAAGAAGGTTCATACGAAGAAGGCACAACGTATGAGTAAGGCGGCGGGGAGTGAGTCCGCAGTGGAAGCGAAGGGCTGCTAAGGGCCACAGGCAATGCGGATACGGCGAGGCCTTTGTGGTCTGTGCTTCACACGTTATCCGGCACAATCTGGGCCTGTCATTTTGCGACAGTTTCTTAAGCTATTGACCGACAGATCCCTGGCCGGAGGATGAAAGCTCACGGGTTATTGACTGGAGAGCTTTCACATTATATAATCAGCAAAGCAGGCAGCTGACATCCGGAATATCAAATAAATGCTGCAGAAATCCCTGGATACAGGGAACAGAATACTACTATTAACGGAGGAAAATGAAAATCATGAGAACTTATCTTGTAACCGGAGGCGCCGGATTCATCGGCTCAAACTACATTCACTATATGTTCCGCAAGTATGGCGATGAAATCCGCATCATCAACGTGGACAAGCTGACCTACGCGGGCAATCTGGAGAACCTGCGCGATGTGGAGAACCGGGACAATTATACGTTTATCCGTGCGGACATCTGTGACTCGGCGGCGATTAACCGGATTTTTGAGGAAAACGATATCGACCGGGTGGTTCATTTCGCGGCGGAGAGCCATGTAGACCGCAGCATCCGGGACCCGGAGGTGTTTGTGAAGACGAATGTGCTGGGTACGCTTGTGATGCTGAATGCGGCGAAAGCAGCCTGGGAGCTGGAGGACGGCTCTTTTAAAGAGGATAAAAAGTTCCTCCACGTCTCGACCGATGAGGTTTACGGCTCCCTGGAAAACGAGGATGAGTATTTTTACGAGACAACGCCGTACGCGCCGCACAGCCCGTACTCCGCGAGCAAGGCGTCTTCTGATATGCTGGTAAAGGCCTATATGGACACCTATCATTTCCCGGCCAATATCACGAACTGCAGCAACAACTACGGCCCGTATCAGTTCCCGGAGAAGCTGATCCCACTGATTGTCAACAACGCGCTGCAGGGCAAGCCGCTCCCGGTATACGGCGACGGCAAAAATGTCCGCGACTGGCTCTATGTGGAGGATCACGCGAAGGGCATCGACATGGTGCAGGAGAAGGGCCGTCTCTTTGAGACCTACAACATCGGCGGGCACAATGAGAGACAGAACATCCAGATCATCCATATCATTCTGGACACCCTGCGGGAGATGCTGCCGGATAGTGATCCAAGAAAAGAGCTGGTCAGTGAGAAGCTGATCACCTACGTGACCGACCGCAAGGGACACGACCGCCGCTATGCGATCGCGCCGGACAAGATCCGCGCCGAAGTCGGTTGGGAGCCGGAGACGAAGTTTGAGGACGGCATCCGCCTCACCATCCGCTGGTTCTTCGAGCACGAGGACTGGATGAAAAACGTGACCAGCGGCGACTACCAGAAATATTATGATGAGATGTATAAGAACCGCTGAGAGCCGGAATACGATCTGGCTTTTACGGATCCGGGCTGCGTCGAGGCTTTTATGGTCTGCGATTCGCGCGTCAGGCGGTGCAAGATGGGCAGGTAATTTCGCGATGGTTCCTTAGCCAGTTCAGGATCATAAGTTTTATATCGTAACACTTCTGATTTAAATGAATCGGCACAGGAATTTTGCCAAAATGCGCAGGAAACCGTTAATAAGACCTGAAGCAGGACATACAGCCTGGCAGATGGGATGAGAGAGGATGATGAAAGATGGGGAAATATTTGAACCCGGGATATGACCGGTTTGAAGAAATCCGGAGAGACATTTACATCGATAAAACCGGCCTCATCTCATTTATGAATGGCCTGATTGGAAAACCGAAGCCGTTGGTCTGCTTTAGCCGGCCCAGGCGGTTTGGCAAGACATTTGCAGCAGATATGCTGTGTGCCTATTATGATAAAAGCTGTGATTCACGGTTTTTGTTTGAAGATCTGGAAGTTTCAAAATTGGACAGCTCTCTGGCTCATCTGAACCAATATAATGTTTTGACCTTTGATGTGACGGGATTTATCACGGATTCTGCGGATGCCGGAGAGGGGATTCTGAGAAAAATAAAAGCCGCTCTCCTGGACGAGCTTCGGCTGGCGTTTCCGGACTGCGTAGCTCCGGGGGAGGAAAACCTGGCAGATGCACTTTACACAATTGTATCAAAAGGAAACGCGAAGTTTGTGTTTGTTATAGATGAGTGGGACGCGCTTTTCCGCGAATTCAGGGACGATACCGTTCTTCAGAAGGATTATATCCTGTTTCTGCGCAGCCTGTTCAAAAACAAGGATACGACGGCAAAGACAATTGCCGCTGCCTACATGACAGGGATCCTTCCTGTAAAAAAATACGGTACGGAATCCGCATTGTCGGACTTTAAAGAATTTACGATGGAGAGCCCTGCGAAGCTTGCTGAGTATGTAGGGTTTACAGAGACTGAGGTAAAAAAACTGTGCGAGGAATATCGAGTTGACTTTGATGAAATGTGTGCCTGGTATGATGGATATTCCTTTCACAAAATAAAGCATGTATACAGTCCGAATTCCGTGATGACCGCAATTCAGAATGAAGAGTTTCGTAATTACTGGACAAAGACGGAATCCTTTGAAAGTCTGAAAAATTATATCAGTAAGAATCGGGACGGACTGAAGGACGCAGTGATCATGATGCTTGGAGGACAGCGGGTACCGGTTGACACGGGCACATTCAAAAATGATATGACTTCCCTTGAAAACAAAGATGATGTGCTGACCCTGCTTGTTCATCTTGGCTATCTGGCCTATGATCAGGCTGAAAAAGAGGTATACATTCCGAACCGGGAGGTTGCGGAAGTATTTCAGTCGTCTGTGAAGGGCGGGAAATGGAAACCGGTCGAGCAGGCAATCAACCGATCGGAAAGACTGCTCCAGGCTACGCTTCGCCAGGAGACCGGTATCGTGGCAGAAGCTCTGGAGCTGGTTCATGAAGAGTGTTCTTCGATATTAACCTATAATGATGAAGATTCGCTTGCCTGTGCAATCTATATTGCGTATTTTACTGCAAGGAATTACTATATGGTCATACGAGAGCTTCCTGCGGGGAAAGGATTTGCTGATTATGCCTTTATTCCCCGTTCCGATACGGATAAGCCAGCTATCATCATTGAACTCAAATACGACAAGGATGCGGATACCGCTATCACTCAGATTCACGATAACCGCTACGCCGGAGCGTTAAAGGACTATTCCGACAACATTCTTCTCGTCGGAATCAATTATGATAAAGATGCAAAAGGAAAGGAAAGAAAACGACACACCTGTGTGATTGAGCAAAAGTAAAACAATTTGTAAGATAAACGGAGGTATCATTAAATGGGAAAGATAACAGTAGAGACATGTGAAATTGAAGGCCTGAAGGTGATTACGCCGACCGTGTTTGGAGATGCGCGCGGTTATTTTATGGAGACCTACAATTATAATGACTTTAAGGCTGCCGGGGTTGACCAGACCTTTGTGCAGGACAACCAGTCCGCTTCAAAAAAGGGAGTACTTCGCGGATTGCATTTTCAGAAGCAGTTTCCGCAGGACAAGCTGGTGCGTGTGGTATCCGGTGCGGTTTTTGACGTGGCAGTGGACTTGAGGAAGGGATCTCCGACTTTTGGAAAATGGTTTGGCGTGGAGCTGTCCGCGGAGAACAAAAAGCAGTTTTTTATTCCGAAGAATTTTGCGCATGGTTTTGTTGTGCTTTCAGACTTTGCGGAGTTTGCATACAAATGTACAGATTTTTATCATCCGGATGATGAGGGCGGTCTTAGATATGATGATCCGGAAATAGGGGTTAAATGGCCAATCCCGGAAGGCATGGAGCTGATCATGACGGACAAAGACCGTAATTGGGGCTCTTTGGCGGATTACAGGGCGGCTATGAAGTAAGGGGATTTGTATGAAAGAGCTTTTGTCATTGCCGACGGATATTTTTCGCAACAGACGTATGATTTATAAGCTGGCGAAGAATGATTTCCGAAAGAAATTTGCCGGCTCTTATTTTGGTGTCATATGGGCATTTGTGCAGCCGGTCGTGACGGTTCTGGTCTACTGGTTTGTTTTTGAGGTTGGATTCCGCTCGTCTGACACATCGATTCCGGTGCCTTTTTTGCTTTATCTTGTGGCGGGTATTGTTCCGTGGTTTTTCTTTCAGGACGCATGGACGGGCGGGACCAATGTGCTGACAGAGTATAGTTACCTGGTCAAGAAAATCGTATTTCAGATTCAGGTACTGCCGGTTGTGAAAATGATTTCGGCATTGTTTGTGCATCTTTTTTTTGTGTGTTTTATCATAATTCTTTATTGCTTTTATGGGTATTATCCGGATGGCTATTATGTTCAGCTGGTTTATTATTCGTGTGGGCTGCTGCTCCTTACGCTGGGCTTAAGCTATGCGACGAGCGCGGTCACGGTGCTGTTCCGCGACCTGTCACAGGTGGTCGCGATTGTGTTGCAGGTGGGTGTCTGGTTTACACCGATCATGTGGGTCGCGGAGAACCGGCTGGTCAATTATCCTTTGCTGGCAAAGCTTTTGAAGCTGAATCCGATTTACTATGTGGTAGCCGGATACCGTGATGCGCTTATTTATAAAAACTGGTTTTGGGAACGGCCGTTATGGACCGTTTATTTCTGGTGTTTTACTGCGGGGGTTCTTGTAATGGGATTGCTGATTTTTCGCAGGCTGCGCGTGCATTTTGCGGATGTCCTCTGAGAACGGCTGTGTGAGTGTAAAGCAGGGCGCAGGTACTGCTTTTAAGCATTGCTGCTGTGAAATCGCTGCATGCGGATTGCGGGAGCTTTGAAGAAACGGAGTAATCCGCTTTTACATGTAGTGGTGCAGCGATGACCACTACGAATGATTTGCAGAAAAGCGGGAATAAGGAGAACCTCGCCATTTATAGTCGCACCGTGTGCGAGGCGAGGCCTGCGTCTATCATCCGCAGCGGGTGACGGATATGTAATAAGGAGTTTACTTTGGAGAAACAGGCTGCGATCCGCGTGGATCATTTAACAAAAATGTATAAGCTGTACGACCGCATTTCCGATCGCCTGAGGGATAGCCTGGGTCTGACGAGAAAAAAATGCTATCGGGAGCATTATGCGCTGACGGATATCAGTTTTTCCGTGGATCGGGGGGAGACCATTGGTATTATCGGAACGAATGGGGCGGGGAAGTCGACGATTCTGAAGATTATCACCGGTGTTTTAAGCCCTACGTCCGGCAGCGTGACGGTAGATGGACGTATTTCCGCTCTGCTGGAGCTGGGCGCCGGATTTAACATGGAATATACCGGCATTGAGAATATATATCTGAACGGTACAATGCTGGGATACACTGATGCGGAAATGGATGCGCGGCTGCAGGGAATTCTGGATTTCGCGGATATCGGGGATTATGTTTATCAGCCGGTGAAAACCTACTCGAGCGGTATGTTTGTGCGGCTGGCATTTGCTGTTGCAATCAATATTGACCCGGAAATCCTGATTGTAGATGAAGCACTTTCCGTGGGGGATGCTTTTTTTCAGGCGAAGTGCTATCGGAAGTTTGAGGACTTTAAAAAAGAAGGAAAGACGATTTTGTTTGTCAGTCATGACCTGAGCAGTATCAGCAAGTACTGTGACCGCGTCATTCTCCTTGATCACGGAAAGCTTGCGGGAAATGGCTCTCCGAAGGACATGGTGGATCTGTATAAGCGGCTGCTGGTGCACCAGGGACCTGATCCGTCGGCTGAATTGTTAAGGAAAACGGGAGATGGTTCCATGAATTTGGCTGCCGGGCTGGCAGAAGATGGTTGCGGGAATGACGGGTCTTCCGATTCCGAAAACGGGTCTGGCTGGATTGGCGCGATGCAGATGAACCCGGGAGCGCTGGAATATGGTGACCGCAGAGCAGAAATGCTGGCGTTTTCGGTTCTGGATCAGAGGGGGCTGCCGACCACCACGATTGAGAAGGGGTCTCTGTTTACGATAAAGGTGAAGGTGCGCTTTCACGAGGATATCGATGAGCCGATTTTTGCTTTTACGATAAAAGATATGCGCGGGACTGAGATCACAGGTACCAATACCATGTTTGAGAAAACCGAAATCCTGCCCCGGAAAAAAGGCGAGACCGATATTGTCTCGTACACGCAGAGGGCGGATCTGCAGGGAGGCGAATATCTGATTTCTTTTGGGCTGACCGGGTATCAGGGCGGAGAATTTGTTGTATATCACCGGCTGTATGACGCATGCAGCCTGACCATCGTATCGGTGAAAAATACGGTGGGTTTTTACGATATGAATTCGGAAATTACGGTTGAACGGGAAAACGCCCGGGAAGGATGAACGGAATGGGAGATGAATGGAATGGTGCGGCCAAAGAACAGGTCGGCCGGGTGGTTTTAGACTATCGCTTTTACCCGGGCGAGGATAAATACAGTGATGGCGATATTGAAGAGGAGCTGCTTCTCCTGGCAAAGCAGTATGGGGACGCCCCAATGGACGCGGTGATCGCGGAGCGCAAAAGCTGGCCCATTCTTTACCATTTTTCGTATGTGAGAGAAAATATTATTGAATGGCTGCCGATGACCGGAGAAGAGCATGTGCTGGAGATTGGTTCCGGTCCGGGCGCCATCACCGGAGCGCTTGCCCGAAAGGCGGCGCAGGTGACCTGCATCGATCTGTCGCGCAGGCGCAGCCTGGTGAATGCCTATCGCCATCAGAACTGTGATAATATACAGATTCTGGTGGGCAACTTTCAGGATATTGAGGAAAACCTGACAGAAGTGTTTGATCTGATTACACTGATCGGTGTGTTTGAATATGCACAATTTTCGATTCAGTCGGACCGGCCGTTTGCGGAGTATCTGGAGCGCATTCACCGCCATCTTGCACCGGGAGGCCGGATTGTGATTGCGATTGAAAACCGGCTTGGCCTGAAATACTGGGCGGGCGCGACGGAGGATCATACGGGCATTTATTTTGAGGGGCTGGAAGGCTATCCCACGACAGATTATGTGCGCACGTTTTCAAAGCCGGAGCTGGAGGCGGTTCTTCGGGAAGCCGGGTTTGAAAGCCAGATGTTTTATTACCCATATCCGGATTATAAGCTGCCGGAAAAAATTTATTCGGACGCATATCTTCCGCGAAAAGGGGAGCTGAACCGGAACACGCAGAATTTTGACCGGGAACGGATGCGGATTTTCAGTGAAGAACTGGTTTTTGATTCGCTCGTTGAATGCGGGCAGTTCCCGCAGTTTTCGAATTCCTTTTTAGTGATCGCTTCTTAACAGCCCCTATCGTAATTTCAGGTGCATGATGTGCAGGTCTTTACGATTCGGTCTGCTGGCGACAGGACGGTGAACGATGATTATTTTTACAAAATATTCGAACGAGCGGGATCCGCGTTTTTCGATTCGCACCGATATTCTTCTGGAAGACGATCGGCGCTATATCAGCAAACGACCCGTGTCGGAAGCGGCCCAAGAACATATCGCGGATATTTACGATAAGTCTGTTTTATTGACGGAGGATTTCGGAAGCACGCCGCTTCGGGTGAATCCCTGTACAAGGCTGGCGGACGAAGTTCGTTTTCCTTACCGCAATGGCAAAACACTGGAAGAACGGCTGGACGGGCTGCTGGCAAAAGGGGACGGGAAAGCGCTGGAACGAGAGATTACGGCGTATTTTGCAATGTTCGCCCAGGGCGGCAGCTCCGGATGTGAACTTCTTTTTTCTGAAACTCCGGAGTTTACGGCTGTGTTCGGACAGGTGGATCTGCCTGGTCGGCAGTATTGCCGTGCGGTATCCGATGTCGATATGGTATTTTCGAATGTGATTGAGACAGACGAAGGCCCAGAACTGATTGACTATGAGTGGACGTTCGCGTTTCCGGTACCTGTGAAATTTATTCAGTACCGCTGCCTGAATTATTATATTTACGGAACGACCAGGCGTGATGTGCTGAAAGAGATGAACTGGTTTGAACGGTTCGGCATCAGTGAGAAGGAACGCAGCGAATTTGACAGGATGGAAAAAAATTTCCAGCAATATATCCTTGGAAGCCATATACCAATGTGGAAATTGTATGACAGCATTTCAGACGGGGTCATTGAACTGTCCGGGCTGTCAAAAAGAGAGAGTGAGAAAAAGAAAAACCGCACGGTAGAGATTTATTTTGATACAGGCCGGGGATTTTGCGCCCGGGAATGCGACAGGCGCAGCGTATCCCACGAGGGGCCGGTGACTCTGGAGCTTCTGATTCCGGGGGGCACAAAGCAGGCTCGCGTGGATCCGTGCAGCGGTGCTTCTGTGGTTCGGATCCTGGAACTGACGCAGGATGGAAAGCATTTGAGATGGACTTCGAATGGATTGCCTGCGGAGGATGAAAGCGTTGTTTTTGACAGTGAAGATCCGCAGATTTTCTTTCGACCGTGTTCCGGAAATCCGGTGACGCTGCGGTTCCTGGCAGAGCCGCTGGCAGGACTGAACCGGGAACTTTTGCTGAACCGATATAAAAATTTTCAGTGGATGATTGGAATGGTCCTGCGGCGCGGATATCGAAAACTGAAACAGATTACAAAGGGAAGCAAAGATTAATGGATGCAAAATTCAACCGGGAGCGGGTGCGTTTTCACACGAAAAAACCGAATACGCTGGTGGTTCAGGGCTGGTTTGAAGGCGATGAACTGGGGCAGGAGCAGTTCGAGGCCCGGATGGGTGGGAAACGGCTGCCGCTTGATGTGATTGTTCAGCGCGGTCCGGAGGTAACAAAGAAATATTTGCGCTATAAAACCAATGTCAGTGCAGAATATTTTTTGGTGATCACACTACCCGGGAGTACAGAGGCAGATCTGAATGGGAAGGCGCTGCGCATCTGGCATCGGACGGGTGAGGATAAGCATCGGACGGGCGATGCACCAGAACAGAAAGCTCCGGTCTTAGTGTGTGCGGGCGGTGTACCAGAACAGAAGAAGCCGGCTTTGATGTGTGCGGACGACGACTCAGAACAAAATGGCAGTACGCCGGAGAACGGAAGCGGGAGGAAAAAACAGATTCTTTGTCTTGGCGCGCGCCGGATCCGTCAGCTGTCCGGACATCTGGAGTCCTGGATGGAAACCCTGCGTGAATTACCCGATGGAAGATATCAGCTGCGCGGCTGGTATATGGGATGCGATCACGCGGCGATTGCGCTCCTGGACAAAAAGGGGAAGGAGATTCCGTTTACCGCTGCTCCGGGAAAGCGCATTGACATTCTGGGCGAATTTCCGGAAGCAGGCCTTGAGGAAACGCATGGATTTGAACTGGTGTTTCACAAACCGGAGGAAAATATCCTGCGCCTGGTTTTATCCGGAGACGGGAAAAAGACACGCTATACAGTCAACTGCGCGAAAATGCTTTCGGGTCGGGAAGGATTTGTAAACATCTGCCGAAAAAGCTGGCGTTATCTGAGACGCAAAGGGTACCGGCAGTTTGTCAAACGTGTCTCGGATGTTCTTATGGGCAATGAAGGCGTTGGCTATGAACGCTGGCGCAGAAAATATGGGGTGAAGCGGCAGGAGCTGACAGAGCAGCGCAGCGCGCATTTTGCGTGGGAACCGAAGATCAGCATCGTTGTGCCATTGTACCGGACGCCGGAAAAATTTTTGAGGGAAATGATTACTTCTGTGCAAATGCAAACCTGGTCAAACTGGGAGCTGGTGCTTTCAGACGGGAGCGGGAACGCTGCACTTACAGGGTTGCTGAAAAAATACGAGGCTTCGGATTCCCGTATCCTTGTGCTTTTAAACGATGGGAATCCGCTTCGCATTGCGGAAAACACAAACGCTGCGCTGATGGCGGCGACCGGAGACTATATTGTTTTTGGCGACCATGATGATCTGTTTTCTCCGGATGCTCTGTGGTCCTGTGTGAAGGTACTGAATGAGAAACCGGACACAGAGCTGATTTATTCGGATGAGGATAAGATTGACGTCGGAGGAAGACGCTATTTCGAACCGCATTTTAAGCCGGATTACAGTCCGGATCTGCTGTGCAGTATGAATTATTTTTGCCATTTGGTCCTGATAAAACGGGAACTTCGGGAGCGGACGGGATTCCTTGATCCGGCGTATGACGGCGCGCAGGATTATGACTATGTTTTGCGCTGCACAGAGAATACAGATGCATCACGGATCGCCCATATTCCGAAGATTCTTTACCACTGGCGTTCCCATAAGGATTCGACGGCGGAGAATCCGGAAAGCAAGCGGTATGCGTTTGAAGCCGGACGCCGTGCGATTGCGGCGCACTATGAGCGTCTTGGCCTGACGGCGAACGTGACGGAGGGAGAATATCCCGGACTTTATCATACCGAATTTGCGATACAGGAGAGGGAAGACGGAAGCCTTCCGCTGATCTCGATCCTGATTCCAAACAAGGATCATATCGTGGATCTGCGAAACTGTATCCGCTCGATCGAAGAAAAATCGGATTATCGAAATTATGAATATATCATTATAGAAAATAACAGCACAGAGCCGGAAACCTTTGAAGCCTACCGCGAGCTGGAGCGGGACATTCCCCGTTTGCGGGTTGTATATTTTAAAACGGAGAGCGATACCGGTTTTAATTTTTCTGCGATTAATAATTTTGGGACAAACTATGCAAAGGGTGACTATTATCTTTTGCTCAACAATGACACGGAAATTATCAATCCGGATTGTCTCCGCCAGATGCTGGGATACTGTCAGCGAGAAGAGGTCGGAGCGGTCGGAGCGCTTTTGTTTTATGAGGATGGGACGATTCAGCATGCGGGAGTCGTGCTAGGCTACGGCGGTATCGCCGGACATGCATTTATCGGGGAAAAACGTGGCGACAACGGTTACTTTTCACGGATTATCTGCGCACAAAACTACAGCGCGGTTACGGCCGCATGCATGATGGTAAAAGCTTCTGTGTATCACGAGGCTGGCGGCATGTCGGAAGAGCTGTGCGTGGCTTTTAATGACATCGATTTTTGCATGAAGGTGCGCCAGCTTGGAAAGCTGATTGTGTATACGCCCCAGGCTCAGCTTTATCATTATGAGTCAAAATCGCGGGGGCTGGAGAATACACAGGAAAAAATAGAACGGTTTAATCAGGAAACAAGACTCTTCCTGGAGCGTTGGGGGGATCAGGTAAAAGCCGGCGATCCCTATTACAACCCAAACCTTGCGCTGGATAAAGCGGATTTTTCTATTCGGATGTAAAAGGAGGGAGGTAGCCTATGCTATATGTGCAGATTGCGGGGCTGATTGTACTCTATCTTGGAATTTATTATATGACAGGGGCGATTGTGTCGCGATGGGTTCCTGCTATCTCCCGTTCGATTCCGCTGACGGTGCTTGTGGGATTTTTCTGCTATTTTTTTCTGTTTGCGGTGGCAGCGCTTCCGCTGAAGCTGACGCTTTGCCCGCTGTCTGCGCTCTCGATGCTGTGGCGGGTGATCCTGCTTTTGCTCGCTTTGGTATTTGCGCTTACCGTCCGAAAGACGTGGAGGCAGAGGCTTTCTTCTTTTATCGCACTTTTTAAGGGGCGGGGAAAATACATCCTTTTTCTTTTCCTTGCACTTGTTTTTGTCCAGGTGTTTCTGGTAAATCTGAATGATGAGAGCTACGCGCTCTGGGATCAGGCCTATTATATCGGGGACGCCTCCACATCGCTCTACACAAATACCATCAGCCAGTATGATCCCTACACCGGAAGGATTCTTAGCAGGCTGAATCCGGAGTATCTGCTGGAAACCTATCAGAACCATACGGCTGTCATGTGTCAGATTTTCGGACTGCACCCGCTGGTGGAAAATCTGACGGTGATGGCTTCTGTGGTCGTGATTCTGTACAATCTGGTGGCGTGGGAGCTGGGACTGACTCTTTTCCGCGGAAACCGAGCAAAGGGTCTTCTCATGACCGGGTTTCTGACCTTGCTGAACTTCTTCAGCTTTAATCTGTATACGGCTGCGGAATTTCTGCTGATCCGGCCTTCGGAGGGGAAAACGATTCTGGCGGTTCTGATTTTGCCGACGCTGTTGCTTTTTTTCCTGAAAACCATTACGGAATATCAGCCGGCGACCTGGTGGGTGTGTTCGTTTCTGGTGATTCTCGGCTCCTTCGGGCTGAACATGTCCGCCATTTATATGATTCCCTTCGAAATCAGTGCGTTTTATCTGCCGCTGGCTGTGAAGGAAAGAAAATTTTCGATTTTCCTTCGGCTTCTGGTGCTCCTGATTCCGTGCGTGGTGATGGCGGCGGCGTATCTGTTGACGAAACACAAGGTGTTTATTTATATACAGTAAGAGATGGAACTTGCTCTTTTGGATGCTGCGATTTACAGTTTTGCCATACCGGGACAGGGTATGCGGTATGGGAATGGAAAGGTCAGGTGACAGATATGGAACGGTTTTTTCAGCTGTCGGATATACAATTTCTTTTCGACGCGTTTCGAACCGCAATCGGCGGCGTTGGATGGTTCGTCCTTGCCTATATGGCCTGCATTCTGTTCTTTTTTATTATCGGACGAAAATTCCTGAATGTTGCGTTTGTCTATCCGCTTGCGTTTATGGCCGTGACGATTTTCAATCCGTTTCTGATTGTCCCGATTGGCGAGCTGATTGGCCTGACGAGCCGGATCCGACGCATTTTCTGGCTCCTTCCGGTTAATCTGGTACTGGCCTTTGCGTTTACGTCTGTTTGTATGATAGAGCCGCGGAAAAGCTATCTGTCCGATCCGCCTGCGCCCACCACGCATCAGAGAAGGCTGAACCGGTTCCGGCGCTGCGGTGCGGCTGCTCTGATTGTTGTGTTTATTGCTGCAGCCGGCACGCCGGTCATCTCTAATATGCATCTTCTGCAGAATATTTATAAAGTAGATAATACGCTGATTGCGATTTCTTCATTCCTCGAGGAGGATTCCGATGAGACCGGGCTTGCTAAGGTGGTTCTTTACTCGGACACGGCACTCCTTGAGCTGCGCGAGTATGATCCTTCGATTGAAAGTGCCCTTCGCAGGTCGGATCTGCTCACCTACAGTCCGGATATCACGGATGAAACGGTTATCCAGGAGACCATCACGTCGAAGCAATGGCTGCATGTCCTGGCGCTGGTGTCCCGCTTTGAAGTTGAGGTGGATACTTCCGCTTTCCGGAAGGCGATGAAAAAGCGCGGTGCCAATTATATTATCATGCAGTGCGACGCCGGAATGGGGGACTATTACGAATCCGCAGGATATTCGCTGGCGGCTGAGATCGGCGTTTTTAATATTTACAGGAAAAATGTGGCGTAAACGGCGAAGCGATATGCCATCATGCGTGTCGAAGCCTCAGTCATCTACCGGCAGACGGCTTCCATAACAGTTTCCGTAATGGCTTCTATGATGGTTCCATAACGTGGTGCTTTACGGTTTACAGCTATTTTTAAATGTGATAAACTATAAAGCCGCGCGGCGGCTTCGGACGGTGGTGAGGATTTGTCGAACGGTGTGATTCGTTTTTTTAAAAAACTGAGTTTTTATAATATCAGCAAGGGCCTGAAGTACCTGAAGCATTTTGGCGTGAAGGAGTTTTTCATCCGCTTAAGCGACCGGATTGAGCCGGATGAGGTACCGTATGAGCCGTGGTATGAGAAGCACCGTGCGAGTGAGCAGGAGCTGGAGCGGCAGCGGGCGCGGAAGTGGAAGGATCCGGTCCGGATCAGCATCGCGGTGCCGCTTTACCATACGCCTCCGGATTTTCTGGAGCAGATGGTGGACTCGGTGAGAGCGCAGACGTATCCGCACTGGGAGCTCTGCCTGGCGAACGGGAGCCCGGAGGATCAAAAGCTTGGTGAAAAGCTGGCCGCGCTGTCGGAGGATTCGCGGATTCGCGTGGTGAATCTGCCGGAGAATCTGGGGATTTCGGGAAATACGAACGCGGCGGTGGATATGGCGGCGGGCGAGTATGTCGGACTGCTTGACCACGATGATCTGCTCGCGCCGGATGCGCTTTATGAGGTTGCGGCGGCGATTGCGCGGACGGAAAAGGAGACCGGGAGGCGGCCGGAGCTTTTGTATACGGATGAGGATAAGGTCGAATCGGATTTGAGCCGCCATTTTCAGCCGAATCTGAAGCCGGATTTTTCTCCGGATCTGCTGCGCTCGAACAATTATATCTGTCATTTTCTGGTGTTTGCGCGTTCGCTTTATGAGAAGGTGGGAGGCTTTGACGACCGGTATGAGGGCGCGCAGGATCATGATTTTGTGCTGCGGTGCACGGAGGCGGCGGACGGGATCTGTCACATTCCGCGGATCCTGTATCACTGGCGGGTTTCGGCGAAGTCGACGGCGGACAATCCGATCAGCAAGCAGTACGCCTACGATTCCGGCGTCCGCGCCGTGGAGGCACATCTGGCCAGGTGCGGCCTTTCGGGGGAGGTCACCCGGAAAAAGGATTTTGGCTGCTACCGCGTGAAATATCAGGTGCAGGGGGAGCCGCTGGTGTCGGTGGTGATTCCGAATAAGGATGAGAAAGAGACGCTGAAAACTTGCCTGACGTCGATTTTTGAGAAGACGACCTGGAAAAATTTTGAGATTATTATCGTAGAAAATAACAGTGAAACGCAGGAGATTTTCGATTATTATAAAGAAATAGATGGACGAAACGGAATTCATGTTGTATATTGGAAACGGGAATTTAATTACTCCGCGATCAATAATTTTGGCATCCGGCACGCGAAGGGGGATTATATCCTTTGCCTGAATAATGATATGGAAGTGATCTCACCGGACTGGATGACGGAGCTTCTGGGGCACTGCCAGCGGCCGGGTACCGGGATTGTGGGCGCGCGCCTGTATTATCCGGACGACACGATACAGCATGCCGGGATTATCATCGGCATAGGCGGGATTGCGGGCAGCATTCTGGTCGGACTGAAGCGCGGACATACGGCGTATATGCACCGCGAATCCCTGCAGCAGGACCTGAGCGCCGTGACGGCGGCCTGCATGATGATAAAGCGGGAGGCGTATGACGCGGCGGGAGGCTTTGAGGAGCGGCTGTCGATTGCGTTTAACGATGTGGATTTTTGCCTGAAGGTGCGGGAGGCGGGCTATCTGGTCGTCTACGACCCGTATGCGGAGCTGTATCATTATGAGTCGAAGACGCGCGGGAGCGAGGATACGGACGCGAAGGCCCGGCGGTTTCAGACGGAGATTGAGTATATGCGGACCCGCTGGATCCGGATTCTAAAGGATGGCGATCCCTATTACAATAAGAATCTTTCCCTGAGCAAATGGAATTATTCTTTGCGCAGTTAAGGAGAGCTTACTGATATGCAGATTGCAACGATTGTGATACCGAACCTGGACGGGCTTTCTTACCTTGGTTCCTGTCTGGATTCGCTGACGCGGCAGACCAGGAAGGATTTTTCCGTTATTCTGATTGACAATGGGTCGAAGGATGGAAGCACGGAATTTGTGAGGTCGAATTATCCCGAAGTGATTATTCGCCGGTTTTCACGCAATGAAGGCTTTTGCCGGGCAGTCAACGAGGGCATCCGGATGTCCCGGACGGAATATGTGATTCTTCTGAATAACGATACCGTATGTGAAGATACTTTTGTTGAGGAGCTGATTTCTGCCATCCGGCGGACGGGAGGTTTTTCCTGTGCGGCGAAAATGGTGCAGATGAGGCGTCCGGATCAGATGGATAATGCCGGGGATTATTACTGTGCCCTTGGCTGGGCGTTCGCGCTGGGCAAGGGAAAACCGGCCGGCCGGTATGATGAGGAGCGGGAGATTTTTTCCTGCTGCGCGGCGGCCGCGGTTTACCGCAGAGAGGTCTTTGAGGAAATCGGGCTTTTTGATGAAACACATTTCGCGTATCTGGAGGATACGGATGTCGCCTACCGCGCGAAGATTGCAGGCTATCACAATTACTACACGCCGGGCGCGGTGGTTCACCATGTCGGGAGCGCGACGAGCGGCTCGGTATACAATGAGTTTAAGATTCGTTATTCCTCGCGGAATAATATTTATCTGATTTATAAGAATATGCCCTGGCCGCAGATCGTGCTGAATTTGCCGTTTCTGCTGCCTGGTTTTCTGATAAAAATGGTGTTTTTTGCCAGAAAGGGCTATCTGAGGGAGTATGTCACCGGGCTGGGCGCGGGCGCCGCGCTTTGCCGCAGGGACAAAAAAGTGAGATTTAAGTGGAAGAACTTTGGCTCTTATGTCCGGATTCAGCTGGAACTGTGGGGAAATATGTTTCGCAGGATTTCGGATATCTTTTAAGCGGTATATTTTGCCCCAAACTGCTGAATAATTGCAGATGCATGATTCTGTAGTGCATGTACAACAGTTCCTGCCTTGGACAGGCTGGCCCGCAGTTTTGCTGTTTTGTGCAGGGAATCGTTTTTAAGAGCCTGATGGAGCCGGCATGGAACGGTATGCCGGAGTGTACACGGAATACCGGTACGGGATACCGGTCAGAGGGGAATCCGCCGCGACTTTATTAAAAGGGGACATTCATTTGAAAGAGAATGAAAAATATTTTAACCGCCTGCAGGTAGTGGTGGATGCGGTTGTGATTATCGTCTCGTATCTGATCGGATGGTATGTCATGATCTCCAGCACCCGGCGGGGCGGGATTGGCGTTTTGCCGCGGGAAATTTATATTATGGCACTGGTCGCGATTGTGCCTGTTTTTTTGCTGCTCTATTATGCGTTTAATCTCTATGTGCCGAACCGGCTGGAGGGAAGGCGCCGTGAGGGCAGCAATATTTTAAAGGCGAACGCGGTGGGCGGTCTGCTGCTGATGGCGGTTTTGTTCCTGATCCGGCAGATGGACGTTTCCCGTATGCTGCTCGGCGTATTTTTGGTATTGAATGTGCTGCTGACCGTGCTTGAGCGCAACCTGATCCGAATCGCTCTGATGCGCGCCCGCAGGCTTGGACTGAATCAGCGGTACATTCTGCTGGTCGGCTACAGCCACGCGGCCGAGGAGTATATCGACCGGATCGTGATGAACCCACAGTGGGGTTATCGGGTGCTTGGGATCTTAAGTGACGACACGCCTCCGGGGACGCTTTACAAAGGAGTGGAAATCCTGGGACCGATCAGCGGCCTGGACGCGCTTCTGGAGAATCACACGCCGGATGAGATCGCGATTACGGTTGGCCTGAATGAGTATTACAAGCTGGAGCGCATTGTCGCGATGTGCGAGAAATCCGGCGTTCACATTAAGTTTATTCCGGACTACAGCAATATCATTCCGACGAAGCCCTATACGGAGGATATCCTGGGGCTGCCGGTGATCAACATCCGCCATGTCCCGCTCTCGAATACGTTCAATGCGACGATGAAGCGGCTTGTAGATATCATCGGTTCGATGTTCTGCATTGTGCTTTTTTCTCCGGTGATGCTCATCACGGCAATCCTGATTAAGACGACCTCGAAAGGACCGCTGATTTTTTCCCAGGAGCGGGTCGGGCTGCACAACAAACCGTTCCGGATGTATAAATTCCGCTCGATGGAGCAGCAAAGCGACAGGGATGAGAAGAAGGGCTGGACGACGAGAAATGACCCGCGGGTGACGCCCGTCGGGAAATTCATCCGCCACACCAGCATCGATGAGATGCCGCAGTTTTTCAATGTCCTGAAGGGGGATATGTCGCTGGTGGGTCCCAGGCCGGAGCGGCCGCAGTTTGTGGAAAAGTTCCGCGAGGAGATTCCGCGCTATATGGTAAAGCATCAGGTGCGGCCGGGCATGACCGGATGGGCGCAGGTGCACGGATACCGGGGAAATACTTCCATTCGCAAACGAATTGATTATGATTTATACTATATTGAGAACTGGACAATGGGGCTGGATGTAAAGATTTTATTTTTGACGGTGTTTAAGGGGTTTGTAAATAAAAACGCTTACTAATGGAAAAAGCAGGGGCGCGGCATATGCCTCCCAAAAGAGGAACAGGAACACAGGCGTGTGCGGGAAATGCCTTTGCGTATGGCCAAAAGAAAGGGGAATGTGCCATGAAGAAGGGGAACAATGACAATTCCGGCAGCGGCCGGCAGGGGAAGTACAGGAATGACGGCGGGTATTACGGCGGTCAGGAGGGATACGGTCAGGATATGCCGGGGGATGGCGCTGAGAATTATGACGGCCAGGAAACTGACGGAAATGAAGGGCAATATTACGGCCAGGACGGCGCAGGCTATTATGGCGGTCAGGGAAACAATGGAAACGGTGCTCCGTACTATGGCCAGGACGGTGCAGGTAACTATGGCGGCCAGGGAAGCAGCGGAAACGGGAATCCATATTACGGTCAGGATGACGCGGATTACTATGGCGGCCGGGGGAACGATGGAAGCGGCGGCCCGTACTACGGCCAGCAGGGATATAATGGAACCGGAG
>JAJQDT010000082.1:64188-101316 GCA_021202075.1 Lachnospiraceae bacterium | reverse complement strand
AACGATGGAAGCGGCGGCCCGTACTACGGCCAGCAGGGATATAATGGAACCGGAGACTCATCATACTACGGCCAGCAGGGAAGCAATGGAAGCGGCGGCCCGTATTACGGCCAGCAGGGAAACAATGGAACCGGCGGCCCGTCATATTACGGCCAGCAGGGATATAATGGAACCGGAGGCCCATCATACTACGGCCAGCAGGGAAACAACGGAAACGGCGGCCCGTATTACGGCCGGCAGGGAAATTACCGACAGGGCGTTCAGGGGGAGGACTCCGGTTATTATGGCGAACAGGGGAATTACTACAACGAACAGGACAATTTTCAGGGGAATTATGATGGATTTTACGCGGCTGCCGGGGGCGGCCCGGAGAACGGAGAACGAAGGGGTACGATGAAGACAAAGAAAAAAAAGAAGAGAAAAATTTTCTGGGTGCTGGGCATTCTGGTGCTGCTGATCGCGGCAGTCGGGATTGCAGGCATGGCGATGCTGGGGCAGCTGGACCGGGAAAAGCTCAGTGATATTCTGGTCAACAGCGGCGTGACGGAGAACGGATACCGGAACATTGCGATTTTCGGCGTGGATTCGCGCGAGGGCGAGCTGGAGAGCGGGACCAGAAGCGATACGATTATCATAGCTAGCATTAATAAGAGCTCCGGTGATATCAAGCTGGTATCGGTATACCGCGACACGTATCTCGATAATACGGACGACAGCTACCGGAAGGCGACGGAGGCTTACGCGTACGGCGGCGCTAGTCTGGCGGTCAATATGCTGAATAAGAATCTGGATCTGGACATTGAGGATTATGTCACCGTGGATTTTGAGGCGGTGATTGAATGTGTCGATGAGCTCGGCGGCATCGAGGTGACGCTGGATGATGAAGAAGTGTACTGGCTGAACGCGTATCTGGTCGAGACATCGGAGGTGACCGGGCGCTCTTACACGGAGGTGGAATCCTCGGGAACCCAGACGCTGACCGGTATTCAGGCGATGGCATACTGCCGCATCCGCTACACGACCGGATGGGATTACAAGCGGACGGAGCGCCAGAGAACGGTGCTCACCCAGATCCTGTCAAAGGCACAGCAGCAGGGCGTGACCGGTCTGCTCGCTGTCGTCAACAATCTGATCCCTTATATTTCGACCAGCTTCAGCAATACGGAGCTGATCACGCTGGCAACCGGGATCTCAAAGTACAATATCGTGGATTCCCAGGGCTTCCCGTTTGAGAGCTCGACAGCGACGCTTTCCGCCGGGGACTGTGTGATTCCGCAGACGCTGGCTTCAAATGTTGTCGAACTGCATGAACTGCTGTTTGACGATACGGACTATACCGTATCCTCGACGGTGCAGTCGATCAGTGATTATATTGTTTCAGCAACCGGGATTTCGTAAAAGATGAATGATGCGATGAACGATACGATCAACAACACGATCGATGTAATTATTCCGACCTATAAGCCGGATCAAAGCCTGCGGGAATTGCTGGATCGGCTGATGAATCAGACCATGCCGCCCGGACATATTTTGCTGATCAATACGGAAAAAGAGCTGTTTGATGAACGCCTGCTGGAAGGGCTTGAAGTGGAAATCCTTGCTTCTTCCGGAGAAGCTATTCCCTCCCAAAATGGTTTTGGGGCGGAAACAGACCGCCCGCGGCAGGCTGCGGAGCCATGGAACCAGGCGGGCGGCGCTTTTTTCGGGGAATCTGGTGATGGTATGAGGCACAGGACCAGGATTTCCCTTGCGCACATCCGAAAGCTGGAGTTTGACCACGGCGGCACGCGCCATTTGGCGGCTTCCCTGCTGCGCGGGAAACTGATTCTGTTTATGACGCAGGACGCGATGCCGGAAAACAGCCATCTGATTGAGAACCTGGCCCGGCCGTTTGCCGACCCGCGCGTCTGCGCGTCCTACGCCAGGCAGCTGCCGCGGACGGACTGCGCGCTGCTGGAGCGCTATTCGAGAAGCTTTAACTACCCGCCGCTAAGCAGGATCAAGACGGCGGAGGATTTGTCGGTGCTTGGGATTAAGACTTATTTTTGCTCGAACGTCTGCGCGATGTACCGCAGAGTTGAGTACGAGGAGCTGGGCGGTTTCGAGCGCCATACAATCTTTAACGAGGATATGATTTTCGCCGGAAGACTGGTGCAGAGTGGGAAGGCAATTGCCTATTGCGCGGATGCGGAGGTCATTCACTCGCACAATTACAGCGGAGTGATGCAGTTTCACCGGAATTTTGACCTGGGCGTGTCGCAGGCGGAGCACCCAGAGATATTTGCCGCTGTACGGTCGGAGAGCGAAGGGATTGACATGGTGAAAAAGAGCGCATCGTATGTGATACGAAAGCAGAAACCGTGGCTTTTGTTTTCTCTGCTCTGGCAGAGCGGCTGCAAATATCTCGGATACCGGCTGGGGAAGAATTACCGCCGGCTGCCGGAGGGTGTTGTGCGGGCCTGCTCGATGAATAAGAATTACTGGCAGAAAAGCTGGTAAAATGTTGCAGAATTGTTGGGAAACATGGCACAGACAAGGACATTTTACACAAATTCGACACATTTCTCTGATACACTGACAGACATTCGAAAATTGTTTTCAGGGGAAATACAGAAATGGATGACCGAGATCAGAGAAATAATCATCATAACAGGTCAATGTTCGCACCGCTTCTGCTCCTGACCCTGCTTATCATAGCGGCTGGCATTTATCTGGGTGTGACGCGGTTCTGGAATCCGTGGACGCAGAGCACCGTTTCGTCTGGAGAGACGGAGACGGAGGAGGAATCCCGGACAGAAACAGACGAGGAGGCCGGGAGCGCCTCAGATGAGAATGCTGCGGGCAGCAATAAGGAAGGCGCGGTTGCAGAGCAGTCACTGGATGTTGTGGAAGTGGTAAAAAAAGCGATGCCGTCTGTGGTCGCGATTACAAATAAATCCGTGCAGGAGATTACGACGATGTTCCGCGATTCAATGGAAATCGAGAGCGTAAGCAGCGGTTCCGGGATTATCATCGGGCAGAACGATACGGAGCTTCTGATTGCCACAAACTATCATGTGGTGGAGGGGGCTTCGGCCTTAAGCGTCGTTTTTTCCGTGGATGCAGGGGAAGACGGTGAGACCGCCGCGGATGCTCTGGTAAAGGGCAGCGACGAGGGATACGATCTCGCGGTAGTCGCGGTGGTGCTGGAGGATATCCCGGATGAAGTGCAGGAGGCGATCGGGATCGCCGAGCTTGGTTCCTCCGAAGCGCTGGTCATCGGAGAGCCGGCCATCGCGATTGGCAATGCGTTAGGCTATGGACAGAGCGTTACCAGAGGGATTGTCAGCGCGCTGAACCGTTCCCTGGAGATTGACGGTGTGACGAGAGCATACATTCAGACGGATGCGGCCATCAACGCCGGGAACAGTGGCGGGGCGCTGCTCAATGCAAAGGGAGAAGTGATCGGCATCAATTCCGCCAAGGTGGCTTCCGCTGGCGTTGAGGGAATGGGATATGCGATTCCGATCGATGAGGCGAAGCCGGTTCTGAGCTCACTGATGGAGCGTGAGACGCGGACAAAGCCGAGTGAGGAGGAGCGCGGATATCTGGGTGTATACACGCAGGATGTCTCTGAGGAGACGAGAAGCCTCTATGATATTCCCAACGGGGTGTATGTGACGAATGTCGAGGACGGCTCCCCGGCGGAGGATGCAGGGCTGCAGCAGGGCGATATCATCAGTGGAATGGACGGAGTGACCATATCCTCCACAGAAGGCTTTGAGGAGCTGCTCGAATATTACCGTGCCGGTGAGACCGTTTCCATGGAAATTTTAAGAGCGAACAGAGGCAGCTATATCTCACGGACGTTAAGCGTGACGTTTTCGGAACAGCCAGAAGAGGAATTCGATGCGCCGAATATGCAGCCGTTCGGGAACAGGACACCGTTCGGGTGATTAGAAAAGCAGGGGAGAAGCATGAGCAGTAACGAAAAAGATAAGAAAAACGGATATGAGAGCTATTGTATGATCTGCGGCAGATCCGAGAGTACCGCAGGGAAGCTGATTGAGATACCAGGCGGCATTCATGTCTGCCCGGACTGCATTCAGCGGGCGTTTAATACCATGCAGTCCGCGAACATTTCACAGGAGGATATGCAGAGGCTGACCGGGGAATTTGCAAAATTTACATTTCCGGGAAGCTTCGGAAATACCGGGAATTCTGGAAATACCGGGAATGCAGATGCGCAAAAATCCGGGACAACAGCGTCCTGCGGCAGCGGGAAAACGGACAGTGGCGCGGATGCACAGAAAGGGCAGAAGGGCAGGTCGACTGCGTCCGGCGGCAGTGGAAACGCGGACAATAGCGCGGATGCGCGGAATGTGCAGAAGGCCGGTTCGACTGCGTCCTGCGGCAGCAGGAACGTGAACGATGGCGTAGATGTACAAAATGGTGACCCCGCGGCGCCGAATGGCGGAAAATCAGACGGAAACGCGGATGTGCAGAAAGGGAAACCGGCCTCTCCGAAGAACGGGGAACATGCGAATGCGGATGCGCAAAAGGAGAGCGGCGGGAGCATCACTGTTGAGGTGGTCAGCGCGGGAGACGGCACAGACGGAGAAGTGACGGAAACGACGGTTTCCTCAGATGGCTCCTCCGGGGAAGACGCCTCCGGGGACGGCAGCCACAAGGCGTCGTTCCGTATTCCGTCCATCAGCATGATCAATCTGGGCGACCTGTTTGGGAATTTCGGTATGCCGCGCCCGCAGCAACAGGTTAAAAAGAAGCCGAAGGAGAAAAAGCCGCAGAAAGAGCTGGACATTGCCCATATCCCCGCTCCGCATAAAATCAAGGCGAGTCTGGATGAGTATGTGGTGGGGCAGGAGCATGCCAAAAAGGTGATTTCCGTTGCGGTATACAATCATTACAAGCGGATCGCTGATTATGAAAAGCGGGAAAAGGCGAGGGAGAAGACGGATGAGGAAGGGAATGTCCTGACCGGGGAGAGTCTGGAGGAGCGCTCGACGGTTCTTTTTGATGACGTGGACATCGAAAAGTCCAATATGCTTCTGCTCGGGCCGACCGGCTGTGGCAAAACCTATCTGGTAAAGACGCTTGCCCGGCTGCTGGATGTGCCGCTCGCCATCGCGGACGCGACGTCCCTGACGGAAGCGGGCTATATCGGCGATGATATCGAAAGCGTGGTTTCCAGGCTCCTGGCTGCCGCAGACAATGATGTGGCGCGCGCGGAGCAGGGGATTATATTTATTGACGAGATTGATAAAATCGCGCGGAAGAAAAATACGAACCAGCGCGATGTCAGCGGGGAAGCGGTACAGCAGGGCATGCTGAAGCTGCTCGAGGGCAGCGAGGTCGAGGTGCCGGTCGGCTCGGGAAGTAAAAATTCCATGGTACCGATCGAGACGGTCGACACGAGCAACATCCTGTTTATCTGTGGCGGCGCATTTCCGGGGCTTGAAGAGGTCATCAAGGAGCGTCTGAATAAACAGGCTTCGATCGGTTTTTTTTCGGATTTAAAGGATAAGTATGACGAAGACCCGGATCTGCTCATGAAGGTGGAGGTCGAGGATCTGCGCAGGTTTGGCATGATTCCGGAGTTTCTCGGACGCCTTCCGATCATCTGTCCGCTGCAGTCCCTGACCAAAGAGATGCTGGTCCGCATTTTAAAGGAGCCGCGCAATGCGATCATCCGCCAGTACCAGAAGCTTCTGGCACTCGATGAGGTGGAGCTGACCATGGATGACGGAGCGTTGGAGGCGATTGCGGAGAAAGCCATGAAAAAGAAAACAGGTGCGCGCGCGCTTCGCGCCATTATAGAAGAGTTCATGCTGGATATCATGTACGAGATTCCCAAAGACGACAGTATCGGCAGCGTGCGGATCACCAGAGAATATATCGAGCATACCGGCGGTCCGGTGATCAGCCTGAGGGGGAATTGACAGCCGCATGTTACATTCTTCTGCATAAAGTCTCAGACAGCTACAGACGGCTGCCGGGCGGGGATTTGCAAATGTGTGTAAATTTTTACAATTTTTCGCTATTCGTTGACACGGATTGACAAAAATGGTATTGTAAATGGCGAAAGGAGATTGTTTTTATGAATGAAGCACAGGAACAGTTTCTGAAAACGCTTGAAAGCCTGAAAGCACTTGCGGCGACCAGGAAGAACACCCTCATGTACGATGAGATTATGAACGCATTTTCCGGGATGGAGCTGACAGAGAACAAGATGGATGTGATTCTTGACTATTTTGAAAAGAATCATATCGACGTTGTACAGGGCAAATCGCCGGATGAATCCCCCGAAGACAATGCGGACGATATTCTCCTCGAGCCGGAGGATGATATTCTGATGTCTGATCACGAGGAGATCGAGCTGATCAACGACGTAGATGTGCTCGAAGGCGTCAGTACAGAGGACCCGGTCCGGATGTACCTGAAGGAGATTGGCAACGTTCCCCTTTTATCCGGGGAAGAAGAGATTGAGCTGGCCAAACGGGTAGAGCAGGGCGACGAAGAAGCCAAGAAAAAACTGACCGAAGCGAATCTCCGTCTCGTAGTGAGCATTGCTAAGAAGTATGTAGGCAGAGGGATGCCGTTCCTGGATCTGATCCAGGAGGGCAATATGGGTCTGATGAAGGCCGTTGATAAATTTGATTATACCAAGGGGTACAAGTTCAGTACCTATGCGACCTGGTGGATCCGCCAGGCCATCACCCGCGGGATTGCGGATACGGGACGTACGATCCGCGTTCCTGTACATATGGTCGAGACCATCAACAAAACGCTGCGCATGACGCGCACCCTTTTGCAGGAGCTTGGCCGGGAGCCGACCCCCGAGGAGGTGGCGGAACGGCTGAATGTGCCGGTGTCCCGCGTGCGCGAGGTGCTGAAGATTTCCAGAGACCCGGTATCGCTGGATACGCCGATCGGGGAGGAGGACGACTCCCATCTCGGAGATTTCATTGAGGACGACACCGCACTCTCACCGGCGGATTCCGCCGCGTTTTCCATGCTCCGCGAAGAGCTTTCTACCGCATTGGAGTCGCTGACGGAGCGGGAGCGGCAGGTCGTGAAGCTGCGCTTCGGCCTGGAGGACGGCCGTGCGCGGACGCTCGAGGAGGTTGGTAAGGAATTCAATGTCACCCGGGAACGCATCCGCCAGATTGAGGCGAAGGCCCTGCGCAAGCTGCGGCATCCGTCCAGAAGCAAGAGACTGAAGGATTTTCTGAATTAGATTTCTGAATCATGTTTCTGAATCACGTTTCTGAATCAGGCTTCTGAATCAGACAAAGGAAACCCTTCGCGTTGGGAGCAAAGACCGATAGATGATAGCATAAGAATCCGCGCATAATATGCAGAATATGTGCGGGAGTACGGGAAAGGATATCAAGACAGATTATGAAAGAAAAGAGCCGCGACAGAGCAGATTTGGGGCTGGCTCTGCCGCGGTTTTTCTTCCTGTAATGGGGAGGCAGCTGTTTCGAACAGCAGGTTACAGATGGGGGCTGTCCGGAATGGGTATGTACTATTTGACATCATGAGTGTGACTGAAAGGGGAAGGGTTTTATGACAAAGAGAAGGATTCGGTTAAGGTCAGTGGATGAGGTGCGGGAATTCGTACAGGCTGCGGATCGGTGTGACTTTGCGGTGAATGTTCTGAATGAAGAGGCGCAGATCGACGCAAAATCCATCATGGGGGTGATGAGCCTGGATCTCACGCAGGAGCTGGTTGTGGCGTACGATGAGGAAAACGCGGAGCTTGAACGGGTGCTGAGGAAGTTTCTTGTCGCGTGAGCGTTTCGTTTTGAGAATAGCGGTTGTGCGGTTGTCGCGTGAGCAGTCTGCCGGAGGGATTTCACTTTCATTGGAGAATAATGATCGCGTGGGAAAAATATGCGCAGCCTGATGTCTGATGAGACGAAACAAATGCCGGCCGCTGCGCCGGATATTGGCTTGCCCGATTTGTTCTGCTTTTCGGTTATGAATATGGGAGAAGAAAAGAAAATCCGGATTTCGGTCCGGAACCTTGTAGAGTTCATTCTTCGCGAGGGCGATATCGACAATCGAAGAGGCGGTTTTGGCGAAAAAGAAGCGATGCAGGAGGGCAGCCGGATCCATCGCAAGATACAGATCGGGATGGGAAGCGGATACCAGGCCGAGGTACCGCTTTCTTTTGATGTCCGCTGGGAGATGGGAGCTGCACCTTCTTTTCAGAAGCAGATGATGCAAAGCGGCGAAAGGCCGGAGCTGGATTCAGGGAAAAATATCCTTACGCTTACGATAGAAGGGCGCGCGGACGGGATTTTTACGGAGAAGAATCCTTACGCGGAAGCGGAGATAAAAGAACTGGAAGGCAATCAGGAACATTCCGGCAGCAAGAAAAATTCGAAACAGAAAAACTCGAAATCGAAAAATTCGAAGCAGAAAAATTTGAAAAGGAACATCCGAATGGACAGACGGGTTGCCTATGACCCGTGTGAGCCCCCGGATTTTTCAAAAGAATCAATCATCGGTGCAGAGTCGGTGCACACGTATTTAAAGACGAAGACGGTTTCTGAGTATGATGATAATAAAACTGATGAGGGATTCTTCGGTCTGCCGGAAGTGGTGTATATCGATGAGATCAAGGGCATCTACCGCGATGTCATGAGCCTGGAATATCCGGTTCCGGTGCATCTGGCGCAGGCGAAATGCTACGCATACATGGTCGGGATCAAAAGAAACCTTTCCCATATCGGCGTCCAGATGACCTACTGCAACCTGGAAACGGAGGAGCTCCGCCGGTTCCGCCAGATTTATGAGAAAGATAAGCTGGAGGCCTGGTTTCTGGATCTGGTCGGCCAGTACCGGAAATGGGCGCAGTTTGAGGTTCAGTGGCGGCAGGTTCGGCAGGCTTCGATCCGCGGACTGGAATTTCCCTTTCCGTGGCGATCCGGGCAGAAGGAGGTCGCATCCTCTGTTTACCGGACGATTCTGCGCAAAAAGAAGCTGTTCATTCAGGCTCCGACCGGCACCGGCAAGACGCTCTCAACCGTGTTTCCCGCCGTGAAAGCGGTGGGGGAAGGGCTGGCGGACCGGATTTTTTACGCGACGGCGAAAACCATCACGCGGACCGTGGCGGAGGAGGCCTTCGGAATTCTCCGCGAAAGCGGGCTGCGCATGAAGACGGTCACCCTGACCGCGAAAGAAAAGATCTGCTTTCTGGAGGAGACCGAGTGCAATCCAGACGCCTGCCCTTACGCAAAAGGGCATTATGACCGGGTCAACGATGCGGTCTTTGAACTGATTTCGGAGCACGACGTGCTGAACCGCCAGACGCTGGAAGCGCAGGCGGAAAAATGGCGCGTCTGTCCGTTTGAGATGGGGCTGGACGCGGCGCTCTGGACGGACAGCGTCATCTGCGATTATAACTATATTTTTGATCCCCGCGCCCGGCTGAAACGGTTCTTCGGTGAGGGCGTCAAGGGGGAGTACCTGTTTCTGATCGACGAGGCGCACAACCTGGTCGAGCGCGGGAGGGAGATGTACTCCGCATCCCTGTATAAAGAGGAGTTTCTGGCTCTCAAAAACGAATTTCAGGCACTTGGGAATATCAACAACCATAATACCCGCCCGCACAGATATAAATCAAAGCAGAAGGAAGCTTTGTCCGAGGACATGACATCATTCCTGAATTCCTCATCGGGGGAGAATTGGACAGACTCCTTACAACTGTCGGAACAGTCAGAGAAAAAGGATGATAGTACAGAAAATACAGAAAATACAGCAGCGAGTGCGGAACCTCCGCGTATTCTTTCACGCAAACACCGGCCTGCGGATTTGATGCGCAATGCGCGCGCCATCGTCTGGGCGCTGAATCGGTGCAATACCTGGCTGCTGTCACAGAAGCGCGAGATGGATGCGCCTTCTGACACCCGTGCGCTTTCTGACAATCGTCTGCCGTCCGATACCGCTTCGTTTTCATCTGGGGAGAACAGATCCCTGCCGGCATCCGGATTCGGTTCTGCTTCGACGGGTGTTGCCAGTGCCGGATATGGAAGAAAAAATGTGAGAATTTTGAACTCCGAAAACGGCGGAATCGGCACATTTCCACAGACGTTGATGAATCTGTGCGGTCTGATCGAAACCTTTCTGGAGGATTCCCTGAACAGGGAACTGAATGAGAAAACCCTGGATTTTTACTTTCAGCTGCGTCGGTTCCTGGACACCTGCGACCATCTGAGCGACAATTACGTCATCTACACAGAGCAGCTTGCGGACGGGCGCTTCCTGCTGCGCCTGTATTGCGTGGATATTTCCGAAAATCTGCAGGAGTGCCTCGATAAAGGGAGAAGCACGGTCTATTTTTCGGCCACTTTTCTCCCCATCAATTACTACAAGAGTCTGCTGAGCACCCAGAAGGACGATTACGCAATCTACGCGCATCCGACCTTTGACCCGGCCAACCGTCTCATACTGATCGGCGCGGATACCAGCAGCCGCTATAAGAATCGTTCTCCGCAGGAATACCGGAAAATGGCGGAGTATGTATTTGAGACTGTGCAGGCAAGACGCGGAAACTATATGGTATTTTTCTCCTCCTACCAGATGATGGATGAGGTGGCGGATCGCTTTGACCAGATTTGTATCGAAAAGGAAGACTCCATCGAGACCGTCCGCCAGATGAGCCGGATGAGTGAGGAAGAGCGCGAAGCCTTTCTCGAAAAATTCGAACAGCCGCATCCGAAGGGGCTTGCAGGCTTCTGCGTGATGGGCGGCATCTTCGGTGAGGGCATCGACCTGCGCGGTGAGCGTCTGATCGGCGCAATCATCGTCGGTGCAGGACTGCCGCAGGTCTGCACCGAGCGCGAGCTGCTAAAAGAGTTTTATGAAAAGCGCGGCGAGGACGGGTTCTTTTATGCCTATCTCTGCCCGGGGATGAACCGCGTGCTGCAGTCCGCCGGGCGCGTGATACGCACGGAGAGCGACCGCGGCATCATTCTGCTCCTCGACGAGCGGTTCGCCGCGGCCCGCTACCGCAGCATGTTCCCCGTCGAGTGGGAGCAGCCCGGGCGGTGCACCCTGAAAACCGTGCGGGAAAAGGAGGAGGCGTTCTGGGAACAATAAGTCTTACAGAAGCCGGAACACCTGCGCTGCTGTTTAAAGTGTCAGCAGACCCTTTTTTTCAGCGATTCTAATATGGCTGCGCTGAATGAAAGTATAGCGCAGATGCAGCAGGGAAAAACAGTAACCAAAACGATGGAAGAATTGGAAACTATGGCGGATGAGTAAGATAACATTTACTGAAAGGGCTTTTGCGGAATACTTGTATTGGCAGACGCAGGGCAAAAAGCCATTGAATTTTCATAAATCAAGCCGAATTTCGGATAGAGGAGAAAGGCATTCCTCTATCCGATTTATTTTGCAAAACGTTTTACGCTGTTTTATGGCTGCTGCGGGAACAGCTGGTTTCGGTACTTCGTCAGAGTGGCAAGCAGAATCAGGCCGAACACGCCGCAGGAGATGATCTCGCCAATTGTGACTGTCACAAAGGAAAACCACAGCGGACGGATACCATAGCCGTACAGCAGCACGAGCGGTACAACGACCGCGTTTGCCGCAATGGGCGGCAGCGGAGCAAGCCATTTGCTGCGGCGGCGGAGCAGGTATGTACCGATCGCCCCAATCAGCGTGGCAAGCGGCCCGAAGATAATGTCGGGCAGAGCACAGCCGGTCAGAATGTTGGCGAGCAGACAGCCGATGTAGAGTCCCGGCACTGCTGCCGGTGTAAAAAATGGTAAAATGGTGAGTGCTTCTGAAAAACGGACCTGAATGGTTCCGCTTGCGATACCGAGCTCATTTGCGATGTACGTGAGCACGATATAGAGCGCGGCAATAACAGCCGCGTGCGTCAGGAACAGAACGTTCCCCTGCCGTGGTGATTGATTGTTCATTTCTTTTTTTCTCCTTAGTTTTATTTTACGTCTGGATGGTTTCGAACAGACGGATGCGGCGCGAATCGCGCCGAAACGCATGCGACCGCTATTTTACAGATTTACAAAATGCGCGGAGCACGATGCTGACCATTCTATCAGAATATGGGGAAAAGTCAAGGAATTTTACAAAAATCCGTCTTACAGTCTTAGGAACTGTCGCGAAATAACTTACCCATCTTGCACCGCCTAACGCGCGAATCGCAGATCATAAAAGCCTCGACGCAGCCCGAGAAGCCCCGCACATAGAAGCGATGCAAAAACTGCCTGCCTTTTCCCTGCGGATTTTTGAAGCAGAGTATGTTCCGGCAGGTGAACGGTTTGTACTAAAAAATTACTCTTGACAGAGAGTCGAACTGGTGGTATGGTTCATTACATGAGTAATGAACCAAAGAACAAAGAACAAAGAACTACAGGTGCGGCGCATCTGTTCGAAGAAAAGATAGAATGAAAGCGGCGCATGACCTGGCGCGGCATTCGTCCATACTTGTTGCGTGAGTATGGATATGTGACAGAATCTGCGCATGAAAGGAAGTGGGTAAATGCATGAAATCCTTTCACAGGAAAAATCCATTTACATTCAGATAAAAGAGATGATCGAGGATGACATTCTGCGGGAGATTCTGCTGGAGGAGGAGCGGGTGCCAAGCACGAATGAGTTGGCCCGAGCCTATGCGATCAATCCGGCGACAGCGGCAAAGGGCGTGAATCTGCTTGTGGACGAGGGCATCCTTTACAAAAAGAGGGGCATCGGGATGTTCGTCCGGACGGGGGCGAAACAGGCAATTATGGAAAAGAGAAAGAAAAACTTTTACGATGACTACGTACAGCGTCTGATAGCAGAGGCAGTCAGCCTCGGCATTACAAAGGCGGAACTGGTTGCGATGATTCTGGAGGCGCCTGGCGACGAATAGCCTGATGGGAAACAGCCGCGCCAGGCGTCGGACTGGTAAAATCAGAAGGCTTACTATGGCGGGGTTTTTAAACCTGCGATTCTCGTATCAGGCGGTGCAAGATTCATGAGTTATTTAACGATAGATTCTTAATAAGAGATAACAGAAAGAATACAGGATATGAGGAGGAAAATGGTATGAACAGGATTGTGGCATCCGGTATCGTGAAGCGGTATGGAGAGAAAGAGGTGCTTCACGGCATCGACCTGGAACTGGAGCAAGGGAAAATCTATGGCCTTATTGGGCGCAACGGGGCGGGAAAGACGACGCTTCTGTCGATATTAAGCGCACAGAATCCGGCGACGGAGGGAAACGTGGCGGTGGAAATCTCTCCGGGTGCCGGCGAATCGGAAGGCGGGCAGCCGACGGTCATCCGTGAGGCGGTCTGGGAAAACCCGAAGGCACTATCCCATCTTTGTTTTTCGCGGGAACTGAATACGATGGTCGGAAACAGCGCGAATACAATGAAGGTGAAGGAGTATCTGAAGATTGCGTCGCTGTTTCTTCCGCACTGGGATCAGAAGATGGCAGACCGCCTTGTCGCAGAGTTCGGGCTGGATACAAAGAAAAAAATCAGCAAGCTGTCCAAGGGCATGCTTTCGATGGTGACGATCGTTGTGGCGCTTGCGAGCGGGGCAGAGTTCACGTTTCTGGATGAACCGGTCGCGGGGCTGGATGTGGTTGCAAGGGAGAAGTTTTATCAGCTTCTGCTAGAGGAATTCACAGAGACCGGCCGGACGTTTGTGATCTCGACGCACATCATTGAGGAAGCGGCAGACATTTTCGAGGAAGTAATTTTGCTGGATGATGGGAAAATCTTGCTAAAAGAGAATCTGGAGGAACTGCTGGAGCGCGCCTGGTGCGTGAGCGGGCGTGAGGATGAGGTAGACCGCGCGACTGCTGGATACACACAGCACCATGTAGAACGGCTGGGCCGCAGCAAGAGCGTGACGATTCTGGAACCGAAGCCGGACGAAGTTCAGGACAGTGTTCAGTCGGTTCAGATGACAGAAAGAATTCAGGACAGCGATCGGTCAGGTCAGATGGCAGAGAAACTTCAGGACAGCGATCGGTCAGGTCAGATGACGGAGAAAATTCAGGAGAGTGGATTTATGGGTCAGGTATCGACTGCCCGTATGAAAAATGCTGCGCACTGGAACGGTGCTGATGTGACGGTTCAAAAAGTGAGTCTGCAGAAGCTGTTCGTGGCGCTGTGCGGGGAAGAACATTGATCAGAGGAGAATTGACTACAGGCAAAATGGAAAACAGAAGGAAGGAGCGTTCGGGTATCAGAGTAATATGTATCTGAGTTCCATTGAAAAATTCAACAGGAACAGAGTATACGGATACGCGAACGAGGGAGGAAGCAGATGAATGTAGATATTAATTTTGAAGCAGCGTCACAAAACGAAAGGAAAGATACTATAAAGCCCGGGATGGCGGGGACTTCCCGCGCACTGCGCATAGCCTGTTTCTTTGGCAGAATCTGCCTGCAGATGTTTGGAATTGCTTTGCTCGTCACGGTATTCTGGGATCTGCTTGTGCCGGTTGTGAGAGGAGAAACGGGCGGAGGCTGGCCGCTGTCATGGCAGATGGCCGCAGCGCTGCTGGAAGATTTTCCGCCTTACCTGCTGCTTGCTGGCGGGGTGACTGTGTGGATCTGCCCGACATTCCTGTTTAACAATATCATTACGACGATGATTTCCATGAACGCCATGAGACGGCTGACTGCTTTGGGCATGTGGCTCTGTGAGGGAGTGACGGTACTGGCAATGATCGGAATCGCCTGGCTTTTTTCCGTGTTTGGAATGGGAACATATTGGATGGAGTGGCTGCCGCTGATCTTCGCAGCCGAGACATTTGCGGCTCTGATCGGAATATTTTTCGGTATGGTATCTATACGATGGAGAACGCTCGGAATTATTTTCAATGCTGTGTTTGCCGGGGGCTTTGCCTTTTTCTGCGGCCTGATTGCGGGACTGGAGGGTGAGACGTCGATTTTTAATCAGAATGTTCTGGAATGGATGCATTCTCCCCTGTTTCCGGTGATCGGGCTTGCGCTGTACGCGGCGGCCGGAGCGGTGAGCCTTAAGGGACTGCGGAGGATGGAAGTGCGAAGGTGAGGCAGAAAAGTATATGGGCGGCGTCGACTTTGCACATCTGTTCGAAGAATAAAAGACGAAGCCCGTACAAAAAAGAAAAGTATGGACGTTATGATTCTGTGGAAAATGAAAGTGTATGGATCGTGATCACTTTATAGCGGGAAAAGACAGTGCATGGATCGTGATTGTTTCGAAAACAGAAAAGACTGTACACGGGGAGGAAGGATGAATATGAAAAGAGCGATCAGGAATCAGTTTCAACTTAGTAAAAACAAATGTCTGGGTGTTCTGACGATTGAACTGGGCGGCTTCCTGGCGGGGATGATCGTGCTCGCTATTCTTATGAGATTTGTGGTTGATGAGGGAGAGGGGACGTTTCCGCTTGCGACTATCCTGGCGGCGTTTGTGGGGGCAGTGCTTCTGTTCGCGAATTTTGGGAATGATTTTACGTCTCAGTTTTACACGCAGATTTCCCTGGGCTGCACGAGGGAAGAGTTTTTCGTGTCTATGCTTTTGAACGAGCTGCTTTTGAGTGCGTTTGGAATGCTGATTCTGCTGGTGCTTGCGGCGGCGGAGGACGCGCTGAATCTGCACCTGTATCCGGCGGAGGAACCGGTCTTCGCCATCTTTCCGGTTTTTCTGAGATACGGAATCGCGGCGGTGCTGGGGCTGCCTGCGGCGGCAGCTTTGTTCGGAGCGTTGGTAAATCGGTTCGGACAGGTCATGAGAGTTGTATTTCTGGTTGCGTGGATGACGTTCTGGATTGGAGGGCCGAGGGTGGGCGAGGCGGTACTTCATCCGGAGGAGGCGCTTCCGGTTTATCAGAGAATCGCGCAGGCGATTATGGCAGTTCCGTCCGGCGCGTGGCCGGTCGTGGGAGTGCTGGTGTTTATTCTGACGCTCGGCGCGGCCTGGATGTTCATGCGGACGCAGCAGGTGAACTGAGAGGACGGTTGTACCTGCGCAGCTGCCGTAGTTGTTGCGAGATTCGGATGAATGAGAAACAGAGGCTATAGGGGATGATTAAGAGATATTTTGCGCAGAAAATTGTTTTTAAGTTCCTGACCTGGATAAACCGGAACCAAAGTTTTGCCATTCTGCGCAAATAAACGTTTTAAATTCCTGAAAGGATTGGTATCAAAGGAGAAGAGAAAAATGTTGAACGTATCACATGTGACGAAAAAATACGGCAAGGTGCTGGCCTGTGATGATTTAAGCTTTCATCTGGATCCGGGGACGGTGACTGTTTTGTTAGGCCCGAACGGCGCCGGGAAAAGTACGATTATTAAGGCGATGATCGGCTTTTTGAAATACGAGGGTGAGATCACGGTAAAAAATTTTTCCAATAAAACGCCCCAGGCGCGACGCATGATCGGCTACATACCGGAGATGCCTTCGCTCTATCCGAACCTGACGGTGTCCGAGCATATGGAATTTATCGCGCGGGCGTATAAACTGGGCGGAAATGTGGGACATAATAGCGGAAATGCGGGATCAAATAGCAAAAATGCGGGGCGCCGTTCCGTCCATTTTGATGCGCAGCGCGCAGGACGGACCTCTTCTTATCAGGCGAGAATCGATGAATTGTTCGAGCGGTTTGAGCTGTCGGACAAGCGCAAAAAGTTCGGCGACGAGCTCTCGAAGGGAATGCAGCAGAAGCTGAATATCTGTCTGGGACTGCTGCCGGATCCGCAGGTACTGCTACTGGACGAGCCGATGATCGGGCTGGATCCGCACGCAATCAAGGAGTTAAAGCTGCTGATCGAGGAGATGCGACAGGAGGGAAAGACGATCCTGGTCAGCACTCATATGATCGACAGTGTGGACATGCTCTGGGACCGCACCATCATTATGAAGGAGGGAAAGATTCAGGCGAATCTGACGCGCGACGAGCTGGCAGCGGACGGACGAAGTCTGGAGCAGCTGTTTTTTGATATTACCGAGGGAAGCGATTCTGGCGATGCCTCGGCTGACGCTGCGGAAAGCGGCGACGGCAGCTCAGGGCAGTATGCGGAAAGCAGTGACGTCCACAGGGGGAGCGTTTCGCGCAGGGAAGGCAGTGAGGAGGGCCGGAAGCAATGAGACTCTATGGTTACTATGCGCTGCACTCCTTTGTGAACCAGATCCGCAAGCTGTTTAAGACATGGGTGCTGATCTTTATCGTCGCCTGCGCGCTGATGGGCGGGCTGATTGGGGTTGGCGCGGGTATGTTAAGCAAGGTCGGGGAAGATCAGACCGGGGAAACCTCTGAACTGACGGCAGAATCCGATGAGTATAGCGTTGACGCAGGTGTTGCAGGAACAGACGAATATAGCATTGGCACAGGCGTTGCAGGCTCAGACGTGTATAGCGTTGGCGCAGGTGCCGCAGATTCAGACACGGGAGATATGCCCGATATGTCTGCGGAAAATGGAGATGCGGACGAGGCTGATAGTGATGACGAAGTGATCTTTGAGGTTTCGGATGAAGATTTCGTCTTTGAAATAAACGGAAAAGACGCGACCTCGGACCTGATCGAACTGATTGTTGGCGGAATCATTCTGGTGGTGTTCCTGTTTGAACTGATCGGCGCGGATAAAAGCGGCAGCAGCATTTTTCTGCCTGCGGATGTAAATCTGCTGTTTGCGTCGCCGATGAAGCCGCAGTCGGTATTGCTGTTCCGGCTGATGACACAGATCTGCGCACTCGTGATTTCCAGTATTTATGTGATGCTCCAGCTCCCGAATCTGGTGCTGAATCTCGGACTTGGCATCCGGGGCGCGGTCGCAATCATCCTGGTCTGGATTTTTACGCTGGTGATCGGCAAGCTGATCCAGGTGCTGTTTTATACCCTGGCGGCGACGCATACCGGCATGAAACCGTATTTGCGGAAAGGCGTCTACGCTCTGGTGATTGTGGTGGCGGCTGCGTATTTCCTTTGCAGCAGATCGTATGGCTCCGATCATTTTTTGGCGGCAGCGGCATTGTTCAATCACAAAGTCACACGCTGGATCCCGTTCTGGGGATGGCTGAAGGGGATCTGCATGTTTTCGATTGCGGGAAATACGCAGCTTGCCCTGCTGTGTCTGGCTGCGCTGCTTGCGGGCTGCGCCGTGCTGATCCTCATCATATGGAGCATCAAAGCGGACTTTTATGAGGACGCGATGGCAAAATCGGAGGAGACCGCCGAGCTGCTGGAAGTGAGGCAGGCGGAGAAAAGCACCGGGTTTGTAAAGCGCAAAAAGGATCGGAGCGAAAAAGTCCGCCGGGACGGTATGCGCTATGGGAGCGGAGCGAACGTCTTTTTCTTCCGCAGTCTCTACAACCGGTTCCGGTTCGCGCATCTGGGGATTTTCACGAAAACCGCGGAATTCTATCTGGTCGCGGCGGCAGGCGCAGCGGCGCTGTGCAGGTATTTGATGGATGGCGCGGCGGCTGACGAGATGGGCGGATTTCTGCCAGTGATTTTTACCATCTCCGCACTCGCATTCTGGCGCACACTGGGGAATCCGCTGGAGGAGGACACCTCCAAAGATTTCTTCCGGATGATACCGGAGAGCACGGAGAAAAAGCTGTTCTGGTCAGTTCTTGGAGGAACGGCGAACTGCCTGCTCGATCTGATTCCGGCGCTGATTCTCACGGAGGCGGTTTTCCAGGTTCATCCGCTCTTTATTCTGGCATGGATTCCATTCATTCTCTCGATTGATTTTTACGGAACGACGACGGGCACGTTCATCAATCTGTCCGTGCCGGTATCCGCCGGAAAGCTGGTCAAACAGCTGGTGCAGATTATGTTTATTTATTTCGGACTGCTGCCGGATGTGGCAGTCATCGCGGTAGGAGTCGTTTTTGATCATGTCGTCATAGCTGCGGTGCTGGCTGCGGTGATTAACATCGGGCTTGGCGCGGTCTTTCTGGCGCTGACGCCGCTGGTTGTGGATCCTGAAGAACGACCGGCGCGGAGGAAAAATGACAGTGATATGACTCGCGCAGATGCCGTTTCGGAAGAAATTCGCCTCCTTGCCCGTAAATCTTTTTCTACCCTCGGGTTCGGCTGCTTCGCAATTCTGGCGATCGCGTCCGTACTGCAGATTGCAGCTGCGATGCTCTTTCCGGAATGGCTCTTGACCTCGTGGGGATTGTGGGTCTACACCTTTGCGCCCCTGTATGTGGTTGCAGTGCCGGTTGGACTGCTGATTTTTCGACGTGTGTCTGTCTGCCCTAAAGCAGAGTACATGAAGCAGGGAGGTACGGATGTGTACACTTTGAAAAGTCACAGTGGAAGCAAGATGGAAGAAAGCGATGAAAATAGCAGTTCAGGCGACAATGATATCAGCGATGAAATCAGCAGCTCAGGCAGCAATGGTATCATTGATGAAAATATCCTTGTGAAAAAGAATGTCGCTGCAGATGAATGGAGCAATACAAAAAGCTATAAAAAATCAGGCGAAAACCGTAAAGAAAAACATACAATGAAGCCGGGGCAGATGGTGCGGACAGTTTTTATTGCCATCTTCCTGATGTATGCAGGAAATCTTCTCGGAACCCTTGTCACCACCGTGATCAGCGCGCTGACCGGCACATCGGCGGAGGCGGCGATCACGACCTACGCGCTGGCGGATTCGCTTGTTCTGAAAATTCTGTTTATGGTGATTCTGGCTCCGCTGATTGAGGAATATATCTTCCGGAAACAGCTGATCGACCGGATGAGCTGCTACGGGGAACGGCTGGCGGTCGCCACCTCGGCGCTGATGTTCGGGCTTTTTCATGGGAATCTGTCGCAGTTCTTTTATGCATTTGCGCTGGGGCTGCTGTTTGGCTACATCTATCTGAAGACCGGAAAGCTGCGCTACTCGGCGGGGCTGCACATGGGTATTAATTTTCTTGGAAGCATCGTGCCATCTGCGCTGCTGGAGGCAATCGACTGGAATGCACTGGAAAACCTGGCAAATCTCGAAAGCCTTGACAACCTGGCGAACCTTTCCCCCAAAGTCCTTGGATCGCTGTTCCCGCAGCTGGCTTTATATGGTGGCTATGTAATAGCACTCGTAGCATCTGCAATCGTCGGACTGGTGCTGTTTTGTCGCAATTGGCGGCGTGTGACGTTTGCACAGGCAGAGCTGGAGCTGCCGAAGGGGATTCGACTTCGGACAGCTTACCTGAATGTGGGCATGATTGTGTTTGTACTTTCCTGTGCGGTATTGATTGTGTTTTCGGTTTTCGCGTGAAAGAGGCAGCCAGGGAACAGGGATAGCACTCCTCGAGCAGGAATGTTTTTACTTGACATAAAACAAGTATACAGATATACTGTTTCCGGGAGGATTTTTGTGAGCAGAGATATTGTAAAAGCAAAACAGTACCTCACGTATTTATCCTGGACGAAATCCCGGAATTCATCCGGAACGGTCGGTTCGTTCCTGAAAGCATATTCTGAATTGGGCGATAAAAAATCTATTATAAGCTTTCCAACTATGACAGCATGCGCGGCGTGATCGGGCATGAATGCGTCAATGAGCTGATCGTTGACCGGCTGCTGCCTGAACACAGGAGCTTTCTGATGCAGGATCTGGATGGCGTGATTTCACAGAAACTGCAGGATAAAATATGGGATATGATCTGGAAACGTTGGTGCGTCTATGAGGATTTGAGAGGAGATTGAACAGATATGAGGATATTTGCAATTCGGGATGAAAGTGCCGGGGCTCAAAAGGATCTGGCGTGGCTCCTCTATTATGAAATGGAAAAGCGCTTCTACATCGAGTTTCCCGATGACGCGGATGAGTGGGAGACGCCGCTGCTGTTATCTTCCTTTGCAAAAAAAGGGGAAAAGGCAGTCAATTCCTACTGGAGCAAGGTGTGGGTGCAGCAGCGAATTGTCCCCGCCGACCGCCAGAATATCGGGCAGGTTCTAAAGGACAACGGCCTTAAAGAGTACGATGAATTTTCGCTTCTTATGCTGCACATGGGCAGATGTGCGCAGGACGATTATGCTCTTTTCCCGATGGAGGAGCAGGAACTGCCGCCGCAGATACAGGGGCGCTTTGAGCGGAGAGTAGAGGATGTGGCTTCGCTGGGGCAAAATACGCTGCTGGTGTTTTTCCGGGACGGGATGGTGCGCAGATGCGATCTGACGGACTGGTTTCGGGAGCATGAGGAATTTGCGATTCTGCTGAAAAAAGAAAAGCTGTTTGACCATGTGCGGATCCAGACGGGAGGACATGGGGTCGCCTGGGATGAAAACATGGGCATTTGGGATTATGTTCTGTACCAGAGCGGAGCTGCAGTTCCGCTTACGATAGAAGATTTCCGGGCTTTTGCGGCGCAGCGGATCATCACGGCCGGTGAGGCGGCAGAGCTTCTGAACTGCTCGAGGCAGAATATCAGTGACCTGATCAAACGGGGAAAACTTCATCCGGTCAAGGCAACATCCAGAAGCACCCTTTTGCTGAAAAGCGAGGTTTTAAAGAGGAACTGGCTGTGAGAGCGCGAGAATGGTCTCCATACGTCAATCTTATACTTGCACGGCCTGAGAATAACATTTATAATGAAGGAAAAGATTACCGTTTACAGAGAACCGTGAGGGGCTAGAAGTATGGGATGCTACCTGAATACAGTGGATTCATATGAGCTTTATGAAATTGCGAAAGGAGGAATTTAAGATGGCAGGAAGAGCGGGCGGAGGACATTCAATATCCGGTGGCGGAATGCGACAGGGGCATAGTCCGGCGTCCGGCGGCGGAAGAGCGATGGGCGGTCCTGCAAACAGAAGCTCGCAGGGGCCGGGTGGCGGAAGCAGAGGCTCGTCCGGCGTCGGACGCGCAATGGCAGGCGGCGCGGGCGGAGGGGCTGTTGGCGGTCCGGGAAGCGGTACTATGGGACATCCGGGAGGCGTTACGGGACGCCCGGGCGGCGCTATGGGACATCCGGGCGGCGGCCCGCATCCGGCAGGAATGAGAAGACGCCCGCCGCACCCGCCGATGCTGCCATTTGGCATGCGCCACGCCCCGGGGATGAGCATGATGGGTTACGATGAGTCCTGGCGGGTCATGATGGCCCTGGAGGCACTGATGGGCGGAAGCTATGACCCGGTCCATATCGGTCTCGTAGAGAGGTTCTTTGGCAGGCGTTTCGCGCCGCATGAGTATGCGGAACTGTATTACTGGATGCGTGATTATATGGGGATGTGGTGAACGCGGCTAAGCGGGGAAGACCGGACAGAAGCGCATTGCGCTGCATTGCTGCCAGATGAGCAGGATTATTTACAACATGGCATTGCATAGGAGTGCATTTAATCAGAGGGAGAATGACAAGATGAAGAGGAGAATGGCATTTTTACTGACTCTGGCCGTTTCGTTAACAACCGTTACAGGAAGTGTACCGCTTTCCGGCAGCGCGGAGGAAGCCATCTGCGCGGAAGAAGAAATCATTGCGGTAAATGAAGAGGCCGCAGCGGACCTGCTTTTAGAAGAAGATGCCGGGACAGATTCGGCTGCGGACCAGGAAGAGGAGACAGCGGCAGACAGCTTGGGTTCCATTTTTATAGAGAATGTCGAGACCGTGGATGTGTCGGATATTCCGAAAGAAGTGATAGCGGATGAAGGTTTGACAGGGTTGTCAGCTGATTCCGCGGAAATGAGTGAAGAATCGGAAAATACCAATGAGATCAGCAGTGGAATTACAGATGAGGCTGCATTTATGACATCTGACGGCAATTCGGGAATTTCCACGGCCTCGGAGGATTCGGACGACGAGGAGTCGGACATTATAGAGCTGGGGATTTCGGTAACGTTTGGCCAGACGGAAGCCAGGGAAATGCTGCAGCTGATTAACGAATTGCGAACCGGGGATGATGCATGGTACTGGAACTCGGATGATGAGACGAAAACGACCTGTTCGGATCTGTCAGAGCTGACTTATGATTATGATCTGGAAGCAGTTGCCATGCAGAGGGCGGCAGAGATTGCACTGTCATTTTCCCATACAAGGCCGGACGGTACGATGTGCTATACCGCGCTGGGTGAAAATTCATATGTATATTATGCAGCGGGAGAAAACATTGCCGCAGGTCAGACGAGTGCCGCTTCCGCGTTTACGAGCTGGGCGGAGGAAGACGAGGATTACAGCGGACAGGGGCATCGCCGGAACATGCTGAGTAGTTCTTTTAATGCCATCGGTATTGGCCATGTATATTATAACGGAATTCATTATTGGGTACAGGAATTTGCTTATACGACGAGTACCAGTACAGCAGTATCAGCAAACGACAGCGCAACAGACATGACGGTGAACGTGGCGGAATCGTATATTTCGGGAGTGACAGTGGAGGCGGATCCGGAAGAAGAGAATCTGATATTTGGCGAGAGCGTGGATCTTCCGACTATTACGACGAAAATAAGCCTTACGGAAACCTGGCCTTCCGGGCGGATACAGCCAGTCACAGCGGATTACTCATGGACCGTTGGAGATGGCAGTATTGCGGAGATCTCCGGCAGTCAGCTTGCTGCCAAAGCGGTCGGCACTACGAATCTGACCGCGACCGTGTTGGCAGAGACGGCTACTGTACCGGTAAACGTGCAGTATGATTTGACAAAAGGTATTCTGGAGGTGCCGGAGACCAGTTATGTGTATGATGGCTCAGAAAAGATACCGCAGATAACGGTTTATTATGATACCGCAGAGCTGACTGAGAATACCGACTATACGCTTACTTACAGCGACAATATCAATGCAGGCACCGCGTCCGTGACGGTCACCGGAATGGGCAGCTATACCGGTTCACTGACGGGAACATTTACCATCAGCAAGGCAGAGCAGACTCTGACGGCAAGCGTAGCGGCATCCTCCATTGAAGTGGGAGAAACTACGAAAATAACGGTCGATGGAAAGGGGACGGTTACATACACCTCCAGTGACAGCTCCGTTGCGTCAGTGAGCAGTGACGGCGTGATTACCGGCGCTGGGGAAGGCAATGCCTCAATAACAGTCAGCGCGGCCGGAGATGAGAACTATAATCCGGCGGAAACGACCCTGACGGTCACAGTTACCAGTCCGGCAGTTACCAGCACAACAATTACCAGTTCGACAGATACCAGCACGACAGTTACCAGTTCGACAATTGCCGGCACAAAGCTGTCGAGTGTGAAAAATACTGCTTCCAGAAAAATCACGGTTAAGTGGAAAAAGAAATCCGGCGTGACCGGCTATCAGATTCAGTATTCCACAAGCAAGACATTCAAAAAAGGGAATAAGACGGTCAAAGTCTCCGGAGCAAAGAAGACCAAAAAGGTAATTTCCAAACTGAAAAAGGGCAAGACCTACTACGTGCGCGTCCGGACATATAAAAAAGTAAACGGAGTGACGTATTACAGCGCATGGAGCACGAAAAAAAAGGTTTCTATAAAGAAATAAAGCGATAGCATTACTATACTTCTGTAACATTTCAAAATAGAAACTTATTATTTCCTGAATGGGGCAGAAAGACTGTAAAAATCAGGGAGGAAATTTAAAATGAGTATGGGAAAAGGAAGGACATTATTTTTGGTGATGCTATTGCTCGCAGCGTTACCTGCTTATCTGGTGAGCGCGAATGATACGCTGAATGAGGAAATGACTCTTGCAGCAGATGAAGATACAGAGGCGAAGATCATTTCGGAAACGGAGTCTTCGGAGGTTCTGCTGGACGCTGAAGAAGGTGATGATGTTGAAGTGAGCGTGGCTGAGGTGGATTCAGCTGAGACGGGCATGGCCGTTCTGAATGAAAGTCAGACAGAAGAATCACAGACGGAAGAATTACAGGCAGAGGAATCTCAGGTGTTCATATCAGATATTGAGGAAGCGGATTCTGCTGACGCTTCGGATTCGGGCGTTTTGGGTGCGGATGAAATAAATGCCATTGCAATTGACTTGGAGACTTCTGACGAAAACGCGAAAACTGCCGATGCAGAGGAATCCAGCGTCCTGCACAGTGGTACGAGCGGGGCTCTGAGCTGGTGCATTTCAGCAGACTATGTGTTGACAATCAGCGGCAGCGGAGATTACGAATGTGATTTGGATAAGCAGGAATGGGCGGAATATGCGGATGAAATAAAAACCGCAGTCGTGGACGTTGCGAACATCACAAATATGTATGGAATGTTTGCCTGGTGTACAAATCTGGAGAGCGTATATTTTGGCGATTCGGACTTTTCAAAGGTTACTGAGATGAGCTATATGTTTTCAGAATGTTACTTGCTTTCGTCTGTGGATTTGAGTGCTTATGATACATCCAGCTTAATACAGACAAGCTACATGTTTTATGGCTGCTCTTCCCTTTCTTCTGTGAACCTTAGTGGAATTGATACGTCAAATCTGGTGAATATATACCAGATGTTTGAACTCTGTGAAAGCTTGCAGAGCCTGGATTTGAGCAGTTTTGATACTTCTTCGGTGCGCTCTTCGGGGATTGCGAATGACCCATATGGTCTGCTTAGCGGTTGCTCTTCTCTGACCAGTATCATGATTCCGGAAAATTTCACCTACCCAGCTTCGCTCCCGCAGGTGGATGGCTTCTGCTGGGTAGATGAGGATAATGAAATCTGTACGGAAATCGCGGCCGGACTTTATACTCCTATGACCTACTACAGGGTGGAAAAAGCGGATTCAGATGAAACTGCGACAACGGATGAGAACGTGGCGATTAGTTCGGAAAATTTTTCAGACGAAATTTTCCGAACTTGCATATCGGAGCTTTTAGATACGGATAACGATGGAATCCTGTCCAAGGATGAAATCAGTGCGGCGACATATCTGGATGTTTCTGGAAAGGAAATCGGCAGTCTGGACGGCATAGAATATCTTTCAGCATTACAGATACTGGTTTGCAACGATAATAACTTGACAGAACTGGATCTTGGAAGTAATAAGAAATTAGAAAAGGTGTATTGTGATGATAATGTTCTGAGCAGTCTGGACGTAAGAGGCTTGACGGAATTAATGAGTTTATTTTGCGAAAACAACAATCTGAGCGAACTGGACGTCAGCAGAAATGTGAATTTAATTAAATTATACTGTGGAGGTAACAATTTAAGCAGTTTGGATGTATCCCATAATAGAGATCTTCTAGAATTTATATGCTCCAATAATAACCTGAGCAGTCTGGATGTCAGTAAGAACACGGCTCTGGGAGATCTGGATTGCGGCTACAATCAATTAACCAGTCTGGAGATTGGCCAGAGTGAGTTTGTCTATCTGATATGTAACAATAATAATCTGGTCAGCCTGGATGTCGGCAACGCTCCTTTGGTATTATGGATGGACTGTCATGATAACCAGTTGACGAGTTTAAAGCTTAATCAGACTACGGTTGCGCTGCATTGCAATGGAAATAATCTGAGTAGTCTTGAGGTAAGCGATGCCCCGTACCTGACAGAATTGGTTTGTGATGATAATGATTTGAGTTGTTTGGATGTCAGTCAGAATACTGCATTGGAGCTTCTGAGTTGTAGTAACAATCAATTAACCAGTCTGGATATCAGCCAGAACACTGCATTGAATGAACTTCACTGCTCAGATAATCACTTGACCAGTCTGGATATCAGCCAGAATAATTTGTTGTGGAAATTAGATGGCTCCAATCAAACGCATGAAGTGTCCGTTACACTGATAGGAAGCGGCGCAATTATGCTGGTAACAAGGCTGGTAGATCAGGAAAATGCATCAAATGTTTATACGGATGAGGATTACGTATCTTTCACCGATGACAGAGAAGATTCGTATATTAATGCCGCCATATCCGGGGATTATATTGTGTTTGGAGACAATACAGGCGAAGCGGTATGTTATTATGATGTGCAGGGAGAATCGATAACCGGAGCTTTAGAGCTTGTTCTCACATTGAATTCCGGAGGAACCGATATTCTGGATCTTTCTTCCTGCACGGTTGACCTTTCAGATACAGATTTTGAATATGACGGCAAAGAAAGGGAGCCGGAAACCATTGTGAAAATAGGACCGCTTGTTCTCATAAAAGATACTGATTACAAGGTTTCCTATTCAAATAACATCAATCCGGGCACTGCGACTGTCACGATTGAAGGAACAGGCAATTGTTCCGGCTCGATTACGAAAACCTTTGCGATCGAGGCTTCTTCGGATGATGCTGCCCTCGCAGGAGAGATTGCCAGGCTGGCAAATGTTTCCTCTGGTATTAAAATTACGTGGAAGGAAACTGATGGAGCGACCGGCTATAAGATTTATCGAAAAACGGGCTCTGGGAGCTATAAACTCATTAAGACAATTACCAATTCCGCGACGGTAAGCTATACAGATACAGAAGTTAAAAATAAAAACGGAATCACTTACTCTTATAAAGTCCTTCCATATTCAAATGATGGGAATGGCACAGGAACTTCTAAAACCATAGTCCGTCTGGAATCATTAAAGCTGTCCACAGTAAAAAATAACGCTTCGAAAAAGATCACCGTGAAGTGGAAAAAGAAATCCGGTGTGACCGGTTATCAGATCCAGTATTCTACGAGTAAGACGTTCAAAAAAGGGAATAAGACCGTCAAAGTTTCCGGAGCGAAGAAGACCAGAAAGGTGATTTCCAAACTGAAAAAGGGCAAGACTTACTACGTGCGCATCCGGACATATAAAAAGATAAACGGGGTGACGTATTACAGCGCATGGAGCGGGAAAAAGAAGGTTTCTGTCAGGAAATAAGGAGATAGAGCTTCGCGATGGGGCGTTTCCTTAGGAAGACGCTTATATTGAAATCGCACCATATGATGTTATTCAATTCAAATATACAAAGACACTGAGCATATCCTGATGTGACAGAATACAGCTGGCTGGCGGGAATTACCTGGCAGCAGTAAATCCCAGGAAGACCGAAAAGGCATTTTTATCATTCAAAAAACAGAGCAATCGCATGGGAACAGGCGGTTGCTCTGTTTTTTAGAGACCATAAGCCGATGCCTGATATGGATAATTTCCCGATAAGTGTATAAAAATTGTTACGAAAACATTGCGATTGTGTGTTGTTGCGGTTAAAACTTTATGCTATGATGAAAGCTAGATCGTGCAAAAAGTGACGGGCAGTAAATGACATTGAATGCGTATGCTGTAATGGAAAAAGGATTTATGGAGAGGCATGCCCTGCATCGGTAAGTGACGCCGGATGGAAACAGGATACGAAACGGAGGAATCGGTGATGAGAAGACGACTGGCGATGATGTTGGCGGTAATGATGTGTGTACTGGCACCGGCGAAAACGGGTTTGTGCACTGAAGAGATGGGAACTGTTGCGCTGGCATCGCTGTCAGTGGCAGATGCGATGGCCGTGGATGAGGCTGACAGCGATACGGACGAGAACGCGGATGGTTCAGACGAGAGTACGGGCGATGAAGGCGAGAGTGCGGGAGACACGGACAAGTCCGGAAGCAACTCTGACGAGAGCGCGGGCGATGAAGTAGAGAACGGCGAGACGGAAGATATCGAAGATGAGTCCGGGGATGAAAAAGACGAGACCGGGGAAGACGAGAGCGAGGCCGAAGAAGGAGAAAGTGAAACCGAGGAAGGCGAGAGCGAGACCGGTGAAGACGAAAGTGAAACCGAGGAGGGTGAGAGCGAGACCGAAGAAGGTGAGACTGAGGATGAAACGGAGGACGATGAAAACAATTCCGGGATGAGTACAGTGAGCTATTCGGGCACGTGCGGTTCGAGCGGCAACACGTCCGGCGTAACCTGGCAGCTGAGTGATGACGGGGTGCTTACGATCAGCGGCAGCGGGGATATGAAGGATTATTCCGCGGAGAGCGAGTCGTTCGCGCCGTGGAATGATTATTGTTCAGAGATTACTTCGATTGTCATAGAGAGCGGTGTGACTTCGATCGGGGACTATGCGTTTATGAACTGTACGTCGCTGACGTCGGTGACGATTCCGAGTACGGTGACCTACGTCGGGGGCTGTTCCTTTTATATGTGCACTTCGCTCCCTTCGATCACGATTCCGGACAGTGTGTCATCGATGGACGTGTATACGTTTCTGTATTGTACGAGCCTGACCAGCGTGACGCTGTCGTCAAATCTGACCACCATCGGAGAGATGACATTTGCGGGCTGTACGAGCCTGCCATCGATCACAATCCCAGAGGGCGTGACGACGATTGAGGACAGTGCGTTCGACTATTGTACGAGCCTGACGTCGATTACGCTTCCGGCCAGTCTGAGTTCCATGGGGGCTTATGTGTTCTCGGATTGTACTTCTCTGGTGGAGATCTCGGTTGCGTCCGGCAATGCGGCTTATTCTTCTGTGGACGGCGTTTTGTTTAACAAAGCACAGACCGTTCTGATGTGCTATCCGCTCGGAAAGTCGGATACGTCGTATACGGTTCCGTCCGGGGTGACGACAATTTACGATTCCGCTTTTTATTGCTGTACCACGCTGACGTCGGTCACGCTCCCGGACAGCGTGACAAGCATCGAGGAATATGCGTTCGCGGACTGTACGGGGCTTGCGCAGGTGGACCTCGGAAACAGCGTTACGACCATCGCGGAATGTGCGTTTTTGTATTGTACGGGACTGACGTCGATCACGCTTCCGGCCAGTGTGACCGATATCGAGGCGTACGCGTTTTCGTCCTGTAAAAATATTGCGACAGTTTATTATCAGAGTACAAAGACGGCCTGGGAGTCGGTCTCGATTGATGAGACAAATACGTATCTGACGGCCGCAGAAATTTATTATTCCATCGCGGCCTGCACGCTGGCCATTTCCCCTTCGGAATATATTTACGATGGAACGGCGCAGGAGCCGTCCGTTACGGTGACGGATGGGGACACGACTCTGAGTGCGGGGACGGATTACAGCTCGGATCTCACATACAGCGACAATACGGAAGTCGGCACGGCGACGGTTACGGTGACCGGGACCGGCAGCTATACCGGTACCCTGAGCGGAAACTTTCGGATTTATAAAGGGGATGTCTCGGATACTTCGACCTGTACGGTTACGCTTTCTCAGACAAGCTATACCTATGATGGCACGGCGAAAACGCCGGATGTTACGGTCGTGGCCGGATCCGATACGCTGACACTGAACACGGATTACACGGTAACATATGAAAATAATACCAATGCGGGTACAGCGACGGTTACCGTGACCGGTGCCGGTGATTATACGGGAACAGTAAGCCTGACTTTTACCATCGAAAAAGCGGATTACAGCATTACCGTCGGCGACTCCTCCTCGGACTCTGATTCGACATCCTCTTCTGATTCCGATTCCGGGAGCTCTTCGGATTCCTCTTCTGATTCCAGCTCCGGGAGCTCTTCCGATTCTTCTTCGGATACATCCACCGATTCGGAATCGACTTCTGTTACGGCGGGTGAGTCGACCAGCATCACGGTCAGCGGCGGCTCCGGAACGGTTACGTATTCTTCGAGTGATGAGACGGTAGCCACTGTCGACGAGGATGGAACTGTCACGGCCGTCAGTCCGGGTACGGCGACCATTACCGTCACCGCGTCCGGCGATGAGAACTATAACGATACCACCACGACCGTGACCATTACCGTCGTCTTCGCGGATGGGTCGGTTACGGGGCTGAAAAACAAGGCGGGCGGCATCGCTGTGAAGTGGGAAAAGATCGCGGGCGCGGACGGATACTATATTTATCGGAAGACCGGCTCCGGGAGTTATAAAAAAATCGCGACGATTAAGAGCGGCGATACGGTCAGCTATACCGATAAGAAGGTAAAAAATAAAAACCGGAAGACATACACCTATCGGGTGATCGCGTATTCCTCGAATGGTTCGACAAACAGCTGTACCGCGAAAAAAATCGTGCGTTTGACCCGGCCGACATTTTCCAGTGTGAAAAATACGTCTGCGAAGAAAGCTGTCGTGACTTGGAAAAAGGTCAAAAAGGTAACCGGCTACCAGATCCAGTATTCGACGAGCAAGATCTTTGCCTCGGCCAAAACGAAGAGTGTGAAGGTGAAGGGCGCGGCGCGCGTGCAGAAGACTCTTTCCAAATTAAAGAAGGGAATGACGTATTACATACGAATCCGAACCTGGTACAAGAAGGGATCGAACACGTACTATTCCGCGTGGAGCGCGAAGAGCAAGGTGAAAATCAGTAAGTAAGCTGCGTTGTGGCTTTAATGGTCTGCGATTCGCGCGTTAGGCGGTGCAAGATGGGTGAGTAATTTTGCGACAGTTCCTAAGTTACATAATATAGCTGTGGCTTGGATGCGCTCTTACGATGTGACTTTGCCACAAAAGTAATGCCGCTCGAATCTTGTCAGGCCGGGTGAAGTGTGTTATAGTAAATTGCGTCAGCATCAGGGACATAACAGTAAACAGTGTGTGTCCTGCGGTGCATGGAAAATGATGGTATTTATGATTGTATTTCATACCCTTTTGACGCCTGAATCTTTTCATCAGCCCGCATGGAATTCCTGGTGTTGATACACAGGGCCATACAATGCAGTCGGCCAGTCAGCCAGTTGGCTCAGTAGATTCAGGGAATGATAACCCCTGTGAGGAGGAGACAATGAGCAAAGTAAGAAGAGTGTATGTGGAGAAGAAGGACAGCTTTGCAGTTGCCGCAAAAGGACTTGCGCATGAGATCAGAAGCTACCTGGGGGTGAACGGACTTCAGAAGGTCCGGATCCTGATTCGCTGCGATGTGGAGAATTGTTCGGAGGACGTATACCGGGCAGCGTGCCGGACCGTTTTTTCAGAGCCTCCGGTGGATGAATTATATGAAGAAGAATTTCCGCTCTCTGAAGGAGAAACGGCGTTTGCGGTTGAATACCTGCCGGGACAGTTTGACCAGCGAGCGGATTCGGCCGAGCAGTGCCTGCGGTTTTTAAATGAGGAAGAGGAGCCGGTCATTCGCTCCGCGACGGTGTATGTGGTGTCGGGTGAGCTCTCGGACGAGGAGCTTGACGCGATAAAGAATCACTGTATCAACCCGGTGGATTCCCGCGAGGCGGGATTTGAGAAGCCGGAAACGCTGGTGGCAAAGTTTGAGGAGCCGGCGGACATCGCGACATTCAATGGTTTTTGCCGGATGGAAGAGGATGCGCTGAAGGAGCTGTATGATTCGCTGAATCTGGCGATGACCTTCCGCGATTTCCTGCATATTCAGAATTATTTTGCGAAGGAGGAGCAGCGGGATCCGACCGTGACGGAAATCCGCGTGCTCGATACCTACTGGTCCGATCACTGCCGTCATACGACATTTTCGACGGAGTTGAAGGACGTGACCTTTGAGGATGGTTATTACCGAGCGCCGATGGAAAAGACCTATGAGCAGTATCTGTCGGATCGGGAAGAGATTTTTGCGGGGCGGGAAGATAAATTCCCCTGCCTGATGGATCTGGCGACTCTGGCGGCCCGCAAGCTGAAAAAAGAAGGAAAGCTGGACGATCAGGAGGAATCCGACGAGATCAATGCGTGCAGCATTGTGGCGCCGATCGAGGTGGAGCGCGGCATTACTGAAACGAAGAAGGTCACCGAGGAGTGGCTGGTGAATTTTAAGAATGAGACGCACAATCACCCGACGGAGATTGAACCGTTCGGCGGCGCGGCGACGTGCCTGGGCGGCGCGATCCGCGACCCGCTCTCCGGGCGGACCTATGTATACCAGGCGATGCGCGTGACCGGCGCGGCGGATCCGACCGCGCCTGCGTCTGAGACGCTGAAGGGCAAGCTTCCGCAGAAGAAGCTGGTGCGCGAGGCGGCGCACGGCTACAGCTCGTATGGCAATCAGATTGGCCTGGCGACCGGCTATGTGAAAGAGATTTATCATCCGAATTATGTGGCGAAGCGCATGGAGATCGGCGCGGTAATGGCGGCAGCGCCGAGAAGCGCGGTCATCCGGGAAAATTCCGATCCGGGCGATATCATAATTTTGCTCGGCGGCCGGACCGGGCGTGACGGCATCGGCGGGGCGACCGGCTCTTCGAAGGTGCACACGGAGGCTTCCATTGAGGTCTGCGGCGCGGAGGTACAGAAGGGCAATGCGCCGACGGAGCGGAAGTTGCAGAGACTGTTCCGTCGGCCGGAGGTCAGTCGCCTGATAAAGAAGTGCAATGACTTTGGCGCGGGCGGGGTGTCTGTGGCGATCGGCGAACTGGCTCCGGGTCTGCGCATCCAGCTGGATCAGGTGCCGAAGAAATATGCGGGTCTGGACGGCACGGAGATCGCGATCTCCGAATCGCAGGAGCGCATGGCGGTGGTCGTTGACCCGAAGGACGCGGCGGAATTCATGTGTTATGCCGCAGAAGAAAATCTGGAGTCCACCGAGGTGGCGGTCGTGACGGAGGAGCCGAGACTGGTTCTGCTCTGGAGAGGAAACGAGATTGTAAATATTTCGAGGGCATTTCTGGATACGAACGGTGCGCACCAGGAGACGGGCGTGACCGTGGAGATGCCGTCAGAGACGGAAAAATATTTTGTCCGTGAGGACATACCGGATGTGCGGGAGAAATGGCTCTCCACGCTTGCGGACTTAAATTGCTGCTCGCAGAAGGGCCTGGTGGAGATGTTTGACAGCTCTATCGGCGCGGGCTCAGTGCTGATGCCCTATGGCGGAAAATATCAGATGACGGAGACACAGGCGATGGTCGCGAAGCTTCCGGTTCTGGATGGAAAAACCGACGCCGTGACGATGATGAGCTACGGCTTCGATCCGAAGCTGTCGAGCTGGAGCCCCTACCACGGAGCTGTTTACGCGGTGACCGAGTCCATCGCGCGGATTGTGGCAAACGGCGGAGAGGCGGATAAAATCCGTTTCACGTTCCAGGAATATTTCCGCCGCATGACGGAGGATCCGAAGCGCTGGAGCCAGCCGTTCGCGGCGCTGCTCGGCGCATATGACGCGCAGCTTGGCTATGGTCTTCCGGCGATCGGCGGCAAGGACAGCATGTCGGGATCGTTCACGATCATGAATGATCCGGACACCGCAGCGGATGGCGCGGATCAAGGTCATCATGAAATCGATGTTCCGCCGACCCTCGTTTCGTTCGCGGTCGATGTAGCGAGCGACCGGACGATGCTCACACCGGAGCTGAAACGGGTGGGCAGCAAGCTGATTTTGCTTTCTATCGATAAGGATGAATATGACCTGCCAAAGTATCAGCAGGTGCTGGAGCAGTACCGGAAGTTCCATCAGGACATTGAGGCGGGCAATATCATTTCGGCGTACGCTCTGGACGGCAACGGACTGGCGGCGGCGCTTTCTAAAATGGCGTTTGGCAACGGCCTCGGCTTCCGGATTGAGCACAATGTAGATGAGCGCGACCTGTTCACCGCCGGTTTTGGCAACATCGTCGCGGAGGTCCCGGACGGCTGTGTTGGAAAACTGGCAATCACTTACACGGTAATCGGCGAAGTGACCGACAGCAGGTTCTTTGAATACCGGGATGTGAAGCTTCCGATCGATGAAGCACTCAGCGCCTGGACGGGTACCCTGGAAAAGGTGTTTAAGACCGAATCCGGCATTCCGACCGTCGGCGGCGGACTGGATACCGACGGAAATCCGGCGGACGGGCCGACCGGTTATTTCTTCGGTGAGGAAAAAATATCTGACGAATCCTGCTCATGCGGAAATGCCGCAGATAGCAGTGAGACAGATAGCAGTGAAACAGGTCGTGGAGAACCTGCTTCTGAAGAAAAATCGAATCCTGAGCAGGGAGAAAATTTAGCTGCCGCATGTCCCGGCTCCGGCGGGGAACTGCTTGCGAATGGAACCTGGAAGCTCAATGAAGGGAACCTGTATATTTGCAGGAACAAAGTCGCAAAGCCGCGCGTCTTCATTCCGGTATTTGCCGGTACAAACTGTGAGTATGACAGCACGAGGGCATTTGAGCGTGCGGGAGCCGAGGTGGACGTTCAGGTGTTTCGCAACCTCAGCGCGCAGGACATCCGCGACTCCGTGGAAGCGTTTGAAAAGGCGATCAATCAGGCGCAGATCATCATGTTCCCGGGCGGCTTCTCGGCGGGCGACGAGCCGGACGGCTCCGCGAAATTCTTCGCGACTGCGTTCCAGAACGCGAAGATGAAGGAAGCGGTCATGCGGATTCTGAACGAGCGGGACGGCCTGGCGCTCGGTATCTGCAACGGCTTCCAGGCATTGATCAAGCTGGGTCTGGTGCCGAACGGGGAAATCACCGGACAGACGGAGACCTCGCCGACTCTGACCTTCAATACCATTGGCCGTCATATTTCGAAGATGGTCTATACAAAAGTCATCAGCGACAAATCTCCGTGGCTCGCGAAAGCTGAGCTGGGCGGTGTCTACACCAACCCGGCGTCCCACGGAGAAGGACGCTTTGTGGCAAATAAGGAGTGGCTGCTGCGGCTCTTTGCCAACGGACAGGTGGCGACACAGTATTGCGACATCGATGGCAATGTAGACGCCGGCAATGAGATGTGGAACGTCAACGGCTCTTATTTCGCGATTGAAGGAATCACCAGCCCGGACGGAAGAGTACTGGGCAAGATGGCACACGCGGAGCGGCGCGATACCTCGGTGGCGATCAATATTTACGGAGAACAGGATCTGAAACTATTTGAGTCGGGTGTAGAGTACTTTAGATAAGAGAATGAAGAAGAAAATACGGGCGGACAGCGTAGACGAATTATTTGAAATAGTAAAGGCGATCCAGAGCGGCGAGGAGCCGGAGGCTTACACGAAGCGTAAGGCCGAGGAGCGCAGAGCCGAAGAGCGGCGTCTGGCGGAAAAACGTAAAGCCGAAGAACAGCGCAAAGCCGAGGAGCAGAAGGCCAGAAAGCAGCGCAGGGCGGCGGAGCGAAGAGCGGAAAGGCAGCGTGAGGCCGGAGAGCGCAGGGCTGAAGAAGAACGCGCAGCGGCAGAGCGCAGAGCGGAAGAAGAGCGCCAGGCAGCGGTGCGCCAAGTGGAAGAAGAGCGTGCAGCGGCACGGCGCGGAGCCGGGGAACGTGGTACAGAAGAACCATTCCCCGGTGGTGGGGGATCCGATACCGAAAGACATCTGGCCGGAGACCGGGAGATGGCAGAACGGGAAACGCGAGCCGCTTCCCGGCAGGAGAAATCTCGCCAGGAGACAGAAGGGGACGAGACATTTGAGCGCCTGCTCGATGAGGATCCGGAAGAAGAGTATGTGGAAGTAAAAGAGGCTTTAAGAGCGGCTTTCGGAGGGGCAGCCGAGCGTCTGAAAGAGGCGGGCAGCTTCCTTAAACTACGCTTTTCGGACGCCCGGAAGAAGGCTGGGGAGATCACCGGAAATCTGACGCGAACCCGCGCCGGGAGCGAGGAGCCGGAAGAAACATCGCCGCGCGGCCGCAGGCGTGCGGCAGGCGGGGAGCCCCAGGAAGAGATATCGCCACGCAGCCGCAGGCGTGCGGCAGGCGGTGATCCGCAGGAAGAGACATCGTCGCGCGGCCGCAGGCTTGCTGGGAGCGAAAAGCTGCCGGAAGAGACGTCTTCACAGAAGAATACCGCGCGTGATCGCTCCGGGAACGAAGAATTGCCGGAAAGGATGGCCGGACGGGAGCGGACAGACGACATTCAAATGCAGCCGGAGCAAGGATATGGCCTGTATGAGCCGGAGCGGAATCATACTGAGGCGGAGAAGAAGGAACGTGCCGCCCAGGTAAATGCCCGCCCGGAGGATTCGGGGGAATCCGCGGCGGAGGAGATTCACTCTATGGGTCGGGTGCGCCTTGCGGATCTTGAAAAGGAGACGGCCGGTAAGACCAGAAGGCGCTATGGCGCGAATACGGTATCAGAAGAGGCGGAGAGTGTCGGATGGCGGATATTGCGCAGCCTGCATATGGAGTCAGAGCCATCTGATGATAAAAAGGCTGGAAAGCCAAAGAAAAAGGAAACCGCACAACGAATAACGATGACAGACGAGTCGTCATCGCGGGATGAGAAAACGGTAACGTCACAAGACGGAATAACGGCGGCAGACGAGTCGCCGGTGCGGGATGAGAAAACGGTAACGTCACAAGATGGAATGACGGCGGCAGACGAGTCGTCGTTGCGGGATGAGAAACCGGTAACGTCACAAGACGGAATAACGGCGGCAGGCGAGTCGCCGGTGCGGGATGAGAAAACGGTAACGTCACAAGGCGGAATGACGGCG
>JAJQDT010000082.1:0-64088 GCA_021202075.1 Lachnospiraceae bacterium | reverse complement strand
CGAGTCGCCGGTGCGGGATGAGAAAACGGTAACGTCACAAGGCGGAATGACGGCGGCAGATGAGCCGCCGACACAGGCCGGGACACCGGTAACGTCGCAAGACAGAATAACGACGTCAGATGAGCCGACCGTGGAAAATGAAAACGTGGCAACAGACAGGGCCGGAACGGAAGGTGGCAGTTCACCGGACGAAACGGTCGGCAATGATGATCTCACGATTACAGAATCGTCTATCAAAAACGGTAAGGAACGGTCGAGTACGTCAAAAGCGTCTGCTCACATTCGTGCCTCTGCCCTTCGAATTCAACAGTCTGTGCGGAGCTTTTTTGGAAATGGTTTCGGGAAAAAGCAGATAGCTGCTCTGGGCGCTGTGCTGGTGATTGTGATTCTCCTGCTTTCTCTGGGGATATCCGCGATCAGGCACACGATGGTGCTTCGCGAAAAGCAGAAATACGTCACGGCAGACGCCGGTCTGACCGTTTTAGTGGAAAATCAGCCCGAGTCCTGGTGTAATACCTGGGAGCTGGAACTGAAATTTTCCGTGAAGCGTGGAACGATTTCGACGATAGCAATTGACGGTGTGGTTTATGCGCCGGATGAGAGCGGAATTGTGACCGTGACTGCGGAACATGAGCAGCTGCAGGCATCGGTAGAGACCAATGAAGGAACGCTTTCCGCATCCATCGAGATCCCCATGCTGGATGAAGAAGCGCCGGTACTGACAGTAGAAAAGACAGATGGAGCGATTGTGTTGTCCGCGGAGGATTCCCGCTCTGACGTACAGGCAATCTGGTATGCGGTGACCGAAGAGGATGACTGGGTGCAGCTTCCGCAATACCAGGAATACAGTGAGCCGATTATATGGGAGGAAGGAAAAACTTATTATTTTTACGCGAGCGATCAGGCCGGTAACCACAGTACGACGGTTGTGACAACGATGGAGGACGCCCAGTCTCTGGCGTTTGAGGAGACGGAATTGTCCCTGTTCCCCGGAGAGTCCGTTTCCATGCAGGCGCAGGTAAATCCATCCGGCGCGCTGGTGAAAAATATCGCTTATGACAGTTCAGATGAGGATGTTGTGACCATAAGCAGCGCTGGTCTGGTGACGGCTGTGGCGGATGGCGCCGCGATTATCAGCGCAAGCGCGGATGGGATCGATGTGGCGACCTGCCAGGTCACCGTCGCTTCGGAACAGACCGTGACCATCAGCGCGATCGGAGACTGTACGCTTGGCTCGTATTCCGGCATGCTGACCTCGGTCAGCTTTGATACCTATTATTCCATGTACGGAGCAACGTACTTTTTCCAGAATGTGCGTGACGTCCTTGCGAATGACGATGCCACCTTTGCGAATCTGGAAGGACCGCTGACCGATGCGATCACTGCGGTGGAAAAGGAATATGCGTTTAAGGGGGATCCCTCCTATACGGAAATCCTTCAGGACGGTTCCATCGAGGTCGTGACGCTGGCAAACAATCACAGCGGCGATTACGGCACGGAAGGTCTGGAGGATACAAAGGAAAATCTGACGGAGGCGGGCATTGATTATTGTACGGGAGATACCATCGCGTATCAGCAGATATCCGGCGTAAAAGTCGCGTTTATCGGCATTTACGAGCTGGCGTCCGGCCTGGAATGCGAATCACAGGTGCGCGAGACCATCGCGGAGGCGCAGGCCGAAGGCGCGGAGCTGATCATAGTCGCTTTCCACTGGGGATCAGAAAAAGAGACTGCGCCGGACGAGACACAGCAATCGCTCGCACACACTGCGATTGACTGCGGCGCGGACCTCGTGGTCGGACACCACCCGCATGTTCTGCAGGGAATTGAAAAATACAACGGCAAATACATCGTTTACAGCCTCGGCAATTTCTGCTTTGGCGGAAATTCCAACCCGAGCGACAAGGACACCATGATTTTCCGGCAGACCTTTACCATCACGCAGGACGGCGCTGCGGACGATGACGCCATCGAGATTATCCCATGTACACTTTCCTCGGTATCAGATTCCAATGACTACCGTCCGACGGTGGCGACCGGATCTGCTGCGGATGAAATCATGGAACGCATCAATGAGTACAGCGCAGAATTTGGAGATATTACATACACCGCCTCGACCGGTCTGTAAAAGGAGCACAGAGTCTAATTTAAAACTATTACATTTACTGGTTCAACCAGTCTGTGAATGGAACTAATTCATAAAAATGCATCGGAGAGCAGGACAGTCCGGTGCGTTTTTTATGCGCAGGGTCGGGCAAGGCATATCCCAAGCGAAGCGTGGGATGCCCACATCCACAATCGGAGATTGTGGACATAACCCGGCGAGGGCTAAATGCGTGCCACTGGCACGCAGCAACCGCGCGGGCGAGCAGGGGCCAGTAAGCCGTCTCCTGCCCGATCACAGATGATGCCCGGCATGTGTTTTACGCACAAATGAGCCGGATTCCATGTGTCAGTTTCCCTGTATCCAGGAGAAAAAAGCGCACACTTCCCAGGACAATCTGCACAGCGACACAATTTGTCTCATAACATAAAATGATGTTGAAAATATATTGTGGATGTGTTAGCCTCCCGGTTGGGGGAGTAAAAAACTCAGCTCTCCAAAAAAAGGAGGAAAGAGTATGTCACATCTATTGTCAGAGAAAAAGGTTTACTATTACACCTTGGAAGGAAGCCGCTGCGTATTTGCCGATGAAAGAGTTAAAAAACATTTGCTCGACGTCATCGGCGAGCTGCACCAGCGGGACGGATGGCTTCTTTTCGCGTTCTGCATCACAGACGATTCCGCATATTTTATCATAGGCGCGAATCGCATCTCGGAGGTGGCACGGACGCTGCAGCAGGCAGTCCGGAAGCAGCTGAAACAGTCATCCGGTCAAAAGTCGCATCAGAAATCCGGAAACGAGCTGATCGAACAGAAAAGGAAACTGAACACGCTCACGGAAATCGCCAGCTTCAGCCGCGAAATTCATAAAATTCCGCTCAGGCGCGGATACGTGGGACGTCTCGAGGATTACTGGTGGAGCAGCTATCCCGCCTATGTCGGGATCCATTGCTGGGATCTGGTTGACCGGAGAATGCTGTTTCTGTACTTTTCCGCCGATCCGAACACGGCACGCAGACGGCTGAAGCAGTTCCATACACTGGACGATGATACCTTCCAATATATTAACGATTAAAATTTTTAAATGTGACGCGTTTTGGAGAAAATTTCTTAACTTTCTTAAAAAAAAGGGAAGTCAGGTGACAAAAAAGAGAAATGGTGCTATGATAGGGGGCATTGAAAAGCCCCCTGTTATAAGTTTGGCGGCGCTGCTCTGCAGTTATTCTGAATTTTTTCCGGGCTATCCGGGTTAGGAGAAGCGATATGAGTCTTCAAAGAATCAAGGCGTGGTTTCGCAGGTATCCGCTGATAATTTCCGTCTGCTATCTGCTGTTTTATGTCGCGGCATTTCACTGGCTGGAGGAAAACATCGTACCAAAATACATCATCCAATGCAAGCTGGATGAGCTGATCCCGTTCTGCGAGATCTTTATCATTCCTTACATCTTCTGGTTCCCATACATAGGAGGTACTTTCCTCTGGTTCAACAAGCGGGGATGGGAGGACTACAAAAAGCTCTGCCAGATGATATTTTCCGGACTGACCATTTGCCTGGTTATCTACTACGTGTTTCCGACCGGACTGAACCTCCGGCTGGCCTCACAGCCGCATGAGACGGGCGCCCTGTACAATCTCGTAGTCATGCTCCGCGCGATCGACACACCGACCAACGTCTGCCCATCGGTTCACGTGATGAACACCGTGATGGTTTTTCAGGCCGTGTGCAGCCTCAGCAATCTGAAGCACCGGCGGTTAACGATTGCAGTTCATTTCGTCATCATGGTACTGATCTGCGCATCCACCGTCATGCTCGACCAGTACTCCATCATAGACGTGGTGTGCGGCGCGATGATGAGCTTCGTCATCCACGGGCTGGTCTATCGGGTTGAGTGGAGAACCGAGCTGTCGCAGAGGAAAGGTCAGAGAAAAGGCAGAGCCGTCAATTTTTGAGATGAGGTAGTGCCTGGATTGAGCGGCTGGACCGGGGCTGTACCGGGCGGCGGTAAATTTTTGAAAAAAGTGCTTGACTTAGTCAGAGAAACAGTATTATAATAACAAAGCGGTCGTCAGGCAGGCGACCCGCAGATATGGGGTCTTAGCTCAGCTGGGAGAGCATCTGCCTTACAAGCAGAGGGTCACAGGTTCGAGCCCTGTAGGCCCCATAGATATCAACACAGATGGTATTTACAGATACGGTCTGTGTCCTCGGGCGAAAGCCTGAGAACAATATGTGGCGGAATAGCTCAGCTGGCTAGAGCACACGGTTCATACCCGTGGTGTCGAGAGTTCAAGTCTCCCTTCCGCTACGAACAAGTCCCGGGAACCCGCTTAAATCAAGGGTTTGCGGGACTTCTTTTTTCTGAAAATTCCGAGGGCAATCAAAAAGGCAATCAAAGGCAATCAAAACACAATTCATTTAAGCAAAAATCAAACTCAAAAGAAAGGAAAAGCGGCCTGCTTCTTCATGAAATCATAAAGTCCGGTCTTACTGTCTCATATGGAGATGGCAGGAGCGGGCTCTTTTTATGCAAAAAGCTGGATATGGATTGATTGACATATCTTAAATCCGGAAATATAATAAAAATGAATTGGCAGACAAATTTACCTGCCGCAGTGAAAGGGAGCAGAGGGAATGGGATCTTATTTAAATGGAACCAGTGCTTATTGATTATTCGGGGACGAATGTACAACTTCCTTACTACGTGGATAAGACACAGATTCTGGAGAAACTGGTAGCGGTTGTAGATCCTGAGAGTGCTATTGAGAGAAAAGATGTAACTATTGGATTAATGAAGAGTATTTTTATCTGAACGAAGGAGGAAAAAAAATGTTTGTTACTAAGAGGTTAAACCGCATTGCAAAAATGTCTCTGTTTGCCATCTTGCTGGCTGCGTCACTTTTCCTGTTGCCGGGAAAGAATGTGGAGGCGGCTTCCACAAAGACAAAAGCACTGAAAGCCTATTCTAAGCTGCTGGCAAAATCAACGATCGAGTGGGGAGATACCGGATATACGATGGATCTTTCCGAGTGTAAGTTCCAGATCATTTATCTGGATGATAATTCCGTTCCGGAGCTGCTGATCTATGGACCGTATACCAGCACTGATCTATCGTCCAGCTACCAGGTATTGCTGTACACGTACAAAAACGGGAAAGCGAAGTATGTGGCAGAATTTTATTCTAACGTATCGTATTATAAAAAGAAGGGAATCATTACGGATCAGCTGTACACGGCTGCAAGCACGATTGATTATTATTACAAATTTTCCGGGACAAAAGTGCGCAGAAAACTTGCAAAATCCATTTATCAGATGTCAACATACTACTACACGAAATATTCCGGGTCTGAGGCGACATACATTACAAAAGCAAAATTCAATGCTTCCCTGAAAAAGCTGGTGGGTTCCAAAAAGGCAAAAACGGTTTCCTACCATAAGAATACGGCTGCGAACCGGAAAAAGTATTTACTTTCTTAGTGATGAAGGATGGAAACACTGAAACCTTTTCTGGCGCTTTGCGCAAAAATAAATACGAGGAGAATTTTATATGGAAAAGAAAAGATCAACATTCAGACATGCAGGAATATTGTTTTTGCTGATATTCTGCCTGTGCTTTGCCGGGAAAAGCAATGTGCATGCAGCATCTGGTGTGAAATACACCACGTCAAAAGTAGATAAAAGTAAGACTTACGGAAGCTTAAAGGCAAAAGTTTACTATAAAAGGGTAACACTTAAAGGCAGCACATCGGCGATCAAGAAAATTAATAAATCGATTACTTCCGAAGTGAATACGTTTCTTAAATCCTCAACCGCGGATACTCTTTATGATTATGCCAGTGCTGCCGGCTCGTCGGGAAGTAATGACACATACCGGTATTCCGCGACGTCAAAGGTAACATATAACAAAAATGGCATCATCAGTATCCGGGTAAAAACATACTGGTACGCTGGCGGCGTAAGCAATACAGATATCTACGGTTTAACTTATGACCTGAAAACCGGAAAGAAGCTGAACCTGGTACAAGTCTGCAAGGGAAATGCCGCAACAGTAAAAGCCAAAGTTGTGGCGAAAATACAGGCGGATTCGGACAGCTCTTCAATGGATTGGACCACAATAAACAATTATCTTCCCAAAAAGATGAAGTTTTATCTGAACGCAAATGGAAAAGCTGTTGTATGCTTTGCCCCGTATGAGATCAATACAGGCGGATGGGCCAGGACGTATACCATTAACAGTAAATACAGTTAAATTCTTAAAACCGAAAACCGCGCGTCCAAAACATCCCCGGCACCCACATGGAGCGCCGCAATGTCCGCCTCCGCCAATGCCGCCCGGAATGCCGCCCAGAGATCCGGGGAGACATTCGTCTCGTGATTCATAAAGGAAACTGTTATTATGAAACACGTACCTGACTGAATCCGAATGCCTGCATATCCTCCGGCAGCGGGGATGAAAATTCCATGATTTTACCGGATATTGGGTGAGTAAACTTCAATCGGCTCGCATGAAGTGCCTGGCGGGAAATTCCACGGATACTCTCTGGTACGCTGATACAGGGGATTTTTACGGACGTTTGTCTGCCCTGGAATCCTGAAATCTGCGCAGCAGGCAACTCAAAATATGCCTGCGCGGCAGCGCGCCTGCACGCTGGATTGTACAGATAATCACCTGCAAGCGGATAGCCCAGATGGGCCATATGCACGCGGATCTGGTGGGTTCGCCCGGTTTCCAGAAGAATCGAGACGAGACTGTAGCTGTCGTTTCTCTCCAATGTCCGGTAATGTGTGACGGCTCGTTCCCCGTTTTCAAAATCAACGCAGCGCTCGATAGACCGTTCGGGTAATGGACAACTGGGTTCCGCGCCCAGATCGGGTGGATAGATTCTGCAAGGCTGTTTGCGCGAAAGCGGTGCATCGATGGCGCCGGATGCAGGTATTCCTGCACCGCAGACGATGGCAGTGTATTCGCGCTCCATGAAGAGCCCGGAAATGCTGCCGGGAGCTTTGCCGCCGGAATTTGCGATGGAACGATTGCCACTGGAATTTACGCCTGAGTCATTGCTGCCTGAACGATTGCTGCCGGAACCATTGCCGCTGAAACCATTGTCGTCGAACCCCATGCCACATCCCTTTACCATAGAACTTAAAATACCTGCGCTGACGAAATGTTTTGCAATCACGGTCAGGCCTGAAGTATCCCGGTCGAGCCGGCTGGTGCAGCGGAAAATAAAGCCATTGCAGTTCCTGTAATAGTACATGACTGCATTTGCCAGGGAATAATAGTAGTTGTCCTTAGACGGATGCATGGGAAGCCCGGCAGGCTTATCGACTACCAGGATGTCTTCGTCTTCGTATACGATGGAAAGCGGGAGAGCCGTTGCCGGGATTTTTTCGGAACAGGCAACTTCCGATATATGGACTTCCAGCAGATCTCCAATGGAGAGGCGATCGATCAGACGGCAGTCCTTCCCATTGATCCGGGTGCTGCTGCTTCCTGCTTTCAGCTGTGCCAGACTTTTCGTGGAATAAGATTTGCGGCGGAGAAACTGTTCGACGCGTATTCCGGCGTCCTCCTCTTTGATTGTGCAGGTAATTGTTCGTTCCATATTCATGTATCTTTCTGGTGTGGAGCCCACTGCTTCACCTTTCCGGATCTTTACATCCTTTCATTCACGCAGCTATGTCTCTTCGCATTTATTCCTTTCGATGAATTATGTCCATCAGGCGTCCTTCCATACAGCATTTGCAGTGAAAAGATGCTGTATGTGCTCTCCATCCCGGAATGTTGTGTTGTAATACATGTGCAGTTCATCCGGCCTGTTTTGATCGTGCTGTGCATAATATTCCAGAAGAGGTTCTGCCATGCCCACCGTGACTCGAAATGGATCCTCTACTGCCATCGGATATTTCAGATTGCTGTCGTTTCTGACTTTATGAACGAGTCCGGCAGACAGAAATGGCTCTGCAATGCTGCTGTCGATTGTTGTGACGCCAAGAGAACAAACATAGTTTCCATCGGCTTCTTTTAATTGGTCCAGATGCTGAATGACAAAAATGTTCAGACGTTCCGGTTGCCTCCGCCACTCACTCATCACCTGAGCGGTTTTTTGCGTATCAACATCTGTCCGGTCAGAATATACAATACATTCGTATACGTATTCTGCGTCGCATCCTTTCTCTTCAATTACATGAAACTGGTTTTTCTGGTTGGCCGCATGAGACTGATAGATTTTTTTCAGATGCTCCTTCTGCCATGTGAGAATACGGATCTGATCTTCCAGACGGGTGATCTGTCTGGCCAGCTTGTCCTGGGTATGCTCAAACGTTTCTCCGTGCATAAGCTGATATATCTGTGACAGTGTGTTTCCCTGCGTCTGATATTTTTTTACCTGGTACAGAGCAAAAAGATCCTTTATTTCATACTTGCGATATCTGTTGTCTGCATCTCTCCGTGGATGAACCAGCCCGCGCTGTTCATACAGACGCAGTGTTTTCAGACTGACATTCAGGATATCACACACTTCACCGCTCGAATAGCTCATAAATACCCCGACCATTTCTTAAATTATAATGATATTTTCGCTATACTTTAGCAGAAAAAATGTTTATTTGCAAGAATAAATTGACTTTGCCCCATGGTCAGGGTGTAAAATAATTAAAAATTATCCGAAAAGGAGGATCATTCTTATGAAAAAGAGAAAATTTATGCGGACACTCTGTGCCGTGACGGCTTTTGTTTTTGCCTTTGCAACTGCGGGAACGACTCTCGCTGAAGAAGCATCGGAGGAGGATGGTGCGGCCATTCTTTATGATCGTACCACGCTGCATGACGGCTATGATTCAACACCGCTGGACGATGATATCCTTGATGAGCTTCTCAATGCGGCATTTTCTGCTCCGACGGGCGGCAATCAGCGCTCAATCGAGTTTTTCACTGTAACTGACCGTGAAACTCTTGATGCTATCGCAGAAGTACCAGGATTCTTCACCGGCGTTGCTTCTGCTCCGCTGGCAATCATTATCTGTGGCAATGAAGATACGGCTAAGTACCCTGAACTTGAAGAGATGGACAGCGGTCTGGCTGCTATGGCAATGATTGTTCAGGCGACAGATCTCGGACTTTCCTCCTGCGTCATGAGCATTTCTCCGCAGGAAGAACGTATTGACGGTATCTCTGAACAGCTTGGTCTGACTGAGAATTTCCTTCCGATTTTGCTTGTCACCTTTGGATATCCGTCCGTAGATGCTGAGACATCTGCTTCTGTGGATAATTATGATGCTTCGCAGGTTCACGTAAATGGTCTGGAAGAAGATTATGAGCGTGAGACAGAGACCGAAGCCGAGCTTGCGGAAGGTGATTCCTACACAGCAAGTGCACAGGGTATATCTTCTCCTGTATCAGTGACCATCGTGTTAAGCGACGGAGAAATCGTGGATTGTTCGATCGATGCATCCGGTGAGACCGCTGACATCGGCGGAGCGGCAGCAGAAACCATTCAGGCACAGATTATCGAATCCGGTTCTCTGGAATTTGATGCGGTATCCGGCGCGACCATTACCAGCGACGCAATCGCTGCTGCTCTGGATGAAATCGCAGCGGAGGCAGGACTGGAGTGACGATTCCGCAGCGGTCATTTTATGTTATTGAATTGATCTTGCCCCCTTTATAATGAAAGTAAAAGAAAGCGCCGGAGAGTTTTTCCGGCGCTTTTTCAATATGATGAACAGCAGAAGCTGCTTTACGATGACGATACAGGACCGAACGGTGCTGATCATAAACCGCAGGCTTATTTTATATGAGGATTTTATGGCAAAGCTGAAGGATTTCATGTCTCAGACAAATACATTTACCATCATTTTCCGAACGCGGTTATTCATCCGGCTCTTCCTGTTCTTGAAAAATATGACGCAGAGAATCCATACATCATTATATGAAACCCTGAGGGAATATCTGGAATGCGAACGAAATTATGTCAGGACAGCAGAAAGGCTTTTTATCCATCGCAACACATTATTGTACAGGCTTAAGAGAATTAATGATCTGACAAATTTGGATCTGGATGATGCGGATGTACGTCTGCATATACAGCTCTCATACAGGCTTATCACTGTCACAGCCTGTTAATGATATACACAGCCTGAATCATCAATTCGATAACATAGACGGAAACAATGTGAAAGAATACTCTTAACGAGCACACCCATTGAGTGTACCCTCTTTCTGTGTGCAACAGGAAAGCTCTTCGAACTTCCTTAAAGGCATAGCGTGCAGGGTGACAGGAACAGAATTTCAGACGTGCGCGATCGCGTAACGCATGGAATCGTTCAGATGCTCTTTCATTCGGTCTCCGGCCAGTGCAAACTGGCCATCCCGATAGGCTTCGAAAATCTGCTTATGCTGTTCGGCGATATGAGACTGTGCCTCCGGCTCGGTTTCATAAATATTTGAAAAAATAGTAAGCTGGCTGCGCAGCTTCTCGGCAGCGGTTTTCAGACGGCTGTTGCAGCAGTAATCATAGAAAATCAGATGAAAACGATCGGAATAGTATATCCATGTCTGTGTATCTTTTTCCCCGATGGGAGAGGCAGCGGATGTAAAAGAGACAGCCTCCTGAAGCTCACGGCAGATGGCGGCCTGATCCGGATGTCCGGCACTGTAGAGAATAGCAAGACGGTCGAGATCTCCCATAAACTGATAAAGCTCTTCAAGATCATTCAGAGACAGTTCAATTACGTTCACACCGATATTTGAATAATAACGGACAAGCCCGTCGTCTGTCAGACGTGTCAGTGCCTCACGGATAGGCGTAGAACTGACTTCAAACTGCTCCTTTAAATTCTTTAACGTCAGTTTTTCCCCAGGCTTTATTTTACGTGAAAGAATATCGGCGCGGAGAATTTCATAGATCTGGTCGGAAAGAGTGGCTTTATTCAATATCATTTGCTGGTTCCCCCTTTTGTCGCTCGAATCATAATATGATTTGCCCGACAAAAGGTCATTTTCCAATCGATGGGCACTACATATGGTATTCGATTGCATATGAATATTACCATGTATTGTGTCCGATTCTTAGAAAACAGGCTTTTGTCGCTCGAATCATAATATAATAGAGTGAAGAAACGGGAACTGTCAAGCGGAAAATAATAAAAATAATCGATTTTGCAAAATATATATTGCAATATCTGCTAAATGATGATAAACTGACAAAATATGAGCGCGTTAAAATATGATAAAATCGCATTGTTTGTGTTCTCGATTTTCCGAGAAAATCGGGACAAGAAAAGGAGGTGGTGCTTTATTCGCGAGGAATCGGTTTTAAAAGAGCTGACTGAACTCTGGGGTGTGGCAGGATATGAAAAAGAAGTCCGCAGATATCTGGAAAGATCAGCGGCTCCTTTTGCGGATGAGATTCTGACGGATGCAGTCGGGAATCTGATTGTCAGGAAAAAAGGTACAGGCGGACCGCAGTCGAAGAAGATCATGTATGCAGCGCATATGGATGAGATCGGATTTATGGTAAAGACGATTGAGGATGACGGGCGTCTGCGCGTATGCAACATGGGGTGGAACTGGACCGCTGCCGCGTATAACAGCCGGGTACGGTTTAAAAACGGCACGATCGGTGTAGTGGGCTGCATGGGTCCGCTTGAGGAAGCGGCAAATAAGACCGGCAAGCTGTATATTGATATCGGGGCCACATCGAAGCAGGATGCCCTGCGTTATGTGAACCTCGGCGATCCCTGCTGCTATAGCTGTGATTACATGGAACTGGCAAACAACCGGATATGTGCGAAAAGCCTGGACAACCGGATCGGATGTTATCAGCTTCTGGAAGCTCTGAAGGAAAACGACGGAACCTGCCCTAATGATATTTATTATGTGTTCTGCGTACAGGAAGAGCTTGGCTGCCGCGGGTCGAAGACAGCCGCGGCGCGGATCAGGCCGGATATTGGCGTTGCGGTGGATATCACACCGGCACACGATTATCCATGCGATCTGGAAGGGAGCAACGCGGTCGACGCGGGGATTGGGATTAAGATCTGCGACCCCTCGGTCGTCTGTGATGAGGATGTGGTTGAGGCCATGTTCGCGTGCTGCGAGCAGAACGGGATCCGTTACCAGAGGGAAGTGATTGATCAGGGCGGTACGGACGCCTCTAGTATCAATCAGTCCGGCTTTGGCGTGCGCACAGGCGGAATTGTTGTGGTGACAAGGTATGCGCACGGTCCGAGTTCGGTCGCTTCAAAGCTGGATATTGAAGCAGGGATCGATCTCATCAATGCGTTTTCAAGGTATACATTTCAGTTTATGTGACAGGCGCGAAACGGCCGTTCGATTGTTCAATCGTTCAATCAACCAATTAATTATTAATCAGGGTTCTCTGTCAGCGAAGAAGCAGCGTACAGAGGACTGCCACCACGAAAAGGGAGGAAAAAACCATGAAGAAATTTACAGCAATACTTGCCGCTGCCGCTATGACAGTATCTGTTCTGGGCGGTACTTTGAATGTCTCCGCGGCTGCCGGGGATACCGATCTGACAATAGCGATTGATTCTGACATTGATACGCTGCATGCCTCGGATTTCAGTACGACGGTAGAGAACAGTGTTTTAAACCAGATTTATGATACGTTGCTGTATATGAATCCGGACGGCGAGCATGATCCGGAACCGAGGATTGCCGAATCCTATGAGATCAGTGATGACGGACTGGATTACACATTTTATCTGCGCGACGACGTGACCTTCCACGATGGTACGGCACTGACATCCGCAGATGTAAAGTTTTCACTGGAGCTTTATATGGATTCCAACTATCAGGGAGACAAGGTGACCGGACTTTCTAGCGTGGAGACGCCTGATGATTACACCGTGATCTGCCATCTGGACAGCGCGTATTCCCCGTTCCTGCTTGGCGTCTGCCAGGTATATATCGCGTCGGAAACCTGCTATGAGAGCTCAGCGGATGATTTTGCATCCGCACCGGTTGGCAGCGGTCCATACAAATATGTCAGCAGAAGTAAGGGCAGCAATATTGTACTGGAAGCATATGATAGCTATTACAGAGGTGAGGCATCCATCAAGACTGTAACTTTTGAGGTAATCCCGGATCAGTCCACAACAGCAATCGCGCTCCAGACCGGTGAGATCGACTTCGCGGAAATTGATTCTTCCATCCTTACACAGCTGGCCGTGAACGATTCTGTACGGATTGAGGAAGTATCGACATCTGGTTTTACTTATATTTCCATGAATCTGGATACAGAGCCGTTTGATAATGTACTCGTGCGCCAGGCGATTAACTATGCGATCGACAGAGAGAACATTGTGGCGGTCTGCTACGATGGGGAGGCAGAGGTAAATTCGAATATCTGCTCAAAGGACCGGTTTGGATATTCGGAGGATCAGCTTCAGTATACGTATGATCCGGACAAAGCGGCCGAGCTTCTCGAAGAAGCAGGCATTGAGACACCGTATGATCTGGGTACTCTGCTGGTAGCGGAAAAGTATTCGAATCTTGCGACGGTGATTCAGAATGATCTGGCGGCGGTCGGACTGAATGTCGAGATCAGTGTAAAAGAGTTTAATGCTTACCTGAGTGATCTGACAAGCGGTACCTATGACATCACAGCACTGGAGATGACACTTGACGGAGATACCCAGAGCCTGGAAATGGCGTTTACTACCGATTATATCGGCACAGCAAATAATGCGCGCTACAGCGATGAAGAGATGGATCAGCTTTTCGCCGATGCACAGACGGAAACGGATAACGACGCAAGGGCGGAGATCTTTAATCAGATCTTTACCAAGGCACAGGAGGAAGCAATCTATGCGGTTATCTGTAATCCGCTTACTTTGTACGCTTACAATTCAGAACTCACCTGTCCGGAATTCGCGTTTGAAGGAGATTATTTCGTTTACGGCTTTGCGTGGCAGAGTTGAGTGATCCCGGCCCCGCAGCTTTTGTGCGGGGCCTCTTCTGTATATAAAATTGAATACACTTTGGTAACTTTTCAGGACAGTACTTCGCACATGCTGCGAAGCACGTATGAAAACATATATTTTACAGGGATAAGCCCTCGCCGGGTGGCATCCCACACTTCGTGCGGGATAAGCCCTCGCCGGGTGGCATCCCACACTTCGTGCGGGATAATTCCTCGTAACTGTGAAGGCACTGAACAGTTACGAGAAGGAAATCTTTGGAGACAGTTATGTACAAATATGTTTTAAAACGGCTGCTGTATATGATTCCGGTTTTATTTGGAGTGGCATTTCTGGTATTCACGATTCTGTCGCTGACGCCCGGCGATCCGGGCACGATCATTCTTGGGATCACGGCGGATCCGGAAGACATTGCGGCTCTGAACGCGGAATTTGGCTATGATAAACCTTTTCTTGTGCGTTTTTTTAACTACATAGGGGATATTATTTTCCACTTTGACCTGGGGACGTCCTATCAGAGCAGGGAGCCGGTGATCAATGATATTATTGCGCGTTTTCCAAATACGCTGCTTCTGACCATTTTTTCTCTGTCCCTTGCCTCGATCATCGGGATTTCGCTGGGCATTATCTCCGCCGTACGTCAGTATTCCGTGCTGGACCATACCTGCGTTGTGGTTGCGCTGATTTTTGCTTCCATACCGGGATTCTGGCTTGGGCTGATGCTCATGCTGCTCTTTTCTCTGAGACTTGGATGGCTGCCATCTTACGGCGCCGGTACGCTGAAGCATTTTATCCTGCCGACACTGACGGTCAGCATGACTTCTGCGGCCGGTCTTTTGCGCCTGACCCGATCCGCCATGCTGGAGACGGTGCGGCAGGAATATATCCGTACAGCAAAGGCAAAAGGAGCGCCCCAGAGAAGGATTATCTGGCGCCACGCACTCCGGAACGCACTTCTTCCGGTGGTCACGACCCTTGGCACAAGCTTTGGCGCTTCGCTGGGCGGAGCGATCATTGCGGAGACGGTATTCGCAATGCCTGGCATGGGAACGCTGATTACGACCGCGATCCGTCAGAAGGATATTCCGGTTGTGATGGGCTCTACGCTGTTCCTGGCGCTTCTGTTCAGTCTGATCATTCTGCTTGTAGATGTGCTGTATGCGTTTATTGACCCCAGAATCATGGCAAAGTACAAGAATGGAGGCAGAGCACGTGAGTAAGAAAAAGTCAAGAAGATCGGAACAGCTCGCCGAATTCTGGAGACGTTACCGGAAAAACAGGACGGCGGTCATCGGGCTCATCATTCTCTGTTTTATTGTCGGGATCGCTCTTTTTGCGGATCTGATCGTACCATATTCGAAATGTGTTGAGCAGGTCGGAGCGGACCGTCTGCAGTGGCCCTCCCTGAAGCATCTGTTCGGAACCGATGAACTGGGCCGCGATCTGTTTGCGCGTGTTGTTCACGGATCGCGCTATTCCCTGTCCATCGGTGTCTGTACCAGTCTGATGGCTCTGGTGATCGGTGCGGTACTGGGAGCGAGCGCCGGTTATTTCGGCGGTATGGTCGACAATATTATCTGCCGGATCATTGATGTATTTATGTGCGTTCCCCCGATACTGCTGTCACTGGCGGTTGTAGCCGCACTTGGCAGCAGTATGCGGAACCTGATCATTGCGATCACGATTTCCTGTATTCCGGGCAATGTACGCCTGATCCGATCGGTGGTGCTGACTGTGGCAGAGCAGGACTATGTCGAGGTGGCGCGCTCCTATGGCGCATCGAATGCCCGGATTATTTTTCGATATGTGCTTCCGAATGCCATGGGACCGATCATCGTTAATACAACAATGGCGATTTCAGATATGATTTTGTCAGCTGCGGGTTTAAGTTTTATCGGGATGGGAATTCAGCCGCCATCCCCGGAGTGGGGCGCACTGCTTTCTGCAGCTCAGACTTATATTTTTTCTTCTCCGTATATGCTGGTATTTCCAGGTATCTTTATTATGCTGAGTTCGCTTTCCTTCAATCTGGTCGGGGATGGCCTCACAGATGCACTGGATCCAAAGCTGAAGGATTAAGTTCAGAGATCATCTGTTTTCGGATATAGAACATAGAGAGAAACTATTCAGGACAGTACCTCGCACCTGCTGCGAGGTACGTATAAAAACGTAAATGTGAAGATATGAACAGTTAGTTCGCCCATAAAGAAATGACAGCATATCCGCCGGGAAAGGCGGGAAAGGCTAAGAGTGATGAGTAGTGAAAATGTTTTGGAGATAAAGGATCTTTCCATTCAATATAAAACAGACCTGGAGACAGTATACGCCGTAAACGGGATACATTTTTCGATAAGCGCGGGCGAGACACTCGGCCTTGTCGGAGAGACAGGAGCGGGGAAAACAACGACTGCCCTTGGAATTATGGGACTTTTGCCGGAACGGACAGCGAGGGTGACGGGCGGCGAGATTTTATTTGAGGGAAAGGATCTTCTAAAATATACGGAGCAGGAACTGCAGAAGGTACGCGGAAGCAGCATCTCCATGATTTTTCAGGATCCGATGACAGCACTGAACCCGGTGATTCCGATTGGGAGACAGATCAGTGAGGTGCTGGAACTGCACAATGAGGAACATCTTTCCGCGAAAGAGATTGAGTGGAAGGTGGAAGAAACGCTGGAGCTGGTCGGCATTCCCAGAGAGCGCTCAGGTGAGTACCCGTATCAGTTTTCGGGAGGAATGCGCCAGCGCGTGGTGATCGCGATCGCACTGGTGTGTAATCCGGCCCTGCTGATCGCGGATGAGCCGACGACAGCGCTGGATGTGACGATTCAGGCGCAGATTCTGGCAATGATCTGCGATCTTCAGCGAAAATCTGGCACCTCCGTGATCATGATCACTCATGACCTCGGCGTTGTGGCGGAAACCTGCGACAAAGTGGGGATCATGTACGCCGGTGAACTTGTGGAATATGGCACTCTGGCAGATATTTTTGGCGGCGGCAGACATCATCCGTATACAGAGGGACTTTTTGGATCCATTCCCAGCCTGACAGAAGAGAGCCGCAGACTGCATCCGATTGACGGCCTCATGCCGGATCCGACGCAGAAGCCGGAAGGATGTTGGTTCGCGCCGCGCTGCAGCCGCTGTATGGACTGCTGTAAGACACAGAGGCCGCCTGTATGGGAAGAGGGAACCCATCAGATCCGATGCCATCTGTATGAAGGGCAATCGGAACAGAAAGAGCCTCTGGCGGCGTTTTCTGCCGTCAATGCCGAAAAAAAGCCGGAGAAAGCTGACGGAACAGAAAACAAAGCGGAGGCTCTCCGGCAGGAAAATACGAATAATCAGACGGAACGTTTCCTCACAGTGCGAAACCTGAAAAAATATTTTAAAACTCCGAATGGGATGCTGCATGCGGTCGATAATGTCACATTTGATATCCAGAAAGGGCAGACGATGGGAGTAGTAGGAGAATCCGGCTGCGGAAAATCAACGCTGGGCCGCACACTCCTCTGCCTGGATAATCCGACGGGCGGAGAAATGTTTTTTCAGGGAACCAGTCTCTCGAAATTAAAGAAAAAAGAGAAAAAAATTCTGCGTCCCAAGATTCAGATGGTGTTTCAGGATCCCTATTCAAGTCTGAACGGGAGAATGAATGTGCGGCAGCTGATCTCTGAGCCATTGCTGGTCAATAAAATCTGCAGATCGCGCGGGGAAGTGGACGAACGCGTGGCCAGGATGATGAAGACGGTCGGGCTGGCGGAACGGCTGGAGACGGCTTACCCGCACGAACTGGACGGAGGCAGACGGCAGCGGATCGGAATTGCCCGGGCGCTGATTCTGGAGCCGGAATTTGTCATCTGTGATGAGCCGGTCTCCGCGCTTGACGTTTCCATTCAGGCTCAGATTCTGAATCTGCTGATGGATCTGCAGGAACAGATGGGACTGACCTATTTGTTTATTACCCATGACCTCTCGGTAGTACGGCATATTTCAGATGAGATTATGGTGATGTATCTGGGACAGTGTGTGGAAAAAGCATCGGCAAAAGAAATTTTCAGGAATCCGCTTCATCCTTATACGAAAGCGCTGCTGGCAGCGATCCCGATTCCGAGTGTGGAATCCTGCCATAAAAAAAGGGAGCTCATACAGGGAGAGGTGACCAGTCCCGTAAATCCGAGGCCTGGATGCCGCTTCGCTGTGCGATGTCCTTATGCTTCAGAGGAGTGCAGGCGTCAGGATATTCCGCTTTCTGAAGTATCAGAGGGACATTTTGCGGCCTGCCTGAAGGTGAATTGAAATCGGATGAACGGATTTCAGAAAGAGTTTCAGCAGGAGGAGAACGGATAAAGAAATATGGAAAAGAGAGAATATAAATGGCCATACGCGAATGAAATCGGGTTGGAGGAAACAGTCACCAGCGATGTGTTAGTGCTTGGCGGAGGGCTTTCCGGCTGTTTTGCCGCGATCGCGGCAGCGCAAAAAGGCATGTCCGTAACACTTGTGGAAAAAGGCGACACGGAAAAGAGCGGCTCCGCGGGAACCGGATTTGACCACTGGGAGTCAGCGTGTACGAATCCCTGCTCCGGTGTGACACCCGAGGAGATTGCGGAAGCTTATGTCCATGAGCAGGACTGGTACAGCAACGGGATCGCTCATTATATTGAATGCAGGGAAGGATATGACCGGCTGTTGGATATCGAGTCCTTCGGCGGTAAGGTGCGTGACACAGACGATGAGTTCAAAGGTGCTGAATTTCGGGATGAAAAGACGAAGCTGATGTTCGCTTATGACTATAAAAATAAATTTACAATTCGTGTCTGGGGCTCAACATTCAAGCCGGCTCTGGTAAAAGAAATGAAGCGGCTTGGCGTGCGGATCATGAACCGCACAGAAGCGACCGCGCTGCTCGTAGACCGGACATCGAACCCGCCGCGCGGGGCAGGAGCGATGGGAATGGATGTGCACACCGGGAAGTTTTGCATTTTCCGCGCGAAAGCGACCGTACTTGCGATGTCCCGTCCTGCCAGGGTCTGGCTGTTCGACGCGGATTGCACCGGACTATGTGAGTTTCGTCCTATGCAGAGTATAGGAAGCGGACACGCGATGGGCTGGCGGGCCGGAATGGAGTTTACCATGATGGAAAAATCTGTGCGTGCGGAGTTTTCTGCTGCAGGCCGGAGTTTTCCGCCCTACGGCGCCGGAAATAATCATAATACCTGGTATGCGGCTACCATGGTAGATGCGCGCGGTGTTGAGATTCCCTATGTTGATCGTGACGGAAAGGAATTAGAAACCGTTTCCGAACGTTATTATCCGGCGGAAGGACAGAAATTTTTCCTCAAGGGCGGTGTGATCGACAATCCAAAATATGAATATCGGGGTCCGGAAACACTGGATTTTGACGAACTGATGAAGCGCGGCTATCAGCTGCCGTTTTACGCGGATCTGAGCAAAATGCCGGATGAGGAGCGCCGGGTGATCTGGGGGATGATGGTCGGTGAGGAAGCGAAGACGAAAATCCCGGTTTATCAGAATTATACGGACAGGGGATTTAACCCTCAGAAACATATGCTTCAGAGCTACGGGACCGGCTGGCAGTCCGCAAACTTTCTGGAACAGGAGCGGCAGTTTTTCGGTGCGCCGGGCGGCGTCATGCATGACTGGGATCTGAAAACGAACATTGACGGAATCTATGCGGCGGGGGATCAGCTTTATGCTTCTGACTGTGCGGGAGCTGCCTGCGCCACCGGACATTATGCAGGACGAAAGGCAGCGGATTATGCTGCCAGGACTGAATTCGCACCAATCAGCCCGGAGGAAGCAAAGTCGGAGAAAAACAGACTTTATGCTCCTTTGTACGCGGACCGTGGCAGCGGCGTCGGCTGGAAAGAACTGAATATGGCGATTGCCAAGGCAATGCAGAACTATTGCGGAGGTACGAAATGTGATGCTCTGCTTAAGGAAGGGCTTGAACTGCTGGAAAGCTATGAGCGCGACGTCGTCCCGCGTCTGACGGCTTCCAATCCGCATGAACTGATGCGGACGCATGAGGTGCTGGATATCCTTACTGTGGCGCAGATTGTCCTGCACGCTTCCCTTGCGCGTCATTCCAGCTCCGCGCCGCTCTGTTTTTTCCGCAGCGATTCGGCTGAGACGGACCCTGAGCGGGACAGGAAGCACATTGTCATTCGATATGAAAACGGTAAGATCAGGACAAGGAATGCGGCGCTTGACTTCTTCGGGAATCTGAAAGAAGAATATGAGAAACACAATCAGGATTACATAAAGGGGAATGCTTATGTATCGGTCGGTACGGCAAATGCTTCCTCATGCATAAGTCCAACGGCAGACTGCGTGAACAGGGCAGAAAAGGCTTCGCTTCCGACCGGGGCGGCAGATTTTACGGCAGCCCCCGTACCGTGCAGCGCTGCGCCCATAAAATACGATGAGAAGCTGTGTATCGGCTGCGGCCATTGCGCGAAGGTGTGTCAGTGTGATATCCTCCTTCCGTCAGAGGAAAAAGGAAAGCATCCTGTCGTTATGTACCCCGGAGAATGCTATTATTGCGGAGCCTGCGTCATGGTATGTCCTTCTCCCGGAGCGATCCGCCTTGAGCATCCGCTTATGAACCAGGCCAGGTTTATCCCTTCGAAGAGAGCAGATCGATAGTGGTTGAAACGGATTTTGTTTTATGGATTACAAAAATGTGCTGGATTTTCATTATTCTTCGGATGTTGTCATGCATGCCTGACACGAACATCTGATGTTCTCGGCATCAGCCCCGCATAAAAGAGGTTATTTTGTCAAATTTTCCTGCTATTTTAAAGGGTTTAAAAACAGATCTGGACTATTTATAATGATTACTATGAATTCCCGGAAAATCTGAAACCAGTAATTATTTTACAAAAGCAAAGGAGGATTTGTGTTATGGCATTATCAGTGGACTCTAAAGTGAAAGATATTATGAGATCTCCGGAAGGAAAGGCTGTTATGGAGAAATGGGCGCCCGGTTCAACATCAAACCCGAGCATGAGACTTGTCGGTGCGCTGACATATCGGAAACTGCTCAGCTATCCGGAATCAGCGGAAGTGGCAGTACACCTTGAAGAAATTGATGCGGATTTGAGAGCCTGCTCCAGATAGGCAGACGGATCCGATAACTACAGGATGCTCTTATTGTGCCTGCCAGAAAAGTGAAGTCCCCTGCATCGGCAGAGGTGCTTCACTTTTCTTTTATCTGCTGTTCAATCTGCCTTGCTTTCAGAAGAAGCATAAGCAGGAGCCGGTTTTCGGGACTGTTTAAATCAAACGACAATTCTCTTTCGATTCGTTCAATCCGCTCAATCAAAGTACTTCGGTGTATATACAATCGGCGGGCTGTTTTTGAATAAGACATATTTTCTTCAAGGTAGACAGATAGTGTCTCCAGATAAGAAATCTCAGCCGTCTGGTCGTGTTCAATAAGCTTGCGGAATCCCTCAGGGAAAAAGGTTTCCATCGGAAAACCGCCAAACGCATTAATTACCATTTCGCACAACGCAAACTCTGAAAAAGAATATACGGAGGCTTCCGGTTTATAAATCCGTCCGTTTTCAATTGCGGCTTCTGCCTGGAGACAGTAAGTCCGCAGCATATAGAGATCGGAAAAGGAATTGCTTATGCCGATATATAACTGCATCCCCTGGATGAGGGAATCCAGCTGAGAATTCTGTTCTATATCTGTAAGCAGGCCCTGTTCTTCTGCGCCGAGCAGCCCTACGATCGTATTGTTATATTCAAAGAACAGGCCCTTTGAAAACATGTTTTCCAGCATGGAGCAGAGGTAGCTGACAGGGAGCTTGGAAAATTGTTCCATACAATGTATGGCGATACAAATATATTGCTGTTTATAATTTACAGATTTTAATATCAGCTTCTGGTTCTGGCTTAGCGGCAGTTCCTTTATCAGAACCTGGGAAATTTCTTTCAGGGAATTCCGGCTGTTGCCGAGAAGCATCGGGTTTGTTTCATTCAGATGCAAGATAATATTGGCCAGAAACTCTGCGAGCTGGTCTTCTCCATTTGTGAGAGGCCTGCCGCTTTGATCAATACAAAGGCAGCCGATATAGTTGTCCGCGGAGTCAAACAGATTGACACAGAGTGTTTTATTTATCCCCAGATCAATTAAAACGGCTCCTTTTTTAGCCATGCTTGTTTCCAGACGTTCGCTGCTGGTCTTTATATATTCAAGAAAAGACTGCGCTTTCAGATTGCCCTGTGAGCTGTCCCACTGCTGTTTTACCTGGACATCATTGGTCGGATATGCTTCAGCGACGAAACGGAAAGAACTGTCAAGCACAAAAATAGAATGCCGGAATATCGGGTATGAGCAGTTCAGCACATCCTGGATGGAAGAGGAGTGCATCAGACACTTTAACAGCTCGCTTTCCCATGACGCAAATTGCTCGTAAATATTCTGCAAGGTGCGGTAAACACTGAAAAAATCGACCTTCTTTTTAATTAAAAGCACAACCGCATGCTCTTCGTAATAGGTGAGACGGGCACTTTCGCTGATGCATACCAGCACTGCGTTTTCCTCAATCTGCGGCCGTGATGGGATATGTTCCACGGTGGCCAGATAAACATGGTTTGCATAAAATCGGAGACTGTTATCAATATACAGCTCCGGTGACAGCAGCGTCATTTTCGGATTGGGATTCCCATACATTTTGACCGGGTATTTTTCACTCAGACGCTGGTGCAGAATATACGCATTAAGCTTCATTTGCTTTCAACTTCTTCCTTTGCAGATTTTCCATTTCATTATATTACAAAATATAAAAGAAAATCAATACGATCCCCTTATTTTTGAGGGGCAAATTCGAAAAAATACATACAATTGGCAGGCTTTCCATTGCATGTCAGTTCTTTTACAATAGTTATACATGATTCCGGGAAAACATAAAAACAAAACCAGAGATACAAAACCAGAGATACAAAACCAGAGATACAAAACCACATCAAAAAGGAGGGTGCTTATGGGGTATGATCAAAACGCGGCGAACGCTGCGATGCTCAAAAGGTATGTTCAGGAAGCGAGACCTATGGAGACCATGTTTTCTGTAGAAGGCAAGGTGGCGATTGTAACAGGAGCCACATCCGGTCTGGGCTTTAACATTGCGCTCCGGCTTCTTCAGGGAGGGGCGAACGTTGTTATAGCGGGAAGCTCCCGGACAAAAGGGGAATATACGATTCCGATTCTGGAGGAAGCCGGATATGGAAATGACCGTGTGATCTTCTGTCAGACAAATGTAACAAAGGAAGAAGATATGGAAAACCTGGTTCGGACAGCGGATGAGACTTTTGGCAGCATTGATATTTTTGTAAACAGTGCGGCTGTCTGGAGCTACGCGCATATCTATGACATGCCGGCGGAAGAATTCCGCAGAGTGCTTGATACAAATGTGAGCGGTGCTTTCCTGGGCATCAAACATGTCAGCAGATACATGATAGAACATGAAATTAACGGCAAAATTACACTGATCTCTTCGAATTCAGCATGGCTTCCTTATCCGGTTTTCGGAGGATATCCGCATTACACGGCATCGAAGGGTGGCGTCAACTCTCTTGCCATTGAGGCGGCGAAAGAGCTGAAGCGTTTCGGAATTATGGTAAATGTTGTGGCTCCTGGCGGCATGGCTACGGCAGGTGCGTCTTCCAACATGTGCGCGGCCGGACTTTCCGAGGAGAAACAGGATGAATTTTATGAGGAACTGATGGTGTGGCAGAATGACGGCACACAGCCGGTGGACACGGTGGCAATCGTTGCCTATGCTATGAGTACACCCATGTCAGACGGCATTACAGGAGAGATTGTCGTGGCGGACTGCGGTATGTCCCATAACATCGTAAAGTATCAGGCGGCCATTGAACAGTATCCGGAGGAATGAGGTGAAGGGAAATGAGCAGAAAGATTGACGAAAGGATTCCGCAGGAGAGTGGAAACGGAGCGGGCTATAAGGCGTATAATGCGATCCAGTCGCCATGGAATAAACTGTATTCTTATCAGGAAGCGCTGCATTATGCAAGCCGGTTTGAATCGGTTCTGAGTGCGGCCGCGACACAGGCTCTGCGCATTATTGTGCCGGAATACAGTGAACGGGCGCAGCTCATGTGCGAAGAGGCCTATGCGAGGCTGTACAATACGGGCGTTTATTACGGAGATGATGATGGGTTTGGTATTCATCCTTTTATGTGCGGACAGTTTGCCGGCGCACTGATCGGCGATAAGGGGGATGACGCCCTGCTGATGTGCGGCCGGTGCCAGGATTTTGGAACCTATCGCGCGGAAAAGGAGCTGGATGTCTGTGACTGGGATATCTGTGGTTCGGAGCTGTGCAGGACGACAACCATGTCGCTTCAGGGGCAGGCGGATGCATCGGCTGAGCGGAGAAGGAAAGGCCCATCCATTGATTACCTGATGGTGGAGGCAAAAGGATGCGGCGACCGCCATTGCCGGATTATCGCCGAATCCCGGGAAAAATACCCGGCTCCGGAGCATGCGCTCTGGGAAAGCTTTGGACCGGCTGTAACCGAGGACATGAAAAAAGTTACAGCAGAAGAGGACTGCGTCAGTGAATCCATGATGTTCCGGGAAGAATGCGGCTATCGGTTTGTAAATGGCACTAACAACGAGACGGATTCCAGCAACCAGATGATCAATATGTCTACTGCGGCATCGCTTTACATATTACCGGCAATTTCAGAAACCGTCAAACGCGGGTATGTGACCCGAGAACAGGCAGATCACATTCTGAAATGTGTGCTGGAAGCATCCGGCAAGGCAATGTTTGGCGAACGCTATGCGATAAAGGGCTGCAGAGACTGGCTTGGAGTCCCGGATTCTATAGGAGAGGACGGACGGATCATGGGCGGGCTGATTGAGATGTTGCTGCAGTCCCTGGTCTGTGACTACTCGGTAGAAGCATTCAATAAGGAAGAAGTCATTCTTGTGATAAACCGTACCGGACTGGAAATCACTGGCACAAAAGACGTGCCGGAAGCACATCTCTGGATGTGGGGAGGCATGGTGAAAACTCTTGTCAATGCGCAGTGGTCATTGTGGGAAGAAGACTCTCCAAAAGGGAAAATGCGTATTAAAATTGCAAAAAGAATCGATAAATTCATGTAGGAGGGGCGCAGAATGTATAAAAATATTTTTAAGTATGACGATATGAAACGCTCTGAGCATATGGCGGTCAGAAACAATGTCGGTTGGTATTTCTGGACCCATCAGCTTCTGGAAATTACCGGCCCGGATGTAACTGCCTTCCTGGATTATATTTATCCGAATAATATCGCCTCTCTTGCAGTAGGCCGTGACCGCTATACTACGATGCTGAACGAACAGGGTGAAATACTGGACGATGTAGTGATTATGCGTATGGCTGAAGATAAATACTGGGTCTCCACACTCTTCGCGACGAAAACTGACGACTGGTGGTATTTTCATCAGGGCGATTATGATGTGGAATGGACAGAAATAACAGACGAGTGGCAGATGTATGCAGTACAGGGACCAGATTCTCCAAAGGTGATGGAAACATTGCTGGGAGCTCCTGTTACAGGACTCAAATTTTTTGCCCATAAGGATGCTGAAATTCAGGGTATCGCCTGTATGATCAACCGGGGCGGCTTTACCGGTGAAAAATATGGCTACGAGATTTATATCCGTCCGGATGACTGTGACACATTAGAGACGCTTTTAAAGTCTGCGGTTGAAAAAGAAGGCGGTAAACAGGTGACGGAATTTCAGGTCATGTCCTGGACGCTTCCTACGGAAGCAAACTTTTATTATATGCGGGATCTTGCCCATACAAATCCGTTTGAAGTGGGGCTTGAGAAAAACATAAAGTGGGATAAAGACTTTATCGGAAAGGAAGCACTCCTGAAGATAAAAGAGCAGGGGCCTGAAAGAGAAATGGTAGGCTTTGAAGTACCGGAAGCAGACATCTATATTCGTTCGAAGCAATATGGCGGACCCGGCGAACCGGTGTTTATTGATGGCGAGGATGAAGAAGTCGGGCGTGTGTCAAAAATGGTATATTCCTACGTAAAAGAGGTAAACAATGGATATATCCTGGCGAAGAAAGATAAGCTCCATATTGGCGACAAAATAAAAATACATGGTTATGATGCCATTATTACCGGGAAGAACTGGATGTCCTGATATTTAGTGAAAGTATACCGATAGTTGCCGATGCTACGCATCAGCAGGCACTTTTGACATGTCAACGAAATTCATGTAACAAAGCAATCAGGGCCTGAACAGCAAAATCTGCTATTCAGGCCTCAACATCTTTTCATTAATCCAAAGGCTTTACACAATTTTTCTGCTGTCAAACCTCGGATTTATTACCTGAAATATTACTTCTTTGAAAGCCTCTGCCGCATCTACAAAGAGCGTGCTTCTTTTCGCAGAGTTTTGTTAAATATCACAAAGACAAGTGCAACTATGGAAAGAATGATCAGTATCCATGCGCTGAATAAAAATGCGCCCTGATAACTTCCGTCGTTTCTCAGCCAGCCGGACAGATAGGGAACCAAGGAGGCCAGATACATTCCCAGACAGTTTGCAATCTGCAGCATTCCCTGCGTCAGCGAAAGGTTTTCCGGGAAAATTTTTGAGAGCAGGAATGGAATGTAACAGTATAAAATGCTGTAGAAAACACCGATGACAAAGTAGGTTACATATGTGAACAATAAACTTTTGAACATAATGGTCAGAATAACAGGTATACCGTTCATCAGCAGACATACAGGGATTATCATGGTATGAATTTTTTTCTCAGCACCAGGAAATAAAAAGGATCCAATAGCAAGTCCCGCGCTCAGACATGAAAATAAATACCCTGCCGTCGAAGCATTGCCCAGACTGATTTCTTCCGTAAAGGGTGAAACATAGACCTGGAGACAATAGAAGAACAGCATAAAAACAAAAGCGATCAGAATGACGGGGATGACACAGGTCAGCAGGCGGCTGCCTTTCGGCATACTGTTGTTATCTTTGGAATTCTCTTCTGTTGGCGCTGTCCCGGGGGTTTTTCGGGAATAAAGTGAACAAAAAAGATAAGCCCTGCCAGCGGTATAAGATTGCATAACTGGGAAAATCTCCAGTTCAGATTAGCGAGCTTTCCGCATAATGCGGAAAGCAAAACACTATAAGCACATCCGAACATATTCGTGTAACTCAGAATTTTGGCACTGTCGTCCGAATTGTCCTGAAATAATTCAAAAATGATCGCATTGATCAACGCAATACAGGGTTCGCTTGCAAATCCTGTGACCGCTCTGCAAAGGGCAAATATGTACATATTTGGTGAAAAAGCGGAAAGCGCCGCGGCAAGTGAGCCGATCAGACAATGAATGATCAGCAGCTTCTTTTTACTGAACTTCTGGCAAAGGCCGGTCAAAACCGCGGTCCACAATAACCCGATAGCAAACGGACCGGTGACGATGAATGTTTCCAGAAAGGTGTTATTATTTGCAAGATCCTTGTAGATCTGGGCAAGAGATACCGTAACCGGGATATCCATAAAGAGAAGTGTCATCATCAGACACATTGTAATAATGATTGATGCTGTATAGTACTGACTATGCTGCTGACCAGATGTTTTCTTCATTTTTTCCTCCTTCAAAAGGACACCACACCCAATGGCGGGCATGGTGTCCATCTCGGCTTTTTATTTTTTAAAACGGGGAATGGAGTCGATATCATATTCCCTGTTGTTTGCGAGATCCAGATATGGGAAACGGGCAACCTTTGCACGGATTTTGAACTGCCTTGTTCCACTGGTGCCCCAGAGAATCGTGACTTCTGTTCCTTCCTGCAGATATTCCGGGTCAATTGTGCAAAGCGAAATACACTTTTTATAATAAGCGGTATATTCATAGCCGCAGGAACGGCCGATCAGCTTGCCATCTGCATTGAAAACCTTGTCCTGCAGATTTCCCATATCCTCGAAATAATATTCATAAGGGAATGAAAACGGATCCGGCAGATTCTCATCGTCGTCCAGATACCCCGCGAATATCTGGAGGATATCCTCCGCGTTCCATTCCAGAGTGCAGATCTTCCGGGTCTTCGGGTCGTTTGCGATCTTTTCCAACGCCTCTTTGCCATTAAAATCATGTGCGAATGACACCATCTTGCCCCAGCCAAGCTCAAACGGATTTGCGTAATACGCTTCTTCTCCCAGATCCTTGAGGCTGCCATGTAAGGGTGTTCCGCTATCAGTCTCGAGATATCTGCCTGTGTCGAAGATATTGATACTGTCCTCGGCGTCAGAGCCGAGAGATGCCATATATTCCAGCACATCCGGGTCTGATCAGTCACTCATAAAATGCTTGCCAAGCTGCGGGAATCCATTTTCAGTATGGTTCAGCATATAGGAGATCATACCGAGGCGCTTCAGGTCATAATTTTTCCCTACGCGGATGATTTCTTCGTAAACGGGAAGTGCATCTTCAATGGCTCCATGGAATTCATAAGCAAGTGTGCCGCCCATTCCCATACGCAGAACACGAACAGGGCGTCCGAGCACAGAGTAATTGCGAAATTCCATGAATTTCATATCATGAATATCTTCCTGGAGAACATTTTCTACGAGTTCCAGAGATCTGGGGCCGGCCATCTGGAAAACAAAGTCTTTGTTATATTCCGGGATATACTGTTCTACATCGTATTTACCTGAATTTACCTGCATGGGAACCTGCAGATCCAGACTATAGGTATGGAGCTCGTCTTCCGCCGTGCGAAGACAGATTCCGTGCATTGTTATGTAGCCGCGGCTTGAAACGGCGATACAGTGCTTGCAGCGTTCAACGTGAAATTTTTCCAGGGGAAAATTATTGACAAAAGTTTCGCTCATCAATTTCTCGGCATCTTTTCCCTTGTGCAGCGGCGCGGCAAAAGTGTGCTTCTTGAAAAGGAATGAAATTCGTGAGTGTGTGCGAAGCACACTTTTGTTCTGCGCAGGGCCAGGCAAGGAATTTTGCGGCTGGTGCCGCACCCGTCTCCGCTGCCGCTCCGGCCGTTGCTAAACGCGTGCCACTGGCACACAGCAACCGTGCGCGGCGAGTAGGAGCCGACAAGCCGCATCCTGCTCGATTGCGCAGGATGTATATGGAAGCATTCTATATGAAGCAGGATGCAACTCATCTGAAAAATGAAATATATGAAAATATTTCAGAAAAATGTAAGAGAAAGAGAGTAAAATGCACAAATATGCACAAAAATAATGATGCAAAACATAGAAAGTATATGTAAGAACTACAAAATAATTGACATCCGAATGAAAAAATGTTATCTTCTTTCATGAAAACGGTTGAAAAAATGAAACAAAGAAGGAGTGATAAGGATGATAAATATCGGTGTTATTGGTTGTGGAAAGATCGCACAGGTTCGTCATATTCCAGAATATCTTTCGAATCCGGATGCTCATCTGGCAGGACTGTATGATATGAATCTGGAACGCACGAAGGAGTTGGCAGTGAACTGTCAGTGCAAAGCATATTCCACTATGGAAGAACTTTTGGAAGACAAGGAGATTGACGCGGTGAGCATCTGTGTTGCTAATCATGTACACGCAGAAATTACACTGGCGGCATTAAAGGCCGGAAAGCATGTGCTGTGCGAAAAGCCGATGGCAACGAATCTGGAAGACTGTGAGGCTATGGTCAGAACTGCGGATGAGGTAGGGAAGTTGTTGATGATTGGTCAAAATCAGCGCTTTGCCAAGGCACATGCGGAAGCAAAGAATTTAATTGCAAGAGGTGATATTGGAAAAGTAATTTCCTTCCGCACGACCTTTGGTCATGGCGGACCGGAGACCTGGAGCGTTGACGCGGGGCCACAGAACTGGTTTTTTGATAAAAAGCGCGCCGCAATGGGTGCCATGGCAGATCTGGGTGTACATAAAACCGACCTGATCCAGTATCTGCTGGATGATACGGTTGTGGAGACGACGGCAAAAGTAACGACTCTGGATAAACGGGATTCAAGCGGAGAGCTGATTGGTGTCGATGACAATGCGATCTGCATTTATAAAATGAGGAGCGGAATTATTGGCACAATGACCGCAAGCTGGACGTTTTATGGCGAGGAAGATAATTCTACGGTTATTTACGGTACTAAAGGTATTTTGAAAATCTATGAGAACCAGAGGTACTGCCTGGAGATGATTCGCAGAGATGGGGGCCGCGTTTATTATGACATCGACCAGATTCAGACCAATGACAACCAGACAAAATCAGGAATCATCGATGCATTCATCGATTCGATCGTATCCGGGAGCGAAGCGGCGGTTTCTGGCAGGAGTGTTTTGACAGCGATGCGGGCAGTATTTGGAAGTCTGGAGTCCAGCGAGACCGGAAAGACCGTATGTGTGAACGAATAAGGAAGGAGAAGCAGGCGTGAAACTTGGATTTGTAAGTGCGATTTTGGAGGAGGCGGATTTCCGTGAAGTGATTGATACCGCTTCGGAACTGGGATACGAGTGTGTGGAGGTGGCCTGCTGGCCAAAAGCAAAAGCGGAACGTCGCTATGCGGGCGTCAGTCACATCGATGTTGGAGATCTGGATGATACGGCTGCGAAGGAGATCCTCGATTACTGCCGCGAAAAGAAGGTGGAGATTTCTTCGCTGGCATTTTATCCGAACACTATGGATGGCAACCTGGAGAAGCGCGCTGCGAACATCGCGCATTTGTATAAGGTGATCAACGCAAGCAAAAAGCTGGGCGTAAATCTGGTGACGACCTTTATCGGAAGAGACCAGACAAAAACTGTGGAAGCAAATCTGGAACTGGTGAAGGAGATATGGCCGCCGATCCTTCGATATGCGGAAGAGCAGAAGGTGCGCATTGCCATCGAAAACTGTCCGATGCTGTTTGGCGAAGATCAGTGGCCGGGTGGGCAAAATCTGATGACGACGCCGGTGATCTGGGAGAAGGTATTTCAGATCCTGGACAGCGACTATATTGGAATTAATTATGACCCGTCCCACTTTGTATGGCAGATGATTGATTACATTCAGCCGCTATATCAGTTCAGGGAAAAAATCTTCCACGTTCATTACAAGGATATCAAGTTGTATCCGGAGAAGCTGAAACAGTGTGGGACGATGGCCTATCCGCTTCAGTATATGAGTCCTAAGCTTCCGGGGTTGGGAGATGTGGACTGGGGGCGCTATGTGTCCGCGCTGACGGATATCGGTTACGAGGGATATACCTGCATCGAGGTTGAGGATAAGGCGTTTGAAGGTTCAAAAGATAGGGTGTATGACAGCCTGGAGCTCTCGTTGCGATATATGCGTCAGTTCGTCATCTGATGATACAGGACCGAAATTCAGGAACCGAGCGCTAATGCTCAGATTCATGACGTTATGCCTTTGCTGCCGCTCCGGCCGTTGAATATCTCGTACGAAGCGTGGGATTCCATCCGGCGAGGCGAGGGCCAACCAGATGCCACTGGCACCTGGTAACAGAAAAAACATAAGAAAACAGCCATTTTTCGAAGAAAACGGTACTGAACCGTTTCTTATAAAACAAACCAATCAAACAAAAAGGAGGAATTTACAATGAAGAAACAGTTAGCATGCCTGATGGCAGCAACCATGGTACTGAGCAGTGCAGTTCCTGTATTGGCGGAGGAGAGCGCGGACGCGACTCACATTTATGTCCTGACCGCTCCGGAGGATCACGGATGGACTGGTTCAGTAGCAACTTTTGCGAAGGCAAAGATCGAGGAAATTAACGAGGAAGGCACCTACACCGCTGAGCTGATCACTTCTGCGGACGCAGCTGAGCAAATCGTCAATATTGAGGATATTATTGCGTCAGGAAAAGACAATATCGCAGTTGTTGTTCAGCCGATTGATGACACCGTACAGTCTGCGATTCAGCAGCTTGTAGATGCGGAAATCCCGTATGTAGCGTTCGACCGGATTATCGACGCAGTATCTGACAGCGCAGTATCAAACGTAAAAGGTGATAATGAGGGGATTGGTGCTGCGGCAGCCGCTTATTTTGTATCTGAAGGTTTGGAGCCGGGCGACGTCGTATATGTTTATGAAGGTGATACCTCTTCTGTTACTTCTCTGCGTGATTCTGGTTTTACCGATTATCTGACCGGAGCACTCGAATATGATGGCAGCACAATCGCGGAAGAGGATATGTGGACTGAGGATGATCTGGATTCTATCATTTATTCCGGTTCGATGAACTGGAGCCGTTCGGACACAAAAACTTCTTTTGAATCTCTGATGGGTGATGCTTCCAATGCGGAAATTAAATGGATCTATGCTCAGGATGATGAGCTGGCAATGGGTATCCTTGAGGCACTTGAAGGCGGCGGAATTGATGACAGCACAAAAGAGACTTTCTTCGCAAATGCGCCTTACATTACAGGCTGCGGCGGACTGGAAGATATTTATGCGGTCATTCGCGGCGAGTCCTACACAGAGATTGCAGAACAATGCGGCGGCATTGTGTCGGTTACTTACAGCCCTGCCATGATTCAGACTGCGATTCAGGATATGGTTGACTATCTGAATGGCGACGAGGTAGAGCAGGATCATGTCATTGCATGCGAAATTGTGAATTCAGAGAATGTAAGCGAATACGAGTCCTTCTCATAAGCAACTGTGTGACAGATCCTGATATAGTAGATTGCGGCCTGGTCAGGCGGCCGGGAAATGGCAGAAGCAGGTTTTTGGACAGGGAAGAAATTCCCTGTCCGCTTGCAAACAGGAGGAATGGCTATGAGTTTATTGCAGATGAATGGCATCTGTAAATCTTTTAATGGAGTACAGGTTTTGAAGGATGTACAGCTTACGGTAGAAAAAGGAGAGGTACATGCCCTGCTTGGCGAGAACGGAGCAGGAAAATCGACACTCATGAATGTACTGACCGGTGTAGTGCCTCGGGACAGGGGTGAAATAGAATTTGACGGGAACAGCCTGAAAAATATTACAATTAAACAGTCAGAAACCCTTGGAATTGCCTTTGTGCATCAAGAGCTGAATCTGTTTAACGATCTGAAGGTTTATGAAAATATTTTTTTAAAAAAGGAATATACGACAAAAACAGGGCGTCTGGATAAAAAACGTATGATCCGGGAGTCGGAGAAGCTTTTTAGAGAACTGGGTGTGGATATTGATCCAACGGAGATGGTTTCCAATTTGAAAACCAGCCAGAAGCAGCTGCTGGAAATTTCAAAAGCGTTGTTTTTCAATGCGAAGCTGCTGATCCTGGATGAACCGACTACGTCCCTGAACAATGAGGAAGTAGCACATTTGTTCAGTATTGTGAATGATCTAAAAAAGAAAGGAACCTCTTTCATCTTTATTTCACATAAGATGCCGGAAATTTTCGAACTGGCGGATCGTTATACGGTATTCCGAAACGGAGAATTTTGCGGCGACGGAAAGATTTCAGAAACAACACCAGAGGCTGTAACCCGTATGATGGTCGGTGAAAAATATTCCGAAGGAAATGTCTATGTAAAACGACCGCTGGGAGAGACAGTTTTGGAGATGAAACATTTCACCGGGCCGGGCTTTCGCGATATTTCACTGGCTGTACAGAAAGGAAGCATTGTTGGCCTGACCGGTTTGCAGGGGGCTGGGAGCAGTGAATTGATGCAGTGCATGTTTGGAGTTACAGACGCCTGGGAGGGGGAGATGACCGTGCTGGGGAAGACCATTCATAACCACAGCATACATACTGCGATGAAAGATAAAATCGCGATGCTGGCGGCCAACCGTAAAGAAAACTCTGTAATCCCGGATCTGTCGCTTCTGGAAAATATGTATCTGGCGGAGCATACGCTTTCCGCATGGAAATTTCATATTTCCAAAAGCAGTGAAAAAGCTCGCTATGATAAATATAAAGAAATGCTGAATATCAAAGCAAATGACAGCTCGGATAAGATTACATCCTTAAGCGGAGGGAATCAGCAGAAGGTTTTTCTTGCACGGTGGCTGAATACAGATGCGGAAATTCTCCTGTTGGACAATCCGACGCAGGGGATAGATGTGGGAGCGAAAGCAGAGATATATCGTTTGATTCTGGAATTGGCAAAGAGTGGGAAAACGATTTTGATTAATACGCTGGAAATACCAGAAATACAGAAGGTAGCCGACTATTGCGCGGTATTTTATAACGGCAGTATTATAAAGCTTTTGCCGCATGATGAGATTGACGAAGTGACCGTGATGATGTATTCGACCAACGCGGCACAGGCTTAAGGAGGATGTGAAATGAGTAAAAAAGAAACCACTGCTTTTGACCGGTTCGCACGGTTTTGTGGAGAATACAGCTATGTTCTTGTGTTTATCGCGATTTTTATTGTTTATGCACTTGCCAGCAACGGACTGACCTGGAGCGGCGTTATGAATATCCTTCGGCATTCGGCGGTAATTGGAATTATTGGCGTCGGGATGGGGCTGATCTGTCTTACGGGCGAGATTGACCTTTCAGTAGGTTCTATGCTCGCTTTTGTCGCCGGCTTTTCCGTTGTCATTTTTAACATTACGGATAATATTTTTCTTTTGCTTTTATTTGCGTTACTGTTTGGCGCGTTCTGCGGCTTTTTGAATGGTGTAATGGTGGGCCTGGTAGAAATGCCGGCTTTTATCGTGACCCTGGCGACGATGCTGATTTATCGTTCGTTTGCACAGTACTTTTGTCAGCATATTGACAAGGAACTGATTGGCGGCGGAAGCTCCGTATATCGTATGTCGAACGAGTTGTCTTCATACCAGCCACTCTACAATTTTGGCAACGGGAAAATAGCGACGGTACCGATCGTGGGGCTGATTTTGATTGCAATTACTCTGATTTTCGTGTATATTACAACTAGTACAAAATATGGGAAAAAGGTATATGCAGTAGGAAGTAATCCAAAGGGTGCACAGATGACAGGCATTAACGTCGCGATGATGAAGGTTTCCGTATTTGCGATTGCAGGAGCTCTGGTAGGCGTCAGTTCGTTTCTGTGGATTGCCATGAATGCATCCGCTGATCCGGCGACCACAGGCAGCAGCTATGAAATGTACGCGATTGCCGCTGCCGTTCTCGGCGGAATCAGCATGTCGGGTGGTAAGGGAAAATGCTTCGGTATTCTGTTTGGCGCGATGTCTTATACCATCATTGATAAAATCATCGTATCGCTGAAGATGGACTCTCTGATTAATAACGCGATCAAAGGAATCATTTTGCTCCTTGTGATTATGGTGCAGATCCTGGGACCGAAGATCAGAGGAAAACTGAAAAAAACGGAATAAATGAAATACAGAACTGGCAAACCATAAATATTTTTACAGGAGTGGCTCCGAGAACCCAGTGATCAGGTTAACGACAGTCATGCAGTTTTTTATCGAAAAGGAATTTCGATACGTTCGATCATCAGATGGAATGCCGGAGAAATGGGCAGAACAAGAGTATGAATAAGAAGGTGACAGTTTCTTCAATTGCACAGGCAGCAAAGGTATCACCGGCAACGGTATCACGCGTATTGAATCATCGGAATCTGGTAAAGGAGCCAACGATCCGGCGAGTGGAAGCCGCGATGATTTCGTTGGGATACGAGATCGAAAACACAGTGACTGTCTCAAAAGAAACACAGCCTCTGATTGTCATGAACATTCCCGGCATTGAAAATATTTTTTATCAGGAAGTGATACGCGGCGCCCGGACATCCGCAAAGGCGCACGGCTGCCATCTGCTGCTACACGAATCGCCATTAAATAGAGGTACTCTTTTGGAATTCTGCAATCTGCTCCGTCGTGTGGATGCAGCGGGAGTGATCCTGCTGAACCGGCTGCCGGAAGAGTCTCTGGAACAGATTCGCAATATTGCGCCGATTGTACAATGTTGCGAGTTTAATGAAAATGCAAATCTTCCATATGTAACAATCGATGATGCACGTGCCGCAGAGGATGCAACCGAATATCTGATCTCCTGCGGCAAAAACAAGTTGGCCATGATTAACGGACCTGGGAATTTTAAATATGCAGTGGAGCGTCAGAAAGGCTTTCTGGATGCCTTGAAAAAAGCGGAGATTACCATTCCGAAGCAATGGGTGGTGCAGCTCCCGGAGGTCAATTATGACATGGCATATGCGGCTGTGAGCAGACTCCTGAATGCGGAAGTGCGTCCAAATGCTTTTTTCACAATTTCGGATATTTTTGCTGCTGCAGTGATACGAGCTGCCAAACGCTATCAGCTCAATGTTCCGAAGGATATTATCGTAGTCGGATTTGATAATATCGAATTTGCTGCGATGACCACGCCTTCACTCACGACAGTGAATCAACCCAAATTCCAGATGGGTTATACCGCATGCGAGATGCTGCTGGAGCTTCTTGATGACCCATATGGTGAGGTGAAGTCAATGTTTCTCGATACAGAGCTGGTTATCCGGGAATCAACGTGAAAAGGAAATCTTTTTTTGCGAAAGCTCAGGACATCGGTCTAATTTCCGGTCATGGTTTCAGTATATTAATACGCTCTGCGATTATATGTGTGTTTGTGTTTTTGTGATGACAACAGAAAATATTATGATTGGAGCAAATCTGAAGAGCCTTCTTTGCAGCCATTGCCATCCCTCCACAGCACGGAACCTCCATACGGACGATCGTGGTGCTTTGAATGTCGTTATTGCTGATGATTTCTATTAACTTTTTGCTGTAATCTATGCTGTCAAGTTTTGGGCACCCGATCAGTGTGATCTTGCCTTTCATAAATTCAGAATGCATATTAGCATAGGCATAGGCTGAACAGTCGGCAGCAATCAGCAGTTTTGCCCTGTCAAATCAGGGTGCATTTACTGGAACAAGTTTAATCTGACATGGCCACTGGCGCAGCTCTGATATAGATGCTCCGAAGAGTGTGGTGATACCTGGCAGGAATTTTACGAAGTATCATCATTATTAGCGCTCTTCACTCTCTTTTGAGATGAACGCCAGAGAGAAAGCATTGTGCTCATGCATAAGGGCTTCCGCTTTCAGTATATCATTTGATGCGATAGCCTCATAAATATTCTGGTGGTCCTTTAGACTCCGCTCGCGATATTCTGATTCCACCTGATAATGAAGAGTTGATATAGTAATCTGATGCTGCGACTGCAGCGTAAAATTTCTCAGGGCTACATTAGGGCAATACGCAATGATGACTTCATGAAATCTGACAGACATTTCATTAAACACTACCTTGTCATCCACCTCAAATGCGGCTTTCTGTTCCTGAAGCACTGTTTTCAGTTCCTCCGCAAGCCCGGACCAGTCCGCTTCCTCCCGCAGCATGGTAAAGACACCCTTGAACAGAAACATATTTGCTTTTACAATATCAATTTGTTGTTCCCTGCTGAAAGACGCCACGCAGGGACCCGCATTGTATCTCTGTTCCACAATTCCATTTTGGATCAGACGATTGATGGCTTCCCTTACCGGGGTACGGCTGACTCCGAATTCTTTTGCAAGCTCTTCAATATTCAATCTGGTTCCCGGTCCATACTCCCCGCTCTGGATGCGCTTTATAATAAAAGCCTGCACTTGATCTACCAAAGAGCAGCGAATTACTTTCTCCTGCATAATTCCCTCCAGGGGCGGAACATTCCGCCGGTAATCATCCATCGGGCATTAAATAATCCCGAATAACGACAGTGAAAATATAACAATTACAATCGGCGCAAGGAATTTAATGATGAATCCCAATATCCTGACCAGCGTCGGCTGATCAGTTATGCCGATTGTCTCCGCAAATTTGTCTATTCCCCACACCCATCCGACAAAGACAGACATAAAGAATGAACCCAGCGTCAAAAATACATTATTTGTTATCACATCAAACAAGTTAAATAATTCTGTAGACAGCGCCGCAGGAATGCCGATTACACATACCAGAAGGAACGCGCCGATCATGGCTCTTGCCCTCGTAAGAGAAAAGCAATCCATCAGGAAACCGATCACTGCTTCCCACCCCGCAATACCAGAAGAAAACGCTGCGATATAAAACGCAATGTAGAATAGTGTACCCCATATACGGCCAAGCGGGATTGTATTAAATACATTGGGCATAACGATAAATGTCAGTCCCGGACCAGCTTCCACGTCAAGTCCCAGGGCTGTAGTCATCGGGAAAATCATAAGTCCGGCCAGGACCGCCACGAAGATCACCGCACAGCTGACAATAAGTGAGTTTTTCACCGCGTTCAATTCTCCGGGCTTCTGATAGCTGCCAAAAACCAGTGCCACTGCCATTCCGATACCCAGAGAGAAGAAGGTCTGCCCAAGCGCTGTAAGCACTGCCTGACCGCTGAAGTTTGTAAAATCCGGAATAAACAGAAATTTTACACCTTCTACAGCGCCGTCAAGACGTAAACCCATGATGGTAATCAGGATCATGACAACTGCCAGTGTGGGCAGCAGCACCTTTGCTATTTTCTCAACCCCATCCTGAAGTTTTTTGCGCACCACCAGCATGGTTAGTACACAATTCAGAAGAATCATTCCAAATACCATCGGATAATTTGCAGACATCGTGCTGTAGTAGGATGTCACCTCGGCACTGCTCATCGTTTCAAATGTCCCTGCTGCAGTTGCGAAAATATAGTTAAGTATCCATCCATAGACGGGAACCGTATATCCAATCACAAGGACAATGCAGATCATATTGAAATATCCGACAATGCCCCATTGTTTTTTCCCTGAAAGCGTCTGATAAGCTGCCACCGGAGATCTCCGGGATGCCATCCCCAGAGAAATCTCTGCTGTAAAAAGAGGGATTCCGATAATGATCATAAAGGCGATATAAGTCAGCAGGAATAAACTTCCGCCATATGTGCCGCATATATAGGGAAACCTCCAAAGCGTTCCGACACCTACGGAAAAACCAATCGTTGACAGCAGGAACCCGAGACGTGTGCCAAAGCTATCACGTGAATTTGTATCCTGTCCCATGAACTTTCCTTCCTTTTGCAGTTTTATATGTAAATGCGGTTTTCAACGGAACGGTAAGCATTTTCAGTGGGTGTAATTCCCAATTCTTTTGCCTGGCGAAGATTCACTTCGGTCTTTTCACTGCATATTTTCTGAATCTTCTCCATCAAGGCATCACGATCCGCTTTCTCACGGTGCAAATGCATTTCCGTCCCCGCCATCACGCCGCCGATGTTCTGTACCCAGCACTCCTGATAAAGAATGCCGCGGTCGGCAAGCCTCTCCGCCAGGACAATTTCTTCTTCTTTATTGGTTGCATGAAGCTGATTGTTCGCAGCACCGAATACCATTTTGAACTTCATATTATCAATCACTTCTTCCGTGATAAACCCGCCGATTGCACATGGGCAGAGAATATCCGCTTCTACATTCAGGATTTCATCCACGCCTGCTTCTTCAATGACGATGTTCGGATACTTGTCCTTCAGTGCCTGAACAGGCGCGGGATCTTTATCGCAGACAATCAGTTCGGCTCCGTCTTCGATCAGATAGCATGCCTGCGGGAAGCCGACCGCACCAAGACCCATTACCGCCACTTTCAGGCCTTTCAGGCTTTCATCCCCGAACCAGAATTTTGCTGCCTTGTGCATGGCGCACTCAATACCCCATGCAGTAGGCCCGCCGGATGGGCCAATCGGATTGTTCCTGAGGCCTGCACTGATATTGATGGTGAACTCTGCCATTGCGTCAGCCAACTCCACCGGATAATTCATATCGGGGCCTGTAAAGAAGCGCACCTTATCCAGGGCGTAGGAAAGGAATCCAAGCTCATCTTTGTCTTCAAGGTTGACCTGTTCCGCCTGTACAGTAATCTTTCCACCACCATAAGGAAGATTTGCAGCAACATCCTTGTGACTTTGTGCGCGGCCAAGATTCAGTCCATCCACGATTACGTCAATTTCCGGTTCATCTTTTTCATGACGGCGAATACCTCCTGTATAGATCGCATGCTCATTATTATTGCGGCCTAATATATAACTGTGAAGATTTGCCGTAAACCGCCAGTCCTTCTGGGAATTGTAATAACAATCCAGCCCAAAGAAGCGGCCTTTGCGCAAAAGCTCAAAAATCTCATCTACATACTCTGTCAGACCATACTTCTCATATAAATCGCGGGTTTCACGGTTGCTTAAGCGAATATCATTTTCTGTCAGAAAACTTTCCGTGTAGAATGTCTTCCCATAGTCGCTCCATTTAATATCCGGCTCCCATTCTTTTGCGGCATACATGATTCCCTTGTCCGTTTTCCAGTCATATCGCACGATTAACGTTGTCAGTCCTTCCTCTTTTAACGGAGTATACAGGCTTCTGGTATCCATATCATATCTCTCCTTTTGATTTTTTATAGCTTCCTGGAATCTTCAGCCATGGTTTTATAAGGCTTCCAGATCAATCCCCCACTTTTGTCTTTTACTGCACGATTTTCAATTGTCAGGATTCGGTTAGAACCTCATTCATTGAGATTTCGAGAAGTTATTTTTAGACATGCTTACCATACCACAATTACATGTAATATGCAATTATTGTTTCCGCATTTATGGAAATTTATCAACGATGATGAGGTTGTGAGATATGGGGTTCAGATGCTGACTGTCTATATGATTTCAGGCCCATTTATAGGAATCTTATTTGTCAATATGAATTGTATGCAGTCCGTAGGGCACGCATTCCCGGCGACCGTTCTTTCTGTGCTTCGGCAGGGTACTGCAGTACTGCTTTTGAATCAAAAAGTGGAAAAATCCCAGATTTTCTCCGCTTTTGCATAAAAGGAACAAATATAGTTTATATATTCCAGCGCCTGAGGCTTACAGTCCAAAGATGTGATAAAGCCTACGCGGATATTATTCTCAAAATCCAGGAAGGCATCGTGGGTTCCCATCTGATTCGTAAACTGCGGAGAAGGAACCAGAAGCAGGATTTGTTTTGCGTAATCCGCCATATAGAAATCCTGTGGATTGAGAATTTTTGTCTGCGGACTGTGCATACGGATATAGCTGCGCAGGGAGTCTTCGAACAATGTTTTGCCAGGAACATTGTGAAATGCCAGCGTATATGGAAACAGATCTTCTACGGACAAAATTCGCCTGGCAGGAAGCTCCGCAGATGGATTGACTGGATTGAAATGGCATACTTCTCTGACACTGGTCAGTGGAATAAAATTCAGCCGACAGCTTTGGATGTCAGCGCTTTCCATCTGCAGTGTCAAATCCACTTCTCCCTTCAGTAAAGCGGTTAAAAGAGCGGCCTGGTTTTCATAGCGCACGAACCGGGGCATATAATTCTGCCGGATATCGGAGGATATCCGCAGAAGCTCCAGCCAGTAGCGAATATACTGATCTCCCAGGCAGCCAACCTGAAAATATTTGATTTGCCTGGTATCTGTCTGACTGAGGGCAAGCCCTTCTTCAAGCGCGTTCTGATACAGTTCCAGAATGCTTTTTGTATGAAAATAGAATTGCTCACCGGCCTGCGTCAGCTTTACGCGCCGCTGCCCGTGTTCAAACAGATCAAATCCAATCGAGTGCTCCAGGCTTTTAATCTGCTGCGACAATGCGGATTGTGAGATATAAAGCGATTCAGAGGCCAGAGAAAAGCTGCCAAGCTCTACAATTTTAACAAAACCTGATAATTCTCTAATATTCATCCTATGATCTCCCCAAGTTAAATAAGGAAAACTTATATATGTATAGAAGCACATTGATTTGTAAATGTCAAGTAGCGATGATAAAATAAATGAATAAATTGTGAAAGGTTACCATGTAATATCTCGGCGGTAACTGGTAATTGCAGGCAATAAGCACAAAACAAAAAAGAAAGAGAGGGTGATACGTATGCAAAAGGAAGTTAAGAAACTGAATCTGGACGTGAATGTGGAGCCGGAAGAGACGAAAAAAGGCATCTCAAGACGTCAGTTCCTGAAAGGCACGGGCGCAATGGGCGTGATGGGACTGGGAGCCGCGTTGATCGGATTTCCTTCGAGGAGTATCGCAGAAGAAGCTACAGAGGCGGCTGCCGGGGAGGTTGCCGAGGCCGGTGCGGAACAATTGTGGTCCGTAACGCCGGATGACCTGGTCGAATTTGGAGCGAGTACGATGTCGCTGGAAGAACTGAATTCCCGCCGCCGCGAGCTTATCGATTCCAAAGGGGAATATACCTGCACTGATGGAACGGTTATTCCAGCGGTATGGAATAAGCTGCGTACGCTGCTGGATACATACGGCTGGGGCATAGGCACCGCAAAACAGGACACCGCGTTTGATTTCCTCCAGCTGGTATTCACAGAAGAAGAAGCCGAGGCTTATCTAACAATGCCTATGGGTGTATTGTTCGCGTCATGGGAGTGGGCGCAGGAAACTGGCCGTGACGAGACGGAATGCGAAGAATTATGCGAGGATCTGGCCAGCCGCGGTTTACTGTGGCGTGCCCGCAGAAGCGGGATGACTCAGTATCATCAGGTGGCCGTAGCTCATGGCATTCATGAATACAACCTTGACCGCTACTATGAAACAGACTGGATTACGAAGTTCTACAATGTCTTTAATTTTGGCGAGGATGAAGGAGCAAAGCTGAATTCCGGCACCCCATTTTACTATGCCGTACCATGCGATGAAAGTGTTGTGGCAGATGAGGAGGGGATTGTTCTCAATGACGACTGGCGCAAGATCATTGCCCGCCACAGTGTGATTGGTGTTTCCCCATGCCAGTGCCGTATGGCGAACATGATCCGTGCGGGAGAAGAAGAGCAGGTTCCGGCGGTTGGCTCTGAGGAATTAAAGAACTATATCTCTCCTCTGTGCGGACATCCTCTGGAGACGTGCATGAGTTTCGGCGAAGAAGCGGAATATTATATTGAAAAAGGAATTGCCCGTCAGATTACGCAGGAGGAAGCAGTCAGTATCCTTGAACGGAGTGTAGAATACGGTATGGTCATTCAGAGCTGCTATACTCGGGATACCGAGATTATCTGCAGCTGCCATGGTGACTGCTGTGGTATTCTGAAAGGCTATGTCGCTTCCGGCGTTGAGGCTGCAGCTGCTGCGAATGCATATCCGAATACAAGCAACTACGATTTAGTATACGATAAAGACAGCTGCATTAAATGCGGGGCGTGTGTCGATCAGTGTCCGATGTATGCGATTTCACTTGATGACGATGGATATCCGACCGTAAATGATCTGTGTGTACGCTGCGGTCAGTGCGGAACGGTCTGTCCGAAGAGCGCACGTAAGCTTACATTAAACGCAAAGGCCGCAGAACGTTTTGCGGCTATGCCGTCGAATCTGCTCGATGATTACAATATGCAGGCAAAATTCCGTTTTGAGCATGGCTGGATCCACTGAGTCTCATATTGGTGAAGATATGTTTGTTGTATGCAACGATACGGTATAGTTATCGCGGAGCACATAGCAATGACTGAAGAGTGCAGGTAAAACTGCACTTTTCATACCATGGAAATGATGAGGAGAGGATTTGTCATGCATGAAATGGCACTTGTTCGCAGAGTGGTCGACATTGTTGTAACGAAAGCGGAAGCGGTCGGCGCAAGTGAGGTACATGCGGTTCATCTTGTGATTGGAGAAGCGCGGGATATCGTGGAGGACTATTTTGAAGGACTGTTTCAGTATCTTGCGCGTGGAACAGTAGCGGAGAATGCGGAAATGGTCATTTATCGCGTTCCATATACCGTTCGCTGTAACCAGTGCGGATTCATTTTTCCAATCAATATATTTAATGAAGAAACATGGGTATGCCCTGCATGCAAAGCAAAGCGCGATTACAAGTTGAACAGCGGAATGGAATTCGCAGTCAAAAATATTGAGGTGGCGTTTGCCAACCCGGAACAATGTCGGCAGGATGAGCAAGAAATGATGGCTGCCACGTAGAAGGACAGGATGAACAGATGAATGAATCCCTTGTGATAGAAGTAAAACAGGATATTCTTGAAGGAAATGACCGCGCAGCAGATGAGTTCCGGAGACAGCGAAAAGAGGAAAACATGTTTTTGATGGATGTGATGGGTTCGCCGGGCGCCGGTAAAACGTCATTTTTGCTTGCTCTGATCGACCAGCTCTGCAAGGATCCCGGAATCCGGATTGGTGTGATTGAAGCCGATCTGGAATCCGACGTCGATGCACGGAAGATCAAGGAAGCGGGGATTCCTTCGGTTGAGTTAAATACCAGAGGAATTTGTCATGTCGAGATGGGAATGATGCAAAAGGCATATGCTGCATTCGCCGGTATGGAGTTTGACTGGCTCTTTCTGGAAAATATCGGGAATCTGGTGTGCCCGGCTGATTTTGATACGGGATGTCACAGCCGGATTATGCTGCTTTCGGTGCCGGAAGGGTGGGATAAGGTCTGCAAATATCCGCCTATGTTTGCAGTAGTGGATGCGCTGATTGTGACCAAATGCGATTATCTTCCGCTCAATCCGGACTTTGATATGAATGCGCTGCGTGAGCATGCACGTGTTCTGAACCCGCAGCTTGAGATCTTTGAAACATCAGCCCGGACCGGAGAGGGCTTTGATAAGGTGGCAGCGTGGCTGAAAAGCCGGAAAGATTCATGGAATGAATAATGGAAAGGACAATAGGAAATGTGCGCAAATGGAGTAAACACAGAACAGTTTCTGCAGATGATTGATATGCTGGATGATCATATCGCTCTTGAATACCGCTGGTCGCATCGGCTGGCTCATACGGCGGGTGATGGCGGATATGCTGCGACATCAGAGAAGCTGCATACCGCGCAGGCTATGCTTGCGGATGTCCGTTCTCTGCTTGACGAGGCAAAAGAGAGCTTTGAGGCAGACGCATTGACCGCCGGCGCTGACAAGACAACGGTGCGCCTTGTGTAATATCAGATTTATTGAAAATATTTACTTATAGAATACGGCTTTTGAACGTTCAAAAGCCGTATTCTCTGTTTTTTGCCCTGAGATTTTTATGGCACCGAAGGTAGAATAAGTGCCTGGATTATGGTATTATAATCTGGAGCGAAGATAAAAGAGTTCATAAAGCTCAGTTATAATGATGCCTGTCAGGGACATAATTTTTGCCAGAGAATAATCGAAAGCCATATGGTGACAAATTGTGGAAGAATCATTCACAGGAACGTGAGGGAGCAATGATGTTCAGCCTTAAGAAACAGATTTCCAGGTTTTTAATTGGGGCGATTTTGATTTTGATCGCGCTGGCATTGACACTGCTAGGAGTGATGGTCCAGAACTATCAGAGGAGGGAGCGCAGTAACCATCAGGAGGAGATGGATTCTTACGCGGAAACGCTGAACAACAGCATTCTGCAGTTAAATGATACGGTAGGTGAGATTTATATTTCAAATGAGGCCTTTGACAGTCTTAAAAATGCGCTTTCGGATGCTGATACATATGAATCGGTATATGAGCTTCTGACACTGTTTCGCATACAGGTTCGATCGGTTCAGAATCTGAGCGGATTGTTCACATTTTATAATAATGGAGATAATCAGGTCTATTACGTAAGGGAGGATATGTCTTTTGAAGACAAAGAATTCCTTAAAAACGAAGGAAAGGCAATCCTGGAATCTCTTTCTTATAACTATGGGAATATGGTATTTGAAGCCGGGGATGAGATTTATTATTCGGTTATGATGAAGAAATCCCTTGTGACAATCATGGGAGTGGTGTCCCTGAGCTATGGTTTACCGGAAAGTACTGGTGAGGGTGAGACTTATGGGATCCTTTATGATAATCAATTCTATGGTGTGTCAGGAGAGCTGGAACTGACAGCGGATGAGTGTGCTTCTCTTGCACCAGGCTGGGCAACGATTTCCGGACGCGTTGTGTATGTCCAGAAGCTGGAATCGTATGACATATCAGTGGTTAAGATTCTTCCGCAGAGCCTGTGGCTGTATGTCAGTGCTGTACATGTGATTGTACTGGCTTTGTTTTTTGCGCTTGTCGTGGTTCTGTGCTATCTGTATCGATTTATCCGGAATCAGGTGACGGCTCCGCTTGAGGATATGACGGAGACGCTCGGGCAGCTTCAGATGGGAGATTGGGAGATAGAATTTCACGCGCCGAATCGACTGATTGAGATAGAAGATGTACGCCAGACGGTTCGGCTGTTGTTACAGGAGATTGAGCAGTACAAGATAAGAAGCTATGAGGAGCGGCTTGAGATGCAGACCACGCAGCTTCAATATTATAAGCTGCAGCTTGCACCGCATTTCTATACAAATTGTCTTAAGAATGCCTATTACATGCTGATGCTGAAGGAATATGAAAGCGCGGAGCGGTTTTTGATGTGTCTTTCGGCACACCTGCGCTACCTTCTTCAAAAGGATGTAAGTTTAGTAGAGGCACAGAAGGAACGGGATTTTGTGGAAAATTATATAAAACTGCAGAACCTGATGGGCAGGAGACAGATTTTGTGTGAGCTGTATATAGCAGATGATTTGCCGGAACAGGAAATCCCGATTCTGTCAATGCAGACCTTTGTGGAAAATTCTGTAAAGTATGCGGATGACACCGGGAAAAGGAATATCAGTATTCATATTTCACTCCGAAAACTGATCATCGAAGGGCAGGAAGTTCTGGATATGAGAGTGACCGATAATGGAATCGGATATCCGGAGGAAGTGCTTCATATGCTAAACCAGAGTGAACCGGTCGAAGAGAAAAATCTCGGGGTCGGCGTAATTAATCTATTAAGCCGTATGAGGATTCAGTATGGGCAGGAAGCGGGCTGGTATTTTGAAAACGAGAACGGAGCAGTCAGCGAACTGTTTATTCCGGTGAAAAAACGGAAAGAGCCTGCACAGTGAAGTGTGTTACCGCATTTTTTAAGATTAATATAAGGCAGCGATTCTGGCTGCGGACTTGCGATTCGTTCCGGTTCTGAGCGGTTGTAGAATTAGCAATTCGGATAGCAGGATAGTGGTTTGTGTTACGCGGGTGAAGGAAATGAATGTCTTAATTGTGGATGATCAACAGCGTGTCCTGGACGTGATGGAGAAGCTGGTTGACTGGGGGAAATTAAAAATAGAGGGTGTATTTACTGCGGACAGTGCAAAGACAGCTAAAGAGATTCTGGATGGGGAATCGATTGACATTATGCTGACCGATATTGAGATGCCTGGCGAGGACGGCATTGCTCTTCAGAAATGGCAGAGTGAGCATTATCCTGAAGTAAGTTGTATCTTTCTGACATCTCATGCGGATTTTTCTTATGCAAAAGAAGCAATTCATAATGGGGTGTTTGATTATATTCTCCAACCGGCTGGAATTCCGGAAATCGAGGAGACAGTCAGTCGTTGTATAGACCATATTGAGGAACAGAGACTTCTGCAGGTGAAAAGCGTACAATATGACGCAAGACTTTCCGAGACGCTGGAGACGCATGTATTTGCCATGTTTCATCAAAGAAGTCATTTTCTGAACATGAAAGAGTGGCAGATTGATTCTCATACAGAGGAGGATGGATGGAGATATCTCCCCTGCCTGGTAGAATTTCGCTGGAAGAAAGGGCGGCTGACAGAAGTCAGGGAAAGCCTGAATCAGCGAATTCAGACTGAGGCACAGGCAGAGAAGATGATAGCGGTAACCAGTTGCCTGGATGGGGAACATATCGGTGTTATACTTTACGAAAAGAATGCTCCGTCAAACGATACTGCATTGCGGGAACGGTTGGGAGCGGTTTTACTGCAGCCGGAAATGGAAAAACAATGGAAAGCGGAATGGGACTGCTGCGTGTTTGTCGGGAACTTTGTGAGGGACGAACTTCCAGGTGAGATTGAACTTCTGTTTCGCTTTTGTACGGACAGGATTTTGAAGAAAAACTGGGTTTATCTGGTTGATCCTGTTAAAACGCTGGAATTAAGAAGACCGGACAGCTCGATCTGGGGACGGTGGCTGATTCGGGGAGATAAAGCACTTGTGCGAAATCAGATTACGAATCTGCTGCAATACGCGCAGGAGGAAAATGCCCTGACGGTCAGCTATATGCAGGAGCTTATGCATACGTTCCTGGAAGCCTGTTCGATTGCCAGCTTTGAGCAGAAGATTACATTGCCTGCTCCTGCTTCGGAAGTTTTTTCTTATCAAAGACTGACAACCCGATGCACGAGTGCGGAGCAGCTTATCACCGTGGTTGATGAGGTTTTTTGCCAATACGAGAACCTGCTGCCGGGGCAGGAAGACGGCGAGCCTGTTTATTCGATTCAGGAGAGGATTCGGGAAGTGCTGCGCTATCTGGATGAAAACATGGATCGAATGATCTCCCGAAGGGAGGCCGCGAAGTATGTTTTTCTGAATGAAGATTATTTTTCCCGGATGTTTTTGAAAGAGACCGGGATGCGTTATAAGGAATATTTATTGAAGCATAAGATGGATTATGCGGGAAAGCTTCTTGTTGAGACAGATCTTCCGGTGACATTGATTGCGTCCAAGGTAGGGTATGAGAATTTTACCAATTTCTCGAAAATGTTTCGGAAGGTGATGGGAGTGACGCCGACCGACTACCGGAAAAATGGCAGCAGCGGAGAGAAAAAAACATATCAGTAAGTCGGAAAATCACAAATCCAGGTCGGAAAAAGACTACTTTCCGGCCTGTTTTTTCGTTATACTCATCATCATAAACATCGTGAACGGCGTTAGTTCGTTTATAACGGTATTTGTTCGAACAGTTACCAGCAGTCAACCAATCATGAAACAGAAAGGAAAAGTAGAAATGAAAAAGAAATTATTAGCATCTGCGTTGTGCGCAGCAATGGTAATGAGCGCAGTCAGCCCGATCGGAGCTTCGGCTGCAGACGATATGGTTACCCTGTCACTGTATATTCCAACGTTGGCGACATTCTCTGAGGACGCAATTACGGAAGTAGAAGATGCTCTCAACGAGTATCTGGCAGAGAATTATAATCTGCAGGTGTCCTTGCAGTATACAGAAATCGGCAATTTTGAGACAACCGTGAACCTCGCGATGACAACCGATGCGGTGGACGTGACCTGCTACTTCAATTCAGAGGGACAGCTGCAGACTTATGTACAGAACAACCAGCTCCTGGACATCACGGATTATTTTGAGAATGCATCCGACGAATTGAAGTCGGTTTTTACAGATACAGAACTGGCTGCATCAACCGTGGATGGTCGGCTGTATGGTTTGGTTCGTAAGTACCAGTATGGCGGCGGCCTGCAGGTGGTAATGAATGCGGAGATCGTTGAAGAGATGGGCATTGATGTGTCTTCTATCACCGATTATGAGAGCCTTGGCGAAGTGCTTTACGCAGTACAGGAAGCACATCCGGAGCTTACTTACATTATGGTTCCGCAGTCTTCATCGGAAATGATGTGGGCTTACTCCTGGGATCGGAATATTGGAAGCACCACGTTCCTCTATGCTGAGGATCTGGAATCTACTGAGCTAAAGAGCCTCTTTGAACTGGATTCCTTCGCGGAACTCTGCTCTTACACGCATCAGTGGTATCAGGATGGGTTGATTATGGCAGATGCGATCAGCAATACATCCGAAGGCAGCGACCTTGTCAGCGCGGGAACCGCATTCTGCTGCTTCCACAATGCAGACATCTCTCCGCTTGACCAGATTTATTCCAATACAGTTGTTACAGACTGGATTGTCGAACCACACGCGATTCAGACGGATGTTGGTAATTTGCAGTATGGTATCAGTGTAAACAGTGCTCATCCGGATGAGGCATTTACGCTTCTCTCTGCGCTGTATACGGATGCTACGCTTCATACTCTGCTTTCTTATGGTATTGAGGGAGAGCATTATGTAATTAATGAGGATGGCCTTGCGGATTATCCGGAAGGTATGGATTCCACGAATGAACCATATGGCGGATTTGCTGCAACAGCTGCTTACCCGAACTATACCCTGAATCCGGTAAAAGTCGCTGATTCTTCGGCCATTGAAGTGGACTATGCGACGACCGTTGATGAGTGGGATGCACAAGTGTCTGTATCAGCTACCTTTGGATTTACCTTTGATACTTCTGATTATACAGACTTTGTGACCGCCTACACGAATCTGGAAGATAAATACAAGGATGCCCTGATTTCAGGAAGCATTGCGCTGGACGATGTTCTTCCTTCAATTCAGTCAGAGCTCGAGTCGATCGGATTTTATGAAGTGGCAGAGGCAGCGCAGGCGGAGCTGGATGCGTTCCTGGCTGAGTAATACAGGCAGTACAGGTCAATTAGCACTGGAAAGAATTTAAATAATCCGGATAATCATGGAATGCGGGCGGTCAGGTATACCAGCTGACTGCCCGTGTTTTTAAAATAAGGTATTGAGAGAATGCAAAGGTAAGAGAGGGGGAAAGAGAGTGTCTGACTCTGCAATAAAAGTCAATAAAACAAATTCTGCCGGAGCACCGACAAAATCGAGAAGGAAAAGGATTATGAAGTATTGGCAGCTTTATCTGATGCTGTTACCGGGTACGATTTATCTGCTGATAAACAATTACCTTCCAATTGGAGGCCTGACCCTGGCTTTTAAAAAATACGACTACGCAAAAGGAATCTGGGGGAGCGCCTGGACAGGGCTGAGCAATTTTACTTATCTGTTTAGTACCAATGATGCAATCATTATGATTCGAAATACGATTTGTTATAATCTTGTATTCATTGTGCTTGGCACGGTTTTTGCGGTTACGGTAGCTATTATTTTAAATGAAATTAAAGCAGAACTGCCCAAAAAAATTTATCAGATTTTTATTCTGATTCCATATTTGATTTCAATGGTGGTTGTCAGTTATATTGTATACGCGCTTCTGGCTACCGATGCAGGTTTTGTGAATAACCTGACAGGCAATAAAATTAACTGGTATATGTCCCCCAAATACTGGCCGTTTATTCTAGTGATCGTGAATCTATGGAAAAGCTTCGGATATAACAGTATTATTTATTACGCGACCGTAATCGGTATTGATTCATCCCTGTATGAGGCAGCCGTTGTGGATGGAGCAACTCGTTGGCAGAGAATAAAGAATGTCACTCTGCCGGGTCTTCGGCCGACTATCATTACATTGACACTTCTGGCAATCGGAAAAGTCTTCTACTCTGATTTTGGTCTGTTTTATCAGGTGCCTCAGAATTCCGGTCTTCTGTATAATGTAACAACGACGATTGATGTGTATGTTTACAAGGGGCTGATTCTGCTGAATGACGTAGGAAGATCTGCGGCGGCTGGATTTTTCCAGTCTATCTGTGGATTCATACTGGTACTGACCGCTAATCTGGTTGTTTCTAAGATTGATAAAGACAACGCATTGTTCTGAGGAGGGGTAAAATGGTAGAAAAGGATCGATTGCAGCAATTTTTAATGAATTTGTTTATGATTATTCTGGTTTTATGCTGTGTGCTTCCATTTTTGCTGATGGTAATGTCATCCTTTACAGAAGAGGCAACACTGGCTAAGAACGGATACAGCTTTTTTCCGGAAAAATTCAGCCTGGAAACCTATAACTACATCTTCAAAAGTGCGAAAACGATTTTTCGCGGGTATTTCATGACGATTCTTGTTACGATCATCGGTACTCTGGCGAATCTGACGCTTACCATCCTGTTTGCGTACCCAATATCCAGAAAAGATCTTCCATACCGGAGTGGGATTTCGTTCTTCCTGTTTTTTACGATGCTGTTCAATGGAGGATTGGTTCCGACTTATATGATGTACGCGAATACGTTTCACATTAATAATACGATCTGGGCGCTAATTGTCCCGAATCTGATGATGAATGCGTTTTATGTCATTATGATGCGGTCATTTTTCACTGCAAGCATTCCGGATGCACTGATTGAAGCGGCAAAATTGGATGGCGCGAGTGAATTGTCTGTACTTACAAAAGTGGTAGTTCCTTTATCCAAGCCGATGATTGTGACTCTGGTTTTGATGGTGGGCCTGACCTATTGGAATGACTGGATGAACGGACTGTATTATGTGTCAGACCAGAGCCTGTATACAATACAAATGATTCTGAATAATATGATCAGCAATATCAATTTCCTCTCGAAAAATGCGAGCCTGTTTGGCACGACCAAGGTAACACTGCCGACAGTGGGTATCCGTATGGGAATCGCCGTAATTGCAGTATTACCGGTGATGGTGATTTATCCGTTTCTGCAGAAGTATTTTGTAAAGGGCATTGTCATCGGTGGAGTGAAGGGCTGATTTGTATCAGATAGTATGTTGTGGCTTCGGGTACCAGTTTCGATCAGGAAGCGTGTCCGGAGCCATGTTTCTAATTGCTATTCAATACTGCAGGAAGCGATGTTGTTGCAAAGCTTTATAACAGGCAACAGGACATCCAAATAGAATGGGATCAGCAAATTATTATGGATGAAAATGTCGGATGGAGAATATAAGCTGGGAATAAAAAGGGAAGGAGTGTGCGGTGAACAGGTATTTTGCTACAACGGAAAAGGGAAAGACAGCAATGGAGCAAGATCATCTAAAGCTTGCAAGAGCAGCAGCGGCTGAGGGAATTGTGTTGTTGGAAAATAAGAATTGTCTGCCATTAAAAGGAACGGAGAACATTGCGCTTTTCGGGGACGGTGCAAGAGAGACGCTGATCTGCGGGCTTGGCGCGGCAAGTATGAATTACAGGAATGGGGTGAGCATTGAGAAAGGGCTTAAGAATGCCGGATTTGTGATCACTACCAGCGAGTATCTGGCGCGTATGTCTGAACAGCTGAAAGAAGAGCAGGAGCTGTACTATAACTGGGTACGCGCTCAGGGTGCAGGCGATTTGCTGCAGGGCGTTCTTGCCATGTATTCTCAGCCGTTTGTTCCATCTTCCCAGCGGGCGATTACGGAGGCAGATATTACCGGAAAGGCAGAGGCGGATCTGGCAGTTTTTGTGATTTCGCGCTGCTCCGGGGAGGGAGCTGATCGGAAAAATGTTCCGGGAGATTATCAGCTTCTGGAGGATGAAAAGAAAAATCTTCGATTCCTGGATGCGCATTTTTCGGAGGTGATTGTGCTTCTGAATACGGTGGGCGTCATTGATACGAAGTTCATTCGAAGTCTGAAACATGTAAAGGCATTACTTTTTATCGGACTGGGCGGCGCGGAGGCGGGAAATGCGCTGGCAGATGTTTTACTCGGCAAAATACCGCCGCAGGGAAAGCTGACTGCGGCCTGGGCAGAAAATTATGAGGATTATCCGAACGCGCTTACCTATGCCGGGATGAACGGAAATGTGGACGATGAGCTGTACTCGGAGGGGATTTTCGTCGGTTATCGTTATTTTGATTCATTTGGTATTCGACCTGCGTATCCGTTCGGCTACGGAATGACCTACGCGAAATTTGATATTCAGACGACAAACCTGCGGCAGGAAGGCGAGAGACTTTTTGTATCGGCAAGGGTTTCCAATGTGAGCACGGAGTATTCCGGGCGGGAAGTCGTGCAGATTTATATTTCGCCGCCACAGGCAGAAGCGCAGCCCGGAAAGCGGTCAGATATTTCATTCTCTGAAAATAAGAAAGCCCGGATGTGTTCAGTGCTGCTTCCGAAAGCGTATCAGAACCTGTCAGGCTACGCCAGAACCAGGCTGCTGCAGCCGCAGGAGAGTGAGGAGCTGGAAATTGAACTGGACATGAAAAGTATGGCATCTTACAGCGAGAAGGAGGCCGCATGGCTGCTGGAAGCAGGGGACTATCTGGTTCGGGTTGGAAACTCATCCCGAAACACTACGATGGGTGGTATCTGGCGGGTAAAGGATCGGATTGTACTGGAACGCTGCAGAAACCTGTTTCAGACCGATGATTGGATGGAAGAGCAGGAAGAGGCTTTCATGAGAGAGCAAAAACAGCGTGGCAGAAAGCAGTGTGAAATGAAAGAATGCGTTCAGAACGGTTCGGATGCTTTCTGTATTTTGACAGTCGATGCAGCTGCGTTTCACACCAAAATTCATAGTTATCGGAAGCCGGAGGAGGATGCAATCGCAAACTCAAAACAGAATCAAAAGCAGCGCCCGACTTATGCGGATGTATATGCGGGAAAAATCAGCCTGGCAGAATTCGTTGATTCTTTAACCATTGAAGAGATGGCACGGATCTGTGTTGGAAATGTTCCGGAGGAAATGGGCGAGGTAACCCGCGCGAGTGTGATGGCAGCCGGCACAGCGGTTCGCCAAAATGCAGCAGAGGAAGATTTCTGGAACCCAATCGTACCGGGAGCTTCTGAGATGAACGGATCTCTGCAAAAGGACCGGCGGATTCCGAAAATGAATCTGGCGGACGGCGGCTCAGGACTTCGTCTCGTTGCGGAGTTTGAAACAGATGAGAGCGGGGAGCTTCTGACCAGCGGTCTGTTTTCCATCCGGGGAGTAGACCGGATTGCAGGGAAAAAGCCGGGAGAGAAGATGTATACGGACTCCCGGATGTATTATCAATACACGACAGCACTTCCGATGGCAGTGATTCTCGCGCAGACATGGGATGCGGATCTTGTGGAGCGGTGTGGGGAAATGATTGGGCGTGAGCTTTCTGCGTTTGGGGTGGATTTATGGCTTGCTCCGTCCATGAATATCCACAGGAATCCTCTTTGCGGAAGGAATTACGAATATTATTCGGAGGATCCGCTCGTGACGGGTGTTTGCGGCTGTGCTATGGTGCACGGGGTACAGCTGTTTCACGGAGTGGGAGCGACCATAAAGCATCTGGCCTGCAATAACCAGGAAACAAACCGCGGGGCTTCAAATGCCCATGTCTCCGAGCGTGCGCTCAGGGAAATCTATCTGCGCGGGTATGAACGGGTCATCCTCCGGGAAAAACCTTTGAGCATGATGACATCTCTGAATCTGATCAATGGCATACATGCAGCGAACAGTTATGATCTGCTGACTGCATTTGCGCGTGATGAGTGTGGCTTTGATGGTTTTGTGATGACGGATTGGGGAACGACGGTCTCAGACCCATCTGAAAAGATAAAATATCCGTGCTCATCGGTAGCCGGGTGTCTGAATGCTGGAAATGATCTGATTATGCCAGGTACGATATCGGATGTGGAAGGAATCATATCTGCTGTTTACAGTGGGGATTTAACGCTGAGACAGCTACGGGAGTGTGTGAGCAATATCCTGGTTGTCATGTTGCGTATGAACAAGAAAGTGAAGGTATTTACAGATGTGGCAGAATAAGCAAAAACAGCAAATGGAATCAGGAATTTTCAAGATAAAAGATTTTGAAAATCCACCCGCAAAATACCGCATGAAAGCGATCATCCATGCGTGGCCCAGGCAGCCTGATACGCTCCTGGATGCGCTGCAGGCGTTTGGCTATGGCGGGACTGCGACGAATCCATCTTTTGAAAACGGATATACGTCTAACCGGAAAAACCTCAGGGATTTTGATTCCCTGTTAAAAAAAATCAGGGCTCGTGGTCTGGGTTACTGGATTTATGATGAAAACGGTTATCCATCCGGATATGCAGGAGGGCAGACGCTTTCCGGACATCCAGAGTTTGAGGCAAAAGGCTTTTATATGGTTCGCAGGATTGCGTACGAGCCGAAAACAGTGGTATTTGATCTGGATGATGAATCGGATAAAATTATCTGGGCGGCAAAGTATCCGCTGGACTGCTCGGTACTGAATGCAAGCATTGTAAAATACGAGGAAATGGAAGCAATTGAGTTTTCGGAAAAGCGATGCGTTTGTCAGATGGAGGCGGGAGAAGCTTTCTTTGTGTTTTGTGTGAAATGTGCCTATGAGGGAAGCCACTGTGTACATAACGTCTGCTCGCACAGCCGGTATATCAATCTTTTGAATCCGGATGCCGTGAAACGCTTTCTGGAGGTGAACTATGAGACGATTGCAGCTGATGTGCCAGACGCATACACAAATGCCGAGGCTGTTTTTACAGATGAACCCAGTCTGATGGTTGGATATATGCATGGAGAAGAGACGTGGCCATATGCACTGGCACCCTGGACCGAGGGGCTGTTTGAAGCATTTGAGGACGAATATGGTTTCTCACTGATTCCGTACCTTCCGATGATTTTTGAGGGGAGGAGCAGCTCTTATAGCATCCGGATACAATTTTATAATCTGATTGGAAAGCTGATTGCCAGATCGTACGTGAGACAGATTTCCAACTGGTGCAGGGCACATGGCACAATTTTTTCCGGGCATTATCTGGCGGAAGAATCCCTGATGGCTCATGTGCTTTACTATGGTTCCTATCTGGAAGTGCTGAAAGAGACGGATTACCCGGGCGTGGACATTTTGGCTTCTTATCCTGAAATCTTTAATTATAATACCCCGAAGTTTGCACAGATGGCTGCGCGGAAAAGCGGGACAGATGGGGTAATGGTGGAGCTCTGCCCATTTATAAATCTTGATTATTTTTCCCAGCGACCGATACCTTATGCCAGGGGAATTCTGAACCTGATGATTCTGGGAGGCTGCAGGCGGATCAACTCATATTTTGCTCCGGATTTTGCCCAATATGCTCCTGAACAGCTGGCCGATTACAAAGGATATATGGATCAGTCAGGCGCAAAGGCGCTGAATGAATACGCGGGGCGTATCCTCTGTCTGCTCGACGGAGTTCAGAATGAAACAGGAACATTTCTCTATTATGCTATAGAGGAAGCGCAGGCAAAGCTGCGTCCGTCACACTGTGCGCCTGAATCTGAGAGTTCGGAAGTAGATCGGTCACTTCGCTCTATTAGCACAAAAATGTATGAGGCGGGATTTGATTATATGTTCTGCGATAAAGACGATCTTGTGCAGGCTGCGCAGGCGAGAGAGGGGATTCCGGTCATCGGAAACCAGCCGGTGCGTGAAATTATTCTGCCGGCAATGGACGTCATTTATGAGGCAAGCTGGGAGGCTCTAAAATCGCTTCGTCAGATGGGCGTGAAGGTCTGGTTTGCTGAAAAGCTGCCGCCTTTCCGGGCAGAAAAAATGGCTCCGTTTGCATATTATGATTTTCGGGAAGAATCGGCACTGAAAGAGGTACTGACCAGAGCAGATAGCTTTGATGCGATGAATGAGCAGGAAATTCTTGATTCCCTGCGAAAAGAATATTATGCGTTTCGAGTATCGGCTCAGTCAAAAGAATGCTGTATCTTAAAAGCTGCTTATCGAAGAGATGGGAATCCATTTTACTTTTTGGTGAACAATTCGGAAGAAGATGCTTATGTCAACTGGGAATGGGATGGGGCAAATGAAGTTACGCTATTGGATCCGGGAACGGGAGAAATCCGCGCCGTTAATTGTAACGAACCATTGCAGATTCGGTCATATCAGGGTATATTTTTAATGAGTGATGTGTGAAGACACTGTTTTGATTCTGTAATTATGATATTTTCAGAATTAGTAAAATACGAAGAGAAATTAAAAATCAGAACGGCTGGAAATGGAATATAAACAGAGCAAAATGGGAAGGGATAATTGTATGTACGATTCATTTCAACCGGGTAAGATCTGGCTGGATACGGAAGGAAAACGTATCCATGCGCATGGGGGATCTGTTTTTTATAAGGATGGTATTTATTACTGGTATGGCGAAAACAAAGAATTTACAGATCCGAAGAAAAATATCTGGCACTGGGGTGTGAGGTGCTATAAGTCGAAGGATCTGTATAACTGGGACGATTGTGGTATTATCATACCGCCAAATGAGAAAGATGACAACTCCAGTCTTCATCCAACGGCATGTATGGATCGGCCGCACATTATTCATAATGCCCGCACTCAAAAATATGTCTGCTGGCTGAAGATTATGAACCGGGACGGCTCCCAGACTGAAACGATTCTGACTGCGGATGACATTCTTGGGCCTTATTCTCTCGTGCGGGAAGGACTGAAGCCTCTTGGAATGAGTGCGGGAGATTTTGATCTTGCTGTCGCGCCAGACGGAAAAGCGTATTATTACTTTGAACGGGTGCACTCGGAGACGATCTGTGCGGATCTGACGGATGACTATATGGATGTAACCGGTTACTATAGCACACATTTTCCGTATAGCGGCCCGCCGTTTGTCCGGGAAGCGACCGCACACTTTTTCAGAAACGGAAAACATTATCTGGTGACCAGCGGAACGACTGGTTATCTGCCGAACCCTTCTGAAATTGCACAGGGTGATACTTGGCATGGACCATTTCGGGTGCTGGGGGATCCGCACCCTTATGATGAGAGTCATACCTCGTATCACAGCCAGATTTCGTCTGTCTTCAAAGTAGCGGGGAAAAAGGACTTGTACATTGCCTGTGCGGACCGCTGGCTGCCGAACGAAATGCACCGGGAGTATCAGACCTATGCCCGGGCTTTTGAATCCATGTTCCGGCCTGAGAAGGACGCAGAGGATATTCAGAGAGTTGAAGAATATCTCAGGACAGCTCCGCTGGAAGACACCAGCATCGCGGATTATGTCTGGCTGCCGTTCCGATTTGACGGAGAAATGGCATATCTGGACTGGAAAGATGAGTGGAGAATTTCGGATTATGAATAAATGGTCAGCGCTTTTATGAAAAACGTGAGGATTCATGAAGCGGTTTTCTTCTCATAATATGACTTATCGGAAGGAGAGGGCGCTTGCGCACTCGGAACCGATAAGTCAACGACAGAATCGCCAGATTCTGGAGATTATGAGAAGCGGTTTTCTTCTCATAATATAATTTGTTGAATGGATAATGGAGGCTTCAAATGGAACGATTCAACTATATGGATTCAACTCTTTCTCCGCGTATGCGGGCAAAAGATTTGCTTGCGCGTATGAGTCTGGAGGAAAAATTTGCTCAGATACAGGGGGAATTTCTGGAAAATGTGCGGGAAGGGTGTACAAAAACTGAGAAGGACAAGCCAGAAGACCAAACGGAAATCAATGGATTGGAAGAAGCAGCCTGCAGGTATCCGCAGGGAGTCGGCAGCGTCAGCTGCCTGGCGGGCAGTTTGTGGGAGACCCGAAAGGAACTGACAAACGCCATCCGAGAGGCACAGACACTCATAATGAAAAGGAGCAGGCATCACATCCCGGCACTGTTTCACATTGAGACAGCGACAGGTGTTCTGATGCCTGAGGCAACAGTATTTCCGTCAGAGCTGGCGAGGGCGTCCTCGTGGGATCCACAGCTTGAAATAGAGATTGGTCAGGTGGCCGGAAGGGAAGCGAGGATCTGCGGAATCGCGCAGGGGCTGGCACCGGTGCTGGATATCAGCAGAGATGCGAGGCTTGGCAGACAGGGAGAGTCCTATGGTGAGGATCCCACGCTTGCGGCTGCAATGGGAACATCCTATGTGCAGGGACTGCAGAACAATGAGCATCCGGATGAAGGTATTATGGCCTGCGGGAAGCATTTCCTTGGTTTTATGAACAGTATGGGCGGCATTCATGGGGCGAAATCATTGGCGGGTGACCGGGAACTGAGAGAGGTCTATGGGAGGGTATTTCAGGCTGCGTTCAAAAAAGCGGATTTGCGTAGTGTAATGAACTGTTATTCCGTTGTGAATGGTCTTCCTGTGGCAGGAAACAGGGCGATATTGACCGATCTGCTCAGAAAAGAGATGGGATTTGACGGGATGGTTTCCGCGGATTATGCGTCCATTGGGCAGCTGCATTCCGTGCACAGGCTGCGTGAAAATTTTGCACTGGCTGGAGAAATGGCGCTTCAGGCAGGTATGGACAGTGAACTTCCGACGGTTGAATGCTTTAACGAGGAACTGAAGGAACGTTTTCGGTCAGGGGAAGCAGATATCGCGGTATTGGATCAGGCTGTGGAGAGAATCCTTTTTGAAAAATTCCGGCTGGGGCTTTTTGAAAATCCGTTCCCGGCTTCGGAAGAAGAAATTCAGCAGACTGTGCAGACCAGGCAGGCTAAACAGGTGAGTCTTCAGTCAGCAAGGGAATGCATGGTGCTGCTGAAAAACAATGGTATACTTCCCATAATTGTCGCGAATTCGCAAAGCGAAATTGCGTCGCAGGCCGCGCCTTCACCGCAGGGCAATTCGAAATGTTGCGGTTCTCCTGCCCGAAGTAAAAAGAAAGTTGCCCTGATCGGATGGCATGGAAATACCACGCGTGCGTTTTTTGGATGCTATATGAATTTTGCCAGAGCGGAGGCACGTCTCGGGGCAAAGATTACGATGGCAGGGACTGAGGGAGCAGAGCAGGCGGTTTGGGAACAGATGGATGTGTCAGAGCCGGACGGAGCCGATGGAAAAATGCCTGAAGACAAAATGTATCCGGGAAGTGCGGTGCTTCTGGAGCATCCGGATACCGATGCGCTTGCTAAGGAATGTTATCCTGGTATGAAGACGCTCTATGAGGAACTCCAGGATCGCATTTCCAACGCAAAAAGAGCAAAGGATTCTTCGGAGAACCAGTGCCGTGATCGCAGTGAGAATCAAACTGCGTCGGTTTACGATGCTGCAGAAATCGAACTTACCTATTCCTATGGTTACCCCTTTACAGGAGACGATACCTCACATTTTGCAGAAGCACTGGAAGCGGCAAAAGAGGCTGATCTGGTGATCGTCACTCTGGGCGGACGTTATGGCTGGACGACAGGCTGCACTACGGGTGAGGGGATTGACAGCATGAATATCAACCTTCCCCGCTGTCAGGAGCTGTTTCTGGAGGAGCTTTCAAAGTTGAATAAGCCAACGGTTGGCCTGCACTTTGACGGAAGACCCTGCAGCAGTGATTTAGCGGATCAGCTGGATGCACTGGTAGAATGCTGGACACCTGGTGTCCACGGGGCGGAGGCAGTAACGGATATTCTGCTTGGCAGATATAACCCGAGTGGGAAGCTGCCGGTGAGCATTGCGTACAACAGCGGCCAGATTCCGGTTTATTATGCCCATGAGCGTGGCTCAGGATGCGCACAGGCACCCAGTATCTGCTTTCCTGACTATCTGGATGGTCCTCATGCTCCGCGGTATGCGTTTGGCCATGGCCTTTCTTACAGTGAGTTTTCTTTTCATGACTTTATCACAGACAAAGAGAAGTATCATGTGGAAGAAATGATTCTGGCGGCGGTTACTGTAGAAAATACTGGTGCCATGGCAGGCACAGACATTGTCCAGCTCTATGTAACGGATGAATATGCTTCGGTATCCCGCCCGGTGATGGAACTGGCCGGTTTTGCCCGTGTGGAGCTTGCACCAGGAGAAAAAAAGAGAGTAACATTTGCGATATCGCCCAGTCAGTTTGCGTTTTTGGATGAAAAGATGCAATGGAAGATAGAGAAGGGTGCATTTACTTTAAAAATTGCGCAATCCAGTGACAAAATTGATGGAGAACGGTCGATCGAAATTCTGGAAGATGCCTGGATCGAAGGGCGGAACAGGGAGTTTTACGCACAGGCTTCCATTTCCCCGTAGAATGATATAAGGGAACGCAAAGCGCGGAGAAATCCGTAGCATCATACTCTTTGTTACTCGAATCATAACAGCATTTCTGAACGCAGTCGGTTTAAATATAGAAAAGGATGGATTGATAACATGAAAAAGAACGTTCGAGCCAACTGGATTTGTCCTTCCAGGGACATGGGAAATATCTGCCCGGTATTCCGGAAGGAGTGGAAGACAAATAAGGAAGTGAAACGAGCGACACTTGTGATAACCGCGCTTGGGGTGTATGAGGCCAGACTTTATGCCTGCGCTGCCGAGGAAGACGTTTCGTGTGGGCAGCGATGCGGGAAGCGAATTGGCGGGTTTGTGCTGGCGCCCGGATGGACGGCGTATGATTCCCGGCTGCAGGTACAGTCCTATGATATCACGGAAATGCTGCGTGATCATGGCACCAGAGTGAGGTCAAAAAATAACGGTGAGAGCGGTTCGGGTGAAGACGAAGATAGTTTCGAAATAAATAAAGAAAGCCGCAGTGAACCATATGTGTATGTCCTTACAGTAACCGTCGGGAAGGGGTGGTTCCGTTCACCGATGCCTGGATGGTTGGAATCGCCGGATAAAATCAGAAGGAAAAACCGTCCGTGCGGCCTGATCGCGGAAATTCAGCTGGAATACATAGATGGAACGCGTGAAATAATACCGACGGATTCATCGTGGCAATGTGCCGAAAGCGCGGTGCGGTTCAGCGAGATTTATGACGGGGAAACCTTCGACGCTTGCTGCGAGATGGAACTGCTGCCTTCTTTGAACGGATGCGGTGCAGAAGCGTCAGCAGAGTTCAAACGTGTGAACGGGGAACCGGTTAAGTGGGAGCCGGTAGAAATATTGAACTGGCCTAAGGAAATTCTCATTGAGCAGGAAGGCGAAGAAATCCGGGAGCAGGAGCGGATTCCGGCAAAAGCTGTGTTTCAAACACCGAAGGGCGAGCTGGTCGTGGATTTTGGACAGGAAGTGACGGGATATGTTGAGCTTTCAATGAAGGCACAGGCTGGAGAGCGCGTGCGGATTTTGCATGGAGAAGTGCTGGATAAGGACGGCAATTTTTATAATGCCAATTATCGCAGCGCGAAGGCGGAGATTAACTATATTTGCAAGGATGGGTATCAGATATGGCACCCGAAGCTGACCTTTTTCGGATTCCGTTATTTGAAACTGGTGGAATTTCCGGGAATGAAAAGCCAGATACCAGATTCGAAGGAGACAACAGTTGCTATTTCTACAGAGAGGAAGGATCTGTTATCGAAAGAATATAGAGATCACCGGGAAAAGCTTACGGCACCGGAAGAATATGAAATCCGTCCGGAACAGTTTACAGCGATTGTCATATATTCCAATATTCGGCAGACTGGTCACCTTCGCTGCTCTGATCCAATGCTGAATCAGCTTTTTTCCAATATCTTCCGGGGACAGCGGGGCAATTTCCTGGATGTCCCGACCGACTGCCCGCAGCGTGACGAACGCCTGGGCTGGACGGGAGACGCGCAGGTATTTGTGAAAACAGCGAGCTATAATTATGATGTGGAAACCTTTTTCCGAAAATGGCTGCGTGACCTTTCGGCGGAGCAGCGTGGGGATGGCTCGGTCGGACAGGTGATCCCAGATTATTTGCCGGAAGGGGAACCGAGCGCTGCCTGGGGAGACGCGGCGGTTATCTGCCCGTGGCAGATTTATCTGACATACGGGAATCCGGATATCCTGGCGGAACAGTTTGAAAGCATGAAAAAATGGGTAGATTACATCACAACTTCCACGGATGACACAGGATTGTGGACAGGCGGCACGCATTTTGGAGACTGGCTGGGTCTGGACGCTCCGTCCGGCAGCTACAAGGGCTCCAGCAGGGAGGACTTTATCGCTTCTGCGTTTTATGCACATTCAACAGCGCTGCTTGTGAAAGCGGGACATGTGCTTGGAAAAGAAATGTCGGTTTATGAAAGCCTGTATTATGAAATCGTGCGCACATTTAGGAAGACCTATACAGAGTATCGGACACAGACCGAGCATATCCTGGCAGTACAGTTTGGGCTCGCCGAAGACGCACAGGCAACTGCGGACGCGCTTGCTGCCACGATTCAAAGGGATGGTTGTCAGATGAAAACCGGATTTGTTGGTACGCCATATCTTCTGCACGTACTTAGTGACTTCGGGCACAATGATCTGGCATATACGCTGCTACTCCGGAACGAATATCCGTCCTGGCTTTATTCTGTTGGGAAGGGAGCAACGACCATTTGGGAACACTGGGATGGTATCATGGAGGATGGAAGCTTCTGGAGTACGGACATGAACTCGTTTAACCATTACGCATATGGTTCCGTAGCGGATTGGATTTATGAAAAGGCAGCAGGGATACAGGTGATGGAAGACGCGCCTGGTTTTGCAAAAGTTCGGATTGAACCACATCCGGATCAGCGTATTGATTGGCTGGAGGCTTCCATTGACACCCGTCACGGGAAAGTATCTTCCCGATGGAGCTGGGTTTCTTCACAAAACGGGATAAGGGAGGATATTTCTTCACAGAGAGAAAAAATTCCGGGCAAGCTTTTTGGAAAAGCTTTGGTTCAATATGAGATCTCAGTAGAAATGCCGGCGGAACTCGTAATTGATGGGAAACATTATGATTTGAGACC
>JAJQDT010000158.1 GCA_021202075.1 Lachnospiraceae bacterium | reverse complement strand
GCCACCTCGATATTGGACTCATCCACTACGTAGAAAGTATACGTGCCGTCCGCTGCGGTCACATCGCTGTAGCTCGTTGCCGGGTCACCGTTTACAGTCACGTTTTTCTGGATGATCAGGCTGCCGACATCCTCCACGTCATTCGTGAATTCCGCTACCGGAATAGACGTAGTGTTGTCCGCTTCTACCGTTACCTGTACGCCGTTCGGTGTTACCAGTGTTACGTCTGAAGGATTACTGGTGACATACTCATAGACATAGTACACGCCTGGTTCCAGATTATCAATCTGAACTGTGTTACTTACACCATTTCGAATTGTGATGGTCTTTCTGGCCACCTCATTATTAGATTGATCTACGACATAGAAGGTATAGGTACCATCCGCCGCCGTCGGATCCTCCGCGTCTGCCGGATCCTCTCCATTAATCGTGACATTCTTTTTAATCTTCAGGCTGCCGACCTGCTCCAGATCATTGACGAATTCCACGGTAGGTACATTTGACGTATTATCCGCTGTAACGACCACTGCGGTACCATTATTTCCTGACGTCAGGGTCATTCCGGTTGGATTACTGGTCAGCTCCTCATATACATAGTAGGTACCCGGCTCCAAATTGCTTACTTGTACGGTAGAGGAAACGCCATTGAAAATAACCGCAGTCGTACGCGCTACTTCATTGTTTTCTTCATCTACTATATAGAACGTATAGGTGCCGTCCGCTACAGTCGGATCTGTGTAATCCGTCGCAGGATCCCCATTTACCGTCACGGATTTGGTAATTGCAAGGCTGCCGACCTCCGTTTTGTTATTCGTAAATTCCGCAACATTGATGACCGTGTTGCCATCATCATCCTTATTATCGCCGTATACATAGACGCGAACATCATTTCCACTTGTAAGCGCCATACCTGCTGTACTACCAGTCAAATACTCACGGACAATGTACCATCCCGGCTCCAGGTTATCGACCTGCTCGGTCGTGCTGACACCGTTCTTAATCGTAATCGTACGATCTGCCTTCGTAACGCCGGTCGACTCCTCTATGATATAGAAGGTGTAGTCGCCATCCGCTACGGTCGGATCGTCATACTCCGTTGCCGCCTTGCCATTGACGGTCACATTCTTCGTAATCTTCAGGCTGCCGACCTGCGTCAGATTATTGGTAAAGGACGCTACCGGAATCGCATCCCCGGTATTTTCTTCTTTTACCTCTACTACGATACTGTTATTGCCTACCAGCTCCATGCCATATGGGTTAAGGGATAATACCTCAAGGATATAATACTTACCCTCAACAAGATTATCCACCTGCACGGTATTCGACTGACCGTTTTCAATCGTAATCGTAACCGTATCCTTCAGTTCACTTGTTTGTGTAGATTCATTATAATAATAAATCTGGAACGTATAGGTGCCGTCTGCTGCGGTTCCTGTCGTCGCCTCTCCATTCACCGTCACGTTCTTCGTGATCTTCAGGCTGCCGACCTTCTCCATATCATTCGTGAAGGATGCGGTCGAGGTCGAAGCCGTGCCATTCTCTGTTACGGTTACAGAGATATCATTGCCTCCCGTAAGAGACATGCCGTTCGGATTCAGCGATACATCTTCTGAAACCGTATAAGTACCAACCGGCAAACCTGTTACCTCCACGGTCTCCGACACACCGTTTGTAATCGTAATCGTTACGGTTTTTACGGTATTGCCGCTGCTGTCCTTCACATAGAAGGTATAAGTGCCATCCGCATCGGTGGATGTCGTAGCAGCGCCGTTGACCGTTACATTCTTCGTGATCCAGAGGCTGCCGGTAATCGTATCATTTCCAAAAGTAAAGATGGTCGAAGTCTCGTCATCCGCTGATGTAAGCGTAAGCTCACTCAGCTTGCTCGTGTCAATCGAATATGTCGTGGTTTCTACTCCATTGTCGTTCGTTGTCGAAGACAAAATCAAATTCGATGCCGAAGTTCCATCTTCTGCCTTGTAATATGTCGCAGTGGCATCATAGGTCGTAGTCGTGCCGCTCACCGATGATGTGACAACCACCTTCACCAGATACAGGGTATCGTCAAACGTATACTTCGTGGTATCGCCCGTTACCTCAGAAATCAGATACCAGTGTGTGCCATCCGCGCTGTAAGAAATACTGCCAAATGTCACCAGACCGGTCCCATATGCGCTTGTGGCTGTCTCGACCGCGGTCCATCCTGTAGCCTCATCGAACTCGTACAGGGTAAATGTAAATGCATCGTCCGCATCCGTCGGCGCCGCCCCGTCCAGCGTCTTCATCGCAGTGAAGCCATGAGAATCCGGCAGGATCAGGCTACCATTGTAGTGCCACATATGAGCCTCCATGCTCGGTACGTTATAGGATGCGCAGATAAAGCTGCCGTTTGTATTGCCGCTTGTACTGGAAACAACCTCCGCATTCGGCGCTATCACATGGCCCAGGAATGTGCCGTTGGATTTTGAACCGATATCCACTGTCGTCGCATTAGGAAGCATGAACACCAGACCGCAGCCATAGTCCGTTTCTGAGCCTGTCGGGTCTGAGCCATTCACAAGGACTTTCGGAAGGACTACCGTTCCGCTTTCTTTGCTGATAATGTTCACATTCTGGCTGTCACCACTTGTAATGATATTAATATAATCAATCGCATCCAGATCATCAAACTCATAGCTGTAGCCGGACTGTATGGTCACTGTCACAGACGAGCCATTATACGTAACTGTATAATGATCATCTTCCAGTGTAGCACCCGTATTGGTGATGTCAACCGCGATATTGCTGCTGTCATTTACATATGTGTTCATTTCTGCCTGAATCGCGGACATAGCAGCATCAAAATCGATGAAATACCCTTCATCGTGCGTAACGTTCGGATCGATCGTACCTGTCCCGCCGTCATTAAACCGGACATCATAGGACTGATAAGCCCAGCTGTACACATTGCTGTCATAGCCGGTAAAGTAAATCGCATTGCCTCCGATATAGCTGTTGAAGCCACCTTCCACAAAACCACCCTGGAAGTAACTCGGAACCGGATGCGTTCCATAGTTGCCCGCCCCGATACCATAGGTAAAAGATGACGTACCGCCAACTGCTACCGCGCCAACCGTATGCTGTGCCACGGCGTTTCCGCTTGTAAAAATATTATAATTATTCAGGATAAAGTACAGCGTATAGCTGCCGCCCCAGTCATTGATCAAGGTATCATCCGTGATCGGAAGCTGCTGATACTCGGTAAGCGGATAATAGCCAATCGTAGAAAAGCTGTCCACGGTCAGCTCGACCGTCTTGACCTTGCCATTCGCATTGGTTTTAACGTCTTCCGTGACCTCTTCCACTTTTTCTTTCTTGCCGGATTCATCTACGTGAATCGCTACTACGCTGCTGTCCGCGTCTTCTTCCTGAACGAACACATAGCCATCGCTCTCAACCACTTCATCTGTAGACACATCTACTGCTTTTTTATTCTTAATCGTTACCGACATGGTATTTGCATCCGGCTCGATCTCCGTTCCCTCATATACAAAATACATATCGTAGAGAACCAGATTCGCCAGCAGAACCTCCGCCAGCGCGGTCCGCGCCTCGACAGTCTCACCATAGGTCTCATCGTTCGCAAACTGCTGCTCGATAATCAGAGCTTTGTATGCGTCATATTCTTTCTGTGACAGGTTCTCAACCACAAACTCCGCGCCCAGAGGAAGCGCCTCCGGATCACTTAATACGACCGTTACCGTCTTTTCGTCGTCTTCCCAGACAAACGTATCCGGGTACTCTTCCGTTTCGGTTTCTGTTTCGGACTCAGATTCCGTCTCTGTCTCAGTTTCGATTTCCGTGTCTGTTTCTGTCTCAACCTCAGTCTCGGTTTCGGTCCCCGACTCCGCTTCGGTCGTTTCTTCTGAAGCCGTCTCCGGCTCTTGCTCTGCCGTGTTTTCTGAAGTCTCCCCGGCTTCCTTTTTAGCCGCGAGCTTCGTTTCCTCTTCGGTCACGGCTTCCGTCGTCTCTTCCAGATCGGTCTCATCATCAGAGTTCTTCTCCGCCGTGTCGGTCTGCGCCTCAGCAGCCGAATCTGCCGCATCCGTCTGCGCCGCGGTTGTTTCTTCTTCCGCCGCATCTGTCTCCGGCGCGGTTGTCTCTGTCTGCGCCGCCTGCGTCTCCGGCGCGGTTGTCTCTGTCTGCGCCGCCTGTGTCTCCGGCGCGGTCGTCTCTTCCTGCACCGCCTGCGTTTCCGGCGCACTGGTTTCTTCCTGCGAAGACTCCTCCGCAGCCGTCTCGTTCGTCTGCGCCGCAGTCAGCTCCGTTTCCTCCACAGAAACAGCTGCTGATGATGTGTCATCCTCTGCCAACGTGGTGATACCTGCCTGCTGGAAAACCAGAGACATAGTCAGCACCAGTGCCAGAATTCGGCTGAATTTGCTCCTCTTCTTCATAAGTTTGTTCTCCTTTCTTATACTGCCCCTTTTCATATATACCATGCTTTGATGCCTACATAGTTCTCAATGCCGGGAAGGGCAAAAGCCCCTGATAGTGTAACACCGTGACTTTGGGCACATTGTATCATCTTTCATAAAATTTTCAATAAATCCGTGCTAAACGGTCGGTTTTTCAGTTAAACGGTAAAAAAATCCCGCCATCAGGCGGGATTTTTAAGGCTTTGTTTATCAATATGTGTCTTTTATTTTGTTTTTCAGTTTAAGCATACGTCTTTTTTGTTCCATTATCGGAGGTGATACGTATGACAACACCACTTTCGGAATAGCCCAGTGAAGCCATCGCAAGGCTCGAAGCAGAAAATACGCAATTAAACGCTGAAATCAAAGAGCTCTGCGCGAATAAGAACGCTGAAATCAAAGAACTCTACGCCCAAATCCTTGAGCTTCAGGAGCAGAATAAACGTCTGGCCAGAAAACGCCGGTGGCGGACCCTGTTTTTTTCTTAGATTGAGGCCACTTTTGACGAGGATCCGGTCCGGCTGTCTATTGATCAAATGGCGGATTTATTTCTGCGAGACAAGTCGACCGTATACCGGCATATTAAAAATATTTTCACAGAGGGTGAATTGAGCTCAGAGACAACTGTTGCAAAATTTGCAACAGCTCAACTGGATGGTGGCCGGCAGGTATTCAGGAATAAATTGTGTATGAACGAACGGATGCAGATAAGGATATATTCCTCCTCGTAACAGCTATTATAAATTTCCTGTACATCTTTTCTCGTTTATCTTTGATATGTAATCATTATAAACGAATATGGTTGCTTTTGCAAGGTTCAAAAATTATACGGACGGCTTGACAACCCCTCGAATTGCGATTATGTCCTTTGACACACCCTGGATTGAGATTTATCTCCCTTGGCACACCTCGGATTAAGATTATACCGCTTGATACCCATCGGATTGCAAATATATCCCTTAAAGATCTATGCATCCGTAATGGCAGCAAGATGCCGGTTATGAGTTGTCATGCTTGTTTACGATGAGAACCGATAGTAAGAAAGCCTGCAATTATTGGAAATAATAACGTTATAAAGTATATGTGTCAATAGAAAACTTTTAAATAAAAATAAAAGAGTCTCTTTTTTCAAAATCTGGAATTTTTAAAATACTTAAGCTTTGTGATTGACAACGTAAATGTATTGTGATAATATACAGTCAATATTTATTCCCGATAAATGTCTGCTTCACTTTTTTGACGAAATTTTCCATTGAAGGGAGGGCCGTAAATGCCGGAGCAAACCATGAAACCTGTTACTGATATTGAAGATTCTCTAAAGGATGCGCGAATGAACGATGGGCTGCCGGATGGGTTTGTCACGGAAGCACATCTGTGGGATGAAATCCTTCGAAAAGAAGTCTTTACGATGCCCTTTCTGATTTTCCCCCTCATCTATGAAGTCCACGGGCAGTACTACCCAAAGGATACCACCATCGTTCCTTTCGGTACCGAATATTCTGTAGAACGGGTGCAAACCAAAGATATTTCCTCCATCCGGGCCGACACATCCTTCTGGATCACCGTATGGCTCTACCATTTTGAGTGCGAAATCGGCACAGATCCGGAGATTGAACACCGCACCTTCGAGTATGATACACAGGCCGCGCTGGCTTGTTCAAAAAATCAGCTGGTGAAGGATCCGAAATCATTGACTTTTCCTTATTCCGCCATACTTTTTTTAAAACCCGGAATCCGAAAGCCGGACCGTCTGACGTGCCGGATCCAGCTGTCCACATATACTGCAGACGCCAGTTCACAGACAAGTTCACGGACAGATACGGCGAATCGCACTTACGAAGACAAAACTGCCGTCGCTCCACATACAGACACCAAGTATGTAGACTACGAAGTCGCAGCGGTGAAAGTACAGTCCTACACGATACAACAGATCCGTGAACGGCAGCTGTACATCCTGATTCCCTTCACGCCCCTGCGGTTTCGGCCCATGCTAAAGAAGATCCGGGAGGAAAAATACGATGTAGAATCTGCAAAATTAAAATTGACAAATTACTTCCAGGAAATTATAATTATCCTGAACAAAGCAGTGGCAGAAGGCTATCTCAATGAAAATAATCGCAAGGATATCCTCTCTCTGCTGCGAAAGGCCATGATACGTGTTTTTTATAAAAATGATGAACTTTTATCGGAGGTGATACGTATGACAACACCACTCCTGGAATTGCCCAGTGAGATCATCGCAAGAATAGAAGCAGAAAAGGATGCAGAAAAAGATGCAGAGATCAAAGAGCTGACCGCAATCAAAGACGCGGAAATCAAGGAACTGACAACAATCAAAGATGCGGAAATCAAAGAACTGACCGCACAGATTCTTGAGCTTCAGGCTCAGAATAAACGTCTGACCAGAAAAAGCCGATGGAAAAGCATATTTTTTTCCTGATAATTTTTCTGAACTCGTCCTGGGTTTCGAGTGTGCCAAAAAAATGATTGACGGATTTTCATCCTTGTTTTATAATAGTTCAGCGTGGCGAGATGACGTGGAGAGTTATCGAAGTGGTCATAACGAGCCGCACTCGAAATGCGGTCGTCCTTTTTGGGCGCGTGGGTTCGAATCCCACACTCTCCGTCAGAAACGTTCCGGGCGAAGCCGTCGTTCGGAACGTTTTTTTATACATGCACATTCTTTCCCTGTTGTACCCTGAGTTTACGAAAAAAGTTTCGTTTTCACATTTTCTTAAAAGACCGTTCACATTTCTATCACAGGATGACGGTATTCTATATTCAGCACCGAACAAGGAGTGCTTAAAAATCTTTCTTTTTCATACTCGCCGGGATCCGAAGTGATCCCGGCCCTCCCTTTTTTAAGAATAACTGTAGCTGTGAAGACACTAAACAGATACGAATAATTTCAGCCGCAGCAAATGCTGCGGCTGTTTGTTTGATTATTCCTGTCATGTAAAACAGCAGGCGAAGCGTTTATCCTCAGCCTGCCATCTGGAAACTTTCATTTGAAAGAATGTGGTCACAATCCCATTCGCTTTAGACGATGGGTAGTTCACTTTGTAATATGCGCTAACCCTTTACTTCACGGTGATCAGCTCGTACTCTGCTCTCCCGAGCCCGATCTTTACAGCGTGCTCGATGGAGGACTTCCAGTTGGTCTCCGGCGCGACACGGCCGAAATGGTCGCGGTGCTCATGCGTGTGCTGCTCATAGGATTCGCCGAGCACACTGTTGCGCAGCGGCGGCTGCGCGTTGACCGCGTCGGCGCAGGCCAGATCGAGCGCTACGGGGTCGAAGGATGCGAACATCCCGACGTCCGGTACGATGGCCGCGTCGTTCTCGGCATGGCAGTCGCAGTTCGGCGTAACGTCCATCACGAGACTGATGTGGAAGCACGGGCGATCCTGACAGACTGCCTGCGCGTACTCTGCGATTTTGCAGTTCAGGATGTCGTTGGCCTCGTCGCTCGCAGGCTTTACCGCGTCCTTCGGACAGATGCCGATGCAGCGGCCGCAGCCGACGCATTTGTTATGGTCGATGGAAGCCTTCCGTATGGTACGCTCTGTCTTTCCGGCGCTGGTTCCTGATGCTGTCTCCTGTCGCATTTCGGCGGTTCTCGTATTTTCCTCTGTGTTGCCTGTCGCTGCGCTTTGTGAGCAGTCGGAAGCCGACACCTCCGCCACGACCGCCGCGTCATGTGCGCAGATCCGGGAGCATTTGCCGCAGCCGATGCAGCGGCTCTGGTCTACATGGGGCTTACCGGCGCTGTGCATTTCCATTTTTCCGGCGCGGGAGCCGCAGCCCATACCAATATTTTTCAGGGTGCCGCCGAAGCCCGCGGCCTCGTGCCCCTTGAAATGCGTCAGGGAGATGAAAATATCCGCGTCCATCACGGCGCGGCCGATTTTCGCCTCTTTGACGTATTCGCCGTTTTTCACCGGCACCAGCTCTTCGTCGGTGCCCTTCAGCCCGTCCGCAATCAGGATCTGACAGCCGGTCACATACGGCACAAATCCGTTGCTGTAGGCAGAATCGATGTGATCCAGGGCGTTTTTGCGCCCGCCGACGTAGAGCGTGTTGCAATCCGTCAGGAATGGTTTCCCACCAAGCTCCTTCACCACATCCGCCACGGCCTTCGCATAGTTCGGGCGCAGGAACGCGAGGTTGCCCGGCTCGCCGAAATGCATTTTGATCGCGACATACTGATCCGCGAAGTCAATCTGACCGATACCCGCCTTCCGGATCAGCCGCTGCAGCTTGTCCAGAAGATTGTCGCCGTCGCTGGCGCGCAGATCCGTAAAATATACCTTTGACTTTTCCATAAAACCCGGCCTCCTCCTCTATTTCATGCCGACAACGGGGCACTTTTCACTCCCCGCCCTCACTGGCACAGCTCGGCTACGACCTGGTTGATGACCTTGCCGTCCGCCTTTCCCTTCAGCTCGCCCATCACGGTCTTCATGATCTGGCCCTTGTTCTTCGTCGCCAGCACATCCGCGAACTTCTCCTGCAGGATTGCCTTTACCTCGTCCGCAGACAGCAGTTTCGGCGCGTATTCTGAGATCACATCATAGCGAAACTGATATTCTGCTTTCAGATCTGCACGCGAATCCGGGCAGGTATCGATCTGCTCCTTCACCGTCTTCATCTCCTTGAGGATGACGCGGTTTACCATCTCCTCGGGGATGTCGTCCCTGCAGCCCTCGTCAATCGCGACCTTCTTCACCGCAGAAATCAGGGAAGAAATCGCCTCCTTGCGCGGCTTGTCCTTCGCCTTCATCGCCGTTACCATGTCTTTTCTCAAAAGTTCGATATCCATTTTATGTCCTCCTTCTTGGCGTTTCTATTATCCGTCAACAGCTCCTTTGCTCTGCTCAATCGTACTTCAGCCAGCGTCCGATTAAACTCCCTATCCGTAGAGCACCACCCCCCCCTGATTCAATTGGCGCGGCTCTCCACATGCCCCGCCCCGAAGGTGCGGATGTTCATCGGGTACACATTTTCTTTGCCGACGTACTGTGCGATGTAGTCCACATAGTCTGCGGTCTCCTCCTGCGGCAGCACACAGGCGATGACCCCCGCGAATCCGCCACCGTGTACACGGCAGACGCCTCTGCCGGTCCGGTTGAGAAACAGCCGTGTCAGTGCAAGCGTCAGCGTCACCTTCTGCTCTTTGTAATTGCGGATGGAATAGCAGTTCTGCAGCCACTCCCACGAGGAGCGCCCGGACTCATCGATTGCCTTCAGAAGCGCTGCCTCATCGCGATCCAGACTCGCCTGATAAGCGGCGTCCACGCGCTTGTTTTCCTCAAAGAAATGCAGTGCCCGCAGGATCGCGCGGTCATTCTCAATCGCGGAAAGCTTGCCAAGGACGGTCTCTTCGTCCGTCTCGCAGAGCAGCTTCGCGCCGACCGCGCCGGCCGCTTCCTTCATCTCAAACGGCACGCTGGAATACTCGTCGCTTAAGTCCGCATGCCCCTTGCCGGTGTTCACAATCACGAGATCATAGCCCAGCTGCGAAAATGAGAACTCGACCCGCTTGCAGATGTCCTCGTCGCGGATGACAGCTGACGGTGCATCCGCCGTCTCACCTTCGCCTGACCCGAACCGACCGGATTTTCCTCCCTGGCCTGTGTGTTCCGATCCTGCATTTGCCGTCGTTTGTCCATCGGATACTCCGGAAACAGACTTATTTCCCTGCTCCTGCGGCAGAACCGCAATTTTCGAGAAGTCCAGCAGAATCGTGCCGCCGACCGCGCACGCCATCTGATCCATCAGGCCGGACGCTTTGTCCCAGAAATGATTTTCCGCGTACTGGCCAATCCGCGCGTAATCAATATAGTGCATCTGTCCTTCGTTGAAAAAGTAATTTATGATTGCGCAGACGAGCATCTCAAACGAGGCGGACGAGCTCACCCCGGCCGCCGAGATCACTTCTGTCGATACATATGCGTTGAATCCGGACACGGAAAATCCCATCTTCCGCGCCGCCATTGCCATCCCTGCTACCAGCGAGTACGTACCCTTATTCTTCGGAACCTTGTCCAGCCTGGTCAGATCCACGATTACCTTATCGCGGTAGCCCTCGCTCACGATCGTAATCACATCTGTCCCGTTTGGATACGCGGCGCCAATCGTGTCCAGACTGATGCTGCCCGAGAGGATTTTGCCGCCGTTGTGATCCGTATGATTCCCGACAATCTCCGTCCGGCCCGGCGCCGTGAAAAATTCCATCTCGCATTCCGGCGCATCTGCCATGGCCGGTTCTGCCTTTGATACGTCAGACATGGTCGCTCCGGCGTTTGACGTTCCCGCCGATTCTGCCCTGACCGATGCAAACTGTTTCCTGTAATTCTCCGCCAGCGACTGATAACGCGCCAGGCTGTGCTCTGTCTCCCCGTAAATCTTCTCCAGTGTCTGAAGCTCCGGTAATTTCATCATCGCAATCCTCCATTCCATGTCCTGCATCGCTTTTCAGATGCAGGATATGTTCCGATTTGCGCAGCAAATCGAGAACGGTACCGCAGGCCGCGCCCCTCGCCGGGGTGGCATCCCGCACTTTGTGCGGGATATTCCCTCGTGCTTTAGCACGACTTCAATTGGCGCGGCTTTCCATTCCATGCCCTGCTGTTTCCGAATCGGGCATCCGTACTTTGAAAATTCGGATGCGCCCAAACGCATGCCCTTCTCATCACCAAATTCATTCATATTATAATAAAAAAGCTCCCGCGTTTCAATAGTCACATAGTGCTTACAGCATCCGGTACCGCGCCAGACACGCGAGGATTTCCTGCCGCCGCACGGCAGCCGCAGCGCCTGCGCCGTAATTTTTCGGCGTGACAGAGAGGATTCCGTCTCTCTCAATTTTGCGCACGGCCTCCTCCGCCAGCTCGGCAGCGGTCTTTTTTCCATTCGCCAGACGTCCCAGAACATACTGCATCACGTAAGCAAGCGCCGCGGTCTGGCTCTCATCCACGATCTGTTCGAGATAGCGCAGATCCACCTCCGTCTTGTCAAGGCTCAATGTATCCCAGCCATGCACGCGGGCTTTTTCAATCTGTTTCGGGCGAACGGCTTTTTTCAGCCAGGCGGATTTCATAATCCGGCTGCTGATGATTTCCGCTTCTTTTTCTGTTCCGGCAGCCTCCGCTCGGCTTTTGCTGTCAGCCGACCGCCCGGCATTCTTCGCCCGATCTACGCTTCCGGTGGGCTGAATTACGGCATTCGGAAGCTGTCCGCACAGCTCCTTCGCGCGCGCGGTCACATCCTTCGCCACATAACAATCCATCTGCAGCACGGTGTCGGCGACCTCCAGATAATCGCCCGAGCTGCCCACGACCAGAATGGTCGACACACCCAGGCTCTGGTAAAGGCCACGGATTTTGCGGATAAATGGTGTGATCGGCTCCTTTTCATCGGAGACGAGCTGCGCCATGCGCCCGTCGCGCACCATAAAGTTCGTCGCGGAGGTATCCTCATCAATCAGCAGCACACGGCTGCCGGCCGCAAGCGCCTCGACCGTGTTCGCGGCCTGTGAGGTGCTGCCGCTTGCATTCTCCGTTGAAAACCGGGTCGTATCCACACGGGTCGGCAGATTGCTGATAAACATCGAGATATCGGTCTCATGGATACACCTTCCCTCCTCCGCGCGCAGCTTAAACGCGCTCGCATCGGTGATGACAAGCTCCCGGCCGTCCCCTGCGATATGATTGTATACGCCTCGCTCCAACGCCTTCAGAAGCGTTGACTTTCCATGGAAACCGCCGCCCGCAATCAGAGTGATCCCTTTTTTGATACCCATGCCGCGCACCAGGCCGCGATGCGGCAGATTTAATGTCACCGCCAGACTCTCCGGACTCTCGAAGGCAACCGCGAGCCCGTCCGTGCGCGGAGGGTTTTCATTCGAATCAGACGACCCGCCGTTCATTCCTGCCGTGTTCTTGCCTGATGTTTTCATTAACTGCTGCCCGACGGGTTCTGTATTCGTGCTCCTATAGGGCTTCATTGTATACTGTGCCCCGACGGGTTCCGCATTCGTGTTCATACAGGACTTCATCGAATGCCGCGTCCCTGCGGTTTGGGCGGCAGAACGTGTGCTGGACTTCATCGGCCTCTGTGACACGCCGCTCTCGCGCGGCAGAATGGAGCCGTCCGCCACAAACGCCACGAGTCCCAGTCCATCCAGTGCATCCCGTATATATTGCTGATCGTCCGCAAGCGCCACAACTGCGTCCAGCGCTTCACCAAACGGGAGACGCGCAATCTCGCTCTGGCCACGCGCAGGCGCCGCTTCCTTCTTTTGTAAATGGAACGTTTTTTCCGTCACCTGCGGCAGAAAATCAAACAAAATTTTCCCGAGCTCGCCCGCTGCGATCGTACGCCCGTAAGCCGGGAACCCAACCTCAATCCGCGCCTCGATCACCTCCGGGGTAATCCGCACCGCGGTGCGCTCCAGGATCTCCTGCCCGGTCCGGCATGCCGTCACCAGCCCGCTTTTCCCGGAGCCGGAGCTGACGCGGCCGCCTCTTGCACCTTCCGATTCGCCTCGTCTGCCCGCGTAATCCCGGCCGTCCATGTGATCGCTCCCTGCTTCATCCCCGCGCCTTCTGCCATAGCCACGGCCATATCCGGCGTGTTCGCCGCCTCCATTATCATGAACATACTCCGGTCTGCCGCCGCGCCCATTGCCAAAAGCATATTCCGGCCTGCCGCCGCGCCTCTGATGCTGCGCCTGACTCTCCGCGCCCATAGCGGAATACCTCCGCTCATCCGTATCATTCGGGCCTTGCTCCCGTTCACCGGCAGCCGCGAAAGCATCCAGCCTCTCCACATCATTTCCGCGCCCGGCCCTCAGGTACCGATGCAGCCGCCGCAGCAGATAGTCCTCCACCGCAATTCGCCGATGCGCTGTCGCAAAATACTCCGGCGCGATGTTTCCCCGGTTGTTATAAACGATCCGCACACGCGACGGCGTTGCGAACGGGTCGCCCTGCACGTGGTCAATCGCCAGCCGATAAGCGTCAAAATCATACTCGCCCTCCAGCACCTTATACGCCTTGTAGCCTTTATGGTCAATTTCTCTTAACTGTCTCTGTAAATCCGCTTTCGAATGCATCGTTTATTATCTGCCTCCAATACTGCTTCTGCATCCATGTTCTAACTGTGCCGCCCATCATCCACTGCAGGCGCCTGCTTTTGCCCTTACTTCCCCCACTGCGTCTGAATCTCATCCAGCAGCTCCATAACGCGGAGCGTATGCGCATGCGGCATCTCCTCGCACTCCAGCTTTCCCTGCTCCAGCGCGCGTTTGCAGGCCAGCACTTCATATTCATAGCCTGTAATCTGCGGCGGCTGCGGGATGGTCTCAACCAGCTCGTAGTCGTTATTGTAAATCCGGATTTCCTCGTAATTATTGGTATTTTCTACTTCTATGCGGCCTTCCGTCCCGAAAATAATCCCGCGGCGGTCCGAGACCGCATCCATCGTATTGAACAATCCCGCAATCGTTCCGTTCGGGTAGACCAGGTTGATAAATTCAGACTTATCCACACCAGTCTCATGGAGCACCATAGAGGATGAAATGCTCTGGATGTCGTCCCCCAGCACCCAGGTCGCAAAATTCAGGGTATACACGCCCAGATCCAGCAGCGCCCCTCCGGCCAGCTCCGGGCGCACCATCCGCTCCTTATCCAAAAGAGAATAGCCAAGGTTCGCGGTCAGGCCGACGATCTGCCCGATGCGTCCGCCGCCCGGACGGCTTTCCCCGGCTACGACCCTCTGCGGCATTCCCGCAGGTAAGCCGCCAACAGCAGCCTTATGCGGGATTCCCGTGTTTGAGCCGCCTGCAGAATCTGCATCCGGGCACACAGCGATGCCGGCTGCACTCCTGCACTCCCCGGCTGTCGGCTCCATTTGGCCATTTGCGCCCATCTGAGCACCGGATTCCTTCGTTTCAATCCCCGCAGCTTCCGACACGGACGTGCCCCACCGGGACACACTCCCGCCATACAGCAGCTCCCGGAGTTTTTCCGACTGCGGGGTATAGCGCGTCCACATCGCCTCTGTGATGAAAACGCCCTTCTCATGTGCAAGCTCCAGCACCTCGCGCGCTTCCTTCGCGTTCCAAGTAAATGCTTTCTCACATAGCACCGGTTTTCCATGGTTGATGCACAGCTTCGCGTGCTCACAGTGGAGCGAATGCGGCGTAGCAATGTACACCAGGTCGACCTGCGGATCCTGCAGCATTTCCTCATAGCTGCCATAGAACTTCTGCGCTCCATATTTTTCGGCAAACGCCTTCGCGCGTTCTCCATCGCGCGCCGCGATCGCGTACAAATTCACCTCGTCCATCGCCGATACGGTACCCGCCATTGTCGTCGCGATCCTTCCCGCTCCCAGGATTGCAAGATTCATTTTGTCCATCCTCATTTCCCTCTCTTTCTTTTATACCTTTTATGACGTTACTGCGCTTTCACACATTCTCTGCCATTCCCTGCTATCACAGCCACTTTTTCGCATTTGCTCAGCCGTTCTCTGTCTTCGGGTCTGTCTTTTTACATTCTCTCAACGATTCGATGCCCTCACACCTGCAGGTGAAAGCCAAACATAGTCCACTTTCAGCAAAAAGATTTTACCACATATTCCGTCTACGCAAACATTGACGCTCCCCACAGCATGACGCGCAAAAACAGGTTCGACTCATACAGCCAGGACAGCAGTGCGCTCTCCTCGACCATGGCCTGTAAAGCCATGCCCGCTTCGGTCGCCTGCAGCACGGTCAGGATCAAGAAAAAGATCCAAAGCGCAAACAGCGCCTCCAGCACGCCCAGCCCGGCCCCCGCCAGGCGGTTCACAAACCCGATGACCGGGAAATGCGCGATGATATCCAACACCATAACCAGCAGCCGCAGCACAATGTTGACCAGAATCACCGCCACCAGGAAGGAAATCACATTCAGAATCAGCGTAGCAAGATATTCCACCACATAGTCCTGGAAATTCGACACCGCCAGACTCGCGTATCCATCGTCGTTATTATTATTGACGAGCATGGTCTTAATCACTTCCGGCAAAGGCAGGCTGTCAATGATCGCGTTCTGTGTGCTTTTATCCAGTGTCAGGCTGCTCCACACCGAACTCAGACTGCTGTCACCCGTGCTGCTGCCTGTCCCACTATCCGCGTCAAAATTCGCGCTCACACCATCGCCGGAGAGCAACTGCGCGGCAGCCTCTGTCAGATATTGCTCCTTTAAGGTCTCCAGCTCCTCATCGCTCAACGAATCCACCGCTGAGGCATATTCTCCATAACCGTACTGCTCCAGAAGCGTCTTCGTCTGCTCACGCGTCAGGCTCGCCAGATACTCGCTCACGCTGGCCGTGCTGCCCGTCAGATACTCGCTCACACTGCCCGTCAGAGTTGTCCCCATCTCGGAAAGCAGCTCCGATGCGACCTGCTCCGCGGCGACCTGCTCGCACTGTGTGACAATATAATCATAGATCGGCGTGTTGTTCCTGATAAAATCCGTCACATACGGCAGTATCGCTGACACCAGCGTAACAGAAAGCACCAGTGACAGCATAGAAGCCAGCTTTTTAACCCCTCCGGCGCGAAAGCCCGAAAGAACCAGCGCAATCGCCACAATAATTACAACAATTTCCAGTATGTTCATCTCAATTCTCCCTTCGGGAAGCATCAGCAGATCCGGATCCGGTCAAAGCTGTCCGACGTGATAACCAGATATCGCCGGAATTCTTTAAAATAGAAAATACCAACAATCTCTTTTTCATAAGCGGAAGCATACCGCAGCCGTCCGCTCTTTGTAAAGACGCTGCAGGAGGACGAGGTATACATGAGAATCTGCCCGTTTTCCATCTTGATCTCGTCAAATTCCGCATCAATCCCGGCCGAAACCTTCTGTTTGCCATTATAATTATATAATTCCATCCTGTATTCATTTTCCCCGGTCGTATCAGAAAACAGGAAACCAATCCGGTCATCGTCATAGAAACAGCTGACAATTTCCTCGGAAAAACTCACCTCAGCCGTCTTCGTCGGCGTACTGCCTTTAAATACAGCAAACCCGTCATCGGCAATAGCAGCCGCTGTCGTATTATCTGTAAAAAATACCTGCGGCACGGCGCTCCCGGAAAACGTCTCACGGCTCACCTCATAATCGCTCGCAGCATCTCCGCCCGAGCCAAAATCATAAAACACAACATTCGAAGTCATCACACCCTCTGTGATGCCAAGATATGAGACGACCATCTTCTCCCCATTCGGAGACAGGTCGATATCCAGCGGGTATCCGGAATCAGAAATCGTTGTCTTGTCGTTGGCAATGCTCTCGCCTGCCGCGTCATAAAGCCGGATCCAGGTCACATCGTCATCCTGCAGCACAACCGCAACCACGCCCTGGTTCGATACACGCACCTTCAGAATCGGCAGCAGACAGGTGAAGCTCCCCAGCAGCCCATCCTCATTTACCACGTAAACCTGTGTGCCCTGCTGCTCCGCGATCACCATCGTCGTACCGCAGACGTCCACAATCGGCGCCTGCATACTATAGGTAATGCTCCATTGCACCTCGTTTTTCTTCGTCACACAGGAAACGCCGTCGGAATTGTAACGGTACAGATACTTGCCGACCGCCTCATACTGTGTGCCCGACGTCATCGTATTCTCTATGGATCTGGATATAATATAATCATTAAATGTGTGCAAACGGTTATACATATAAAATCCGCCCGCAGCCAGCAAAATCAGAGCCGCAATCAACCCGCGGACCATCCAGCGCCTCCGGTTGTTTCGCGCAAGCAGCTCCTCCATCGTCAGTTCCCGCTCCGGCTCCTCATCATCCGAAAACACGGCCGTTATTCTGCGGCGCTCCACCCTGTCCGAGGAAATCGTCCACTTATCTGCGTTTCCCTGGCTATCCTGACCATTTGTCTGCGCCCCGGCGTTTCCCTGGCCGTCCCCGGCATTCGTCGTCGGCCCCGCGCTTCCCTGGCCGCCTCCGGCATTCGTCAACGGTCCCGCGCTTCTCTGGCCGCCTCCGGCATTTGTTGACGGCTCCGCACTTCTCTGACCATCCTCGGCACTTGTCGACGATTCCGCACTTCCCTGGCTCTCCCCGGAACCCATCGACGACGACGCACTTCCCGAACCTTCTGCCCCGCCCGGATGCTCCTCCGACTCGAACAGATCGTCCAGATCATCATCCTCCGGTAAGTACAAAAAATCCAGATGCTCCTTTATGCTCTGAAAGCGAGCACTCCACTTATCCTTATTCATTCTATTCCCCAGGTGTCTTTCACACCAGTCTTTTCTGATATTAAACAAATCTGCCCGGCAATTCTTTTTCGATACGATACGATTTTACCTGGCAATTCTTACCCGAATACTATAGCAGAATGCGCCGATAATCGCAAGACTTTTAAAAAACACAAAATTCTCTGCCCGACACGCAGTCAAATACCCCGATGCAAGCATACGGGGTATCAACTGTCCGTTTCTCTTATTCTCTACGGCAGCACAATCTTCTGACCTGGCAAAATCAGATTCGCGTCCTCAATCTCATTCGCTTCGCATAGTGCCTCCAGATAATCCAGGCTACCGTAATACCTCGCGCAGATTTCAGCCAACGTATCTCCCTCCCGGATGACGTAAGCGGCCTGCACCTGACGGGCCGACGCTTCGGCGGCATCATCCCCATCCTCTGAGCCAGAAACACTGTCCGGATCGGAATCCGCTGTCGTTTCTACTGTTGTCTCTGCTGCTGTTGTTTCTGAAGCTGCTTCTGCTGCTGTTCCCGCTGCTGTTACCGTTGCAGCATCCAATGTGGCAGACACATCTGCCCCCTCAGCAGAATCCGATGGGACCGTGGCATCCGCAGACGTGTCCTCAGAAGAACTCCCTGAAGCCGCTTCGGATGAAGTATCTGCGGCTGCCTCACGATTAGACGAGGTTTCCACATCAGAAGCCGCAGCATCGGACGCGGATACGCTCACGGAATTCACAGCATTACCGGAAGATGACGCACTCCCGGAATCAGCCGCCGCACTTTCTGAGACAGAGGCGCTTTCGGAAACAGTCGGCACATCCCCGTCAGAAGATTCGTCATCTGCCCAAAATGCGTCCGAGCCGGTTAAAATCGAATTCGAGGCATCTGAGCCGTTATCCGATGAAGCATCTGAACTGTCCGAGCCAGCGCTGCTCACGACTGCAACATTTGCATTTGCATCGTCCGTTTCCGTCCCCGCATTTTCCAAATCCGCCCCGCCAGAATCCTCGCCCCCACTGCCGGATGGATCTGTGATGGATTCCTCCCTCTGACTTGTGACGCCCTCTTCCATCCGACTTGTGGCGGCCTCTTCTGTCACGGATGTCCCCCCGACGGTCTCCACCACGCTCTGTACCTGCCGCAGATCCGCCACACGGTTCACCATCACCACCCCAATGATCAGTACGCCTACTACAAAAAAGGAGCTTGCCAGCTTCAGAAAACTCCTGCTTCTTTCCTGAGCCTTGCTCTTCACCTTTTCGCGGAAGCTGCGGATCGCGTCATCCGACACCTTTTCCTTCTCTGTACTGCCTCCGCCAAAAGTCTCTGCGAGATACGCCTGCATCTGGCGGTTCTGCTCATAAAAAACAAAATAGCCATTCACGCCCTCGAAGCGGTCGCCGTCCCTCCAGTATAGCCGCTCCTCCTGATCCTGCAGATGATACAGCATCTGCCCCGCTTCCGGAATATGAGAAGAGAGCTCCTCTGCCCGCCCCGCCGGATAAGCTCCGATCACGCAGCAGCCAAGAATCTCGCAGCCCGAAAAGCGCTCCTCACACTCCTTTTTCAGCTGCTCCCATATATCCTGCGGTTCCACGTAAGCTTCCTTCTGCGCATTCAGTCCTTTGTCCTCTTCCACGCTCTGTTTGGGATTTTCCGTCTCTGTCATCCGGCTAAATCTCTTTGTGTTCTTTGCCTCCGCCGCAGCTTCCCGCGAAATTTCCTTTGTATGCTTTTTGCTGCTGTCAGCTTTATCTGTTATCTGCCTCCATTTGGCCTGACCTGCTTCCTCTGTCTCCTCCTGTGTTCCGTACCTCCTCTGAAAAGCCTCCCACAGGCTGATTTTTTCTTTCGTTATATCTTTATCCGAAGCCTCGTTTTGTCCTCCTTGAGCCGCAAAGTTCTCTGCATCCGCATTCTTTCCGCCAAACCGCGCGGTTCCCTCATCATCTGTCTTCTCATCGGTGTTCTTCCCGCTGATTTGTACCATCGCCTCCCGGTTCGTTTCCACACCTTTCCTGCTCCGTATCTTCGCGCTTTCCCCGGCAGAAACTGCCATTTGCCCGCCTGCATTCTTTTCGGCAGCGGCCGTCATCCGGCTTTTCTGCCCATTCACGTCCGCAGCTGCTCTCCCGCCCTTCTGCTCCTTCGCTTCCGAAACCTCCATCAGCCCGCGCACGAACACATAATCCGCATTTTCCGTATTCTTACGCTCTCCCAGAAAAATCCCCAGAAAATTTTCATCTCCCCTGTTCTCAATCTTCCGTATGTAAGTCACCACATAATCTTCCAGACAGATCTTCTGCCTTCCCTGTATTTCCCCAATCTGGCGTATATTCTTCGGCAGCAAATTCTCATTTCCCATAATCCGCACACTCCTTTCGACCAGAATAAAAGAAACGACCGCCAGTCGCCGCCCGTATTCCAACTCTACCATATAGTTTATGCAGAAAGTCGCAGATTATGGCAATTCTGAATATGAAAAATAAGAAATAGCCGTCCTGCACTCCCGAAAAGATAGCGACGGCTATTTCTTATAGCTTTGTAACTGTTAACGCCGGGCCGGGTGAATCTCGTTCACCTTCCGGCTCTTTTTTCTACTTTACCGTCACCTTGACCTTGACGCTCTTGGATCCGGATTTGATGGTGATGGTTGCCGTTCCCTTCTTCTTCGCAACAAGCTTGCCCTTCGAATTTACGGTCACCACCTTTTTATTGGATGTTTTGTAAGTCAGCTTCTGACCGGAGGTAATCGGTTTCAATTCCGGCAGCAGCGTATAGGACTCGCCCTTGCTCAGTGACAGCTTTTTAGACGTAACGGTAATTTTGGTCGTCTTTACTGTCGCCTTCTGAACGGTTACCTTTATTTTCTTCGTCAGCCCGCTGGCGAGCGTAATCGTGATGGTTGCCTTTCCGGTCTTATTCTTTGCCGTAATCTTTCCTGCATTAGTCACCTTCACGATCTTCGTGTTGCTGGATTTCCAGGATACTACAGAATCGCCTGCCGCAAGCCCGGTTACCTTCAGCGCCGTTGTCTTCTGTTTTTTCTTCAGCTTGATCGAGGACGCATTCACCGTAATGGTCGGCGTCAGCGCAGTTCCATACTCCCGGGTTTCCGTTGCTCCGCAGACCGTACAGGTCCGTGTCTGCGTCGCCGGCGCGAACACCGTCGCCTCACTCGTGGTTGTCCACTCGCCATAGTCATGGCCTGTCGCGGCGATTGTCTCTGACTTCACAACCACGGAGGTTCCGCAGTCCTTGCAGTACTGCACTCTGATTCCGGCTTCCGTGCAGGTCGCTTCCTTCGTCGTCACCCAGGTGCCGGTGGCCGTATGCGTATGCGCCGTGTCTGTTGAACCGGTTGAGCCTGTCGTGCCCGTTGAGTCGGTTGTTCCGCCGGAACTTGTTGAATCGGCTGTCAGCTTCGCAATAGTCTCAGTCTTCGTTGCGCCGCAGACGGTACAGGTATAGGTCTTAACTCCGGTGGCCGTTGTCGTCGCCGCTGTCGTGACTACGCCGCTGTCCCAGCTGTGCCCTGTCGCCGCGATGGTCACACTGCTGATTACGGTCGTGGCCGCCGAATCGCTGAACATCGCGCCGCAATCCTTGCAATACCAGTACTCAATGTTACCGGCATCTGTACAGGTCGCGTCCACCTTCAGAACATGGCCGATATTTCCGTGGCTGCAGGTCGAATCCCCGGCAATCGCATACACATAAAACGTACCTACTGAACTGCTGCTGTAATATCTGACCGCGAGATAATAGGTCGCTCCGGCTGTCAGAGTATATGTAAACTTAAAATTCTCGTCCTCTCCACCATCATCATTTTTAGTCAGAAGAGACTGGGATGCATCATACAGATACCCATACGTGTCATCTTCGCCCAGTGAATAGAACGTATAGGCAACCGTCTCTGTCGGAACGATTTTGAAGTACATATAGCTGCCGCTGCTGGCAATTGTCGCCAGCTGCGCCGTTCCCAGAGTCATGTCCTTTGCCTCAGAAAAGCTCTCCGCCGTCTCGCCAATCTCATCCACCACGATGACCCGGAAACTGAATATGGTACTGTTATATCCATCACTAACACTGCAGTAATAGGTCCTGTTTGTTGTCAGATTAGACAGTGTCACAGATGCTGTGCTTCCCACACTGACCTTCTCATCGTCTGACTCATAGTAATACCAATCGTCTGAATCATAGTAGTACCAGGAATAGCTCAGCGTTCCCAGCACCGTCGAAGCCGTCACGGAAAACGTCGCCGAACCGCCAGTCTCAACCAGACGCGCCGTCGTATCCGCGGACGCCTCAAATCCGCTGTCCATCTCCACTTCGAACCATGCATATCTTGTCTCATAAGAATCCGTCACCCTGCATATATACTCTCCCGCCTCGCTCACAGTCAGTGAAGAAATTCCGGTTGTATTGCTTTCCGCAGTTCCAATCTGTACATCTTCATCCTCAGACTCATAATATTTATACCATGTGAAGGTATAGGTCGCATTTTCCAGATCCGATTCGGCCGATACGCTGATAGTCCCCGTCTCTCCCGGATCAAGACTCAGATACGAGGTGTAGCTCAATGACAGGTTGCTGGTCACATCTACATCTATATAGGCATTTTTTGTAGTTACTCCATCACTCACCACACATTTATATTCACTATAGGACGACGTCGGGACAACCGTATACGTAGATGAGGTCGCGCCATCAATCGCCGCATACTCCTCTTCATCATCCAGAGCATACCACTGATAGGTGATGGTGCCATCCGGAGACACGGCCTGTACGGAAAGGGTCACACTTTCGCCTATACCGATTTCATAAGAGTCCAGATACAAAATCGTTAATTCATCCACAAATATTATTTCAAAATTTGCGGTTGAATAATTACCATAATCGTCAGATACCCGGCAGTAATACATTTCCTCTTCTGTAACACTGTCAATCTGCAAAACATTGCCCGTCTCCGCCAGATTCACCTTTGAATAGTCCGAATCGTAGTAATACCAGCTATAGGTCAGGCTCCCGGCATTCACCGAAGCGTTTACCGTCATAGTCACCGATCCGCCTTCCAGAGCGTAAGTTAAACCGCTATACGTCACGCTGAGACCAGAATTTACCGTCACATAAAACCAGATGTACTCTGAATTATATGGATCGCTCACCAGGCAATAATAGTACCCGCTCTCACTTACAGTATATGCGGATGCAGTCGCACCTTCTATCGCGGAATCTTCATAATACCACTGATAAGTAATGGGGGCATAATCGCTGGCCGCTGACACAGACAGCTCTTCTGATTCTCCCGGCTTTATGCTGACAGAATAGTCCCCGTTGCGTTCAGCCTCAAGGCCGGATTCCACATACACATAAAAATACAGATATTGGGAATTATATGCATCCGATACCTTACAGTAAAGGTCGCCGGACACGGCCGTCTGATAGCTGGCGCCTGTCGCCCCGGAGATTTCAACATAAGAATTCTCATACCGATACCACTGGTATGTGAGACTGCCATAGTTTGTTGTTGCACTCACAGAGAGCGTGGCGGTTTCTCCAGGAGAAATCGAATTGTAATAGTTACCATTATCGTATCCCACTTCCAGCCCGGAATCTACGTACACTTCAAAATATGCGTATCTGGTTGTCACACCATCACTGACAATACATCGATAGCTCTGAGCCGCCGTGACGTTGGTCAGCACCAGCGTAGAAGCAGTCTCACCCGAAATCTCCGACCAGGCGCTGTCCGTGTCATTCCAGACTCTCCACTCATAGGTGATCTCAGAGTTCGGCGACTGTGCCTCTACCGAAAGTGTGACGGTACCACCGGGAGCAACCGCATAATAGCCATCGTAGTTTATGACAAGCTTATCCGAAACATACACACAAAACCAAACACTAGAACTTGTACTTCCGGCCGAAGTCGCGGCCGTGACTGTGCAATAGTAATCGTACCATCCCGTAGAGGTACCCGGTTCCACCGCGTATCTGCTGTTTGTTGCTCCGGAAATCATACTGTCATCGTTATCATCATACCACTGATAAGTGATCGTTCCGGTATAAGAGCTCAGCAATACTTCAAACGTAATTTCATCCGTATTCCCCACAAGAACATAGTAATCTGTGACCATGTTATCCCAGTCAAAAGTAATGGATGGCTCCTCTTCCTCCTCCGACACAGCGGATTCACTCACTGCCATCGCTTCGTCATCTTCCGCCATATCTTCCGAGGTCGGTTCCTCGCTGGTTGCGTTCTCGCCTTCCTCTGTCGCCGCTTCTGTATCTTCTTCCGTCTCTGTAAGCAATGTCTCAGATTCCATGTCTGAAATCTCTGACTCCGCAGACGTTGCTGCTGACTCCTCTTCCTCATCGCCGGATTCTGTCTCCGCTGCGTCTGTATCTGCTGCTTCGGCGTCTTCAGTCTCTGCATCCGCTGATCCCGTATCCACTGATTCGGCGTCTTCAGCTTCTGCATCCACTGATTCGATATCTTCAGATTCTACATCCGCTGCTTCAGCATCTTCGGCGTCTGCATCCGCTGAGCCGAAGCCTTCCGCTTCCGCATCGGACGCTTCAACAGCTTCGGTTTCCGTATCAGCAGCCGCCGCCTGATTTTCATCTGTCCCTGCAGATGCACTTTCATTTTCCGTCAGACCGACCTTTTCCTCTGCCCCGGCTTCTGCTTCCGCCGCAGTCTCCGACTCTGTTTCGGTCTCTGTCTCACTTTCTTCCTCATTGCCCGCCCCTGCGGTCTCTGAAACGGCGGCTGCCTCCTCCGAAGCCTCAGCCGCGTCCGCAGATTCCGCTTCGGATTCCGCATCCACAGCAACCACACTTACCTGCGTCTCGCTCTCGCTTCCGAGCACCGTAGCCGAAGGCGTCGTCACGAGCATGACTGCCGCCATCAAACATGCCAGACCCTTTCTCTTCATACCCATTTACTCCTTTCCTGATTGCACCTCTGCATTACCTTCCATCATCATACCCATCCATTAAGATGTGATTCAAAAAAATTGTAACACATTCAACGTCCGTTTTCTACCAAAAATTAAAATTTTATAAAAATTTATAACAGCCGCCCCGACTATAAAAGCCAGGCGACTGTTTCATAATAAAAGCGGATAACCGCAGCTATTCTACTCCTTCCCGCTGAAGCAGTACGTGCAGAGCTTGCACGGCTCGATCCCAATCGAGGCCTCCATGTCGTCCAGGCGATGGTAGCGCAGGGAGGTGAAGTTCTGCTTTTTGCAGATGGCTTCGAGCATTTCGGAATAATTTTTGCTGTGCGGATCGGCATAATCGGAAAGGGTCTCCGGTGAGACATTGTCCCCCTCGCGCTCCTGCACGACGCGCCGGGCGATCAGATCCATGTCGGACTTTGAACGGGAAAAGTTCAGGTACTTGCAGCCGAACAAAAGCGGCGGGCAAGCCGGGCGCACATGGACCTCCTTCGCCCCGCTCTGATAGAGAAACTCCGTCGTCTCACGCAGCTGGGTGCCGCGGACGATTGAGTCGTCGATCAGCAGCAGCTTTTTGTCCTTAATCAGCGCTTTGACCGGGATCAGCTTCATGCGGGCGATCAGATCCCGCTGGCTCTGGCGCGTCGGCATGAAGGAGCGCGGCCAGGTCGGCGTGTATTTGATGAATGGGCGGGCAAACGGGATCCCAGACTCGTTCGCATAACCCACCGCGTGCGCAGTGCCGGAATCCGGCACACCGGCCACGACGTCCGGTGAAATGTTGGCCGCCTCGCGGTCGCGCTTTGCGAGCATTCCGCCGCAGCGATAGCGCATCTCCTCCACATTGACCCCCTCGTACGACGCGGTCGGGTAGCCATAATAGACCCAGAGGAACGAACAGATCCGCATCTTGTCGCCGGGCGCTCCGACCACCTTCACCTCGTCCGGTGTGATGAAATCAATCTCTGCCGGACCGAGTTCGCGATAGTCCTCATATCCCAGATTCAGGTACGCAAAATTTTCAAACGAGACACAGTACGCGTCCTCCTTTTTGCCGATCACGAGCGGCGTCCTGCCCAGACGGTCGCGAGCCGCATAAATGCCCTCTTTCGTCAGCAGCAAAAGCGTCATCGAGCCGTCCACCAGCTCCTGCACATAACGGATCCCCTCGACAATCGAATCCTTTTTGCAAATCAGCGCCGCCACCAGCTCCGTCGCGTTAATCTGTCCGCTGCTCATTTCCTGAAAATGTACGCTTCCGTTTTCAAACACCAGCTGCAGAAGCTCGTCCATATTATTGATCTTGCCCACCGTCGCGATTGCAAAGCTGCCCAGGCGGGACTGAATCAGCAGCGGCTGCGGCTCATAGTCCGAAATGCAGCCGATACCCAGATGTCCATCCATCTCGTCCACATCCCGCTCGAACTTTGTGCGGAACGGAGAATTCTCAATATTGTGAATCGCCCGCTGGAAACCCTGCTCCCCATATACGGTCATCCCTCCGCGCCGCGTTCCCAGATGCGAATGATAGTCCACTCCGTAAAACAATTCCATTGTACAGCTTCTCTTTGCCGCCACTCCAAAAATACCGCCCATGCGTTCTGTCTCCTTCTTATGTTCTGCACCGATTTATGGTGCAGGATGCAGGCAATGTCCCGATTTCCAACGGAAATCGAGGACGGTACCGCGCCCCTCGCCGGGGTGGCATCCCGCACTTTGTGCGGGATATGCCATTGCGAAGCAATTTTATTGCGCGGCTTCCCTTCTGATGTAGTGTCCATTTCTTTTGTTGCTCGAATTATACAACCGCATCCGGCCGACCTGTTTCAATAAAAAAACCGCGAAAAACCTCCGAACGATTCTTATCTTACAACAGTTCGGAGGTTTGCACAAGCGTTAATATTCTATTTTATTCTGAGGCATTTCATTCTGAGTGACTCTCTGTCGCAGCCATGCCGCATTCTTCACCTGCCTGTCTGCCGACAACTGCCTTAAGCTTCATACTGCGCGGTACAAATGTGATATCCGGGAATCCTTCTTCTACTGCCCATCATCATTTGAGGAGTCTTCCGTCGGAATCGCGTCTCCTGTCTGTGCCGCTTCTGCCGCCTTCCCTGTCACCGGCTGAACCGCCGCCCCGGCATTCTCTGACGATCCCGTGCCAGCCACCTCAATCACCGTCCCCGCAATCTCTGCCGGCTTCGAGCCAGTCGTCTCAGCCGCCGATGGATTCGATGGTCCGGCATTTGCTGCCGACTCAATGACAGCTGTCTCGGCCTTCGGCTGCCCCTCTACCGGGCGCTCGGCAATCCTCGCACCGATCTTCTCATCGCTCTCGCCTTCACACTGGCGGAAGATTTCCATGAATTCCTTGCCAGTGATGGTTTCCTTCTCAATCAGGAACGCGGCAATCTTATCCATCGTCTTGCGGTGCTTCGTGAGCAAACGCTTTGCCTCATCGTAGGAGTCTTTGAGGATCTGCATGACTTCCTGATCGACTTCAGCCGCCGTCGCATCTGAGCAGTTCATCACCGGACGGTTATCCAGATACTGCGAAGCCGCAGATTCCAGCCCGATCAGGCCAAACTTCTTCGACATACCGTATTGCGTCACCATCGCACGCGCCACGCTCGTCGCCTTTTCAATATCATTCGCCGCGCCGGTCGTCACCGTGTCAAACACGATTTCCTCCGCCGCACGACCCGCCACGTACTCGACCAGCATCGCCCGGATCTCTTTCTCGGTATTGAGATATTTCTCCTCCTCCGGCACATTCATGACATAGCCCAGGGCTCCCATCGTGCGCGGCACGATCGTAATCTTCTGTACCGGCTCCGAATCCTTCTGCAGTGCGCTCACCAGCGCGTGGCCAACCTCATGGTAGGAAACAATCTGGCGCTCTTCCTTGCTGAGTACACGATCCTTTTTCTCCTTGCCGACCAGAACAATCTCCACTGCGTCAAACAGATCCTTCTGCGAAACCGCCTTACGGCCGCTCTTGACCGCGAGAATTGCGGCCTCATTGATCATATTCGCCAGATCGGAACCCACCGCGCCGGAGGTCGCCAGCGCAATCGCCTCCAGATCGACCGTCTCATCCATGCTGACGTCCTTAGAATGTACCTTCAGCGTCTCAACGCGGCCCTTCAGGTCCGGCTTATCCACCACGACGCGCCGGTCAAAACGTCCCGGGCGCAGCAGCGCCTGGTCAAGCACCTCCGGCCGGTTTGTCGCCGCCAGCACGATCAGGCCTTTCGACGGCTCAAATCCATCCATCTCCGCGAGCAGCTGGTTCAGCGTCTGCTCCCGCTCATCATTGCCGCCGCCAAAGCGAGTATCACGGCTCTTCGCCACCGCATCGATTTCATCAATGAAAATAATACACGGCGCGTTCTTTTTCGCCTCGTCGAACAAATCGCGCACACGCGACGCGCCGACGCCGACAAACATCTCTACAAAATCAGAACCGGAGAGTGAGAAAAACGGGCACTTTGCCTCGCCCGCGATCGCCCGCGCGAGCAGTGTCTTGCCGGTGCCCGGAGGGCCGACCAGCAGCGCGCCCTTCGGCAGCTTCGCGCCAATCTCCGTATATTTGCCCGGATTCTCCAGGAAATCCACGACCTCCTGCAGCGACTCCTTCGCCTCATCCTGTCCGGCCACGTCCTTGAACGTCACGCCGGTCTCTTTCTGAATGTAAACCTTTGCCTTACTCTTGCCCACGCCCATCATGCCGCCGCTGCCGCCGGTCATCCTGCGCATCGCAAACGCGAAAATCACCCAGATGATAATCAGCGGAGCAAAGCTCAGAATCAGGCTCCAGATATAGCTCGACGTCGTATCCGGAATGTTCTGTGTGAAAGAAACTCCCGCCTGATCCAGACGCGCCACCAGATTCGGATCCCCCGGATTACCGGTATAATACGTCACCGTACCCGAAGACGTGCCAAGATATTCCGAGAGCGTGTCGCTTTTGAGCGTAATCTCAATTTCGTCCGAATAAATCGTGACCTCACTGACCTGCCCCTCATCAAGCAGCTCGAGGAACTTATCATAAGTAATCTCCACGGAGGACGTACTGCTGCTAAAGCTGCTGTTAACCAGCGCCATCACAAGCAGCGTGACCAGTGTAACCGCCAGAAAAATCACAAATGTATTATTATTTCTGCCGGAGCGGTTCGGCCCCTGGTCTCCGCCATTGCGGCGGTTATCATTTTGATTGTTATCCATTGAATGCCTCCTGCTTTATCTATAGTGGAAACCGCGCCCTCCTCCCATCTCTTCCGGCGCGCAAATATCGTTTCCAGTTCTCCTCATTATAATTTGCTCTTCCGTATAAATCAATACCGCGTTTCTAAAACTTTTGTGAAAAAAGACATATACGGGGAGGCATTTGTGACTTATTGTCTCCGCTCCGGTCGGTGCTAAACGCGTACCACTGGCACGCAGCACCCTGGTATTTTTACATCGTATCGTACAAAAACGCGATCTGTCTGTATATCTCCGCAAAATCTACCTGACATTCTCCATGAAAAATCCCGACCGGCACCTGATCCGAAAACCCGTATATCTTCGCCGAATCGCTCTTTTCAAACTCATAAACCATCACTTTCTTCCGATCCGGATCAATGAGCCAATACTCGCGCACCCCCCCGCGCGCCTGTACTTGGATAATTTCAAAAACCGATCTGCTTGTGTCAATTTATAACCAAACATTTCCCTCATCATTCACCGAACACGCGAGCAAATTTCCAGGTAATCTTCATCCTGTCTGCGGAATAGACATCTACCCGCTCGATGAATGCCTCCTGTATCTCCGGTGTCAACGTGTCCAGTTCTGAATGGCGTTGAATCAGTTCCGCCACGCTTTCTCTTTCTGCGTTTTTGGCACTTCCTGCTGAATTCTCCGTTTCTGTTTCTCTGGACGACAGGAGCTTCCGATATTCTTCTACCTTTGTATCACATTCCCGCTTTTGTATCAAGTAATCATCCCGTGAAAATCTCCCATCTTTGTATTTTTCATACAGTTCCGTCTTTTCTCTTTCGAGAAGTTTCAGTTTCTTTTGGTAACGCTTTCGGTCTGATTCTTCCAATTCCTGTTTCTTCATCTGGTCTTTTCTACAGGTTTCAAGTGCAACGAACCTTTGGATGTGGCTGTTCAGTTCCTGGAGAACCACATTCTCAAGAGCAGGGGCGTCTGCACGAAAGCGATAACAGGAAACATTTAAATTCGTGTCACCATACCGGCATAGGTAGTAAGTACCGTTCTTTGACCTGGACATCCTCTTTCCACAATACGCACAATAGAACACATTCGCCCGCCTGCCGGCATATGGTTTTTTATACTTCGGCAGCATATCTTCTACTTTATAGAAGGTTTCTTTCGATACAATAGCTTCATGAGTATCTTCCACTCTGATCCACTCCTGTTTGTCGCGAGTTCTCATTTTCCCATGAATGCCATCGGTTTTCGTTCGCAGGGTAACCATATTCCCTGTATATTTCTCGTTGCGAAGAATGCGCGATATACTGCAGCTATTCCACCCCTGTTCCCTGGGATTTACTTCCCGTCCGTTCCTTCTTTCATTATGCTCAATGGCGTACTGTGCAGGTGATGGAACGCCCCGGGCATTTAAGAGCCTTGCGATTTTGGCTGCGTTGTAGCCAGACAGCCGCAGATCAAATATTTCCTTAACAATTGGTGCTGTCTCAGGATTGACTTCCAGTTTGTGGTAATTTTCTTTTGACTTCCTATAACCGTATGGAGCGCATGTACCTCTATAGCTGCCTTCCATTCCAATCTTCACCCATGCATCCTGTGCCTTTTTAGAAAGATCCCGGCTATATGAATCGTAAACGAAATTCTTAAATACCATATCCAGCCCCAGTGTCTGATCGGGGCATGATGCACTGTCATAACGGTCATTTACCGATATGAAGCGAATCCCAAGGAATGGAAAAATCTGTTCCAGATAATTCCCAGTCTCAATATAGTCCCTTCCGAATCTGGAAAAATCTTTTACAATAATGCAGTCAGCATCTCCCCGTCTGACAAGTTCAATCATCTCCTGAAATGCCGGACGGTCAAACTGTTTTCCGGAATAGCCATCATCGCATTCTTCAATAATTTTCGCTTCTCTCAAATCAGGTTTGGTTTTTATATATTCATGCATCAGCATCCTCTGATTTGTAATACTGTTGCTTTCCTCCTTACAGCCAGTCCTGACGTCCTCATCCTCCACTGACAAGCGAATATACATGATAATTGTAGCAACCGTTGAAATATTATTCATTCTTGAAGCCATATTATTCACCTGCCTTCTCCCGGCTGTGGATCGTCTTTAGAAGACAGTCCATCTCCTCCTGGAATGTATATTTGATCTGAATATGTTCTCTATCCAAAACTGTAATCCTGTCTATAAACGTGTTTATCAGATCTACGGATAATACCTTTATGCTCAGATAATTCTGGATAACACTATGGACTTTCTCAGATACGCTAAAGCTGGGAGTATACAATTTCTGGTTTTCCAAAAGTTCTGTTATCTCTTGCTCCAGTGTCTGCTTTTCCTTGATATAGTTTGACTTCATCAGGAGATATTCCGCTTCTTCTATCAGGCCATCTTTCAGGTCTTCATAGAGTTCTGTACAGAGACCTTGCAGTCTGGAAACCCGCGTCTGCTTTTTTTGAATCAGATAATAGAATTCCTGATATTTCTTTACCGAACCCGGTTCTTTGTTGGTGCTGCAGCCGATAAATGATCGGACAAACGGTTCCGCAACTCTTCATTTTCATGTAAAAGCCTGTTCCGCTCCTCCTCGCATTTTTGGTATTTCTCCTGTTCCGCACCCAGAAGACTCTGCAAATTATCCAGCTCCTTCTCTTTTGAATCCAGATTCGACTTGCAGATGCGAAGCTCATTGCTTTTGGATTCCAGCTTTTTATCTGCTTCCGATTGCAGGAGCGATTTCTCCGTATCTGTTGTTACCTTCATCGACTTTATTTTATCTTCGTAATACGTTTTCTGCTGTTCCAGGCGTTCCTTCGCCATCCGGCGCTCACTGTTGATCAATTCATCGGCATAAGCCTTGCTGTTTTCCTGCTCCTTTTTCAGGAAATCCATCTGAATGTCAAAACGCTCCTGGAGCCGTTCAGCTTCCGTCCGGATCTTTTCAACCTCACCAAACTGACTGTATTTCTGCCGCGCGGCATGATCCGCAAACGCCTCTTTTACTTCGCTAAGAGAAAAATCCCCATCAAAGAATTCCATAGCAAATGATTCATCACAAACGAGAGCCAGACATCGAAGCAGATCCAGGCTGACGAGATCCATCTCCCTGCCATAGCAAAACAATCCTTCAATAAATTCTTTCCCCATCCCCTCTCTGCACATCAGGTAAAGCTGCTCGACATGATGAATATAAGAAGAATCCGATTCGAGATAAGGAGCATACTGGAGATACTCCCGCAGCATTTTCTTTGCCCGGTCATCCGACACCTCGCGCCTTTCCAGATTAATTTGGGTAACCGTTAAATCTTTTCGCGGTTCCGGGCACTTCCACTGCTTTTGTAAATCCTGTTCCAATGATTGACCTAGCTCCGTCTTCCGTGCCTGTGCCTGTATCTCTCTTTGCTCGGACATCGGTTCTTGCTGCGGCATCGATTCCTGCATCGGTTCTTGTTGTAATACCTGTCTTTGATCCGGCTTATCGTTTTTCGCATTTTGATAATCCGGAGACTGTTCTTGATACGTATTTGGATTTGTGTTCACCCGTTCATCCCGTTTCTCTTCTGAAATAGATGGTCGATTGATTGAGGCGTTCGGTACGCCTCTTTCATCGAGTCTCTGATTTTTCTGATTGTCCGGCGCTCTGGTTTCCCCAGACAGCGGAATTCTCTGATCATTCCGCGCTATGGTTTTATCTGGCGTCTGGTTGCTCTGGCCGCCTTGCGCTCCTGCCGGAGGCCGATATGTCCTTTTCTTTTTGCTTCTTGCTGATTTCGGTTTTTTTGTCTCTGTCTGTTTCTGTTCCATTTTCCCTGTCCTTTCTCTTCTGAATATTAATTCGTCCCCGGAATTATCTGTCTTGAATTCTTCTGCCTTGAAATTTTCTCTCACAATTTCCCGATCCTCCCGACCCGGCATTGTCGGCTCCATCTGATGAAATAGCCGAAACGTGTCCTCGACGATCTGCAGCTCTTTTTTATTATCTTTCAGGGCTCCCCGGCACTGGTCCATTTCTTCTTTTGCTTTCTTCCACTGAAAAACCGCCTCCCCATAAGGACAGACGGTTTCAATCTCTCTGACCAGCTCTTCTATTTCCTGCTTCGTTTCCGGCAGCGGCTCTTTCTGATAAGCTGCTTTCAGCTTCTCACACCGGGATACATAATAAAATGGCTGCTTCTTATAATAATTGGTTCGGCTCAATGCATATTTACGTTTCAAGGCTTCCTGCTCATCCATCAGTTCCTGCTTCCGCTTGTCCAACTCCGCCCTGCTCCGTTCGGAAGCAGCGAAAGGAATTTCCCGTTCCGCGTTACCGTGTAACCATCCTTTTGCAGATAAGCAAGAAATGAATCGTAGCTGTCCGAATGAGCGATTGCTTCATCGATGTCATCGCGGATAATATCCGACCAGCGATAGTACTCTCCCTTTTCCATCTGCTTCGTCTGTTTCCACTCCCCATAATTTCTCCCGCGCCGGTCCTCGTCATATTCCAGTGTCGGCAGATGATATTTTTCACAGAGGCGGTCTGTAACCGGCTGGATGCGGTTTTTCCAGTCGCCTTTCGGAGAGTGAAACTTCAGCCCATCCGTTTTTGATACAGAATCGAAAGTGATATGGACATGCATATGCTTGCGGTCATTGTGAACAGCGAACGCATAATAAAAATCATCGCCGAGCAACTCCCGGCAAAATTCCTCCGCCACCTGAAACGCCGTCGCCTCATCAATACCGCAGTCCGGCGGGAACGAGAGCATGTAGTGGAAGGCCTGGCTGCCGTCCTCCTTGCCCCAGGTCTTTTTATTTTCCACCATCGTCTGGTAAATCACCTCCGGCGTCCTGCCCGCGTTCCCTCCGATCCACAATCCATTCCCGGTTTTCCCAGCCTGGCAAATGTAAAAAATATTCTTTTTCAGATGCGACGCCTTATTGCTTCCCTGCGTCTCCTTGATTCGAAGCAGCCTTGTCACCGCCATAAAAGATATCACCTTCTTCCCGTCTTGCCGGTTAATTGTTATTTACAGAGCTGGCCGGTCTGCTCCTGTTTCTTCTTGTATTTCGATTTTTTTCTGTTTTTGCGGTTCACCTGTTGTCCTTTGACACTTCCGCGATTATTCGTTTCCGTGTAATGCCGGTCCTTCGTAGCGTCTTCCTCATAAATTCGCGTATCCTTAAGTGAGCTTACCGGCAAAGTCCCTTCGTCAGATTTTTCTATTCCGACATTTTGAACTGACGCATCACCGCTTCGGATTTTTTCATTTTTTGAATTTCTACCCTCGATTGATTTTTCGTTTGTTCCTTTACCAGCGGATTTTTCTTCTTTTCGCTGCGCTTCTTTTGGCTTCTCTTCTTTTTGCTTTTCATTTTTCTGCTTTTCTTTTTCCTGTTCTGCCTCGTGGCCGGAACGGTAAAAATTCCGATCGTTCTGAATCTGCAGCTGCCGGGTGAGCTCGGAACGCTGCCGGGCAATTTTCTCAAGAGACTCTGTCAACAGCTGATAATTCAGATCAGAGGAAAAGTTCTCCGAATTGCAGTTCCACGCCATCCGGTTGATATCCGCGCCTATTCCGAGTTCGCAGTATTTCAGTTCTCTCAAAATCCCGTCTGTATCCGGCGGCAGCCAGAACAACTTCCTGCGCATATAGTCCGACTCGCTCAAACCATTTCGTTCCGCCTGTTCAGAAATCTCCGCCGCTTCCTCCGCCGTACAGCGAAAGGCTTTCCAGACCGTTCTGTTCGCCATCCTTTCCGACCCCCTTTCCTGCATTTTTTAGCCGAAAATCAAATGTTAAATCCATGTAATAATTCATTTTCCGGCCTCCCGACCCATCCTATAATATTTTCGTAACAATTGCTGTTTCACGTGCCAAAAGTCCGTTTTGTAACAATTTTAATGTGTCCTCAGCGAACTATTTACCTTCCGGATGTACACATTTTCACAAGGTATGGCAAGATACGCCTTTTGTTTCACAACGGCCTCTTGTCAGGGGGTGCTGGACGTCCAGTGGACGTCCGTTTAGCACCGACCGGAGCGAAGCGGAGACAAATATCCCCTGATACCCCTTGAAAAGCCGCCCGTTCCGGCGGCAATTGTTAAATGTTAAAATTCTGTTTCATAGCTGAAAATGGGCGGTTTTTGCAGCGTTTCACACGGTTAAACATTGTTTCACAGTTTCACATTGTTTCACAATTTGGCTCTGTTTCACGTTGTTTCACACAGCTCTGTTTTTTCACAAATCTGCACCGTTTCACATTGTTTCACGCTTCAAATCGCTTCCCCCATTCCATGTTTAACATTGTTTCACGGCCTGCTGCCTTATCATTTCATGCTTCATTTTTTACTGCTTTACGTCAGGAGCTTTTCAGATCCGTTCCGGAAAAATCGCGCAGAATCTCAATTAGTTCACTCGCCTCTATCGGCTGAACCGCTTCACCCAGAGCTTTCAGAGACGGGACAAGAATAATCAAGTCTCCTTCGCTGATCTCCAAAAACATCACCCAACTTCGAACCCCTTTCATTTTCTTTTTGATTCGTTTCTGCTTTTTTCTTCCGCATTTGATTCTGCCAATTTCAAAACGATTGCCTGGGATTTTCTCATCCAGCATCTT
>JAJQDT010000068.1 GCA_021202075.1 Lachnospiraceae bacterium | reverse complement strand
TCAAGGTTTCTATAGGATTTAGGCACTAAAAAATGGGTAGGATTTGACACTACCGCACAAATCAAGGAGGAATGAAAAATGAGCAAAGTAAAACAGCTTCCGGCAAATCTTCTTATGTTTATCGCGGAAATCATCATCGGCGTCCTGCTCCTGATCAATCCGGTTGGCTTTACCAGGGGCATTTTGATCGCACTCGGTGTAATCATGGTCATTACGGGTGCAGTAAACGCGATAAAATATTTTCGTACAGATCCACCGGAAGCCTCACGGGAAAACAGGCTGGCAAGCGGTCTTTTGCTGCTTCTGATCGGCTTCTTCTTTACGCTTCGGTCTGACTGGTTTATTATCACATTCCCGCTTCTCACCGTCTTTTATGGGATCATGAATCTGGTAACTGGTGCCTGCAAAATCCAATGGGCTGTTGATATGCTGCGTTTGAAGAAAAAATACTGGTATATCAGCCTGATCAGTGCGCTGCTTACCGTTGTATTTGCTATCATTATTCTGACAAATCCCTTTGCAACCACCGCGGTTCTATGGAAATTTACAGGGATTGTTTTGATTATAGAAGCAGTCATTGATGCCCTGACCTTCATCACAAATGCACTGCCATTTAAGGAAAACAAATGAAATTTCATAAATGACCTGCTGCTTTCGCGATGCAATACTGTCACAAATTCTTCTCAGCCAAAAAAGAATAAAGTACAATCCCGTCAATGGCATTATTACTACAAAAACCCGCAGCCGTCGAAACAAAAGATTTTCGACAGCTGCGGGTATGCATCGACATTTTACTTTTTCTTCTGATGGAATCAGCCATGAGTTTCCTGCAAGAACATCTCACATAATTTGCGCATCTCATCTGTTGTCCACCCATCCCTGAGTAAGATAAGGAGCTGTTCCTCTCCCATCCCCTTTCTAATCGCATCATCTATGATTTCTGTCTGTTCTTCATTCAGCCGCACCTCCTGCAGCCGCCTGACCAAAGTCTGCTTCCCACCTTTTCCATTAGTAGGAACATTCCTTCCAGATGCTGTTTCATCTTGGCCAGTGTCAGCATTTGTTCTTTTATTTCCTCCAAGTGCCTCCCTCAGCTGCCGGTTTTCCTGCAATACAGCTTCATTTTCTTCATATTTCTGCCGAAGTTCCGATGAATGTTGCTGTAGCCACTGCATGACTTCTGCCTCACTGATTTCGCCATTAGCATCCGCTTTTCTTCTGTCTAATTCTGAAAGGTCAAGCGAAAGAAGCTGCTCCGGCTCCAGGCGAATGATGACCGCTTCCCCCCGTTCCTCCAGCTTATAAAAGTATTCCATATCTTTTTCCGTCAGATATTTTATTTCCTGCATGATATCCGCTCCCATCTATCCGTAAATCTGTTTTCACTGCCATTATCGTCGTCTCTCCCATCTTCTCGAATGTCATCGACCTGTCCTTTTCCGCTTATGCGAATCTTCCATCCTGTGCGCCACCCTGGTTTCCTTATTATTTTTGCTGTATTGCTGAAGATGGCGTTCCACGCCAGCGGGATCAAATTCCTTCAAACGATCCATGTCAAACGCCACTTTCGCGTATTGTCCATAACCTGAATAGCCTACTTCCGGAAGGACTGTCCCAAGCTTATTCTTCTGGATAAATGCCAGCAGACTCTTCGACATATCACCGTTGATGTAGGCCTCGTTCGATTTTAACGGAACTATATCACTGACAGGAAGGTTGACCGTCATATCTCCAAACGGCTCCAGACCATACTCCGTTCTGCAAATCAATCCCACATAAAGGCTGTTATTGTTCATATAAGAAGCCACTCGCAATGAAACCTCCTCCTGTCCAAACTGCCAGTCAAATGCCAGCATTTTCTTTTCACTCAATCATATCGTCCTCGCTTTCATCTCAATCATTTTTTTCAATTTTGCTTATTCTTCATGTCATACGGTTCAGTGGTGTAAAAATCTCTTTTACCACTTCTGAGTCCACAAGAATTGATTTCCCTTTGTAAGAGTATCCCACCACCGGATGCTTTGTGAGCTGTCCCAGGCCTGTTTTTACTGGAACTGCATCCTGGGAAATAACAGGATACAAGACTTTATTCTGGTAAATATAGCCATCACCTACCGGAACAAGCTGGTTTTCCGCCCCATAATCCGACAGCGTTTTGAGTTCTTCGTAAGCGGTAGAATCCTCGAAAATGCTGAGATAGTTCTCCACTTGGTAATACATGGATTCATAAGGATTCCCGCCGCCTTTCGGACCATTTATATAGAAGATGTCCCTGCCATCCTGCAGCCACTGCCTTTTCTTGTGTTCATAAGGACCGAGTTTCATGGCGAGTTTATACTCCTCTTTCTCCGCCGTATGATACTTGTCATCGTAAATCGGGTCGAAACCTTTGATAAAAATCAGGCACTTTTTATTATCCACTTTCCGAACCTCGCTCGGATCAAGGATATCGCGCCCCAACACATCATAATTCCGGCTGCTGGAGCCATGATTACCAAGTGTCTCACCGGATGATTTCTTATCGATCGTCGTCTTACCAAGCATCTCCGAAATGAATTTGTGCGTACTCTGTTCATTACCGCCAAGGTACACCAAAATGTCCGAATTTCCTGTGATGCTCTCCCAGCTGTCCTTGAACAGAGTTTTCAGCTGCGCAAGATTCTGGATAATGATATTACAGGAGATTTCGCGGCTCCGGCAGGTCGCCAGGATTTCCAGAAAACCATCTGGCAAGGCGCAATTGGCAAATTCATCCATCCATAGAGCTACAGGAACAGGTAAACGGCCACCACCGTACTTGTGGTCAGCGATGTAATAGAGTTCTTGAAAAATCTGGCTGTAGAGCATTCCAACCAGGAAATTATAGGACTTGTCGTTATCCGGGATCACGCAAAACAGCGCCACTTTACGGTCCGGGTTCTCATAAACGCCCTCACCCATCGCTGGGATGTCAATATCATCATTGTCCAGGATGCGCAAGACTTTCGGATTTTGCAAATACGCCAAACGCGCATTCGCAGAGATAATGATCGAACGAATCGTATCTGCCGCGCCGGTACAGACTTTTTTGTAAGTGATCAGGGCCGGATGATCTTCCGGAAGCTGATACATCAGCTCATCGAGCTCCGAATGATTTTCCTCATCATCGGATACCTTCGCCTTATTCAGCAATTCCAGCACACCACGGAAGTTCGGAGTCCTGCCCTGCTTTGGAAACTCATACCAGACATACAGAAAGATCGCCTGCAGGAGCATCGATTCCGAGCGCTCCCAAAACGGGTCATTCGGGGTCGAGCCTTTCGGGGTCGTATTCGCGATCAGGTTCGTGATCAACTTCGTCACATCCTCGTCGCATCGGATGTAGACAAAAGGATTGTAGCCGTCCGACGCATCCATATCGACCAGGTTCAGGACAATTACCTTGTAGCCCATCATCTCCAGATAATTCCCAATATCACGAAGCAGTTCGCCTTTAAGTCATGATTTGTCAAGCGTTATTTTTAGATATTTTTGAATTGTGTGAAATTTCCAGAGTTTTTGCGCCTTTTTTAGACTTGTAATTTGATTTGCCATTACGCGAAAACAGCGGTATTTCCGCAATTTTCAATGCCTATTTTTTGATTGAACCAGATAAAAAGTTGTGATATAGTATCGGCAGGGAAACAACCATGTTGCAAGGTGGTAAGCCTCCCATACTAGTATAATGTTTTCAAAATCCTTGTGCAAATAATTAATCTATGATATAATGATTGCATATCCGTATAGAAAAAGGAGATGCATCATGGGTCGTAATAAAAAATGGGGCAATATCACTATCGCTGACGAGGATCGTACTAAGCTTGAAAAAATCGCCAATTCTCAAACTGAAGAATATCGCAAAGTACAGCGAGCAAAAATCCTTCTTCTCAGTGCTGATGGTATGTCGAACACAGATATTGCCGCCGCAATAGGAGTTCATCGAAATACTGTTGCAACGTTCATTACTAAATACTCTGCAGCCGGTTTTGACTATGCGATGAACGATTCTTCGAGAAGCGGAAAACCTAATGTCATCTCTGATGACGAAAAAACCTGGATTACGAGTATTGCCTGTATAAAGCCTAAGGAAATAGGTTATGCAGAAGAACTTTGGACTTTTCGCGCTCTTCAGAAACATATTCGGACCCATTGTAATGAGGCCGGGTACCCGGGACTTTCTAATATATCACATAGCACAGTACGAGCCATACTGGAGGATAATGCAATCAAGCCGAATAAGATGACATACTATCTTGTTCGCAAGGATCCCGATTTTGATAAAAAAATGCATGACGTACTGGTCGTATATAAGCAGGTCGAAATGTGCTTTGACGAAGAAGGGAACATCACCATAGATATGGATGAACCCAAAACTGTGACCGTGTCCTATGATGAGAAGCCCGGAATACAGGCACTCAAAAACATCGCACCTGACCTGCCACCAACGGAAAAACATGGCAAAGTGGCAAGAGATTATGAATACAAGCGCCTTGGGACATTGTCATTGCTGGCGGGCATTGACCTGCTCACAGGTAAAGTTATTCCTCTTGTTAGCGAAACTCACAAGAGTTCCGACTTTATTACCTGGCTAAAGAAAGTTGATTCCATATATCCTGAGCAAGACACAATACGACTCGTGCTTGATAATCATTCAGCGCATACATCGAAGGAAACTCAGGCGTATCTCAATACACGTCCCGGGCGGTTTGAGTTTGTATTTACACCTACACATGGATCATGGTTAAATCTGATAGAGAGCTTCTTCAGTAAGCTGACCAAGCAATGCCTTAAAGGCATTCGCGTAGATAGCAAGCAGGAACTTAGCGACCGCATCTATCAATATATGGAACAGGTGAATGATGCTCCAGTAGTCTATCATTGGAAGTATAAGATGGATGAAACCACCATCTAATTATTTGCACACGTTATTTAAGTACGATGTACTAGAAATAGAGGGGAGGTGGTGCTGATGGATACATATGAAGTTTTAAGCCTGCTGTTTCTTGGCGGGTCATTCCTGATAGCGCTGCTTGCCTACATAGATAGGACCAACAAGCGAAAATAAATAAGCCTACCTTGTTACTTAGCCGGTACAGGTAGGCTTATTTAGATATCCCGAGGCTAACCACTTTGTGGGTGGTTGTTTCTCTCTTGGTAATAATATATCATCTACAGCAGAAAATTTCAACCAAAAAATCAGGTCATTTTGAGCTATTTGGGGCTTTTGGAATACGCTTTTGGAATACAGCTGTGTTGGAATACACTACAGCCTGATGAAACACACTACAAAATCAGTAATTTTTTATATTCCCTTCTACCATCTATGATGTCTCATAAATGATGTCGCTGCCAATGCTGCCGCCGACATCAGTAAAGCTGTCAGCAGGAACCAGATCGGCGTATCATCCCCGGTCTGTGCCGCAGTCGTGCTGCCAGAGGTCTCACTTTCTGAATCATCCGCTGAAGATGTTGATGAGTCCGTTGCTTTCTCGCTTTCCGCGTTATCCGTTTCTGTCTCCGATGCTGTTTCACTCTCCGTGCTTTCGGTACTGTCTGTATTCGTCTCACCCGAAAGCGTTTCGCTTTGATTCGTCTCACTCTGCTCTGTCTCACTTTGCGAAGTCTCGCTCTGATTCGTTTCAGTTTGCGTAGTCTCACTCTGGTCCGTATCGCTCTGCTGAGTTTCGCTCTGGTCCGTATCACTTTGCGAGGTCTCACTCTGCTCCGCGTCGCTCTGTGATGTTTCCTCTTCGTCAGTTTCGCTCCGGCCTGTCCCTGTCTCTGTCCAGCTGACCGCCACGGGTGACATCCCGGTCAGGGTCATCTGAAAACCATCATCCGTCAGGGTAACGGCTGGTATCTCGTACTCTCCTGCCGTCCTGCCAAGGATGCTCCTGCTGAACATATGAACGACCGTAAACTCATAACCGTCTCTGCCTGTTCCCTCCGGATAAGGCAGCATCACAGTAATTCCCTCGGATGGGAAGTGCTCCTCATCCGCTGTCTGCCATTTGCCGTCAATCTTCACCATCAGGGTAACTTCGTAATATGCCGTGTTGCCCTCCGTGGCTCCCGGCAACACAGATGTCATAATTTCAAAAAGCCTTTGTTTCAAGGTCTCCACAGTGTCAATTCCTGCCGCCGCAAGGTCTTCCGAAACGCTGTCCAATTCTGTCACAACAACCAGCCGGTACTGAATTTCATCTATTTCGAAATCGTATGCCGTGCCTTCCCCAGTGTAGGCATCGTCATCGTCCGAAACAGACATGAGCATATAAAAGCCGCTCGAAGAAATGAAAAAACTCACTGTACTTTCCCCGGCGACAGAGGACATCCGGCTGGCAGTTCCGCTTGACGCGACCTGATAGACGGAAGGTGTCCCATAGCCGTCCGGCAAAGTGATTACTACCGAAGCATTAGCAGCCTCTACCCGGTTCCCCGATTCGTCAATGAAGTAAATCTCATAGGGCAGGCGGTCGCTGCCAAGCCCTTCCGTGCATTCCATAATCCATGCATACGCTTCACTGTCATCGCCGGTAATCCGGTAAACGACCAGGCGAAGCGATGAATCCAGGTTTTCAGATGTAACTGTTATGACAGTCCCGTCATCTGTTTCAACTGTGTAACTGCCATCTTCTTCACCCGCAATATAGCAGTTTTCCGGCCAGGTATAGATCGCTTTCGCATAAACATCCACGTCCAGATTGTCGGTTTCCGTCAGGGTTGTCTCACCGCCGGAAGCAGCCATGGAAAAGCATGGAAACACCAATATGCCGGCAAGCATAACCGCCACTGCGCACATGATTCTTTTACCCATTTCGTCAACCTCCAATCTGTACTGTTGTATTTAGCGTCACAGTTCCTGCGCTGTAATAAGTCTCCGGTTCATAGGCCATGATCTTCATTTGGATGGCCGCTCCGTCCTCCGGAACGGTGTCAAACGTGACGGTCTGAACATACTCTCCGGGCTTTAACAGCCCTGTCTCGGCCAGAATGTTCCCGTCCCCGTCCGTGATTCGCAGCTTCAGCCAGACTTCGTTGCCCTCATCGTTGGTAAAGTACAGGTCGGCTGTTCCGTCCGTGATGACGACCTTCCCGCAGACATGGGCTGAAAAGCCCATGCCCTCCTGGTTAATCCGGCTCCAGCTTTCATCCTCCGGCTCCGGGGTGCCGGTGACAGCGGTGGAATCGAACTCCGGCGGGACAAAGGAGGATTGTTCTGTTCTGCCCCCGGTTTTCACAAGAGCTACAACCATAACAATGACAGCAACCAGGCAGACTACAGCCGCGATATAGATGCTTTTATTCTGTTTCACGCTGTCTCCCTCCTTCTGCCTCGATACACCGCATAAATTCAGCAATCGCCCTGCACAAAAGTTCCTATGTAACCGAATCTGATGTATTATTCATCATGCATATAAAAGTGTTTTTTATTCTTCTAACAACCAGGACACATGGTCATTAACGAAGTCAGTAGCACTCGAATAACCGGTCGCACTTGTTAGAGTCGCTTTTACTGTACCAATGGTAACACTTTCCTCAAATTCTTCAGGAGTGCCACTTAAAACAAAAGGTATTTCAACATATGGTGCGCTCTCTGGATTTTCCAATGCACACTCAGCTGCATCGTTCAGGAAATATAATACATGATATACGCTATTTCTAGTAGCAACATAGCCCTCACCGTTTTCGCAAACAATATCATCTTCTTCTACGGACATTGTAACATCATTTGCATACGCATCCGCAATAAAATACCACACTTTCCCAATAACAGCCGAGTTGGAGTGGTTTGTTATGGTCAAAATATTGCTTCCTTTCTCATAACTCCAACCGCCTTCTTCTGCTTCTGAATACGTATGGGTAGACGGATCCCATGTCTGCGCCCCAGCTTCCGTATAGGTGAATTCCAGGCTTCCCCATGTAATATCAACACTGTAAACCGTTGCTGTCTCACTGCTTTTATAGGTAGCGGTTACATCCGCGCTGCTGCTTCCTTCGTCCTCCAATGTCTCCGCATACGCCACCGTACCTGCGTTCATGCCCACGCACATAGCTGCCGCAACCATCAGCGCAGCTGTCTTTTTTAATTTCTTCATGTCTGAACCTCCATAATTTTCGAATGATTTTCGACTCGCTACGCCACATAAGTTCAACTATCACCCTGCACAAAAGTCCTCATATAACCGTTATTTCTCGAATACACGTCTCGATGCAAGTGCGAAACGCCTTCCTTAATAGTTAAAGTGAATTATAATTTGACGCCACAAAAGCAGAAATACTGACGTAACCGGTCGCACTAAGCAATTTCACTGTTACAGTTCCGACAGTCACTGTACCTTCAAACTCGTCTGGATCCCCGCTCAGTTCAAAGGGGATTTCAACATAATCTGCACCATCAGGGTTTTCCAAGGCAAAATCAGACGCATCACTCAGGAGATATACTACCCAAGTAACCGGATCAGCACTATTTACTATTGAGAAGTGGTTGCTATCCTCGTATACAGCGTTATCAGCGTCCATGGACAATGTAATGGTTTCCGCATACGTTTCATCAGTCTCACATTTTACTGACCCAGCAACAGCCGAGTTGGAGTGGTTTGTTATGGTCAAAATATTGCTTCCTTTCTCATAACTCCAACCGCCTTCTTCTGCTTCTGAATACGTATGGGTAGACGGATCCCATGTCTGCGCCCCAGCTTCCGTATAGGTGAATTCCAGGCTTCCCCATGTAATATCAACACTGTAAACCGTTGCTGTCTCACTGCTTTTATAGGTAGCGGTTACATCCGCGCTGCTGCTTCCTTCGTCCTCCAATGTCTCCGCATACGCCACCGTACCTGCGTTCATGCCCACGCACATAGCTGCCGCAATGATCAGCGCGGCTGTCTTTTTTAATTTCTTCATGTCTAAACCTCCATTATAATAAGTCTCATGTCAATGGAACAAAAAGTCCTGCAAACACGCTATTCCTGTCTAAAATCTTCACCTGGATTTCGGGATGTCATACAGAAAGTTTCCTGTCAGGCCTTACATATAGCCCTGACTTGCTAAATACTCATCAATATTCGAATCACCAGCTGCGCTCGTAAGGGTTATTGTCACTGTACCAATGGTTACACTTTCTGTAAATTCATCAGGATCGCCGCTTAATATCAAAGGAGTTTCAACATATGCTGCACTATCCGGGTCATCCAACGCACACTCAGCTGCATTGCTCAGATAATACATTACATTTTCATACTTTACGTTATCTGCGGTTCCCACATAAGAGTACTCAACTGCTTCGTAACCGCCGTTTTCGCAAACAATACTTTCCAGTTCCATGGATAATGTAACGTTTTCCGCATACGCATCAGCAGTTGTACAGCTTATTTTCCCACCAACCGCTGAATTGGAATGGTTTGTTATGGTAACAATATTGCTCCCTTCCTCATAACTCCAACCACCGTCTTCCTCGTCTGAATCCGTATACGTATGGGTGGACGGATCCCATGCCTGCGCCCCAGCTTCCGTATAGGTGAATTCCAGGCTTCCCCATGTAATATCAACACTGTAAACCGTTGCTGTCTCACTGCTTTTATAGGTAGCGGTTACATCCGCGCTGCTGCTTCCTTCGTCCTCCAATGTCTCCGCATACGCCACCGTACCTGCGTTCATGCCCACGCACATAGCTGCCGCAATGATCAGCGCGGCTGTTTTCTTAAATTTTTTCATGTCTGAACCTCCATAATTTTGTTTGTAGTGTTAAGTTCACAATTATTCCAGCGTAATGCTGATTGTACCAATTTTCACGCCTTCTTCCGTCACAACACTTGAATTTGGCGTTCCGCTGACGGAGAAGGTTGAAGTCAGGGAATCCGCAGTGTCATAAGCATTTACCTCGCCGGCCGTAAGCGTACCGCTCGTTACATCCAGGCTTCCCGTTACGCCGGAATCAACTGTATCATCTGCGGTATAGGCAAGCGTTACATCCACTGCCGCATTGGAATGGTTCGTTACGGTGATTTCCGCTTCGCTGTATGTCCATTCGCTCGTGGTCTGCTCCGTGTAGGTATGATCCGATGCATTCCAGTTCTTCGCACCAGACTCTTCGTAAACAAACGTCATGCTGTCCCACGTGATATCCACACTATAGACCGTCGGCGTAGAAGTAGACCCATCATAAACAGCATAAACATCAATATCATCCGATGACCCCGGCACTGTTGTAACAGTTGCACTCCCATCAGCAGCAAACGCTGTAACCGTAAGGGAGAGGCACATCACGCCTGCAAGTAACGTTGCAATCAACTTTTTCATGATATGCTCCTTTCTTCAGAAAAAATATTTCTGTAAAATGATTTGCTCTATATATTCGCCCCAAAGGCGCATATATCTATCCTCCATGTGCAGGATTTTTTCATCATGCACTCCATCACAGTGATAATGACCGGCAGAATTGGAACCCTTCCCAGTAAAAATCGTACAGCTACCCTGTCACGGTAATGGTGACCGGAATCTCTGTGTTGACAACCGCCTTTTCCCCGCTGTCCGGATCATAGTAAAGCACGATGAATTCTCCATCATAGCCGCCCTCCTCAAGAATATCGGCAGCTCCGTCTAAAAGGCTCAGTGTCGATACCTGGTTTCCCGGCGTCAGCAGGCCCGACTGGATCACCACCGTATCCTGGATTACCAGCTGCAGCACCATGTCCTGTGTGGATTTGGACGGATTCGCAAAATATAGGGAGGCTGTTTCTTCGGAGAGGTCTATCGTCACTTCCGTGGAATAGCTTAAGCTCACCGCTCCTCCTCCTTCAGACACTTCCAGCTTCTCATCATCGTCGTCGCCTATTGGCTCAGCGTATTCCTCCGTCTCCTGCGGCGCGTAATCCGGGGTGAGCGTGGTCTTTGTATCGCGGAAAAACACCGCCCATATCGTGATTCCTACTGCTATCAGTGTAATCAGCAATAAAAGCAGGATGATCAGCAACTTCCGCCTGTCTTTTTTATCCTTTTTTCCCGCGCTGCCAGCCGCCGGGGCATTTTCACCGGTATTTGGCGTCCTCGCCTTTTCTGCCGGTGTTGGTTTTCCTTTATCCATGATGTGATGCACACCTCCCTTTTAAAACACAGTTTCCTTATTCTGATTCCTGTTCTGTATCAGCCTCGGTGATTGTCACCGTCACTGAACCAATCTTTGCCGCTGTCATATCCTCCTTTGGTATACCGGAAAGCACCAGCCATGCCGTTGTGGTATCGTCCGTTGACACCACCGGACTGGATTCTGTAAGCTCTGTTCCTGAACTGTCTGCGGCAAATGTCCCGCTCAACGCCACAGCTGCCGAATTCTCCGCATCCAATGCAAAAGAGTAATTTACAATAATATCCACACTTCCATCATTCGCTACCGTGACTTTTCCGCCGTCTGTAACATCTGCTGTCCAACCACCTTCTGATACTGTCTTGTAAGTGTGTGTGTCCGGGTCCCATTCCTGTTTGCTGTCCGTATATGTAAATTCCATCGCGCTCCAGGTAATGGTTACGGAAAGAGTTTCATCTGAAGCAGTCACGCTTGCGACCGATATTAAAGCTTCCGTCTCACTTTCTGTCCCGGTATCCGCTGATGTCCCGATTCCCGTCAACGTCATCGTTTCCGTAATTCTATCTGTGGAAGCCTCTGTATTCTCTGAATTATTCTCAGATGTGCCTTGTGCTGATGTTTCACCCTCTGTCGTGGCTTCTGTTTCCGCCTCTGTCGTGGCTCCGGTCTCTTCTGCTTCCTCTGTTTCGGTGATCGACTCTGTTTCAGCTTCCGTTGCTGCCGTAGTCTCCGTCTCTGTCGCAGCTTCCGTTACCGCCGAAGTTTCTGACTCTGTCGTCTCCTCCGTCTCTGTCGTGACTTCCGTCACAGCTTCTGTTTCTGAAACCGTCGCTGCATTATCCGCAGGCTCATCCGACCCGGATGTTTCCGCCACAGCCGCAGCCATATCCGCCTCTGCCAGGACTGTTTCGGACGGAAGGTATTCCGTTTCTTCAGAAGAGACAAAAACAGGAACACTGGCGCAAAACATACACAGTGCCACCAGCAAGCTCAGGATCCGGCGATCCCAGTTTCCTACAGGCTTGCCAGTTCGCCGGCATTGCGGATGGCATCCGCTGTTTCTTCTGTTTTTCTTTTTACTGCTCTTTATTTCCATTGCCATCCCCCTTGTTTAATGAAGTCACGTGCAAACCTCAATATCAGCCGGTGCTTTCCAGCCATTCACTTCATCCGGTTCCTGCTGATCCAGATTGTGCGGAATAATTTTTCAATTCCATCACGCCGGTTCTTTTTGTTTCGATCCGAATCCTTATGTATTTTATTGCATTAAGTACACTCAACGCAATAAATCTGTCTATCATCTTTTGCGCCTGAGAAGAAGCACTTCTTTTGGTTCTATTTATTCCAATTTGTATTATTTTCAATATTCAACGCATGAACTCTGCTTAATTTTTCTTCAACTTTTCTTCTTTTTGCATTTTATTTTACAAAATCCTGTCATTTTCCCACTTGTGCATAGAGTGTACTCTGTGCTACACTTTCAGACGGGCCAGCCATTCGCTGCTGCGGATTGATCCTGCATAAATCCAGTGCAAGCTCAATCTTCTCCCGTGTGGCGGGCAGCAGCCCGAAGTAAGTCACATGGAGGCTGTAGGAATACACGCCGCTGTCTGTCCCGGAAAACCAGAGCATCCGGGCGTTCGGATTGTTTTCCCTGATCTGTGCGGCTACTTCACACCCTCGCTCGCCGCTGGCTGACACTACCATAACCAGACATGGGTTCCAGCGGACATAGGTTAAATACCGGGGAAGGGATTCCGCTCCGATGTAGCGCTGAACAAATGGCCACTCGCCACGCGCACACACGGCATCCCGGATGAGGGCGTCCAGCCCTTCGATATCCTCGGCCTTGTCTGCGTAGATGACAAAACGAACCATGCGTCCACCTCCTTGTGCCGGTTCAACCGATAATGAAATCTTTCTGTTGCTGTCGGCAACTTTAGCATTCTTTTTTAAAAATTTCAACCGTTTTGAGTTAAACGGTCAAAATCTGAGTCAAACGGTCATTTAGGTGTGTACGTATGGGCGGAAAGAAGTGGTTTTTAATATGAATTTTGCCATTGTGGAGGATTTGAAATCGGACTTGGACCATCTGGTCAGCCTAATCCGGCAGAACTGTGAAGACAGACAGGATGAGGTCACCTTTTCCTGCTATCCGGATGCGGAAGCATTTCTGGATGAATTTCGGGCCGGTCTTTTTCATGCTGTTTTTCTGGACATCGTCCTTGGCGGGGCGACCGGGATTGACGCGGCATGGAAGGTGCGGGAGGCGGATGAACGGATCCCTGTCATTTTCATCACCTCTGAAATCGGGTTCTCCCTGGAAAGCTATGGCGTCCATGCCATGGATTATCTGCTGAAGCCGGTCAGTGAGCGGGCAATCGGATGGTGCATGGAGCGGATTCGGGAATCGTTATCCGCTCCAGCGTCCATAGACATCCGGATCCGCAGCGGAAACGGCACTACCTCGCGCGGCACGCTTCTCCTGGATGGCCTCATTTATATAGAATCCATCCGCAACGGCCTGCTGTTTCACACAAACGAAGGGGATGTGCAGGCGCGTATGAGCATATCCGATCTGGTCGCGCTCCTTCCTGATAACGGACGGTTTTCTGAATGTGGGCGCGGGCTGGTTGTGAACCTCTCCCATGTCCTTGAGATCTCGGAACGGGGAGAAATCTCTTTAAGCTGCGGACAGCAGATTTTCTGCAGTCGAAGACGTATAAAAGAAGTAAGGGAAGCATGGAGCTCCTGGCGTATCCGTGAGCTGAGAAAGGGGACGGTTTATAAATGAAGACATCGGTTTTTCTCACAGCGTTTTGTTTTGAGGCAGCCGCCACCCTCCCCTACCGGATCCTTTCCTATTATCCGTACCGGAAGCAGCTCCGCTTCCCGGCATGGGCTGTTTTCCTTGTCGTCGGGGTTACCCAGATCCTCCAATGCCTCTTCTATGCCTTCCTGACCCTGAACGGAAGCGCGCTTGTGCGCCCGGCGGAATATATTTTCGCAGTGGTCTGCCTCGTGACTTTTTTTACCAGCATCCGGGCCGATGCCTGGAAGCTTCTGTTTTTGTACATCCTGATCTTTGACTATACACTCATTGTCCGGGGGGCGGCGTTCTATCTGGAAAGTTTCTTTTTCTACAGCCCCGCGCTGACCTTCACGTCGCTGCGCAGCACAGCCCTGAACCTTGCTGTTTTCGCGGTGTTCTCACCTTTTATGTTCCTGTTCCTGAAACGGACAAAGGACCGGGTCTTCCAGACAGATGCCCCGGCCGCAATACAGCGCGAAGCCTCCCCACAGTCACTGCAGCGTCCTGCCGGGCTACAGCGTTTTGTCGGCAGCCGGCAGCGGGGCGGCACTTCCTTTTTCTGGCGCGTCATCTGGATCCTCCCGGCGTTTACCACCGCCATTGTAATGATGTATACCTCCGACCTGTCACCGGAGAATGTGCGGCAGTTCCGTTTTTTCTTTTCCCGCGTTCTCCTGATCCTTGGCACGTTCGTGATTTACTATGTCCTACTTGTCGCGCTGGAAGTCATCCGGAAGGAAGCGGCGCTGGCCGAACAGGCCGCCTGGCAGGAGCAGCTCCTTGCCATGCAGCACACGCAGTACAACCAGATGTCACGGCATCTGGAGGAAACACAGCGGCTGCGGCACGATTTCAGGCATCATCTGAAAGCTCTCCGCGGGTTTGCGCTTGCCCGCGATATGGACGGACTGCTGAAATACATAGATGAATATGACCACAGCCAGCCGCCGGATATCGGGCGGCGGTTCTGTGAAAACTACGCCGCAAACACCATCGTCAGCTATTACGTCAGCGAGGCGGAAAAAGAACGCATTGATATCACCGCAAGGCTGGAGCTTCCATACAGCCTGCCGGTCAGTGAGTATGACCTGTGTTCCATACTTGGCAACCTTCTGGAAAACGCGCTGACTGCCTGCCGGGAAATGGAACCGGAACGTGCCGGATATATCCGCCTCATCGCCCGCTCGGACGGACACGCGGTCGACATCGCCGTGGATAATACCAGCCTGCATGAACCCGTGACCGAAAACGGGCAGTTCCGTTCCACACACCATGACGGCTTCGGCCTTGGCACCGCATCCGTCAAAGCGATCGCTGAAAAATACGGCGGCATCACGGATTTTCGGTATGAGGAGCATATATTTTCGGCTACTGTGATTCTTCCGGGGCAAACGGCAGCCCCAGCTTCCGCGCCCGGCGGTAAACCGTCGTAATATGTACACCCAGGTAGCCGGTCAGTTCCTTTCCGGTGATCTCCCGCCTGCGCCAGCGCGCAAACCATTCCGGGAAATCATCCGGCAGCGCAGCCTCCTCTTTTCCCAGCCTGACCCCGCGGGCTTTTGCGGCGGCGATCCCTTCCGCCTGCCTCCTGTGGATGCTCTCATGCTCCTTCTGGGCGACATAGGAAAGCAGCTTCAGCACGATATCCGCAATCAGGGTCCCGGTCAGGTCCGTGCTTGTCCTGGTGTCCAGAAGGTCCATATCCAGAACCCGGATATGGACCTTCTTCTCCCTGGTCAGCCTGTACCACTGCTCGTGGATCTCCTCATAGTTCCGCCCCAGCCGATCAATGCTGCCGATAACCAGGAGATCCCCCTGCTGCAGGGCGTCCAGCATTTCCAGGTAAGCGGGACGGTTGAAGTCCTTTCCGCTCTGGCGGTCGATATAGATCGTGTCCGGCTCAATGCCATACTCTGACAGGGCAGCCAGCTGGCGGGCTTCATTCTGTGTTTTCGAACTGACGCGCACATACGCGAATGTCTTACCGGCAGAATCAGGGGCGGAGTTTGGGATACTCTGTTTTATGTTTTGCGTTTGCTGTTCCATAGGCTTTTTCCCTCCGTTTGTGATAAAATCGCCGCACTTCTGTGCGGATCTTATCCTGCTATGGTATTTCTTTCTGAAACGGGGGACAAGAATTTCTGCCGGAAACTTCAAAATGCGGTACATATTGATTTGTCCATAATTTCATTCTTTTAGATTTTTTTGCATATCCCTGTCCATCAGTTCTCTAACCCTGTCCTCAAAGGATTTATGGCTGGTTTTGCTATAGTACAATCCTACAACATATGTAGACCCTCCAATCCGCATTTTAAAACTCCGATCCGGCGGGCACTCCGCCGCTGTCGATTCTGTCTCTGGCTTCTGGTTTAAAAGTTCTTGCTCTTCACTCATATTTTTCACTCTCCTGTCGGCTAATGCCTTTCATTTTTGTTATATTTGAGGTTGCAACCCCTACTGTTTTTTGCTTCATCTGGACTTTCCTCGTTTTATCTGCCGTGCATTCGGCTCTCGGTTCGATTGAAGTCCTTTCTCTGTTTTTTCCTTCTGTGCCTCTCTTTCTGCAACCTTTATCCGGGCTTTTTCTTCCAAAGCATCCCAGTCAATTCCATCTGGCCCATACGCAAAATGACCGATCTTTTCATTCCCGGCATCTTCTCTTGTTTCAAGCATATGAATCTCGTGATTGTGGCGCAACACATCCACAAACGCAAGGTTATGCTGCCGCTCCCCGCATGAAGCAGAAAGCTTCTCACATTCTCTTTCTAATTCTCGGGCATCTGTCTTCCACTGCCCCGGCGTAATTCTTTCTCCAGGTTCTAAAAGCTTTTCAATCCGCTGCCGTATAGCTGCCTCCTGTTCCAGATCGTCACTGTGCGAACGCGCATATAAAGTTCCCTTCAAACCGCTCCTGCGTTCAGCCTCGCGCCGGATTTCCCAATATGGAGAATAAATGTCGTAGATTTCTAACAGTTTTTGCAGCCGGTTTCGTTTCTCTTTTTTCTGGCTTAACTGTTTTTCTTCTTTCTCCAGTTCCTGATCTTCATGAGTTGTAAATGCGTCGAGTGCGTCAAAACTGTCTATCTGGTGCCTTTCTGCAAACCTTTTTACGCTGCCGGCGTCCATAAGCACTTCCCGGTCGGTTGCTTTCCGAAAATAGCTGCACCCTACAAGCGGAGTATGCAGCTTCCCGTTTGTCCGTAAAATCTGGTCAATCATCTCCGCCACTTCATTCACATTCTCCTGCATATGTTCAGCCGGTTTTGATGTTTCTGGCGGAGGTTGTTCTTCCTGTGCCTGCTGTGAAAGCTGAACCGCTTCCGCATATGCCCGGCCCGCTTCCGCCAGCCGGCGGTTGCTCTCGATAATCGCACGGTTGACATCGCCCTTCTCTGTTTGAATACCCTGACGCTCTAATGCGCTGGCGATCGGCCCCAGGTGAACGGTCGGCTGCTGTTCCATGCCAAGTTCTTTAAATGAACGGTGTTCCCACTGTTCATCTATCCCGAGCTGTTCATTAATGCTGTTGATCGTATCCACCAGATTTTTCCGCCATTTTTTCGCATTGTCCCTGTTATTCCAGTCGTTTACATTCACCGCGCGGCTTTTATAACCCCTGCCGGATTTATTTCTGATCCGGTTTCCTCTTTTATCCAGAATGTATTCTTTTCTCTGCTTCGCGCCCCATTTCCCATTCCGGTCAATGGGGCGGAGCGTCAGCATTAAATGGAAATGTAGATTCCTTTGTCCTTGCGGGTTCACGGAATCGTGAATCGCCCAGTCCGCGCACATCCCCTTGGAAACGAAATTCTTATGAACATATTCCCTGACAATGCTTTCTGCCAGTTCATAGCTCCACCAATTCGGCAGTGCAGCTTTCATCGTCCGAGCAAGCTGCGCATTCTTCTGTTTCTCGTTCATCTCAATGGAATTCCAGAGCGTAGCTCTGTCTTCCCACTCTTTCGGCGCGCCATATGCAAGATATATCTCGCTGTGTACCAGGTCTTCATGATATTTCGGGCGGTACGTTTTTCCATCGTATTCGCTCTTAATCTCCGTCCGGCTGATGTACGACGCCTGGTCAATCGCGGACTGTCCCTTGCTCCGCTGCACAATGCCAAATCTTGTGCTGGCATATTTTGTAGTTTTTTCGCCTTTCCCCATAATTAACATCTCCGTAACATTTCCCCGCGTCCACCAATTTTTCACAGGTCACCGAAAAGGTATCGCCGGCTTCACGGTTTCCACCCCGCTTGCGGGGTGCGCACAGATAGACCACGCTCCGCATGGTCCTGTGCGCCCTACGGGGTTTGGCCGCGCGTGAAACGCTGCGTCCAACAGGGAAAACGCAGTTTCCCCTACGGCCGCTGCGCGGCCTACCTCTTCCTTCAAATCCGCGTGCGGCATTATGACATCCCCGACTGATTGACACAGCGAAACGGCTTCGCTTTTTCTGCCAAAACAACCATGACCGCCACCACTCATCAGGTCTGCCGGATATCCTGATTATTCACCCGCTGCAAAGCCCTGTGGCACTCCACACTGTTCAAAGCCGCCGACAAAATCACGTTTAGTTCCTGCTCGTTATACTGGTAGCACTCAGGAAAATATTTCACGATAATGCCGCCCATCAGATACTTATGGTGATTTTCTTCTTTCCGGCGTTTCGCATTTGCTTTTTTTCGTTCTTCCTCATATCTGGCTTTTGCCTGTTCCAAATTTCTCTGCGCCCGCTCGAGCGCAGGAGTTGTTTCTGAATATTCTTTCATGGTACATTCGCTCCTTTTCAATTTTTAGCGTAAAAAAACAGCCCGCGAAAAATCTGTGGCTATTCCTCTCGCTATCTATCATTCTGTTTTTCTTCCATCAAGCCTGGCTAACTGAATCCGGTTTTTTCTTTAAATTGAATTCTCTCATTCGCCGGCTTTTTCTTGCTCTGTCCTCCGCTGTCTCCATTCTTGGCTTCCGTAAAGTAATCAGATTCTTGGGACACACAAATGTCTTAGAGCAATCCGTCTGCTCGATTATTCTGTAGCAATCCGGATAATTTTTTCTGAATGTTTCGAGTTTCTTCATCATCTGCGGACTCGCAGTGTAAATCCTCGCTTCATCCGAATCATTATCGAACAGGATAACCGTCTCCTGTTCTTCTCTTGTCAGTGGCATCAATCCTCACATCCTTCCGCTGTTAATTTCCGGCTGTCGTTCTAAATCCGGCGGCGCCCTTTCTTTGCTGTTCATATCACACCTCTTTTTCTGCTAACTGCTTTTTTCTTCACCAAACAGTGTTTTTAACCGCTCCATTTTTTCCTGTGCGGTTGCCTTCCTGAAGTTCTCGCCGATAAAGGAAACCGGGGCGCACATGGTAAGCAGCCGGTCATAAATCCGTTCGTGCGGGGTATCTTCCGGATGCTTCAATTCCTCAAGCGTCAGATTTGTCGTAGCAATCAGCGGCTTTCCGCTCCGGTATCGCCCATCAATCACGTTGTAAACCTGTTCCAGTCCATACTCCGTGCCGCGCTCCATGCCGAAATCATCCAGAATCAGCAGCGGGTAGCTACAAAGCCGATGAATATATTCATTCCTGTCTTTTGTCCCGGAAGAAAGATCGTTCAGTATCAGCGCAAAATTCGTCATGCGTACCGGGATTTCCCGTTCCATAAGCGCATTTGCAATACAGCCGGCGAAGAAACTTTTCCCGGTTCCTACCTTTCCCCACAGGAGCAAGCCGATATTTTCCTGCTGCATTTCTTCCCAGTGCTCTACGTATGCGCGCGCGCGATGCATCTGCCGGCATTTTCCGCTGTCATTGGCAAATGTCCATTCCATCATAGCCGCATCCGTAAAGCCATCCTGTTTCAACCGTTCCACCCGCCCGCGCCGGTTCCTGGCTTCCTCAGCAGCTTCCTGTTCTTCTCGCGCCGCCCTCTGGCAGTCACATTCCCTTGGATGACGATCACGCCCCCAGAAACTGTTCCCCCCAATAAAATACGATTCTTTTGGAGTATGGCACTTCCCACAGTATAAAAGCCCGTCCTCGCCCGTGTAGTCCCCAGAGTCCTCATGAATTTCTGATGTTTTTTTGATCAGATCGCATAATTCGTTGTTCATTCACTGTTGTCCTCCCTGTCTCTGTAATGCTCCGCCCGGTTTTCGGGTATTCTCCCTTTCATCCGGCGGCTCTGTCTGCATGGTTATCCATGAATCAATCTGGTTACATCATCAACCTTTTTCTCATAAATTCATGGATATTTTCGCTTGCTCCATCTCTGGTCATATAAATCTCCGCTTCACCAGTTTCCCTTACAAAATCCTCATGAAAATCTGGTGATTTTCGTTACAAATCGCAAATCAATCACGATTCATAAACTGTCTCCGTCACTGTATGAGTAATCCGGTTTCTTTTTACCCGGCCTGTTTTTCGCCGCATCCTCCTGTGCCCACTTGTAAATCGTTGCCGCATGGCTTTTATAGCTTTTTCCGGTGGAAGCAATGTGGCAGGATAAGCGGTCAATGTAATATTCCCACTGATCCGGCAACTCAGCCTTCAGTTCAGCCAGTTCGTCCTCAGTGAGACAAACATTGCCATATTTGCCGCAGGCAGCGGGGGCGGGTGTCCTTTTTTCTCTCTCACTCTCTCTTTTATTTACTTTTATCTCTTTCTCTATATCTATATCTAACTCTCTCTCTGGTGGACAAATGTCCGGACATTTGTCCGGTATGTATGGTGGACATTTGTCCGCAGAGGCATCCGGCAGACATTTTTTCTGGTTCAGAGCCAGTCTTGCCCGGCGCTTCCGCTCTGCCTCTGTAGAAGACTGCCCAATCATAAGCTCGATGTTGCTCATATACAGTGCGCCGTTCTCCATAGGCTCCACCAGGCCAAGCTGCAGAAACACCCGCAGGGCCTTTTCGACCGTGCCGACCTGGTGCCGGGTAATCGTGGCGATCATCTGGGATGTGTAGGGAATATTTTCCGCAAACTCCAGTTTTCCGCCGTTTTTCAGCGATTTCAGATACAGTTTCAAAAGGATGTTTGAGTATAAGATGCCATCCGGCATACTCTCAAGAAGCACAATGGCATCATCTTCAAAATAATTCTCTTTCAGCTTGAGATAATAATATTTTCGGTTGTCCGGCATAGACGATTCCTCCTTCGGTTTGTTTTTTCCATGGAAAAACCGCCCTGCATAAAACAAGGCGGTTCTCAAAAATTTTTATCTTATACGACATTTTTTACGTTCCCGGATGCATGGGTTCGGATTATTTATGAGCGGCTTATATTTTTCAAATACAGAATCCGTCGCGCCATTCGTATAGACCTTACGGATGTCACTGACCGCTCCATTGCGCGGATTTTTTAGCCACAACAACAATTCTTCGCGGCTCTGCACATACTTACATGGTCTTCTGTCAGTAAATTCAATACGGTATCTCATAATCATCAGCCTCCTTCCCCTGAATTTTTACAAGTTGCCTGCGTGTTCACTTCCCCTGCCGGATTCTCAGCAGATGATAAATCCTGTAGTGGCTCGGATTTTATTTCAGCAGGCTCCAAAGCCTGTATCGATCCGGATTCTGCTTCGGCGCGTTTCCGCTCCCTGTATCGTTTCTGTGCGGCTGCGTTTTTTGCCCTCATTTCTGCCAGCTCTCTGGCTGCTTCCGGGTCGGTCGCCGCCTGTTCAATCAGTGCCTGCCTTTTGGCTCGCATCTTTTCGCATTTGCGCCGGCTGTACTCCTTGTTCCGCGCACGGATCATTTCTGCGTACTCTGGTTCCGCCGCCATTCGTTCTTCCTGATCTGCTTTTCGGCGTTTGCGGGCTTCTGCCGCCCGCGCCTTAATGATATCCGGATCAGTCGGAGCCGGAGTTCTCGGCATGATACCGGCTTCCCTGCGTCTCCGTTTGCTGTTTTTCCGCTCTGATTCTCTACGTCTTTGAAGGTATTCTTCATACCGGGCGGCGGCTTCCGGATCGATTTCCGCAGCTGTCCGCATAGCCTCGACCTTCGCTCTGCGGTTAGCAACATAGCGTTTCCTTTTTTCTGCCTGCCGGCTTTCAACCTCCGCAATAAATTCTTCTTCCGTCTGTTCTGCAGCATCCGGCGGCTGAAAATTTCCGATAAAATTGAAATAAATATCTATCTTCTGCTGACGGTAAATGCTGCGCCCGCCCGTTGCCGCATGGACGACGATTTTTTCAATAAATGCGTACAGCATCTGGTCGCTCACTTCCTGGCATTCCCCATATTTGCGGACAAGGGCGGCAAAACGCTCCGCCTGCAGCTTCTCGCATTCCGTTTCATCTGCCAGGGTCTGCAGCTCGGCTACCCGGTTCTCCATCTGCTCCTGTTCTGCGTCATACTGTATCATCAGCCGCTGAAACTGCCGATCCGGCAGCTTGCCGGCGGCGTTACTTTCATACAGGTTCCGGATCAGCATGTCCAGTTCAGCCACCCGGCTCTGTGCCGCCGCAAGCTCTTTCCGGTTCTCCACGGAGGTTTCCGTCTGCTGCTGCTTCCATTGGTCTTTCATCTCTCGGATAAACCGTTCCTCATTCTCCATGACATACACGGACACGCTCTGGACAGCACGGAGAATCGTCTCTTCCAGAACGGAGGCTTTCACATAATGCGATGTACACTGTTCATAAATATTCCGGTAGTGGCTGCACTGGAAATATGATTCACAGTCATATGTTTTCCCATTTGGACGGTGATGGGTATCCGCGCTGCTGTAGCTCATCCGTGAGCCGCAGTCCGCACAGAAAACCATACCAGACAGGCGGTGGGTGATCTGGCCATTCGACAGGTGACGCGGTTTCCGGATTCTCAGCCGCTGTGCATTATCCCACGTCTCCTGGTCTATGATCGCTTCGTGTGTATTGGGGAAAACCAGAAGTTCGTCCGGTCTGGCTTTCCTCGCCTTATGGTTTTTGAAGTTTTCCCGGACAGTTTTTCCAAGCACTGTATATCCCAGATACTCCTGCCGCCCCAGAATGCTGTTGACCGCCTGACATGTCCAGGTATATTTATCATGATAATAATGGCTGCGCGCATTTCCTTCCGTCAATTTCTCCTTGTAGGCAGCAGGAATCAGCACTTTATCTTCCGTAAGTTCACTGGCGATCTCGCTCATTGGGATTCCCTCTGCCGCCCTTTTGAATATCCGGCGGACCACTGCCGCCGCTTCCTCGTCTACATAGAGTGTCTGCTTATCCCCCGGCTTACGGATATATCCGTAGGGAATACTGCCGCTGCAGCGCTTCCCGTCCCGCATCCTTGACCGAAAGACCGTCCGGATTTTCTTGCTGGTGTCCTTTGCGTACCACTCGTTCATGATGTTTAAAAAAGGCGTGAAATCATTGTCCGCCGGATTCGCGCTGTCTATGCTGTTATTGATCGCGATGAAACGGACGCCCTTTTCCGGAAACAACATTTCCGTATAGAAACCAACCTGCAGATAATTCCTGCCGAAACGGCTCATGTCCTTCACAATCACCGTCTTCACCCGTCCGGCTTCAATTTCTGAAAGCAGAGCATTGAAGCCTGGGCGGTTGAAGTTAGTTCCGCTGTAACCGTCATCTGTAAAATGCCGGATTTTCCGGAATCCGTTCCGCCGGGCGTAGTCTTCCAGATATTTCTTCTGATTCGTAATGCTGTTCGATTCCCCTTGTAATTCATCGTCGTGGGAGAGGCGTTCATACAGAGCGGTAAGATCCTCCGCGACTGCTATTTTTGGCATTCACATCCCCTCCTTTCTGAAAATGTAATGCCCAAACAAGATTAAATTTTTTTATCTTGAATAAGCGTACCCCTTTGGATCGGTGAACACAAATGAAGTGTAGCCAGCATTATAAGCATTTGCTTTCACAACATAGAAGGTTTTACCGGACCCGGAACCGCCGATAATTACTGTATTGTTATTCAGAGCCGTCAGCCAAGAGTTCATGCTGATGCGGATATGCTCGGAAATGATTTTATTCTTCCTGTCATCCTTATCCATCAGCTTCTTATTAATCTCTTTCGGAGTGGCCAGCCGGCCGGAGCCGTACTCTCGCCCTGGCATATAATTTCGCCGGTTGCTTATATCATAGGCAAAGATAATCAGCCAGATAAGGAGAGCCACCAGCACCGTCCTTGATGTGATAGGTGTGATCTGGACCGGCAGCGGATGCGTCAGCACTTCCCGCAGCAGTGCGGTCAGATTATCCAGGCTGATCTCCTGCCCATAGAGCATCCCAAGGCAATAGCCAACATACAGGGCAATCACGAGCAAAAAAAGAAAGAAACCATAGTTCGGCTTCTTTTTATTCAACATATCCAAATTTCTTCACCCCTGTCTATCTCCTGGTGCGCGGTTTTACCGGCCTGGTGCGCTTTACTGCAGGATTCTTCTTTTGCTTGCCGCGTTTGCTTTTCTCCTGTTGGCGCAGCGGCTCCAGTACAGTTCTATCCTGATTTCCCGATGTATTCCTGTCACTGACAAAAGAGCGGGCTTCGGAATCGTATATGCTCCGAAGGTCTGCTCCATTTACCTTCTCCCTGGTAATACTTCCTGTGTCATTATAAAACACATCATACTCCTGGTCGTCCCGCAGCCGCACGGTCAGCGTTTTTCTGTCTGCAGAAAGATCGCATTCCGAATAAGGAAACTCGACATAACGCTCTTGTCCATCTTTCAAGAATGACACGTAATAAGTGTCACGGAAGCCGAGTTCCCCCATATCACCAATCGTACCGGTAATTTTAAGCTCGGAGATACCAGACGTTGCAGGAAGGGATACTTTTTGTGGCACTCGTGGTTCATGCGATACAGGTTCTTCCAGGTGTATTTTTGAGTCTTTTTCACCGTCAGACAAGGAAGTCCTTGCAGGACCGGGGGCATCTATTTCTCTGGCATTGGTTTTTCTTTCAGGAGTCTCTCTGCTTTCAATTTTTTCAATATTCATCTCCGCATCCAACCCCCTGTTGTGCGCCAGATTTTTCATCCGTTCATTTTCTGTCCGGATATCCGGTTTTCTCATTGCCTCCGCCACCTCCAGACCAGAGGACAATTCCATAGCCCCATTCTTCATATTGACAACCTGGTACATCCTTTCCGCATAGATCGCCGCCCGATACGCTATCCCATTCCTGGTAGCAAGTTGGTACAGGTCTGATTTTGGAATAATTACGGTATGGATTCCATCCGGCATTTCGTACATCGCCCATTTCTCGTGACGTTTCAATGGAGCTTTGGATATCCAGGAGATATTCCCCTGTTCTGTGGCCTGTTCATCATGGCGGACGAGATTGTACTGCACCATTGGTGAGGTGAGCGGCAGTTCCGTATACTCTCTGGCAGGTTGTCTATCTGACTGTCTGGCCGGCTGTCTGACAGGCTCCCGCCTTCTTCCCCATACGCGCAATGACCAGGCCGCCCGCGCAGTGCTTTCCTGCATAGTCAGATAACCAGCTGATTGCCGCACTCCGATCTGTTTCTGCTCCTGAATGACTTCATTTGCTGACCGGGACAGTTCCTGCATTTCCGGCGTTTCTCTCCCATTGCGGTCAATGCCGCTTCTGGCATAATCCTCCGCACTGATCGGGCCGACCTTGACATCCCTGTATCTCCCAGCATTGTGATCGAGCAGGAACGCCTTAAATTTTGCCGAGTCAGAAGGAGAAATTACATACTGGGTGCGTCCGTCTCCGCCGCACAGATCCGGAAGACGCGCTAAAAGTATCCCATGATCTTCCATTTCCTTTTCGATATGCTGCAATAAGGCTTTATCCTCTGTCGACGCATTGATGAACATGAAATCGTCACCCTTGATATTCCGGAAACGGTTGAGCGTTGTCGCTCCCTTCCATTTTGCCAGATAAATAGTGTTCATCAGTTTCAGGATCATCATCGTCAGCTGCGTCGTTATCTTGCCGATCCAGTACGCACTTTTCCCTGTAACAATCACGATCTGACAGGCATCCTGTACTTCGCTCATATGCTCTTCCCCCTTTGTTGCCGCGTTTTTGAAAAATGCCTTTTAGCAAAGTCAGGATAGTTTTTAAGTTTCTCCTCATAAGCCTCACTGACTTTCCGGCAGATGACATCATCAAACAGGTATCCACCTATATCAATCAGGCTGTGCCATTTTTCATCCTTGTCGCCTTTATAGGACGGATAAAGCAGCCGGATTCCATATTCATTATCCGCTTTATAAATCTGGATATCCTTGATCGTAATGGCATTCTCATATGTCAGCGTAGCATAGCCAAGCAGATCCTTTTTCACGTATATTATTACAGAGACATCCAGATTCGGCGCATAATTATCCCGGCATAATGCATCTTTGATACTCTTTCCCACCGCAAGGTCAATCTCCTTTTTCATTTCGCTGCTGACTTCGAACACATCTTTCCAACCCATCTCGCCTGTTTTTCTGCGCGGCAAAAAAATAACGGGCTTTTCCGTCCCGTCATTCTGCTTAATGAGCCGAACAATAACTTCCTGAATAATAAACAGGCCGTCTATCGTCACCGTCCCGGCTGCCATAATCCCATTTTTTTCAATGATCTTCATATCCGCCTGGATATCCATTTCTGTCTCCACCTCCCTGTTCTTTGCCTCCCAGTTCTCCGCTCCCCAGTTCTCCGCTTCCCTGTTCTCCGCTTCCCTGCACGGATAAATCTTCGATACACGAAAAATACCCTGCAGCCTCCTCCGGAAGAATCTTTTCAAAATAATCCGCGCCATACTTCCGCTCAATGAACGGCTGCAGAAGCTTATCAAACTTCGCCGTCCACGCCGCCTGCTCCTTCTCCCGTTTTTCTCTTATCCGTTTTTTCAGATCCGTATCTTTTTCCCTCAGCTTTTTCAGCTGCTCTTCCGCTTTTTGTATCTGCCCAGCCAGCTTCTCCTGCTGTTTCTCCATTTCCATCTTCATCATCCTCTCTCAATTTTCAGGGGAGATTATTAATACAATCTTCCCCTGATGACGCAATGTGATGTGGAGTGTTGCAACCACCTGTCCCTGATGGTGCTCTGTAATGTAGAGTGTTGCAACTACCTGCCACTGATAAGCCGGAATCCCAATTTTGCCAAAGTTTGCCGGAGATTGTTCTTAAGCGCCTGCTATCTCCCTGCACGTTTCTTCATCATTCTTCTCTGCTGCTCCGTTTTTACCGCCTGTGAAAGCCCGTCTGCATCCACGGCTGAATGTGAATTGTTGCAAATATCATCCGTCAGCCCCAGTGTTTCCGGCTTTAGTACATCGTCTTTATTCACCTCCAGCAGCTTATAATTCTGTGCCAGAGCCGGTGCATATAAAATCCTACTGACGGGATCGTATTCATGGACAAAATCAGAAAGCTGTTCATCCGGCGCAACAATTTCTGCATTTACATTTTCTATAATCTCATCCATCTCCCTGTCTGTTATATTGTTCTTTGGATAAATTAACAGCTCATGCACGGAAGAGGGTATCATATAGAAACCATCCGGACACATGGCGGATACCTGATCTAACACTCCAGGATAGAACATGACACTTGCCCCGCGAAACAGCTCCTGATTTGACAAAACAATCAGTCCGCTGTTGCCGAGTCCCATCACACCCATAGGATTCTCCAGCATATCCGGCACATCTATTCCGAGCATTTTCTCCAACACACTTCCCATGTCATTTACCTGTACCGGATAACGCGATTCCGAATTTTTCAAAGCTTGGTCATGGAGTTCTTCAGTTGTCACTCCGTACCTGGCTTTCATCTCGTTTGTTACCGGAGCAGAAAATCTGCCGTTTTCGCCTCGTCCTATCTCAATCTTATAGATAGCTGCGATATCCCCCATTTTTAAATGCGGACGGTGGGCAAGCATCTCCGCATTTTTCGTGCATCCAGCCACATCCAGAATAATATTCTCCTTCGCATACTCCCAGTTTTCTACCATTTTTCTTATGTCCGGGACATTATTTCTGCCGAATGCAATGACATCCTTCTTCTGCACATCATGCTGAACCTGCAAATCGGAAATCTGGTTCATCAGTTGCGGCAATTCCCTTCCTTCTTTGTAGAAAGTGTAGAAATCATCCAGGTAAATCACGGGTGCCACGTTCTCATCAGGTGCTTTGATGGTAAACGCCATTTTCGGCCCGGTCGCTTTGTATGTTTCGGAAACATCAATATCCCAATCCTGAAAAGATTCCGGAAGATAGTCTTTTATATTCGTCTCCACATACTCACAGAATTCGTTTAAATCCATGTCTTCATTCATTCGGTCACTCATAATCTTCCTCTCCTTCCGCTGATTTTTCCTGTCTGATTGATTCTCTGACTGGCTCTTCTGACTCCTCCGGCTGTGCTGACTTCCCCGGCTTACCCGTCTTCTCAAAATCCATGCGTTCCTGCTGCATTTTCATCACCGCATCCGAATACGCATAAATTCTGGTCTCCCGTTTCACGGTTTTCTCTTTAAATTCACAAATAATCATATTGCATCCTCCTGCTTTACTAATGTGTTTTATTTTTATGTTTTTTCTGACACTGTTCTGGTCTTCTATCTGGTTTTTGTTCTGATTTCTGTTCTGTTATCTGATTTGAATCCTCTACTGAATTCTGTTCCGTTCTCTCCTGCTGTGGGTTCTGCTCTCGCAGTTCTTCTGCAAATGGCAAATCCTGATTTCTTGCATATCCTGTCAGCGTCTGCCGCTCCCACACAAAATCCGGCAGTTCCGTAAAACCAACGCTGTCCACGTACCAGGCTTTCGTCTTTCCGTCCTGGTTCATCAGGATCACATCACTTACCGAAAGGGAATGGCCTTTAAAATCTTCCGGAAGAGCCATGTTAAACCGTTCAAAAATCATATCCAGCGTTTCCACCTCAGAAAGAGTCTCTGTCTTCGAGAGGTTGCTGACATAGATCAGGTCATAATCAGCACCGTTCACCTTGTGGTTCAGCTTTTGTAAAAGCTTCGTGCCTTCAAACATATACGAACGACCCGAACCTTCCCGGTTAATCTGGTAGATCCCAAAAGAATCTGCCTTGCCATTCAGGAGCATAGTCTCTACCGGTCTCTGCTCCATGCGCTTTACTTCTGCCCGGAACAGATTGATGAAGCCATCCAATACAGCCGGATGGCTTGTCACAAGAGTGTGGGGCTGAACCAGCTGGACCGGATTTGATTTATCCATTTCTGCAGCCATTTGGGGGCAGGTTTCTACTGCCCACCTTTTGTTCTCCCATGAAAATCTGCCGTCATAGCTTTTATACAGCACCGTGGAAGCCAGTACAAAAGCAACACGCTCCGTTCCAAATTTATCCATCACGGGAACCACAGCTTTATCGTTCAGCCTCATCCCGTCAAAATTGTTACGGATTGCTTCCTCTATCGCCGTGCCACAGTCATCGTTCAGCCGATTCGATGAGTGAAGCTTCTCCACCTCCCCATGTTCCAGCGCATAAGAAAAGCTTTCTTTATACAGAGGTGGATAAATTACAGGTATTTCCTCTTCTGACCGATTTTCATTTTTTTCTTTAACGTCCTTCATCTCTGACATCCTTTCTTTTTTCGCAGGTACATATCTCCTGTGGCAGCTGTAGGCAAGTCCCGACCTGCACATATCCCGCAGCCAGTCGTCAAACTGCGGATACTCCTTCCTGTCAATAATCGCCTCATAGATCTGCTCCATCTCTTCTTTTGTGAAAAGCCGGTCCGCCAGCTCAGGATGCGTTTCCTTCACATCCTCGGCAAAGCGAAAATAATCCCTGTAGTAATTATCAAAGGTGTCGAGATCTTCCATGCTTCGAAATGTCACGTAAGCTCTGTCCTTCACAAAAGCTACAGCTTCATAGAACTTCGTATCGCTGACAATCCATGTGATCGTATCCTTCAGGATATCCAGCGACTGGCATGAAAAATAATGGCCATAAATCCGTCCGCTCGCCGAATAAATGTCAACAGAAAACCAATAGTCAGATTCTGAGAAATCAACACAGTCTGCATATTGATAGCCCTTTTCCAATCCATGATCCTTCACCATTTCAAGTTCAGCCAGTTGATCTTCCTCATACTCCAATAACATTTCAAAAAAATTCTGCGGTGTCATGCTTCTCATCCTTTCAAATTCTCCGACAGGCCGGAGAAACCTCCCTTTCCAACTTCATCCTGCCGCCAGACACGAGTTTTCAGTGGGCAGTACGCTATCCCGTTATTGCTCTTATGGCGCAGCCTGTCTGTTTCCTGCTCTACCCTTCTGATCGCCACGGAAGCAGTCGGATCAGCATGGGTTGGCCGGTTCTCCCTGGCCGTAAACATTTCCTGCCTTTCATAAACCTCCTGCTTTGTAATCCAGTGGATAACCGGCTTGTATCCATTAGCCATCCTTATCCCCTCCTTCTCTCGTATAATAAGCACGCTTGCCGCCATTACTGTTACGCGCGGCAGTTACCTGTAAGCGTACATTTTTTGTTTTGTGTTCCTGAATCGGCTCTGATCCTGGCTTTGCCTGCTCTGATTGCTTTGGCTGTTTTGGACGCTCAGATTGCTTTGGGCGTTTTGACTGATTTGGCTGTTTTGACTGCTTTGGACGCTTTGCCTGTTTTGAATGCCTTGATTCCCCTGGTTCTGCGGCCAGCCTGGGGATTGTCCCGATTCGCTCCTCCCCGGAATGCTCCCTGCAGTAATCGGCTGATTCTTTTCAATTCCTGCATAGGAGACATGTGCCACCGGCGCTGTCTTTTCGCCCACACCGACCGCATCCATACTGTCCTTCTTATCCATATTCAGAAGGGCGTTCAACTCCGCAAGCCGCGCAGATTTCTCCGCCAGTTCCTGCTCTTTCGGGAATGGTTTTTTCAGTTCTTCCTGCGCGTTCTGCATCTGCTGGCGCAGGTTCTCAAGCTTCTGCTCCGCCTCCGGCAGCAATTTTTCTCCAATCGAAGTCAATGCGTGGTTGATACGTGTGATATTGCCGGTCGGATCTTTTCCAAGCTCTACATAGTGTCTCCCACCATCTTTTTGAAGTGTCAGTGTAAATTTTTGTGTAAGCATGACAAACCCGGCCTGCATGGAAAAGCCATGGTATTCCCCGATCACTCCATCTACCCCCGCTGCCCTCATAGCAATAGCAGCATTGATAATCGCCTCACCCGCTTCCTTATATTCTTTGTAGACCGTACCATTGACCGTCATCGAAAAATGCTCCTTATCCAGTTCCGGAATCGCCGCCACCGCTTCGGCATCTGCTTTCAGGCCGGCAATATATTGCTCGGTTGCCTTGATCTCGCCCGGATATTTCTTTGCCACATCCGATTCCAGCTGATAGAACTGGCTCTTATAATTCGCCTTCAGGAGTTTCAGCTTGCTTACATCCACATCCAGCGACATCTTTTCCTTTATATAAGGGTTGCTTGTCGCGAGAGCTTTGATCTCCGCATAAGTCAAAGCCGTATCATCCACGTCTTCAGCGGAGCGAACCGGCGACTTTGAAGTCATGATCTGCGAAATAAATTTCTGCTTCGTCTCCAAAGTCTGCCAGCTGAATGCGTCGAAGGTTCCTTCCGTGACATAACGGTAAATCTTTACTTTTTCGTTCTGGTTGCCCTGCCGGAGGATGCGCCCTTCCCGCTGCTCCAGGTCGGACGGCTTCCACGGCACATCCAGGTGATGCAGCGCGATCAGCCGGTCCTGCACGTTCGTACCGGCTCCCATTTTTGCGGTTGAGCCAACTAAAATACGGACCTGTCCGGTCCGCACTTTTTTAAATAATTCTTCTTTTTTTACTTCTGTGTCAGCGTTATGGATGAAGGCAATCTCCTCCGGAGGTACTCCTTTTGCGACCAGCTTATTGTGCAGATCGTCATAAACATTAAAAGAGCCATCCTTTTTCGGTGTGGAAAGATCGGAAAAAACAAGCTGGGTCAGCCGTTTTTCTTCCGTTTCTTTCCAGATTCCATAAATGTTATCAACACAGCGGTTTACCTTGCTGTTTTTATAGTCCGGGAGCATATCGTTCAGCAATCGCTGATCCAGTGCCAGCTTTCTTCCATCGGTCGTTATCCGTAGCATGTTATCGACCGATGAATCCACCCTGCCGTTCCGAACCATATCCGCGCGTTTGGAAAAAGTCTCCACCATCTCCTTCTGTATCTCACTCGGCTGCAGCTTCTCGTCTATGAATTCCGACTCTGGGACGGGAAGATTCAGCATATCTGCTGTCTGCACATCCGCACATTCACGGAATACGGAGATCAATTCCGGCAAGTTGTAGAAGCGGGCGAACCTCGTTTTCGCCCGGTAGCCGGTTCCTTCAGGGCTAAGCTCGATTGATGTAATTGTTTCACCAAAGCTTGCAGCCCAGGCATCAAAATTGCCCAATCCCATTTCTTGTAGTGTATCATACTGTAAATATCGCATAATGGTATACAATTCGGACATCGTATTGCTCACGGGTGTACCCGTAGCAAATGTCACTCCCCTTCCGCCGGTAATCTCGTCCATATACTGGCATTTCATAAACATATCGGAGGATTTCTGCGCGTCCGTCTGCGCAATCCCGGCCACATTATTCATTTTTGTATACAAAAATAGGTTCTTGTAATAATGTGACTCGTCTACAAATAATTTGTCAATTCCAAGCTGTTCAAAAGTGACCACATCATCCTTCCTGCTCTGGTCATTCAGTTTTGCCAGCTTTGCCTCCAGGGAACGCTTTGTCTTCTCCAGCTGTTTTACCGTGAAGCTGCGCTTTCCCATCCCGGATGCGTCAGCATCTGAAAGAGCGAGCATAATATCGTCGATCTGCCGCTCGATGGATGCCGCCTGTCTCTCAACGGAGAGAGGAATCCGTTCAAACTGGCTGTGCCCGATGATAATGGCGTCATACTGCCCGGTCGCAATCCGTGAGCAGAATTTTTTCCTGTTCGCCGGTTCAAAATCTTTTTTCGTTGCCACCAGGACATTCGCCCCCGGATAAAGCCGCAGGAAATCGCTTCCCCACTGCTGGGTCAGATGATTGGGCACGACAAAAAGGCATTTCCGTGCCAGTCCCAGACGGATGCTCTCCATCGCCGCCGCAGTCATCTCGAACGTTTTGCCAGCCCCGACGCAGTGGGCCAGGAGTGTATTATTACCATACAAAATATGAGCGACGGCATTCCGCTGATGTTCCATCATCGTGATCTCCGGATTCATCCCAACAAACTGGATATGACTTCCGTCATACTCACGCGGACGGATGGAGTTGAACAGGGTATTGTAAGTCCTGCAGATATCCTCCCGCCTGCCCATGTCACGGAAGATCCAGTCCTTAAATTCATCTTTGAGCAGCTCCTGTTTCTGCTGCGCAAGCGTAGTTTCGTTTTGATTCAGGACACGTTTTTCTTTCCCCTCGTCATCTCTAATGGTATCATAAATTTTTGTGTCGCGCAGATTCAGCGCATCCTCCAGCAGCCGATAACCATTCGCACGTTTTGTTCCATACGTGGAATTAGTTCTTACATTATATTTATCAAACGACTTCCCGGCGATCTGCCACTGCCCAGTGTGCTTCGAATACAGGACTCTGATGTGGTCTCTCATCCGCCATGGTGGCCGGAACATCTCCTCCATAAACTCCTGGATATATTCCTGCTTCACCCAAGTCGCCCCCAGGCGCACCTCAATCTCCGATGCGTCCAGGTCTTTTGGCTGCACCTTTTCCAGATATTCCACATTCACCTTGTATTTTTCATCGTATGCCGCTACCCTTTTTGCTATCTCCAGCTTTTTGCGGACATTTCCGGACAGATAATCATCCGCCGTATGCCAGCCTGCCGCCTCGTCTTCCTGCAATTCTTCTGCCGGGTCATGGAAAATCACCCCTTGTAAATCCTGAATGATTTTCCCATACTCGCCGGGTGTGCCAAGCAGTTCCGCCATATAAGGAAGGTCTACCTTTGCCTTTTCTCCGATGGAAAGGGCAAGCGCGTCGCTGGCCGTGTCCACGTGGGTCACCGGCTCTGCCCTGCGGATGGTTCTCCGTGTAAAAATATCTGCTTTGCGTTCCAGGTTCCCCTCTTCATCCAGCATCTCAAGGGACGCCAGCAGGCTGTAGCTGTTGTCATTGGAAAAAGCCCGTTTGTTCGTCCTGTTGTTAATTAGCCCAAACTGTGCGGTGAAAGAATCATACTGGCTTTCCAGTCGCTGCTGCAGCTGTTCCACTTCTTCGTCGCTGCCATCGTTAAGCTGGCAGTCAATCAGCTCGCGAACAGTATCGCGCAGACCTACCATCCCAAGCACACGTGTTTTCATATCTTTCGAGAAAGTCATTTTCCGCATCTGCGAGTTCTCACGGTAATAGACCTCTCCATCCTTCTCTGTGAAACTGAAATTTTTCACAGCCGGGTCTGCCGGGATCATGGTTGTATCTTCAACCAGTTCATCATCCACAGGTTCATATTCCGTAATCTGTCCGCTGATGTGATTTAACGCTTCATGCAGCTGTACGGACAACTCTGCGCCCTCGATTGGTCTGACCGTCACCTCCTGCCTGCCATACTGTGTACTCTCTGTCGTAAACTCCCCCAGCACCATCTCCGGATGCTGCGCAAAGTAAGAGTTGACCGTATAGCCTTCCAGCGTAGTCCCAAGCTCTGTCCAAGACGGATGTTCGATACTGGCGCGGTCACGCTTCTGAAGAAACAAAATATCCGCAACCACCCCGGTATTTGCATTCCGAAGGAACGCATTTTTCGGTAGCCGGACTGCCCCGAGCAGGTCTGCCCGGTTGCCGATATATTCCCTCACGGATGAATTCGCTTTGTCCATCGTCCCGCTTGATGTGATGACCGCAATCACCCCGCCTGGACGCACCAGGTCAATCGACTTTGCTATAAAATAATCATGGATCAGGAAATTCTGCCGGTCATAGCGCTTATCCGCTACTTTGTACGAGCCAAACGGTACATTCCCGATCACACAGTCAAAAAAGTTGTCCGGATACTGCGTTGTCTCAAAACCCTGCACAGAGATCGTATTGCGCTGATACAGCTGCTGTGCAATCCGGCCGGAAACACTGTCCAGCTCAACACCATACATCCTGGCGTTTTCCATGCTTTCCGGGATCAAACCCATGAAGTTTCCGACTCCGCAGGACGGCTCCAGAATATTTCCGGAACAGAGCCCCATTCGCTCAAGAGCTTCATACATGGCCTTGATAACGGTCGGAGAGGTGTAAAATGCATTCAGCGTAGACGCCCTCGCTTCCTTATATTCATCCTCTGTAAGAGCAGAACGAAGTTCCTGATATTCACCACTCCATCCTTCCGCCCTTTCATCAAAAGCCTGCGGGATACCGCCCCAACCGACATATCTTGAAAGTATCTCCTGTTCTTCTGCGGTTGCCAGGCGGTTTTCTGTCTCCAGGTTCTTCAACAGGTGGATTGCATCCATATTCGCCCGGAACTTTGTCTTCTGGCCGCCCGCACCCAGGTCATCGTCCGTGATGCGGAAGTTAATGCGTTCCTGATGCTGTGATTCCGAGTCAGGCTTTGTTCCCGCTTTCGGCTGCTCTTGCTCGAGGTCAGGCTTTGTCTCCACTTCCGGTTGTTCTGATGCAAGCTGTTCTGAAACATGCTGCTCCGATAGCGAGGACTCTGGTTCTTTCTGTTTGGCTTCTTCCGAACTTTCCTGTTCTTCACTCCTGTCCGGGTTCAGCTCCAGAACAATGCTCCGAAGTTTTACATTTTCCGTGTCATCTGCAATTTGATGGACTGCTTTAGCTGCTTCTATTTCTTCATCCGAAACACTGACAAGTTCATCATAATCCAGATTTCCCAGTTCCACAGCGATCAGGTCTTCCA
>JAJQDT010000099.1 GCA_021202075.1 Lachnospiraceae bacterium | reverse complement strand
CCCTGCGCATCTGCCCAGCCGTCATTTTTCATAGAAAGCCTTGCCCGATCCAGAAGCAGCATATAGAGCAGCTTCGTGGTTTCGGACAGATCACTGTCTAGCAGAAATCGCGGGAATATCATATAGGGCGGCAGATTTGTGCCGGTTGTCAGATATTCGGTCATGTTTCACCTCCTGTGATGGCATCGGTTTTACTCGCCGAGAAAATTCCAGTCAATATCCGGCTCCGGCTCTGCATCCTCGGCCAAGGGTGGAACGGATTCATGATTCTGAGGCTGTGCCACCTGTCCGGCTCCGGCCATACAGCCGGCAAGGAATACCGGAAGGGACTTTTCCATTGCCGCCTGCACAGCCGTTACGATTTGAGAGACAAAGCGTTCTTCCCGTTCCCTCGTTTCCAGATAAGGATCATCCTGTTTGCGGTAGTAACGGGCAAAAAAGTCCACAACCGCAACTGCGATTACCTGACTGTAGGATTTGAAGACCTGCCTGTCCATCGTTTGCAGGTATTCCCATGCCATGCGCTGCATATCTTTATCCAGATTGAAACGGAGATTGGTACTCCAGATATGATTCCGGCTCATGGCTGCTCCTTCCTGCGCAGGCTGGCATAGGCGAGGTATTCATAGCCTTTGGCTGTCGCGCAAATATCATCAATAATCGTTACCCGTTCTTTGTCATAGCTGCCGAAATTGCGGACAAGGCAGCCGCCTCCGCCTACGACATAGAGCCGCATCAGGTCAGGGTTGTATTCATACCGGCGAAGTGTGGCAAAAATATCCGACACATATGCCCTGGCAACCGCTGTGATGCAGTCCAAGTACGGTTTCCCAATATCAGCGGTTCCAAAACGGAGCACCTGTTCCACGGTCGCGTCCTCAATCTTCACGCCGAAGCTGTCAAGGATAGCGTTCCTTGCAGCAATCATGCACTGGTTGACGCCGAATTTCTCTGTCCAGCAGCGGCTCTCAACGGCTTTCTTATTATTGATATAGAGAATATTCATTGTGCCGTTCCCGATGTCTGCCAGAAGGTTCGTCCCCTTAAAGTCACCGAGGCGGCTGACAATGGCCGGATAACCCTGTGGATACAGGCTACATCCGACAAAATGGATATGGTATTCCTTCCCATTGAATCGATACTCCACATCCGGATTTCGGAGCAGATAATTACGGAATTCTTCCCGCTGTTTCCGAATCCACGTCAGCGGCAGCCCGGCAGCGAGATGGACATTGGCGGTCCGGATGCCGCTGATATTCAGCTCCCTTGCAACTGCCATAAGGGTCAGGAGATAGTAGTCCTCATCCATCGCCTTATCTGCGATAAATTCCTTGTGCCCTTCTCCAATGCGGTAATACATGCCGTTATACTCAAGGATGCTGCCGGAAAAGATCGGCTCTGTCTCATAAGCAGTGATCCCTGTTGGCGTGACGGTATTGGCGGTCTTGATGTTGCCATAACCATGATCAATGGCAATGATTTTTTTGTTGTTCAGTTCTCTCATGCGCTTTCTTCCTCCTTATCGCTGTGGTTTTCTCTCAGCTGGTGTTCCATCATCTGCACCAGCATCTCTGTGGCCGACTTTGTGCCGTTCGGATTCCCGAATGAGGAAACCCGGAAGGTCACTTTACCGATTCTGTGTGTGTACGGTGCCGCGAGAGCGGCAGTGTTTGTTTCAGACATAATAAAAGTCCCCTTTCTGATATTTTTCTGCTAAGCTGGTGTCAGATTTCGGAATCTGGTACTGCTTGCTTGCAGAAATAGTTTATCGGAAAGGGGAGAAAAGCTCATTGAACGGGAATTGAGTGGATTTTGACTGTTTTCAGAAATGATTGTTGAAACGAAAGATGCAATGTTAAAATATAAAAAGGCAGATAAAAAGATGGTTCATAATAGAGCCATCTTTTTGTCTGCCTATGATAATCCCTATATTATCTCTGTGATAGGAATTTTTGTGCAAGACCGATTCCTGCCTGCGGGTAAAGCTCACCGATTTCCTGATATTTTGCTTCAACCTGTTCCGGTGAGTCTTCCCATATGATTTCATAAATACCGGTTGCTTTTTTGAAATGCTCCGAGGCTTCTGAAATTCTGCCCTGTTTCAGGCAGATGCCGCCCATAGCTTCCTGCACCGCTGCAAAATCCTCAGATACTTCAGCACCATAATCCTTTATATACCGGGTTAATTTTTGCAGGGCAGCCATTCCACGTTCCGCCTCTCCTCTTTCAGATAAAAAGATTGCATAGTTTGTGGACTGGGGAATTATGTCGTGTATGTAGACCGGACATTGCCTTTCCAGAATTTCGATCCCTGACTCCATATGCTGGCGGGCGAGATCGTATTTTTTCATTTCCCGGTACATTCCTCCCAGATTCGCGTGAAGATTGGAGACAAGGAGCGCATTGTCTTCATCGACCTCCGGCAATAGGGCTAAGGCGTCTTTTTCCAACTTAACTGCCTTTTCACGGTTCTTTTCACAGGTGGCCTGGCAATCAAGAAGTAATGCTCTGTCACGCGCAGTGCCGACAGACGGCTGATTTAAAAATGTTTTTAATTCCTGAATAATCAGCTGCATCCCCTGCTCATACTGGTATTTTTCCATATATGAAAAAGCATCTTCCAGAAAACGAAGGTAAAAAGGCAGTTCGTCTTTTTCTATAAAGTGAATGATGTTTTCTATCGTCTGGAATATCACTTTATAATAGGAAACCTCCCGCCCATGAAAAAGACAGATGCTATGCAGGTTCTCCAAAAGAACCCGGCAGTTGGTAATGGAGGGCTTTAAATCTGCCAGAGAGGTTTCCTGTATCATCGGGTGCAGGGAAACACAGTGTCCGGGCAGGGGCGTTATAAATCCCATTTCTATCAGGTCGTTTACGGTATTAAGGTCGGACAGGGAGAGCCAGTCGGCCAGACGTCTCAATGGGACACCGTTGACAGGAACCATCACCATATTCCGCATAATTCCCTGATATTCTCCTGTGAGGAGATAAAGAGAAAACAGCGTATGGATATGGCCATAATAGGTTTCCTTTGCAGGTTTTCCGTCTTTCGTGATGGATATTTTGTCAGCATCATCAAGTGCAACCTTTTCTTCCTGTAATTTCCGCAGCAGTTCATGCGGCTGCAGCAGACCGTGCTCCAACAGCCGGGCGGCAAGTTCTACTGCAAGCGTGTGGCTGTGAACGGTGTCAATGATTTCCGATAGCACAGATTCCTGCTCTTTTGCTGAAGAATAATAGCGTCCCATCAGCTCCAGCAGGGTCATTTTGTTGGAAATCTCCGAAAGCTGCATGGTGGGATAGTTTTCCATCCGGCTCCGTGTAGTAAACAGCACCCGGCAGCGATATTTCATAACAACAGGAAGAAAGCTGTCCTTTGTCGCGGTTGCATTGAAATTATCGACAATCAGCAGGGTGTCCGATTTCAGGGAGCGAAGGAAGCGGTTATGTTTGCGGAAACGCTCTTCCTCGCTGTCTCCCGGAAGGTCATCGGCAAAGTCAAGGTCAATCACATCTTGATGCAAGTCTCCGCTGTAAATCATATACAGGGTATTCGTATATTCTTTCTTGTGCTGCCTGGCGTAAGCCTTTGCCAGTTCGCTTTTTCCGACACCGGCAATCCCCTGTAGGAATACCTTTCCATGCTTCAGCAGCATTTCATGGAGCTGTTCCAGCTCCTGTTCCCGTCCGCAGAAATAGCGGCAGGGATTTGGCACATCATTCCCGAAAATAAAATCGGACACAGCAGGCGAAAGGTTCCCGGAAGCAATCAGGTTATTTGTGTGGGCATCCCGCTTCACGAATTCGCGTTCAAGGCCAAAGCAGAGCGCATTGGTAAAGAATGCAGCGTCTTCCTTTTCGTTGTGGCATGGATATTTTTGAACCAGTTCAGATTTCATCCGCTCGGAAATGGAATCGTCGCCGATGATCAGTCCATAGATTTTCTCAACTGCCATTGCACTGTCAGACATTTTTGGCAGCAGATTTTCATAAATATCCGTCGCCATCTGTATCCGGTGCCGTTTGTCAGTCAGATAGTAGCCGGATATTTTCGGGCTGACTTTTGCGCTGCCCTTCAGCCAGCGGCAGACTAGCCCGTTGTCAAAATCAAAATCCATCCCGGCTTCACTGCTGATGAAGCTGTTGAAGATCAGGTATAAAAAATCAATCTGGTTCAGCCCCCAGTCCTCACTAACATGTGAACGGATGACTGCCATAACGGATACAAAATCACAGCGTTCCATACATCTCCCCTGCTTTCAGTCAATTTCAGCTCAATCTTTGTTCAATGTGGTTTTCTGTCGTTCATCCTAAACTAAAGAGGAACAGGATTGGTGCTGATATGGCTATAGTATATCACACTGCCTGTACCAAAGAAAGAATTCAATTCAGGATTAGCGAAAAAAATCTTAACGAAACCCTACACAAAGTGTCGGTGGTGAGTTATAATAAAATCACGCAAATGTCCTGAATATGCTGTTTGGAAAGGACGGCAATGGCTAAGAAAAAACAACAGGACAGAATTACCGCTTTATATTGCAGGCTCAGCAGGGACGATGAGTTCAGCGGGGATAGCGCAAGTATCCAGACACAGAAAACGATGCTTACTCAGTATACGAAAGAACGGGGATTTATCAACTGCGAATTTTTTGTAGACGATGGGTATTCCGGGACAAATTATGACCGGCCCGACTTCCAGCGCATGATGTCGCTGGTGGAAGAAGGAAAGGTAGGGACGATTATCGTAAAAGACCTCTCCCGCCTGGGTCGTGATTATCTGAAAACCGGATATTATACCGAAGTGATTTTCCCGGAGTATGATGTGCGTTTTATTGCCATCAATGATGATGTGGACACGGAAAAGGGAAGCAACGAGTTTGCACCTTTCAAAAATATCATCAATGAATGGTATGCCAAGGACTGCAGCAAGAAGGTTCGGTCTGCGTTTCGCACGAAGGCACAAAACGGCGAATACACAGGGGGCTACCCGGCATTCGGCTACCAGAAAGACCCGGAAGACCGACATCACTTGATTCCCAATGAATTTGCTCCGGTTGTGAAACGGATGTTCCAGATGGCATTGGAGGGTATAAGCTGCTATCACATCGCAAAGACGTTGGAAAACGAACAGGTTCCGACACCGAGGGCTTATATCTGTGATAAACATGGGAAATATGTGAGCAACACGATGGTAGAACACCCTTACGCATGGGCGAAAGGAACGGTTTACAAGATTCTCAGCAATCCGATCTATTTGGGCAAGCTGGTGAGCTGCCGATACCAGACACGCTCGTTTAAAGACAAGCGCATTATGGAGAGACCGGAGGAGGACTGGATTACTGTTGAGAATACGCATGAAGCACTTGTGGATGAAGCAACCTTTCAGACCGTGCAGGAGCGCATCCAGATCAAGCAGCGTCCCACATGGGAAAACTCGGATAACAAATACCGGGGGCTTTTAGTCTGCGGGGGCTGTAATACCCGCATGGTATTCTCCAGCAGGACCGGGCGAAAATCCAAAGGACATTTCAGCTGCAATAAGCACCGCCGCTATGGCGGAAAGGAATGCTCCGCCCACTACATCACACTGGAACAGGTGGAAGAAATCCTTTTGGAAGATATTCGCCGTCATGCGATGCTGGCCGCTGAAGACAGGGACATGTATGTACAGCATTTGACGCATCTGTCAGAACAGGAATGGAACGGCGAACAGGCTTCCTGGCAGAAAGAAGCTGAAAAGTGCCGGCAGCGGCTCTCTGAGATTGATACGCTGACAAGGCGGCTTTATGAAGACAATGTTCTCCACCACAAAATCACGGATGAACAGTACGCAACCTTCTCGGCGGCGTATGAAGCGGAAGCAGCAACACTGAAATCAAGATACAACGAACTTCAAAATCTGCTCTCGTGCTATACCGCACAGGCCAGTGATGCAAAGAAATTCGCTGCACTGGTTGAGCAGTATACCGACATCACGGAGCTGACAGAATCCCTTCTGCATACCCTGATTGATAAAATCGTGGTGCATGAGAAGGAAGTCATCGACGGGGAGATTGTCATGAAGGTAGATATTTACTACCGCTTTATCGGCAAGGTCGGGGATGCAGATGGCGAAGATATTCTGGCACCCAAAATCCGCAGGAACAATAAAATGCTCATAGAAGCCGGGATTTTACCGGCGAAAGAAGCATAACGCGGATTTGAATTTAAGTGGTGCGCAATAGATAAAACACCCCGGTTATCATTAAATACTCCTTCTGGAAGATGACGACTAAGAATCCTAAAGCCGTCTATGCCTGTGTGAACTATGGTGGAGCTTTTTGTACAAGAAAAATTTCAAAACAATCTATCTGCATTGATGATGATATTGGTAATGTGTTGTCTCAGCTTTTAAATTCATAAAAATTAAAGCCTATCGGAGAAATGCCGTTTTCTCTGATAGGCTTTATCTTTTTGCGTGTTTTGCGGATCACTCTGCCTTTACAAATATCACTCAATCATCTTAAACCATCGCAGTGCTTCTGTAATCGCCACCTCTTTCTCCGGCGGACACTGCGGCTGCTTTACATTCTCGGATTTTGGCTTATTGTAGCATTCCCGCTCGATAATCCCGTACTTCTGCTTGATTTGCGCAATGTACAGAGAGGACACCGATAATCCGGTATGCTCCTTCACATAATCCTTGATCTGTCCGTAGGTAGGTCTACGCTCCGCTTCGGTCGGCTCAAAGCCGAGGTCCCCCGGACCTCGTGAGCCCTTTCTGGAATCCGGACATATCCATATCCTCCAGAGAGAACTCCACACGCACTTTCTTTGAGTTGATTTCTCCCTTGGAAAGTTGAACAACCGTCTGCTCTGCAAACTGCGCCTCTAAACTCAATCTACGCTTCGCTTGATTTCGTTAAGAGAACGCATGTTTCGACGGTATTTTCATTGAGCAACCGAATTCCACCCTTTTCAGCGCCTTCATAAA
>JAJQDT010000069.1:7034-35992 GCA_021202075.1 Lachnospiraceae bacterium | reverse complement strand
AAATTATTTTACATTTTTTCCAAATCACCCCTTGACATTTCTTAGCTGGACTTTCATCATCTGGCATACTGATCTGTCTCTCGAACGCAACCTGCATGCCTGTTATTTGCGCTGCAACTATACCATATGTCCCCGATAACACTGGGTGCCAATATCTGCGAGAATTTTCCAACCGCAAAAATTCTCGCAAAGATGATGATCAAAACAGATAAAGCCATATGGTATAGTCATTCTAAGTTGTTGAGAATAATATCCGCTTAGATATGTTCGTAGCCGAATGTATGTTTAGCATTTTTTAACTGTATACCATAAATATGTGTGGTAAAAGAATTCATGAGACGCCTGTTTGATGTGAACCATCTGTTCAAATCATAGTCAGCGTGTCATAAAAATCAAAGGAAAGGAGGGCGTTTACATTATATGAATCAATGCAATATTATGAATGCGGAATCATGTCATGCGCCCTCCCTTTCATCAGGGACGGCGGCGATGGACGCTTCCGCAAAGGATGTTCTTGATTTTCTGGTGCAAAATGGTATGATAAATACTGACGACGTGCTGGAAAAGATGAAACAGAAGGAACGTGAAAGTCTGGTTGCCAGCTGCCATAGCTATAAAATCTGGCAGTCCACGGACGGGCGTTGGCGCACTTACATAGCTGATGACAGTAATCCGCGTGGAAGGAGACTCGTCATAAAGACTTCAAAGAAGACTTTGGAGGAGTTTCTGATTGACCACTATCAGGCAGAGTCCGAAGCGGATAAAATGAAGCGGTATACGCTGCGGACGCTGTATCCGGAGTGGAAAGAGTACAAGCGCCTCCACACGACGGCGGAGACCTATATTTCGCGAATTGACACAGACTGGAAGACGTATTACATGGGAACGGAGATTATTGATGTTCCCATTCGAAAACTGGATAAGCTGGCGCTGGATAACTGGGCACATCAGCTGATCAAAGATCATGATATGACAAAGAACCAGTACTTTAATGTAACTGTGATTATGCGCCAGGCATTGCACTATGCGGTTGATTCAGGAATTATAGAGGTAAGCCCTTTTGATGCCGTAAAGATCGATGGAAAACGCCTCTTCCGGAAGGTCAAGAAGAAACCGGATTACACACAGGTTTTTACGAAGGAAGAGGCTAAGCTCATGAGCGAGCTGGCGTGGGAGGACTACCATAACCATGTGAAGGTCTACGATCTTGCGCCAATCGCTCTGCTTTTCCAGATGCAGACAGGACTGCGCATTGGGGAGCTGGTTACGGTGAAATTCTCGGATATTGAGTCACCGGACTATCTCCATGTACAGCGAATGATCCGCCGCGATACGAATGAGGTTGTTGAGCATCCGAAGTCAGAATGCGGTGACCGTTATGTGCCGCTGACCTCAGAAGCGAAAGCATTAATAGAGACTGCAAAGGCCCGCCAGCAAGAACTTCATGCGGAAAATGAGTATATCTTTTCCATTAATGGAAAGCCACCTACAGAGCGTTCGATTGCGTCCTTGTACACCAAGTATTGTAAAATAATGGGAATCATTCAGAAGAGTTCTCACAAGACGCGTAAGACATACATCAGCAAACTGATTGACGGCAAGGTGAGCATCAACACTGTCCGAACGGTGGCAGGTCATTCGTCAGAGCGCACAACCCTGAGAAATTATGCGTTCGATTGCAGCACAGAAACAGAAAAACTGCAGAAAATCGAGGATGCACTTAAAATCTGAGTGTATTCAGAATACTGTATTCACGAATCTGTATTCACGAGCATGTATTCAATCGGGTGTATTCAAGTGTATTCAAACTTTTGTACGCCCGGGCACCTTTGACACACCTGCAAAGCAGGGTAAAGAATCAGTCAGACAGGGCCACAAGAACCCGCAAACCCGCATAAACACTGACTTTTTCGACACCATGAAAAAAACACCGCCCCCGATACTCCATGGTCATCGAAAACAGTGCTTTCAGTGCGCGATCAGGGGCTCGAACCCTGGACACCCTGATTAAGAGTCAGGTGCTCTTCCAGCTGAGCTAATCGCGCATATTTCGTTGTAAATCCGGCGAAACATCAGGAACTTTTTGTCCCTTCCTCGCGAACAAAGCGTATTATAATACAGCCGATTTAAAAATGCAACCCCTATTTTAGAAAATTTTAAGAAAAATTTTTGCGGCTGAAGTGAAAAAGTAAATTCCACTCTGAAGGGGGCTGAAAAATTTCCAGAACTGAAATTTCCAGAAAATTTTTGGGCGGAACGGCAATCTTCCGGTGTCCGTTGATTGAGCTTCTGCGGAGAATGGAAAGTGCCCTGCGCTTATCTCGAGAGAATCAGCTTGCAGATGGCGTTTCCCTGCGCCGCGAAGCGCTCCTCGTATTCGGTCATGATGTTGCCCTGCATCATCTCTTTGTCATGGTGGAGGTCGAAGGTGCACGCGTCGAGATGCCAGCCGGATTCGCGGGCTTCTGCGAGTGCGAAGTCAAAAAGGGCGCGGTTGTCGGTCTTGAATTCGACACGGCCGTCCGGGGTGAGCACCTGGTCGTAGCGGGCGAGGAATTCGTGCCCGGGCAGGCGGCGTTTGGCATGTCGGTCTTTGGGCCAGGGGTCGGAGAAGTTCAGATAGATCCCGGAGACCTCGCCGGGGGCGAAGACGTCGGTCAGGTCCTCCGCGTCCATCCTCAGAAAGAGAAGGTTGCAAGGAGCGCCCGGCTGTCCGCGCCGTTCGAGTGCGCGAACCAGCACGCTGGAGTATTTTTCGATGCCGACGTAATTCCGGTCGGGGTGCTGCAGTGCCAGCTCGGTAATGAAACGGCCCTTGCCCATGCCGATTTCCAGATAAAGCGGCTGGGCGTGCTCGAAAACGGTATCCCAGCAGCCTTTTTTTTCTCTCATGATATCCTCGTGGATGACGAACGGACTTTCGGCGATGGCCTCGCGCGATCCGGGTATATTTCGAAGTCTCATAATGAGGGCCTCCATCTTATTTTCTCATCTGCTTGCTGCAATCCTTTCCATTTTCTCAAAAAATAAAGAAATGTCAAGAGGCTGTTTTTCTTTGAATTTAGCAAATCAGTGTATTGACTTTATGACATGGGTTTGGTAGAATCGTAAAGAAGATTTAAAACTTCTGTAATTATTTTAACCGATTTATTACAGAAACATCATTCAATTATTATTTTAATGAGGGTGTGAAGATGGGAATTGTGAAGGAATCTATGTTACGCAGAGAGAAGACCGCAGCAATGCGCATTGATGTTAATAATGCGGAAGCATATGGGATGTCAGGAAGCTCCGGTACGATCCGGATGTGCGGCAATGCAGCTTCGGTGAGGGCACTTTTGCTGGCGATGCTTGCCGCGCTTCTGCTTGTGTTTACGCAGGCAGTTCGGGTGAACGCGGAGTGGACGACGGCGGCTGACGGCGTGAGTGTGATGTATACAACTTCGGATGGATATTTGACGGGGCTGGTGACGATCGGCGAGGCGAGATATTATTTTGATGAGAATGGCATTATGCAGACAGGCTTTGTGACAGTGGATGGATATCTCTATTATTTTGGAGAAGACGGCACGATGCAGTACGGATGGATTACGGTCGATGGCGAGAAGTATTATGCCAGAAAATCCAATGGCGTTTTATACGTTTCCGAGTGGTATGGTAAATATTATTTCCAGTCGGACGCCTCCCTGGCGACCAGCACCTGGGTTGGCAATAAGTGGGTCAATTCGAAGGGAAAATTCACCGGCAAGACGAGAAGCGGTTTTGTGACCGTGAATGGGAACACGTACTATTATAAAAGCTCCTCGTCGAGCTATAGCACGGGCTGGTTCAAGGTGAGCGGCAAGTACTATTATGCGGACTCGGACGGCGTCGTCCAGAAGAGTACCTGGGTTGGCAAAAAGTATGTCAACAGCAAGGGCGTTATGGTGACCGGGATGCAGACCATCGGCGGAAATACTTATATTTTCCGGTCGAAGAGCGGCACAAGATATGCTAACCGCTGGGTGAAGTATAAGAAAAAGTATTATTACTGCGGCAGCGGCGGTGTGGTTCAGAAAAGCACCTGGATCGATGACACGTATTATGTAAATGCGAAGGGCGTCCGAGTGACCGGCTGGAAGACGATCGACGGAAGCCGGTATTATTTCTCGTCGAAGGGCGTAAAGCAGACTGGCGTGAAGAAGCTGAGCGGGAAGTATTATTACTTTGATTCGAACGGCGCTCTTGTCACATCCGGCTGGGCGAGTGCGGATTATTACGCGGGCAGCGACGGCGTGCTGGTGACCGGGCTGCAGGAGATTGACGGGGAGATTTATTATTTTAGTACCTCGACCTGCAAGAAGATTACGGGTCAGCTGAAAACGGTTGGGTCGGATACGTATTATTTCCGGTCTTCCAATGGCTGCGCGATTCGCAGCACGCGGATGAGCATGAGCGGCGGCACGAAGTGGTATTATTTTGACAGCGACGGCAAGATGGTGAAGAATCAGCGTGTCGGCCAGTATTATTATGGAAGCGACGGCCTGCAGACAGCGGTATATACGACCGGATGGGTGACGACGAGTACGGCTACTTATTATTATGATTCGAATTATAATGTGCTGACTGGTCTGCAGACGATAGATGGATATACCTATTACTTTGATTCGACCGGCGCGATGCAGACAGGTATCCAGACGATTGGGTCTTATAAGTATTATTTCTATTCTGACGGGAAAATGGCGACGTCGACCACCATTACAGTCGGGAGCGTGCAGTATACGATCAGCTCTTCAGGCGTGATTACCGCTGAGACCAGTATTTCGGTCAGCGGCAGTACGATGGGCACGCAGATTGTAAACTATGCGCTGCAGTTTGTCGGCAACCCGTACGTTTATGGCGGCACGAGCCTGACAGATGGCGCAGACTGCTCCGGATATACGTATTCCGTATTCGCGTACTTTGGAATCAAGCTTCTGCGTACTGCGGACGAGCAGATGGACGGGCCGTCCTCTACCCAGATCGCGGCCGGATATACGGCGGGTACGGAAGTGGCTGTGGATGTCAATACGCTCCAGCCGGGCGACCTTCTCTTCTACGGGACAACGAGCTACGCATCGCATGTAGGCATTTATATTGGCAATGGACAGATTGTACATGCCAGCAACTCGCAGGCGTATCCGGCGGGCGGCATCAAGATTTCGAACTATGATTACCGCACTCCGGTCAAGGCGATGCGGTACTGGTCATAATCCCATAAGCCGGAAAGCGGATAATGGGAATCGCTGATCCGCAGCTTATTTACAGAAGAGGATTCCCCCTGTGCCGGAAAAGGCCGGAGGGGAGACGCAGAGCCAGTATAATAGCAGAACTGCAAGCAGAATAAATAGAACAAACAGAACAAACAGTTTAAGAGCACCGTTTGAGGGAAGGCCTCGCGGTGCTCTTTTTCTGGTTAAAGCCCACGTCATAAGGGCCTGCGCTTCTACACTCCGTTTCGATCCGCAATCCCTACGACACAGGACGTGTAAACTCTCTGAATTTGGATCCCACCAGCTCCGGCGTGCAGGAATCGCAGGGGAGATATCACCTTGCAGGGAGCATTTTGGAAGCGTCCGGATCATATGATTATAGAAAGCTTTTTAGGATGTGCGGGGCGTGGAAAGTAAAAAGGGAAAGAAAAGGACGCGGCTGTTTCAATATTTGATGCTTCTTGTTCTGTTTGCGGCTGCGTATCTGCTGCCCGCTTACGGGGCAAGGCGGCAGGCGGCAAATCTTCAGGAGAGCGGAACTTCTTCATCTGGTCTTTCATCCGATAATGACGGGATGCCGGATGCTGACGTGGAAAATTCGAAGGAAGACGGTGATCAGGGGAATGGTGCACAGGACAATGGAGGGAAGGAGAACGCGGAGGATTTGCGGGGAAACGGAGCAAATGAAGCAAGTGAAGATGCAGGCGCGTCTCCGGATTTGCGGACAATCGTACTGGACCCGGGACACGGGGGCTTTGATTCCGGCATGGTGGGGGAGAGCGGCGCGAATGAGAAGGTTTTAAATCTGATCTATGCACAGAAGCTGGCGGCGCTGCTGGAGGCGGAAGGGTATGAGGTGGTGCTGACGCGCGAGACGGAGGACGGCCTGTATGATGCGGATGCCTCGAATAAGAAGGCGCAGGACATGGAGCGGCGCGTCGCGAAGATTGCGGAGGAAAATCCGGTTCTGACGGTGAGCATTCATCAGAACAGCTATCCGGAGGATTCTTCGGTGAGGGGTCCGCAGGTGTTTTATTATGAGCAGTCCGCGGAGGGCGAGAAGCTGGCAGCGGCGATTCAGGAGAGCCTGAATACGGAGCTGGAGATCGAGCGGCCGCGGACGCAGAAGGGGAATACGACTTATTACATATTAAAAAGGTCGGTCAGCACGACGGTGATCGTGGAGTGCGGGTTCCTGACAAATCCACAGGAGGAGGCTCTGCTGCAGGAGGAGACATATCAGGATCGGGTGGCGCAGGCTATCTGCGACGGGATATTGAAGTATCTGACAGAATTGCAGAACTCCAGAGAAGAAGGCACTTAGAGACCGGCGGATTCCATTTGATATTGAAGTTGAGTAAAATTATGTTTGCTGAAATTTGAAAAAGCACTCCGATTCTTGATCTTCCGGAGTGCTTTTTCTATGGGGTACAGGGACAAAGCCCGGCACGCTTTCTTAAATCACAGCTTGATATTTTTGAACAGGGAGGCGAGCGAAGTGGTCGCGTTCTCTGCTTTCGGCATCTTGTAGGTCTCTTCCTCAATCTCCTGAGCGGCCACGTCCTCGAGCGCCTTCATGCTGAGGCTGATCTTGCCGTCCTTCACTGCGATGACCTTTACCTTTACTTTCTGACCTTCCTTGAGGACATCTCCCGGATGCTTAACGCGCTGCTGGCTGATCTGGGAGACGTGAACCAGACCGCTTAATCCCTTGCCGAGATTGATGAACGCGCCGTAATCCTTGATGGTCTCTACCGTTCCCTCGGTCACGAGTCCGATCTCGACGTTGGAGATGCGCTGTTTGCGCTCTTCGCGCTCTTTCTCACGGAGAATGTCACGGGCGGAGAGCACCAGATGCTTTCCTTCCGGCTCGGCGGTGATGACGCGGACTTCGATTTCCCTGCCGACGTATTCATCCAGATTCTCCACATAGGAGAGGGCAAGCTTGGACGCCGGGATAAATCCGCGGATGCCTTCCACGTAGGCGGTCACGCCGCTCTTGACTGCTTCGCTGATCTTGACCGTGATATTGGTCTGGTCCTTCTGGAGCTGCTGCAGGCGCTCCCATCCGAGCACGGCTGCCGCTGCTTTCAGAGAAAGCTGGATCCGGCCCTGCGCATTATCGCGGCGGATGACGGTGGCAGAGATTTCCTGCCCGATCTCGAAATCGCGGAACGTGAAATCGGGATCGTCGCTTGCGTCCTCCCGGCGGACAATGCCGTCCGTGTAAATACCGAGATCCACGGTCAGCTCTTCATCAGACACACCGATCACGGTGCCTTTGAGAATGTCGCCCTCGTGAATCGGCTTCATGGAAGCGGTGATGGCCGCATCATAGTCCGCCATGCTCTCTGTCGGAGCCTCCGTGGCTGGTGCGGCAGGTGTTTCTGCAGCAGCTTCCGAAGCTTCCGCTGTTGGTTCCGCCGGTGTTTCAGTGATTTCTTCTGCGGACGCTTCTGCCGGAGCTTCAGATGCAGCTTCAGCGGCTGCTTCTACTGGAACTTCCGCTGCTGTTTCTGCGGGCGCCTCCATTGCCGCTTCTGTCGGAGTGCGTGTTTCGGTTTCGTTTGTTTCCTGTGCAATTACCTTTTCTTCTTCGCTCATTTCTCCTTATCCTTTCCTGAATTGTCTCCGGTATGTATTTGCACCGGAAACGATGGCCGTGCCATTGTCTGACGAACAGTTTTTTTGGCCTGGCTCTTTTTCACGTGCGCCCAGGTCCGGCCGGGCGCCTGATATTCCCATTCTACCACAGCTTTTGGGATTTGAACACAGAAAAAAGTCAGAAATAACAAAAAATGAGAAAAAGAGAGTTTAAAATTTACACGGTCAGTGGTATACTGTTTGAGGAATGACATGGTTGCGGAAGTGCTTCGGAGGCTTCTAATCCGGTTTTGTCGGCTGGCAGTACAGAAAAAAGTCCCATCGCGTAGCGATTTTAAATGGACCTTTTCTTTCGCCAGGACGGCATCCCGCACAAAGTGCGGGATAAGTCCCGTAACTGTGAAGGTACTGAACAGTTACCGAATCGGTTGTGAGCCGACAGGTTCATCCTGCTGCTTCGGATAATACATAAGAACATCATAATATGACTTATCGGAAGGAGAGGGTGCTGAGCGCCAGTGGCGCTCGTTTAGCACCGACCGGAGCGGAAGCGGAGAGCTTGCGTACTCGGAACCGATAAGTCAACGACAGAATCGCCAGATTCTGGAGATTATGAGAAGTGGTTTTCTTCTCATAATATAGTACATAGGAACATATTGCGGAAACAGATAACAGGAAACAGAGTATGAAGACAGTGTTGGAAGATATGCGGGATGGGGTTCGAATGGACGGTATCCGCCGGGCGGGGGAAATCCTGCTCTCGGGCGGGCTGGTGGCTTTCCCGACAGAGACGGTGTATGGGCTGGGCGCAAATGCGCTGGATCCGGAAGCCTCCGCGAAAATATACCGGGCGAAGGGCAGACCGTCGGATAATCCGCTGATTGTGCATATCGCCGACTGGGAGGCGATTGGGAGGATTGCGGCAGAGATTCCTCCCAAGGCAAAACGGCTGTCGGATGCATTCTGGCCGGGGCCGCTTACGATGATCCTGAAGAAATCGACGGCGGTGCCGTACGCGACCACCGGCGGCCTGGACACGGTGGCTGTGCGTATGCCGGACAATGAAATTGCGCGCGCGCTGATTCTGGCGGGGGGCGGTTACGTGGCCGCGCCGAGCGCAAATACGTCAGGCAGACCGAGTCCGACAACAGCGCAGCATGTAATGGAAGATATGGACGGCGTGATCGATATGGTCCTGGACGGCGGCCCGGTGTCCATCGGTCTGGAGTCCACGATTGTTGATCTGACAGAAGGAACACCGGTGATTTTGCGTCCCGGCTTTATCAGCCAGGAAATGCTGCGGCAGGTGGTTGGCGCGGCCGAGATGGACCGGGGACTTACGTCGGAGGATCCGTCGGTACACCCGAAAGCGCCGGGGATGAAATACCGGCATTATGCGCCGAAGGCGCCGCTTTTTATTGTGGAGGGCGATCGGGCGCGGGTGGTGGCGAGGATAAATGAACTCGTGGCCGCACAGAGAGAAGCGGGGCGGATCGCCGGTGTGATCGCGGCGGATGAGACGCGGGACTGTTATGCGGATGCGGCAGTCAAATCCATCGGTTCCCGCGACCATGAGCTGACAATCGCGCAACATCTGTATGCAATCCTGCGCGAGTTTGATGAAATGGATGTTTCGGTGATTTACTCGGAATCATTCGAGACACCGCAGATGGGCGCGGCGATCATGAACCGTCTGATGAAGGCTGCCGGACATCAGGTGATTGAGGTGTAGCAGGAGCTGCTGCCATATAATGGAAGCCTGGCTTGCTGGCTGTCGGCATTGTGATCTGAGCGGGATGGCCGGACAGAATATATATGGAATAACGATAGAACTGCTGTATTCATGGAAAATGTATGGAGGCGGATGGATTGAAAAAATACGACCGACTGATTTTTGCCAGTAAGGGCGATACCGTCGCCGGTCCGATGGCCGAGGCGATTTTGCAGAGCAAATTTTTGCTGGACGAGCTGGATGTGACATCGAAAGGGCTTGTTGTGCTGTTTCCGGAACCGATTAATCCGAAGGCGGAAGCGGTGCTTGTGAGCAATGGGCTGACGATGAAGGATCATATGAGCGATCCGCTGGTGCGCGAGGATTTTGATGAAAGAACGCTGATTCTGACGTTTACGGACGATACCAGGCAGAAGATTCTGGAAGCGTTTGAACCGGAGAATGAAGATATGGTGCAGGTGCTTTACCGCTATGTCGGGGAACCGGAAGGGCCGGAGAATCCGTACGGGGGTTCGCTGGCGGACTATGGAAAGTGTTTTTCCCAGCTGGAAACAATGGTGAAAAAGCTGGTAGTATTATTAAATGAGGAGGAATTGTTATGTTAGCAATCGGATGTGATCAGGCGGGATATGACCTGAAGCTGGAAATCATGAGTGATCTGGACAAGAAAGGGATTGCGTATAAGGACTGCGGTACGTATTCGGCGGACGCAGTGGATTATCCTGTTTACGCAAAGGCAGTTGTAAAGGAAATTCTTTCCGGGAACGCGGATAAGGGAATCCTGATTTGCGGGACCGGCATTGGCGTGTCAATCACGGCGAACCGCTATAAAGGCATTCGGGCGGCGCTCTGCGGGGACTGCTTCAGCGCGGAAGCCACCAGGCTGCACAACGACGCGAATGTACTGTGCATGGGCGCGCGCGTGGTCGGAGCAGGGCTCGCGGTGAAGATCACGGACACATTTCTGAATACGCCGTTTTCCGGGGCAGAGCGCCACGCACGAAGGATTCATATGATTGATGAAGACTGAATGACCCGTTTATGAAATGGGCGGAGAATGTGTTCATATGGAAACAAATCGGCCGCAAGCCCATTGGCTTTAGGAAATGGGTAATTCACAATAGGCAAAACGTGTGGGAGTGAGATTGGATACGATTGTCATCCTTTGAAAAGATTTAAGAATATTGCAAGGATTTTGATGGAAAATCATGATATGATACAAAAAAGGCGCTGCGCGCCGGCGGTATTTATTTAGCGATGGCCGAAGCGGATACGCGAAAGCAAAAGCAAAACAAAAAGCAAAACAAAAAGCGCGAAGCACGGTGATGGACGGCCATGTGGCGTTGAGCGAACGGCCAGTGGCTTGCGCTTAGGCCGAAACGAAACGGAGACACAATCCGTAGCAGGCAAGACACAAGAGGGCAGAAAAAGTGTGGACTGCGGTTTCACGAGTCTAAGGGTAAAAGACTATACACGGCCTGCAGTGCCAGGCCATAACCGGGAGGGAGAATTATGCAGAAGATTATGATTATGGAGCATCCGGTGATTCAGCATAAGATTGGTATCATCCGGAGAAAAGAGACGGGATCCCGCGATTTTCGGGCGATGATCGGAGAGATTGCCATGTACATGTGTTATGAGGCGACGCGCGATCTGAAGCTGAAGGACGTAGAGATAGAGACGCCGATTGCAAAGACGACGGTGAAGGAGCTGAGCGGCAAGAAGCTGGCGGTGGTTCCGATTCTTCGCGCGGGGCTTGGCATGGTGGATGGCATGCTGGCGATGATGCCGGCCGCAAAAGTGGGACACATTGGACTCTATCGGGATCCGGAGACGCTGAAGCCGGTTGAGTATTATTGCAAGCTCCCGGCAGACTGTGATGAGCGGGAGGTATTCGTGGTGGATCCGATGCTTGCGACCGGCGGTTCCGCGGTGGCCGCGATTCAGATGCTTAAGGATAAAGGATGCAAGAGCATTCGTTTTATGTGCATTATCGGCGCGCCGGAGGGCATAGAAGCAATGAAAAGGGCACATCCGGATGTGGATATGTACATCGGAGCGCTGGACGACCATCTGAACGAACATGGGTACATCGTTCCGGGACTCGGAGATGCGGGAGACCGCATTTTTGGAACGAAATGATCTGCTTTTGCCTGGGTTTACCCGGGGCAAGGGGAAAAGATGAAAGTCGTTTACTGTTTCGGCTGCTATTATTTTATAGAAGCGAAGAATTTAAGATAATCCGAAAATGATTCCCTGATTATGGGGGAGGATGGAAAATGAAAAGATTGAAAAAATTGAAAAAATTTGCAGCGTTTGTTTTGTCTGTGGCTTTGCTGGCACAATCCTGCAGCATTTCCGGGCTTGCCGAGGAGACACAGGTGACGGAAACGGCTACGGAGGAACAGATGCAGGCGCCGGAGGCGCAGACACAGGCGACCGAGGCGCAGACGCAGGCGACGGAGGCACAGACGCAGGCGACGGAAGCGCAGACGCAGGCAACCGAGGCACAGACACAGGCGACGGAAGCGCAGACGCAGGCGACGGAGGCAGCGGCAACGGAAGCGCAGACACAGGCGGCGGCAACGGAGGCACAGACACAGGCGACCGAAGCCCAGTCGACGGAAACGCAGACTTCGTCCGAGTCGGAGACGCCCGATACGGAGTCCGAGACTGAGACACAGGAGACTGAGAAGTCATCGAAGAAGAAAAAGAAAGACACTGATTCCGAAAGCGAGACGGAGCGGTCCGACCGGGAAAATACGGGTGACAAGCTGAAAAAGAAAGTTCTGCTTGGCAAGCTGTCGGATGTGGTTTCTTATTTGTTCGTGGCGGAAAATGTGGAGATCCCGGATGAGGCGGAGACACTTCTGGCGGAGACACTGCCTGAGGATGGTACAATAGAGGATTTCATTTTGCAGGATGAGGAAGGTGCGGCATTGCTTTCTGCCCTGGAGAGGGAATCTCTGGAGCTGGCGAATGCGCGGTCATCGAAAAAGGTAACTGTGCTGAATGTCTATGCGGATGAAAATGGTACACTGGATGAGAGCCAGCTGGAAGCGCTTTCTTCGGACAAAACGCTTGATGCGACGGATACGCTGTATGTGATTAATGTGATCGCGGATTCGGCGGAGCAGGCGCTCACCGTTTCCAGCTATACCATCATGAAGTCCGGGGCGGCGGTTACGTACGCGGATGCCGCAGAGGCGGGAGACGTTGTTTATAATTTTGCTGCCCTGGATGGCGATTCCTATGTGGGGTATACAGGAGAGCTGACACTTGCGGCCGGTATGCAGGGGACGGTTCTTGCGCCCGAAGCGTCCGTAACTGTACAGGGCGATTTTTCCGGAGCTGTTTACGCGAAGACGGTCACTGTAGTAAGTGAAACAGCACAGCTGCTGCGGATTGTTTTCTCAAAGGGTATGCCGGAGGAGACGGAAGCGGAAACTGAGGTCGTGACCGAGACCGAAGCTGAGACCGAGACGGAAACTGAGACCGTGGCTGAGACTGAATCAGAAACCGAGGTTGTGACAGAGCCCGCGACTGAGGCAGAAACTGAGACGGAAATCGAAACGGAGCCCGCGACTGAGACAGAAACTGAGACGGAAATCGAAACGGAAACCGCAGCGGGGACGGAAACTGAAACAGAAATCGAGACGGAAACCGCAGCGGAGACGGAAGTGGAAACCATAGCGGAGACGGAAACCGAGACGGAAGCGGAAACTGAGACCGAAACGGAAACCGAGATCGAGACGGAGACCGAGACCGAAGCGGAAACTGAGGTCGAGACAGAGACTGTGGCTGAGACAGAAACCGAGACGGAAACAGAAACAGAAACAGAAACGGAAACCGAGACGGAGATGGAGCTTGCAACAGAAACGGCAGTGACATCTGTGGGACGGAGCGATTCGAAGGCTTCGACGGATGCGAAAATGACGACGGCTGCGGAGTTAGAGGACGGAACAGAAGCGACGGCTGCAGAGTCGGATGATGGAACGGAAGCGCCAGCTGCGGAGTCGGGGGATGGAACAGAAGCGACAACCGGGGAGTCGGAGACCGAATCAGAGACAGAAACAGAGACCGAAGCGGCGGATAAGTCAATCACCGTATCCGCACAGACGGTTTACAGCGCAGACGCTTCGACTTCCGGATCGAAGGTAACACTGACGGCGGAAACGGAAGTAACGTATTATGCGGCCCTGTTCGCCGTGACGGAATCTGAGACTGAGACAGAGTCGTCAACGGAAACGACAGCGTCGGCTGCCGTGATTGCGGAATCTGATTCACAGGAGACGGCAACGAACACTGCTGTAATCAATGGAACAACGATGGCGCGGGTCTCGGAGGTAAAGAAACTGATCTATACCTCCGGTTCCACGGTGAGTCAGACGGTTACGTTTGACGCCCTGACTTCCGGCACCTATTATGTAGTGGCGACGGCTTCGGATGGCACGCCGCTTTCTTCCTCAGATGTCCTGAATGCGCCGGTTGCGGCGGTGACACTCTCAGATGACTCAGAGACCACGAAAGCACAGATAGCAGTTCTTGAGTATGTTTACAGCGGCGCCTGGACGGAGGGAACGTTTGGCTATACGGTGAACCTGGCAATCACCCTGAATGTTTTTGACCGGTCGGGAAAGGCATTGACTGGTTCGGAGACCTTTTATGCGAATATTTACAGCGATTCGGCAAAGACGACCGCAGTGACGGATGAGCCGGTCAGCTTTGCGATGGATGGTGCCAGTACGCTGACCCAGACCGTTACGCTGACAGCGACGGCGGCGCAGCAGACCTTTTATATTGTAGAGACGGACAGCTCCGGCTCGGCCGTGACAGGAGGGGAGAATGGTTTTGCGTACAACATCTCCTATTCCGAATCGGACGCGATTGCGGTTGCCTGCGGCGATACATCGAAGACCGTGATCATTCAGAACAAACTGAATGATACAACGGTGAAAATCCGTGTGGTCAGCGCATCGGATGGCAGTCTTCTTTCCGGCGCGAAGCTTGCCCTGAAGGATAGCTCCGGCAGTATTTACGAGGTGAGTGCGGCGGGCGGCAAGACATTTACGTCTGGTTCCTCAGACATTGTCTGGACGAATGAGCTGACGGATGGAGAGACTTACTATCTGACGGAGATTACGGCTCCGAGCGGTTATACTCCGGTTCCGGATGTGAAATTTACGGTGACAAGAGGCTGTACGACGGAAGTGGTGCTGACAAATACAGCGACGGCCACGACCAGCTACGCACTTACAGTCACCAAGCAGGTATATGTGGGCGATTATCAGGTTTACGCTTATGATACGACGACCGGAAGCTATAGTGCAAAGGGCGCGTACACGTATTATATAGCGCTGTTTTCAGACTCTGCCCGCACGAAAAAGGTCAGCGATGTGGTATCGCTGGACGTGAGCGGTTTCAGCGGCAGCGTGACCTTCTCAAACCTGACGAAGGATGGGGTTTATTACGTATCAGAAACGGATGAATACGGCATTGCGAAGTCCTCGACGAGTTCCCTTACCATCCGCTACACCAACAGCGGGAAGGTAACGATGTCGCAGACGGCGCGGAGCATGGCTGTGCAGAATGTTTACTCCTCACTGCCGGGCGGCTATCGTTATACGGGAGTTTTGTCCCTTACCCTGAATGTGACGGATTCTTCCGGAACGGCGGAGGCGGTGACGAATACGTTCTATCTCGGTATATACCGGAGCTCGGACTACAGCGATTCCCCAACGATTGTAAAGATGTCTCTGTCCAATGCTTCGACGGTTACGGTAAACCGGCGGATTCTCCTCTCCGGAGAGAACAGTATGACGTATTACATCGCGGAGGTGGATTCCAGCGGAAACCGGATTACGGATTCTTCGGACTTCACATATGTGGTGAGTGTGGATAATCCGACCGTGACAATATCGAAAGGCACGACGCAGACGGTCACAGTCACAAACAAGCTGAAGGCGACAAAGGTGACGCTTTACCTGACGAAGCGTGTATATGACGGCACGGAGGCAAAAGCGGTAAGCGAGACGTTCTATGCGGGGCTGTTTAAGGATGAGGATATGACGGAGCTGTATGCGGATCCGATTGCGCTGCGGCTGGAAAACGCGAGCGAAAAAACCCTGAAGCTGACTTTGAATCTGGGTACAGCGTCCGGTGTGACCATTTATATCGCTGAGGTTGACAAGGATGGCAATGTGATTACCAATCAGCGCTCGTTTGGCTACCAGATCAGGATTGTCAATGCGACAGCGGCATTTACGCAGGACAATCTTGCGATCCAGACGGTTTTGATGAATTCGGTATACGGCTCGACCACTGAGGATGACTGGGAATCGATCCTGAATGCGACGTCCTCCAGTCTGATGGGAGATTCGAGTTATTATTCCATGGATGACAATGGCTATGTTTCCGGTGAACTGGCCAATGTGCAGACCGGAGATGACACGCCGCTGTTTGAATATGTGATTCTGATGGGTGCGGCACTTGCAGTGCTCGAATGGGAAATCCGGAAAAGACGTTTAAAGACGAAATCATAAAATCTGACTTGCGGACCGCCTGAAACAGGCGGTTCGCTTTTTTAACAGCACTTTTTTACAGGAAAGATTCTTTTGATGTACTGAATAGTTGAAAAAACCGTTTCATAAAATAATAGTGAGAGAATCAGCGTGAGCGTGTGATGAGCGTACTTTTATACCTGTCGGAACTGATGATTCCATTTGTAGTATTTTTTGTGACGGGGAATGGGCTGGCTGCAAAGGTGCCGGTATACGATAGCTTTCGAAGAGGCGCGCGAAAAGGGCTGAAGACGGTTGTGAAACTCGCGCCTGCCATGGTTGGGCTGATGATCGCAACAGGGACACTGCGCGCGTCCGGATTTCTGGATTTCATGTCCGTGATTATTGGCCGGCTGATTCCGGAGGAAGTGTTTCCGTCCGCGCTGGTACCACTCGGTGTGGTAAAGCTCTTTTCCTCCAGTGCGGCTTCCGGCCTTTTGCTGGACATTTTCCGGGAGTATGGAACCGATTCGTATACCGGCCTGGCTGCATCTCTGATGCTGTGTAGTACAGAAACGGTGTTTTATACGATGAGTATTTACTATACAAGTGTGGGCATTAAAAAGACGCGCTATACTCTGGCCGGGGCGCTGCTTGCCTCCGTGGCAGGTATGGCTGTGAGCGTGGCGCTGGCGCGTTGGATGATGAGTTAGCTAAATCGATAATTTGCTGTTATACTTTTTTGATGCGGGAGGCTTGCAACGATCCCCTGCCGCATCAGCACCATCGGAGGCGGCCTGAGAGGATTGAGCAGCCTGAGCGAGTGCTTCCTGCTCGCCATTTTTAATTTCCCAGTGGAGCAGGAGTGTCAGCACCGCGCGAAGCACGATGATGCCGGCGACAATCAGGATTTCATCCATGGTACGCACGACGACCGTACGCAGAATCTCACTGCCGAGCTTGAACTGGAGCCCCAGCGAGAGTCCCTCAGCCAGGTGGAGGCCGATGTCCTTCTTTCTGGTGACATAGCGGTAAAAGCCCTGAACGCCCGTAATCGTGATGATAATTACGCCGACGTATTCAAACAGAAGAATGGCGAAATTGATAAAATTTTCCAGAACGTTATCCAACAGGGCAATGATCACATCCATGGCAGAAATAATCCCTTCTGTAAATCTGCTGCGTCGCCGTATTTTCACGGTTTCGCATTTTTCAGTAACGTAAATTCCGGGTTTCCTGAAAGTAGTGTCTCTTTTCATTCAATACCGCGCCCCCTCGCCGGGTGGCATCCCACGCTTCGCATGGGATATATCCTCGCCGGGTGGCATCCCACGCTTCGCATGGGATAAGCAATCGCGCAGAATGTTCTGATTTACGCAGTAAATTGAGAATGGCACAGATTCTTTGCTACGCTGCGCTTTCATTATAGCGTGAACACAGAGAGATTGGCAAGTAGAAAATAAGAGATTTGATTATGGGATTTGATTATGGATTATTGACAGCTGGATTATGAACAGGTAATAAAAATATAGATTGCAGTTCCATCTGTGGCGTGGTATGATACTGTTACACGTAGTATTTGTCTCTAAATGGATGCTTCTGAAGGTCGGATATCCAGAAGGCTCCTGTTATTGTATCTGGGTGTTAACAGGGATGTCAGGCCGATGGCTGCACCTACGGATGGCGCTGAACGTCCAGTGGATGTCTGCACTTCGCTCTCCGCTGCCGCTACGGTCGTTGCTAAACGTCTGCCACTGGCAGACAGCAACGGTCACTCCTGAACGCGTGCCACTGGCATGCAGAACCGTTTAGCGCGGATTGAAGCGGAGCGCAGACCAATAACGCGGATAGAAATTCAGGCAAGTATAAAGCAGAGCTAATCCGAAGACGGGGGCACCGGACGCCGGATGAGACGGTACAACGAGGAAATGGACAGTGGGAGGAATCAGAAGAGGATGGGCAGAATTGCGATCGTGACGGACAGCAACAGCGGCATCACGCAGGCGGAGGCGAAGGAACTGGGAATTTCGGTGATACCGATGCCGTTTTACATTAATGGAGAATTGTTTTACGAGGATATTGACCTGACGCAGGAGGAATTTTACCGGCATCTGGAAGGAGGCGCGGAGATATCCACCTCCATGCCGGTGGTTGGCGACGTGACCGACCTCTGGGACCGGCTTTTGGAGGAATACGATGAGATTGTACATATTCCCATGTCGAGCGGGCTGAGCAGCACCTGCAGCACTGCATTGATGCTCTCGCAGGCCAAAGAGTATGACGGTCGGGTTTTTGTTGTGGATAATAAGAGGATTTCCGTGACCCAGAAGCAGGCGGCTCTGGATGCGAGGACCATGGCGCAGCAGGGATGGAGCGCGGCGCAGATTCGTGATAAACTGCTGGAAACGATGCTGGACGCGAGCATTTACATTACGCTGGACACGCTGTCTTATCTGAAAAAAGGAGGCCGGGTGACTCCTGCGGTGGCGGCGATTGGTTCTCTTTTGCGCATTAAGCCGGTGCTCCAGATTCAGGGGGACAAGCTGGATGCTTATGCGAACGCCCGGACAAAAAAGGCAGCGCGAACGATGATGCTTGACGCCATCCGCCGCGATAATCGCGAACGATTTGGCGCAGATGAGCGGGCAGAGGGGATTCAGATTGCGATGGCATACACCGGCGCGTATTCGGAGGAGGTGCAGGCCTGGCGGCAGGAGCTGGAGGCGGCGTTTCCGGCGCACAAGGATGAGATGATGGTGGATCCGCTGTCGCTGAGCGTCTCCTGCCATATCGGCCCGGGTGCGATTGGGTTTGGGTGTATGAAGAAGCTGAACCTTTTTTAGTAACCTTTTTTAGTTCGATATTGGCCGCTTGTTCCGCTATTTTGCGGAAATGGAAGACCGGTCAAGCGATAAGGATCTGTCAGTTGTCGGCGAGTTTTTTCCTGCACCAGGCCTCGAGGATATCAAACGGCGCCGGCCCGATTTCCAGAACCGCCTGATGAAAGCTTTTGAGCGTGAAGCTCTCCACTGCTTCCGCGAGCGTATCGCGCAGGGTCACAAAATCCAGATAACCGACGTAGTACTGCAGATAGTTGGCCGGAGCCTCGAGGATAGCTGTGTAAAGCGAATCCGCTGTTTCATCGGAAAAACCGAGCGCAGTCAGGAAGGCACTCACTTCCTCCCGCGTATAGCCGCGGTAGTGAATGCCAATGTCCAGCAGGGAGGCAAGCCCGAGCGTGAATGACCGGTTGAGCCGGCTGATTTCGGTGTCATGATTGCCTGTTCCGGCGCTGGCTGTACGGCTGATACTCATGTTGACATCATGGGATTGACTGGATTGGCTGTTCCGGTAGGATTGTGACTGGCTGCTGTCACTGTCAGCACTTCCAATGCTGCCGCTGTCATAGAGCGTGTACGCATACAGTTCCGCATAGGTCGCCCACCCTTCTGTATAGCCGCCGACATCCAGCAGGCTGCGGAGCAGGTCAGGGGACTGGGAGGCAAAGTATACCGACTGATATAAGTGTCCCGGGTAGCCTTCATGTGCGAGCGTTGTGTAAAGATCGACTCCCGAGTAGCCGCCTGCCGGATTGATGTAGATGACATTCGCAGTATAGTCGTCGATGGTTGGCGTCAGATAGAACGCAGGACTTAAATATGCCTGCAGGGACTCATGGACATACTTGATTTCGCAGGAAACCGCCGGGAGCAGCGGAAAATCTGCGGTGATTTTCTGTCGTAGATCCTCCAGCATGGAGGCGGGGGTATTGCCTTCGGAGGATTCTTCCGTACCGGAGGCTAAGAGACTCATATATGCCGTGCTTTCTGCATTTGCAGTTCCTGAGGCTTCACCTTCCGTCACAAGGAGCTCCTGCATGGCGGTGTAGTCCGCGACCATCTGTGTTTTGATCTGTTCTTCGATCTCTTCCATGCTGCGGGAATCCCCGACATTGCTTTTCACGAGATATTCGTAATATTTTTGCCCGTCCGGGTAGTAATACAGTCCCATCTCATTCGTGCCGGTCCCTTCCAGTGCGGCGAGACCGGCGGCCAGACTCTGCCAGGCCGGAAGAACATATTCGGCCAGGATGGCCTGGTTCCGCGCCTTGTATGCAATCTTTTCGTCCGCAGTCAGGTTGCTGACCGCGTCAATTTTTTCATCGAAGATTTCTATCAGGTAATGGTCATCCGTATTCGAAGCGAAATCCAGGCACTGTTCAATGACATCAAGCGCGCATTCGCTGCTCATGAACAGACCGGCTTCGGATTTCTTCTGCTCGAAGGAAAGGATGGAGTCAAAATAGTCGGGAATCTGCGCAAGCAGCGTGAGGTAGTCTTCGATATCCCCCTTTGTGCGGAATGCATACTCCGCCAGCAGAATCGGAAGCTGTGCCTGCACGCCAAGCGTGGGGCCGAGCGGCTCATCGTAGAGAAGAAATTCGGCCGCGCTAAGCTCCGTCTCCAGATAATCCGCAAAGACGTCGTATGTAAGCTGCCGATTTTCGGAAAGCTTCTCATAATCGAAGGCTGACAGGGATTCCTGATAATTTTCCAGTGCGGCCAAAGCCGCTTCCCGCGCTTTCAGAGAGGAGCTCCCGAGCGTAACTTCTGCATCGCCAAGCCCATATTCGGACGGATTGGCAATCAGATAATGAAGATTCAGCGTGCTCTGGGACAACTCTTCCCGAAAGATCTCTTCCGTGAACGAAACAAACCGCTGCTCCTCCGTCTGCAGAAACGAAGGCGGATTCGTGACAAGATGGCAGATCAGAAGCGTGACGGATGCGGCAAAAAGGGGCAGCAGGAGGTACCGGAGGGCGGAAGAAGAGTTTTCCCCTTTTTTCCGGTCAGAGTTTTTTGCTTCTGGCGTGATGTGATTCCGGATAAAGTATGCCATAATAATCCTTAAGAAAAACTCTCGGGATATTGTATGCGGATCGTTGGCAGGGTATGATAAAAAATACATAAAAATATAATTTTGTTGCGCAAAAATACAAATTATATCTTTTCAAAACGAATAAGAGATGCTATAATGCATTTTGTTGCCGCACCCAAACTGGTAACGGAGAGGGGGTGCCTGTATGTTTAGTATACTTTCGTTCATGATCTCTGTCACGGCAAATGTAGTTGCCTGCTACATATGCAAATGGTTAGTGTGCCGTCTCAATCATAATTTTAATTATAGCACTGCCTATGCCGCCATCCGCCGCGTTGGTCTACGCTCCGCTTCGGTCGGCGCTAACCGAACGTCCACTGGACGTTCAGCGCCGTCAGTCGACGTAGCCCGCTACGCCTCCTTCCTCCGCCTTCGCCGGGTGGCATCCTCGCCCTATGGGCGGGATAGACCTTGCGGCTGACGACATATCCAACGCTATAACTTAAAAAATGATTGAGGCGGCACACTAGATGGAGAGGATTAGTCGGCAACCATAGCCTGAAGGGATACCTCACCGTTAACGAGGAAGAAACCCCAGAGTGGTGCAACACTCTGGGGTTTCGCCTGCGTTTAGCGTACTTTCGTTTGCCTGTGTGTTCTGTACCATAAGCAAATGAAATTTTCAACCCCTTTTTTGCAAAACAAAAGAAAATTTTGAAACACGGTTGACTTCTGAATAGCTTTTGCTTAAACTATACGGGAAAACTCAAATCTGCATTTGGTGGCAGAGCATGGGATGTTTATGATGCGCAAGGGCGCGACTCTTGTACCACAATATAAAAGGGAGACAGAACTATGAGCAAACAGAAATATTACATCACGACCGCGATTGCCTATACCTCGGGCAAGCCGCACATTGGGAACACGTATGAGATCGTGCTCGCGGACAGCATTGCGCGGTTTCGCAGAGAGCAGGGCTACGATGTGTTTTTTCAGACCGGAACGGATGAGCACGGGCAGAAGATTGAGCTGAAGGCGCTTGAGACCGGTGTGACGCCGAAGGAATATGTGGATGATGTCGCGGGGGAGATTCACCGCATCTGGGATCTGATGAACACCTCCTATGATAAATTTATCCGCACGACGGACAAGGACCATGAGGCGCAGGTGCAGAAGATTTTTAAGAAGCTCTATGATCAGGGCGATATCTATAAAGGATCGTATGAGGGGATGTACTGTACGCCGTGCGAGTCGTTCTGGACGGAGTCGCAGCTGGTGAACGGCAGGTGCCCGGACTGCGGGCGCGAGGTAAAGCCCGCGAAGGAGGAGGCGTATTTCTTTAAAATGAGCAAATACGCGAACCGCCTGATCGACCATATCAATACGCATCCGGAGTTTATTCAGCCGGTATCGCGCAAAAATGAGATGATGAATAATTTCCTGCTGCCGGGGCTGCAGGATCTCTGCGTGTCGCGGACCTCGTTCAAGTGGGGCATTCCAGTGACGTTTGATGAGAAGCACGTGGTCTATGTCTGGCTGGATGCGCTGACCAACTACATCACGGGCATCGGCTATGACTGCGACGGGGAGAGCACGGAGCAGTTTAATGAATTCTGGCCGGCCAACCTGCATCTGATCGGAAAGGATATCATCCGTTTCCATACGATCTACTGGCCGATTTTCCTGATGGCGCTCGGTCTGCCGCTGCCGAAGCAGGTGTTCGGGCATCCGTGGCTGCTGCAGGGCGGCGAGAAGATGAGCAAATCGAAGGGCAATGTCCTTTATGCGGACGACCTGGTGGATGTGTTCGGCGTGGATGCGGTGCGCTTCTTCGTGCTGCATGAGATGCCGTTTGAGAATGACGGCGTGATTACCTGGGAGCTGATGGTCGAGCGTGTCAATTCGGAGCTGGCCAATACGCTGGGCAACCTGGTGAACCGGACAATCTCCATGACCAACAAATATTTTGGCGGCGTAATGACCAGAACCGGGGAGAGCGAGCCGGTGGATGAGAACCTGAAGGAGACCGTGCTGGCCGTTCCGGTGAATGTGGAAAAGAAGATGGACAGCCTGCGTGTCGCGGACGCGATCACGGAGATTTTCACACTTTTCAAGCGCTGCAACAAATACATCGATGAGACGACGCCGTGGGTACTTGCAAAGGACGAAGCAAAGAAGAACCGTCTCGCTGAGGTGCTCTACAATCTGACCGAGAGCATTGTCATCGGCGCGTCGCTTCTGGAATCGTTCATGCCGGAGACCTCCGTGCGGATCCTCTCTCAGCTGAATGCGAAAAAACGCACTCTGGATACGATGGATACGTTCGGACTTTATGAGTCCGGCACGAAGGTGACGGACAAGCCGGAAATCCTGTTCGCGCGGCTGGACCAGAAGGAGGTGCTTGCGCAGGCGGAAGAAATCCGCAAGGCACAGATGGCGGAATTCGAGGCGGAAAACGCAAAGCGTATGGCATATGAAGCACAGAACGGCAGCGCACCGGCAGCGGGAGCGGAAGATGCTGCGGGCAAAACGGCAGCGGCATCAGCTGCAGAATCGGCGAGCGCAGGCAAAACTGCAGCTACATCAGCATCAGCTGCAGAATCGACGAACGCAGGCAAAACGGCAGCGGCATCAGCTTCGGCTGCAGAACTGGCGAAAGCGGGTAATGGGACGACACAGGACCAGGCGAATGCGGATGCAGGCAGTGTGCAGGCTGAGGCTGGCGATGCCGATACAGAGATTTCCATCACCCTAAAAGATGAAATCACCTACGATGATTTTGACAAGCTTCAGTTTGCGGTGGGCGAGATTATCGCCTGTGAGGAGGTAAAGAAGTCGAGAAAACTGCTCTGCTCTCAGGTGAAGATCGGGAATCAGGTGCGGCAGATCCTTTCCGGGATCAAGTCCGCGTACTCGCCGGAGGAAATGGTAGGCAAAAAGGTAATGGTACTGGTCAATCTGAAGCCTGCGAAAATGGCAGGTCTGGTATCCGAAGGAATGCTGCTCTGCGCGGAAGACGCGGAAGGGAATCTCTCCCTGATGACGCCGGAGAGGGCGGTGCCGTCCGGGGCGGAGATCTGCTGATGGAATGAAAATTACTATATGAAAGAAACGCGCCCCGTTGCCGGCTATAAAAGCTGACAACGGGGCGTTTTTTGTCCTTTTGTGTTTGATAATTTCCAGTTCCATTGCATTGCCGACATCCATGTACGTAAGTGTTCAGGCCCGTCGGTCACTCCGCCATACGCATGTGTTCAGGCCCGTCGGTCACTCCGCCATACGCATGTGTTCAGACCTGCCGGTCACTTCGCCGTACGCATGTGTTCTGGTCCGTCGGTCACTCCATTGCGTGAGAGAGTTCGGAACCGTCCGTCACTCCATCGTCCGGATATCATACAGCGTATACTGGTCGCGCCCGCTGTTTTTCGAGATGTACAGTGCCTTATCGGCTTTCTGATACAGCTCCATGAAATTTTTGGCGTGCTGCGGGAACAGAGAAACGCCAATGCTGCAGGAAGTCCTGCAGGAAGGCTGAGAGCCAACCTTGATGGAGCGCACCATCTGGCAGATCATCTCGGCTTTTTCAACAGCAGTCTCGGGGGTGGCGTTTTTCATAAAAATTCCGAACTCATCGCCGCCCAGGCGCCCGATGATGTCGTTCTCCCGGAAAATCTCCCGCAGACCATTGCCGACTGCGCTCAGGACGATATCGCCGACCGCATGCCCATATACGTCATTGACCTCCTTGAAATGGTCAATGTCCAGCATCAGGAAAACCTGCGTACCGTTACAGGCTTCATCCGCGAGCCAGAGCTCGATATATTCCTCCGCAGTCTTTTTGTTGCAGATACCGGTCAGTGCGTCGGTCTCTGCAAAATGTACCAGAGTCTTCTGCTTGCGGAACGTGACAATGAGGATGATCAGCAGCATCACAAGCAGTCCGGCGGCCAGCACCTGAAACAGTCTGGTCTCATAGAACGTAAACTGACTGTAGGCGGCGTGCGCGTTCTCGACATTCACGATGTAGCAGAGCATCCAGTCGCTGACTTCCAGTGGTTCATAATAACAGTAATAGGATTCGCTCGTATCTTTAAATGTAATCAGACGCGTTGCTCCCTCATTTAAGTCTGCAATCCATTCGGACACACTGAATTTCACATTTTTGCCATCGACAGTGGTGGTCACGGAACGGAAACTCTTATAAATCTGCGTAACCAAATCGTCTGTCTCGAACGCAAACAGTTCCGTACCACTCTGAGAAATCACTTTACCGTCCTGTGAGACAATCAGGAACTGTCCGCTCCCGTCATAAACCTTATTAATCAGCAGTTCCCCTAAAGCACCGATGTCATAAGATCCCCCAAGCACACCGATCACAGTATCCTCCTGAACAATTGGGACACTGAGAATGACACGGGTGGTACCATCGACCATGCTGTTCAATGGTTCGCTGAGCGCCCGCTCTCCGCCCATGGATTTTTGAAAATATTCCCGCTCCGAGAGATCTCTTGTAGAACCGTTGCTGTAATAGGCCTTGCCCTCTGAATCAATCAGCGCAAGCAGATCCAGACTGCTCTTTTCTGCAATATTGCTGATCAGCCGGAGGGAATCCTCCGTGAGCAGATTCGTGCTTTTGCCAAGATAATCAGCGATTCCTTCCAGATATTCGTATTGGAACTCAATTGTAGACTCAAAATGAGACTGCTCGCGGTCCAGAGTGGTCTGAATGGTATCTTTTGCATTTTCACGGATAGCCAGCCGATTATAACGGAAAAAGACCATGATGCTGACAATGGCGAAAATCAGAAATATGGAAAATATAACCGCATAAAACGGTGTAAGGTTCTTGTTCTTTTGCAATGAGTCAATCCTCCGGGTTCAGACAATGCGAAAAATTGCCATGCATTCTTCGATTAAGAAAATCAATTTTCGTAAGTATAACATAGAAACCGTAAAAATAACAGCTTTTTTACATAGTTTTTAACAAAATTTTTAACGGAAAAATGCACAGGGGTGCTTTTGGAGACCTGGATTTGGCTGATTATTTTTAGAAGAGCATCTCGACGGCTGCCTTCTCCTGTGGTACAATGAAAGCCGCGCAATTAAAAATCGCTTCGCGATTGGCGCGGCCTTCGTCCATACTCGCTGCGCGGGTACGGACAAATGATGAATATATAGCCCGGAACCGGGATGAACGTGGAACAGGTCAGATAACAGGACAGGATTCAAAAGCTGACTGATTTAGATTCAATGATGGAGGTGAACCGCTTGTCAGAACGTTCTTATATTGCTATCGACCTGAAATCTTTTTACGCCTCAGTGGAATGCGCAGAGCGCGGTCTGGACCCGCTGACGACCAATCTGGTGGTAGCGGACTTGAGCCGTACGGAAAAAACGATCTGCCTGGCTGTTTCCCCTTCTTTGAAATCCTGGGGCATCTCCGGCCGGGCAAGATTATTTGAGGTCGTTCAGCGTGTGAAGGAAGTCAATCATGAGCGGCAGCGGCGTGCGCCGGGGCGGACCTTTACCGGTTCCTCCTGCGATATCAATGAACTGAATGCGGATCCGTCGTTATCTCTGGACTACATTGTGGCGACGCCGCAGATGGCGCATTATATTCAGCGCAGCACAGAGATTTACCAGATCTATCTGCGCTTCATCGCACCGGAAGACATTCATGTTTACAGCATCGACGAGGTGTTTATGGATGTGACGGATTATCTGCGAACCTATGGGTGTACACCTCATGAGCTGGCGATGAAAATGATTCGGGAAGTCCTGAAGGAAACCGGCATTACAGCCACGGCGGGTATCGGCACGAACCTGTACCTCTGTAAGATTGCGATGGACATTGTGGCGAAGCATATTCCGGCCGATAAGGACGGAGTGCGGATTGCGGAACTGGATGAGATGAGCTACCGCCGGAAGCTGTGGACGCATCAGCCAATCACGGATTTCTGGCGTGTGGGGCGCGGCTATGCAAGGCGGCTGGAAAAAATGGGTCTGTACACGATGGGCGACATTGCCAGAACCTCCTTAAGCGGCTATGGCGAGGATCAGCTTTATAAGGAATTTGGCATCAACGCGGAGCTGCTGATCGACCACGCATGGGGATGGGAACCCTGCCGCATTTCCGATATTAAAAGTTATACGCCGGAAAATAACAGCATCAGCTCCGGGCAGGTACTGCAGTCGCCTTATGAATTTGACAAGGCAAAGCTTGTCGTCCGGGAAATGGCGGATGCCCTTTCCCTTGATCTCGTAGATAAAGGACTGGTGGCTGACCAGATCGTTCTGACGGTAGGGTATGATACAGAAAATCTGGCAGACCCTGCGCGGCGGAAATCATATAAAGGCGAAGTCACCATCGATCGTTATGGCAGAAGCATTCCAAAACAGGCGCATGGTTCCATCAATCTTGGCAGACAGACAGCATCCACGCTTCTGATTACCAATGCGGCCATGGAATTGTTTGACCGTATCATTGACCGCAGTCTGCTCATTCGCCGGATGTATGTCGTCGCCAATCATGTAGTCAGCGAGGACCAGGTAAAATCTCCGGAGCCGGAACAGCTGGATTTGTTTACGGATTACGCAGCTCTTGAAAAACAGCGTGAAAAGGAACAGGAAGAGCTGGACAGGGAAAAACGCAGGCAGAAAGCAGTTCTGGAGATTCAGAAGAAATTCGGAAAGAACGCGCTGCTGAAAGGGATGAATCTGGAAGAAGGGGCTACCGGCCGGGATCGCAATGCGCAGATCGGCGGCCATAAAAAATAGAGGGGATGCACAAACAATGACTGACAGAAAAGCAGAAGCGTATCAGGACATAATCGGTCTGCCTCATCATGTCTCCCAAAAACATACGCATATGTCCATGACAGACCGGGCGGCGCAGTTTTCTCCGTTTGCGGCACTCACCGGCTATGATGCCGCCGTGAAGGAAACCGCACGGCTGACAGAGCAGCGTATGGAACTGAATGAGGAGGAACAACAGAGAATCTCGGAGCGCCTCACCTTACTCAAGGCTCATCTGAGCGATTCACCTGTGGTCGAAATCACATGGTTCGTTCCGGATGAAAGGAAAACCGGCGGCGAGTACAATACCGTGACCGGTGCAGTGAAGAAGCTGGATGAATTTCAGCGGACTCTTGTTATGACAGACGGTACGGAAATTTCGGTTGAAGAGATTGTGGAGCTGGGCGGCGCATTGTTTCATACTATAGACGACACATTTGCGTGAAAATAATCAACATATAGGGCTCCCTTATATGCTGCATCAAGATCCCCGCCTTTTGCATAGTTCACTTCGATTAATTGTCCCGCTTCATAGTAAGGAAATTTCTTAAGCTTTCTGCTTTCATTTCTTCCGATATTCGCCTGGTGTGACGCCATAGCGGCTTTTAAACTGCCTGTTAAAGTTGGAAAGGTTATCATAACCGGCTTTTGCCGCAATGGAGATGATCTTATCGTCCGTCTGGCGGAGAAGCTCTGCGGAATATGCCAGTCTGCGCTCGTTTACATAGTGCCCGAAGCTGCTGCCGGTCATCTGGCGGAACCAGCGCATGAAATGGCTGCTGCTGCATCCGCAGAAGTCAGAAATTTCGCGGATGGAGAGGGGATGGGTGTAATCCTGCTCGACCCGGTTCAGTACAAGCTTCAGACGCTCCAGATAAGGCGATTCCTCCCGCGGCTGATCCGGACTGAGCGGAATCAGTAAGGAAATAAGCCGGAGGATCGCCGCCTTGACCCCAAGCTCATAGCCTTTGGGTCGGGCTTCGCTCAGGCGCTCGGCCAAAATCAGGCAGGAGGTTATTTCCCGATAGCCCGGTAATATGCATGAGAGCCTGTCGGCTACCGCAGGTTCGAAGGAATTATCGGAAGCATCTGCAGCAGCGGCATCGAATGAACCATCAGAAGCATCTGCAGCAGCGACATCGAAGGAATCATCAGAAACATCCGCAGCAGCGGCATCGAATGAACCATCAGAAGCATCTGCAGCAGCGACATCGAAGG
>JAJQDT010000069.1:0-6934 GCA_021202075.1 Lachnospiraceae bacterium | reverse complement strand
AATCATCAGAAACATCCGCAGCAGCGGCATCGAAGGAATCATCGGAAGCATTCGAACAGCGGCCAGATGCCGGTTCGGCGCCGGAATCAGGATAGGTCACAGAAAGCCCTGATAATTGCTCCGGGTCCCGGCGTAGCCGCATCGGTACGAGCAGTCTTCCGGCACTTAGCGGAACCAGATATTCCTGCGCACAGACATCCGCCGCTCCGCTTCCGAGAAATTCAATGTCAAAAATGATATTTTCATACTCCATTGTGTCGCTTTCATGACTGCGAATCGCGTGAAGTGTGCCGGGCGGCACAATCAGAATATCATCTGCCATGACGTCCATCGGACACATATCAAGCTGAACAATCCCGCGCCCTTTTTTGACATAGATTAATTCCATACTTTTCTGCCAGTGCAGCGAAACAGAAGGGAAATCACCCGGGATTGTGCATGGATAGATATTAAAAGGAAACAGGGGGCTGCCGTGTTTCTTTTTTTCATGCAATTGCTCCTGGCGTTCGCCGCTCATTTCGTTTTTATACATTTCATTCTCCCTCGTCCATGAAGCAGATAAACGGGAACTTCAATTTTGCAATTTTGCGCAAGTCCTCGCCGGGTTTTGCCCCTCGCCGGGTGGCATCCCACGCTTCGCATGGGATATTCCCCAATCTTCGATTGTGGGGCGTGGGCATCCCACGCTTCGCATGGGATATTCCCCAATCTTCGATTGTGGGGCGTGGGCATCCCACGCTTCGCATGGGATATTCCCCAATCTTCGATTGCGGGGCGTGGGTATCCATGAAGATGATAGGATAGTATCATAAAATGCAATCATATTGCAAGATAAGACTTCCGATTTGTGGTAAAAATATATCATGACAGGACGGAGAAAATGAAAAGAAAACCCCATGGGGGAAATGGGGAAATAAGTTATAAAGTGCAATTTCAGTTAGCGGCTGTCAACAGAGCAATGGATGAATCGCTGATGGCGGGCAGTACAAACGAACAGCTGCGCAGACAGCTTAAGGGAAAGGAGCAGAACGAAAATGGCAGAAAAGGTTGCGAAAATCACAGACAAACTGACAGAGCTTTGCGGAAAGGATCTGAAGCAGGCAACGTACAGGGAGGTTTACAATGCCCTTCTTCGCATGGTGCAGGAGAAGAGTCAGGAAGCAGTAAAACCGGTTGGAGGAAGGAAGCTGTATTATATTTCAGCGGAATTTCTGATCGGGAAGCTGCTGTCGAATAACCTGATTAACTTAGGGCTCTATGACGATGTAAAAAAAGCACTCGAAAACGCAGGGAAGAACCTGTCGGATATCGAGGAGCTTGAGAATGAGCCGAGCCTCGGAAACGGGGGTCTCGGAAGGCTGGCGGCCTGTTTCCTGGACAGCTTGGCGACGATGGGCCTGCCGGGCGACGGCATCGGGCTGAGATACCACTGCGGGCTGTTTCACCAGTGCTTTGACGATGGATTGCAGAAAACGACGCCGGATTACTGGCTGACCGGCAATGACTGGGCGGTGCGCACCGCGAAGACCTATCCGGTCATGTTGGCGGGAAAGGAATATCGGGCAAGACTTTATCAGCTGTCGGTCACAGGCTACCAGACGGACGAAGAGGAATCCGAAGTACTGGAGGGCGGCAGGGAAAATAGTCAGGAAGGCGGCCGGAAGAGCGGCAGCCCCCGCACGAATACCCTGAATCTCTTTGACATTGACAGCATTGATGAGGCAGTCATTGAGGAAGGGATTTCCTTTGACAAGTCCAAAATCGATGAGAACCTGACGCTGTTTCTGTATCCGGATGATTCCGATGAGGCGGGCCGAAAGCTCCGCATTTATCAGCAGTATCTGATGGTTTCCGCGGGAGCGCAGCTGATTCTGGAGGAATGCCAAGAGCGGGGCAGCAACTATCATGATCTTGCGGATTATGCGGCGATTCAGATCAACGATACCCATCCAAGCATGGTGATTCCGGAGTTGATCCGGCTGCTGCAAGAAAAGGGGATCGCATTTGAGGAGGCAGTGAAGATCGTGACGGACACCTGCGCCTACACGAACCACACGATTCTTGCGGAGGCGCTGGAAAAATGGCCGCGGGAGTATCTTGACGAGGTCGTTCCGCAGCTGATGCCGGTGATTGAGAAGCTGGATGAGCTTGCCGCCGAAAGGACGGATGACGATAGCACACGGATTATAGATGCAAACAATCTGGTGCACATGGCGCATATGGACATCCATTTCAGCCATTCGACCAATGGGGTAGCTGCTTTGCACACGCAGATCCTCAAGGATACCGAGCTGAATAATTTTTATCAGCTGTATCCGGAAAAATTCAACAATAAAACAAATGGCATTACATTCCGCCGCTGGCTGCTTAAATGCAACCCCAGACTGACAGACGAGATCGAGCGGCTGGTCGGGCCGGGATTTAAGAGGGATGCGGACGAGCTGGAAAAGCTGATGCAGTTTTCGGAGGATGATACGGTTCTGAACCGGCTTTTCCTGATCAAGAAGGATAACAAAAAAGCGCTCTCCGCCTGGCTGCTTCATACACAGGGAGTGGAAGTGAACCCGGACGCGATGTTCCTGATTCAGTCGAAGCGCCTGCATGAGTACAAGCGCCAGCAGCTGAACCTGCTGTTTCTGATTCATCAATATTATGAAATCAAGGCGGGGCATCTTCCGGCAACTCCAATCGTATGCATCTTCGGGGCAAAGACGGCCCCGGCCTATGTGACCGCGCAGGACATCATCCACGCGCTGCTGACGCTCTCAAAAGTGATCGCGGACGACCCGGAGGTATCGAAATGGATGCAGGTGGTATTTGTAGAAAACTTTAACGTGACCGCAGCGGAAAAAATGATTCCGGCATGCGACCTTTCCGAGCAGATCAGCCTGGCGTCGAAGGAAGCGTCCGGCACGGGAAATATGAAATTTATGCTGAACGGCGCCCTGACACTTGGCACGATGGACGGCGCGAATGTCGAGATCGCGGAGCGCGTCGGAGATGACAACATCTATATTTTCGGGCAGACCAGTGACCAGGTCATCCGCCGCTATGCGGACGGAAGCTACCAGGCCAGGGAATGGTACGAGGGAGACCCGAATATCCGCCGCGCGATTGATTTTCTGACCTCAGACCTTATGCTTGCGGCCGGACATGAGGAAAATCTGACACGGCTGAAAAATGAACTGATTAATAAAGACTGGTTCCAGACACTGCCGGACTTTAACGCTTATATCGTGCGAAAGACGCAGGCGATGCAGGATTACGCCGCAGACCCGCGGAAATGGACAAGCCGTGCGCTCGTCAATATCGCGCAGGCGGGATTTTTCTCCTCCGACCGGACGATCGCGGAATACAACCGGGATATCTGGCATCTTTGATACAGCAGATCGCGGTGATGACGCTGAACAAAAAACAGCCTGGCTCCATTCGCTGTCTGAAATGCTTTGAGCAGAAGCGGAAATATATTCCTGTGCAGTAAAATCCATTGACGATAGATATCTGCTGTGGTAAGATATTTTTGAACTACTAATTGCATAATTAGTAATTATACAATTAGCTATTATACGCAGGGCTGCGTAAGATGTTTTCCGGCTTACGCTGGACGCAGCCGCGCGGGCGAGCAGGAGCCGGCAGGCTGTCTTCTACTCGATTGCCAGGCCGGGGAGGGGGATGCGGAATGTTTGTTGGAAGAGAACGGGAATTAAGCAAATTAAACAGGATGTACCAGAGCGGCAGCTTTGAGTTTGCAGTTGTATATGGAAGACGCCGTGTGGGAAAGACGACATTGATTCGGGAATTCATGAAAGATAAGCAGGGATATTATTACATGAGCGTTGAAGGCGCGAAAAAGGAGAATCTGGCAGGCCTGTCAAGAACATTTCTCTCACAGCAGGACAGCTTGCAGGAGACATTCGAATTCCGGGATTATGAGTCAATGCTGGGGCACCTGGATATACTTGCGAAAAGTGGGAAAAGGCTTATTGTGGCTATTGATGAATATCCTTATCTTGCCGCCTCCTATCCTGTGATTTCTTCCATGCTCCAGAGCCATATTGATAATTGCTGGAAGGACAGCAGCCTTTTTTTCATATTATGCGGTTCCTCTATGAGCTTTATGGAGGAGCAGGTTCTGGGATACAAAAGCCCACTGTACGGACGGCGTACGGCACAATTCAAGATTCAGCCTTTTACATTTTTTGAGTCCCGGCAGATGCTGGGTGGTTATCAGAATGAGGAACAGGCGGTTCTTTATGGTGTAACAGGGGGAATTCCGGAATACCTGTCTCATATTCAGACCGATATCTCAGTACATGAAAATATAAAGCAATTGTTTTTTGATGAATCCGGGCGCCTGTTTGAAGAACCGCTTAATTTAATGAAGCAGGAATTGAAGGAGCCTATGACTTATCATTCGATTATTTCCGCCATTGCCGGCGGTGCCAGCAGATTAAATGAAATTGCCACGAAGACAGGGCTGGAGACCAGCGGCTGCAGCAATCAGCTGGTTTCCCTGATCTCTCTTGGGATAGTGAAAAAAGAGATTCCTATAGCGGAACCGGAGACGAGCCGCAGAACAATCTATCGGCTGGCAGATGGCATGTATCTGTTCTGGTACCGTTTTGTGAGGCCTAATACAAGCGCGATCATACGGGGGATGGGATCGCAAATCTATAGTTCTCTGGTATTACCTCAGATAAACGATTTTATGGGACAGATATTTGAGGAAATCTGTATACAATATTTATTTCGGCCATCTGTTTATGCGGATCTGCCATTTCCGGTTGGCAGAATAGGTCGCTGGTGGGGAAATAATCCCAAAACGAAAAGACAGGAAGAAATTGATCTGATGGCAGTTTGTGAGGATCAGGCTTTGTTTGGCGAGTGCAAATGGAGAAATGAGAAAACAGATGCAACTGTTGTAAAGCGTCTGCTGGAGCGCGGAGACCTGTTTGTATATCGTAAAAAGCAGTTTTTTGTTTTTTCAAAATCCGGTTTCAGTCAGGAGGCCATAGATATCTCGAAAAACTGCGAAAACGTTCGTTTGGTAGATTTTGATGAGATATAGCACTTTCGGGCAACAAGGCCGCATGGCATGACCTGCATGGTGCTGCTGATCCTCTTCGTGCTGTCAGGTGTACTTACGGCGGCGGATTGATTTGTGGTGAAGCAAAAATAATCATACTGAAATAGAGAATTTTGTGATAACGGATAGGGGAAGAAAACTTTCCCTTATCCGTTTTTTTCGTATATATGTGCTGACAGTACGAAAAATGGCCCAAATTTTCCTGCTGTCAGACCGGAGACTTTTCGTTTAGAGGCTATTAAAATAACAGGAAACGATAGTAGTCGTTTGCGATTCCGAACCGGTGCGCGCCCGCTGCTGCATAGATAACAGGACTGTGTTAATAAAAAGTTTATAAATGAATTAGCACTAGCCACTTGACTCTGCTAGCAACATATGTTATATAATATATAGAACAAAGGAGAACAGATGGAGGAAAACTCAGGGAACCATTTACGTAACTGTGAAACACTGAACAATTATCCATTTACAATCCGGTTCAGGAACTGCTGACAATCCGAAAGGATGAATATCATATACGAAAAGGAGAGATGACTTATGTTGAGACCGAGTATTTACAGAGAGAATTTATGGGATGACTTTTTCGACGACGCGATCACCGCTACATTTTATGGCAGAGGCCAGCAGTCGGACATGATGAGGACGGACGTGAAGGAAAATAATAGCAGCTATGAGATTACAATGAACCTTCCGGGCGTCAGGAAAGAGGATGTGAAAGCAGAGCTGAAAGACGGCTACCTGACGATTAAAGCTTCCACGAATTCCGATAATGAAAAGACAGACAGTCATGGCAGATATGTAAGGCGGGAACGCTTTGCCGGCTCTTACAGCAGGACCTTCTATGTAGGAGATGCAGTAAAACAGGAAGACATCAGAGCAAAGTTTGAGAATGGGACGCTGGTTCTGACCGTGCCGAAGGAAGTACAGCAGCCGGTGATTGAGGACAACAAGTATATTACGATTGAATAATGAAATATGCGGGCAGGAGACAAAGGATGTCTCCTGCCCGTTCTGTTTCTTATCAGCTTATGACTTTTTGGTGTTTTCGCTGTACCATCAGTTTTTACTCTTCTGAAAGCTTTTCCCCAACGTTATAGCCAAATACGATGCATCTTGTATGGTTCAGGCAATTCAGGGAATGCGGGTAGGTTCCGTAAAACATGGAACCGGAGGTGTTCCCGAGTGCATACAGTCCCTCGATCGGCTCATTTGCGGTGTTCAGTACCTGGGAGTATTCATTTACCTGCAGACCGCCGGTGGTTGTCAGGGCTTCCGCCATTTCTTTTGTCGCATAGAAGGGCGCTGTGTCAATGCGGTGCATATATTCCCCCGGATAGCCGAAATCACTGTCTTCCCCGGCGTCGCACATTTCATTCCAGTGGTTGATCGTTTCCACGAAGGTGTCGGAGGGAACGCCCATCTGTTCTGCCAGTTCTTCCAGTGAATCAGCCGTCAGACCGCCGGTGGCGCTGGCGACCCATGTTTCCTTCGGACCATAGGCGGAGGAGGAAGGCGACCACATGTTATCTACGGCTTCCACAACGTTCGCATCTGTTATGAAAAAGTCATATCCGCCGTATTGTGTCTGGATGGCAGAAGCGAGATGGTCGTAGGTTTCATATTCCCCGACAAAACGTTTGCCTTTGCTGTTGACACGGACAAAGGGCATTAACTGCATCGGGTCTAGCATAAGGGAATGCGGATATTCATCTTCCATAGCGCCGATTGCTTTCGCCATTTCATGACCGTCGCCGGTACAGTTCCGGGCATAGGTCAGCCATCCGCAGAGCTGGAAATTTGTTGAAAACACAGATGTTCACATCCAGCATGGGGATTTTTCTTACGTCA
>JAJQDT010000025.1 GCA_021202075.1 Lachnospiraceae bacterium | reverse complement strand
CGGATGCCTGGTACGAAAGTACCGCATTCGCGGTACCATTACTGCGGAATATTCAACTGATTAAAAAACATTTCGGCGCATTTTATCTTAGCCTCTTCCTTGCCTCGTAATGTAGAACGATCCTCAACCAACTTTGTTTCAACAACGATGTTTAATTCCTTCGTACCATCAGCCTTTTTGACCACATACATAAAGTCAGGACTGTAGTTTTCGTCCACAATCGTTGGAATAGCAATACTTGAACGAGGTATTTTTCCATATACCACAACCTCAGCGATATCCGTCATAATGTTTTCCTTTTCCAACGGAGAATCAAAGGCAATGGTATCATATAAGTATTTTTCCGATGGAGTACCTTCTTGTAGTTTTATGCCAACAACTCCCTGATTAAGAACCTCTCGTGGTTGTCCATCCTTATATGTAAGGGAAGTTTCTGCTACAGTTTGTTGTGATTTTGCATAGCGGAAACGAGTTTGGGTATGGCTTATTTTCCAATCTCTAAATTTGCTAACTATCTGAGCCACAGAATATTCGTTTATTATATTATCTTCAAGTTCCTTACTTTCTGCCAATTTACACATGGCTGTATGAATTACAGTAATAGGAATGCATGTCTGCGCACTAATTCTTCTGAGAAACTCATTGTACTTTAACGGATGATTAACAGTGTAAGTCACTCCGCTACTTTCACGTAATTCCATCCTGCCAATACTGCTATTTACAGCGACCTCATCGCGATGACTGGAAGCTGTTGTACGCGCAAAAGTATCATGCTCAGATAGGATATCTAGTAAGGCACTGGGTATCTCACCCTCCAAATCGCGTTCGTAAAATAAATAATATTTTCTGTTAATTGCTTCCCATAATTCTCTCAGTTCAGAATAAACAGCCTTTCGTATCCTAATAGTTCCACTTTCTTTTTTGTTGCGATCTGTCACCTTACCACCCTTAACGCCGGTTTCAAATTCAGGGTATTCGGAAAAAAATTCATTCCGATGTTCAGTGCAAATATTCATACGTGGATCAACATAATGCTTTGTCAGTAGATCAATAAAAAGCGTGCTTGAATCTACGTCTCTTGCCTTGGCAACGCGATCCAAATCGTTCGGGTCAATTTTCATGATTTCAGGAAGCTCACCGTTAATTTCATCTACCAGGCGTTGGGCAAAGTCTGCTTCGGTAAAATCAACGATATAGTTCAGTTGAAATTCCTCATTAGAAATACGGTTGCCATTCTCATCCACAGGAAGGCGAAGACCGCGACCGACTTCCTGCAATTTACTGTTTTCACTGCCGCTCGAGCGCAGTTTTGTGATAGTGAAAACGTTTGGGTTATCCCATCCCTCTTTGAGCGTCCATTTAGAGAACAAAAAACGACGTACATTATATGAACCGTCCTCATTGACGAAAGAAAGTAATCCTTTTTTGTTGCGAAGAATATCAGCCACTTCCTTTGCAATGCTCTCATCAGAATCACTATTATCTTGGGCAAAATAACCAGCATGACAACCGGCAATGTTATCAAGACTTGCCTTTAGATACTCTCGATATTCATTTTCCTCGGCTGGAAGATCAGCAATCATCTCTGTCAGTTTTTCAGCGAGAAGACGCTCAAACGTTTCCTTGAGGTAGGGCACTTTCCCGTCAGCAGATTCACGGTAAGATGATATATCATCAATAAAGAACAGCGCAAGTGTTTTTATCTTGAACTGACGACCAGAAAAATTTTGACGTTCTGTCTCAAAATGACGCTGTATAGCCAGTTTTATCATCTGTTCCTGATAAGACGAAGAATATATGTCTGTGTTAAATTCCTCTCCCTGGTACTTTATCTGCCCGTTAGATAATTCAATAAAATTTTTTCCAACTGCGGTTATACATATTCCATCAAACGCGGGAGAAAGAACAGCTAAAGAATCCCCTTCTCCGAGCGTAACCGTTTTGGGTGATTCGTCTTGTTTTCGAAGTTGAAAATTTGCGGACGTTTTTGCCATAATGGAAACAATTTTGACCTTCTCCATTTTTTTGGATAACGGTTCGAAATGCTCCTTTGCCACACCCTTGATAAGATTTTGATTGAAAGAATCACAAGCATTAAGTTCATAAATCAAATGGTTATAATCCTTTATGGTCCTTTTGTTTCTTCCGCTACCCACAGTTATTTCGGGAAATGTCGCGCCAAATCGAATTATCATCTGCGGCTGTAGTTCAGATGCTACCACTTGATAAGCTTTCTGGTCACGATTAAAACGATGCGGCTCGTCGATAATTACTATAGGTTTTGTCTCGCGAAGTGCATCAAAGGGTCTATAGAAACCTTCTACCAGATAATCATAGTCAGACCGTGTCAGCATATTTCCATTTGTCAACAGTTGCATGTTAACAAGCAATACATAAATTCTATTTGTATTTTGGCAAGATCCTGTCACATAGTCACGAACAGGTGCAGGCATAGCAAGAAAGCCCTTCTTTTTTTTCTTTGGGCTTTCTAGTACGCCTAGTTCAATTTCACAATTATAACCACACGCATCGGCAAAGTGATGCCGTACATATTTATCTTCTATAAACTGCTTCGTCCCTGATTTTATAGGCAATGATGGTACTACAATAATAAACTTATTGAAGCTATATCTCTTGTGCAATTCATACATTGCCTGCGTATATACATAAGTTTTGCCAGTACCAGTTTCCATCTTAATATCAACATTCAAGTAATTTCCGGTATCCATATTGGCATTATGTCGATAATCCTCTCTAATATCCTTTTGAAGATTTCGAATGTTTTCCGATATGCGCATATCGTTATAAGCAAATGTTGGATTTTGATACGCAATGGTTGGAGGTGTAATGGTTACACCTTCAAACACATCTATAATGGCATCTACTGCCTTTTGTTGATGCTCAAGGTTACGTTCAAGTATTAATTCCATGCCGCTGTCTCCTAATATCTTAAGTCAAGATTTACCTTCAAATTTTTCTCGGAATCACGCAAAATCTTAATATTGGTTTTGAGATTTTCCATATTGACATAGTTAAAACTATACCCAAACACTACGATATTCTGCGGATTGAAGTCGCCGTCACTGTTGTAACGATCAATTAATGCCTTGATAGATTCCTCACTCATATCCGGATTAAGTAAATACAAATGATTCTCACACCAAAATGTTGTGTATCCAGCAAGGTCAATCGTCTGGCATTTATTAGTAAATGTATAACCATCATGAATAAGCCATGTGGTTAAAATTGTACTTGTGCCAAACAAATCATAAACAGTTCTATTTGTAACAAAGCTGGAGTTATCAAATTTTTCAAGTTTATCCAATGTTAGTTCGTCAACCGTTTTAATTGTATAGTGCTTAAAGCCAAAGTCAATGGTAGAATCAGGATTCGCCTCTTTAACTTTCATAGCAGCACGAATAATGCGTTCCTGACCGACTTCATCGAGCGTTCCCTTTCGGCCTATTTTACGCAGATAATCGTATGTAACTTTCTGTGAACTCACAGATGTATCAAGTTCTGCTGGTAACTGAACCATAATATACCGATAATGAGACTCGTGCTCTGAATTCCATTTCATTACAGCATGAGCAGTAGTTGCTGATCCTGCAAAGAAGTCAAGAATAATATCATCCGGCTTCATATTCGGAGCGACCTGTATAATACGTTCTATAAAAGCGATTGGCTTAACATAATCAAATACTTTTACATTATCAAATAAAGCTCTAACATCACGCGTTGCTTTCTTGTTGCCTTCAAGGTCATCCCATAAAGGCGAAGGTCGCTTTGTACGGCCTTCCGCATAGTATTTCACATAAGGCCACCATACTTCCTGGCTATTGCGTGTGGTTTTTTTCCACATGATGTAACCATCTTCCACTAGCTTGTCATAAGTATTCCTTTCCACACGCCATCGGCTATCATATCCTGCAGTGGCAGTGGGATACAGATCATTTCCATCGGGGTCCTTTATTGCATAATACATATTCGGACGATCTTCCCTGCGATCATCACTACCAGTTTTCCTTAACTGGTCATAGGCATACCAACCACGTTCATCCTCATTATCGAATCTTGTTAAATCATGGCTATTGAGCGGTATGCCGGCAATATCCAGCTCTGGTTTTCGTCCATATACAAAAGCATAATCGAAGGAAGAACCAAAGCCACCACTATCTTGGCCTGTTGTCTGACCTGTTGCGCGAGCGATTGTGCCCATACAGTTTTCTTCACCAAAAATATCATCGCAAATCAGCTTCAAATTAGCTTGCTCATTATCGTCGATAGAAATAAAAATTGCCCCATCATCGGAAAGCAAATCCCGCGCCAATTGAAGCCTCGGATACATGAACATCAACCAAGCTGAATGCGCGGCACTCCCACGGCTTGTTAAATCAAGTATTCTTAAAGCCTGTTCTTCGGTAATGCTCAGCTTTTCCATGAGTACAGGAACAGTAAAATTAAACCTATCATTATACACAAATCCATCTGTTCCCGTGTTATAGGGTGGGTCGATATAGATACACTTTATCTCTCCGGCATACGATTTGAGCAGGTGTTTCAACCCATCAAGATTATCTCCGCTAATATACACGTTCTGGCTATCCTTGTTCTCCGGCTTTGAATTATGTTCCTCATCAGGTACGATTACAGTCTCTGTATCTAGTGCGGCAAGCATCTTCGAATAACTTTTTCCAAGGAAACGCAGTTCATATCCCTCCTGAGAAACAGCAACTTTATCGCCTAAAAATTCTTTGAACCGTTCAATATCAAAACTGCTATCTGGGCGAAAACAAGATGGAAAGTTTTCTCTCAGCACTTCGATTTCCCTACTATTTTGGGTTACGTTTTCGTTAGATGCAACAATGTCTTTAATCATTTTATTTCCTCCGATTTAAAATATGCTGACCAGTTTATCATTTAAATAATATCTATTCTACCGTTATGTTCAAACCAAGTTTGGTAATCTCTTTCCGTATAAACTCCTGAACGAACCCTTGAAGTTGCCATATAAAATAACCTTCGAGGTCAAGTCCTCGAAAATGTTCCTTCATTTCATCAGTCATCGTCTGCGTTCCCTTAAGTCCTTCTATATAATAAAATAGAGCATCCAGAAACTCATAAAAATCTTTATCCGATAAAAGTTCGTCAAGATAAGGAACTGTCTGAAAACGGTCGGGAGCAACCTGAGCATATAATTCTTTTGCTCTTTTCAGATGTTCTATGGAGCTATCCGACAGACCAAGAGTCTCACTATATTCCTTATTATAAGAGCTAACTCCGGTGAGCAAATAATCCACGGATACATCAAAATAATTTGCTATCCGTAGTACCACGTCTGCCGTTGGCTGTGTTTGACCGCTGGCATACTGGCTTATTGTCTGCTGTCGTACACCCACAGCCTCCCCTAACGCCTTATATGTTGTGGAATGGCCATCTTTTAAGCCCTTTTCGAGCAGCTCCCGGAGTTTCGTTGGAAAAGTAGCATCGTATCTGTCTTCGTTTCGTTCCGGTTGTTTTGCCATTCTGCATCCCTCCAAAATTGCGTTTTAGCTGTAATTTAAAAATCTGTTTCGAAACACTTGTGTTTCGATTTGGTTGTGGTAAAATGATTGTAACAGGTGATACGAAACTTGTCAATACTGTAAAACCATTTCTTGCAAATGTTGGTACATCCATTTCTTGCAAGTATAAGGGGAAACTCTGTCAACGCGAGGAAGGGAGGTATAAAATGCGCAACCGACAAAAGCAACGGGAATTAAGAAGACAGCAGAAGAAAGAAGAACTTCTGGACAGGCGCAGCAGCTGCGGAGTCAAAGACCTGACCGCATACAACGCCGTAGCAGCCATGAAGTTTGGCAGCAAAGCAACAATAGCATTAAGATGAGGCGATACCGCTATCCGTCATTGGAGGCGGTATTTTTATGCCCAAAATCTGAAAGGAGGACGACATAGAGAATCAGTAATGAGTGTCCGCGAGATGGCGGCACAGATGAGCATCAGCCTTCCGAAAGCCTATGAGCTTGTGAAGGAACCGGGCTTTCCGACTATCCGCATTGGTACGAGAATTCTCATCCCTGTGGATGCGTTTAAGGAATGGCTTGTCATCACTTCTAATCATGAAGAGTGATATCAAATCTGCCGTGGGAGGAGGTGATACACGTGCAGGAATTAAAGAAACGAAAAATATGGGTCTGCTGGAACTATATCATGGAAAAGGGACAGAAAAAGAAAAAGCCTGTCTCCGCTTACGGAACGGAAACCGGACCGGATGCCGCCCATGCTCACACGTGGGTTACCTATGAGGAAGCAAAGGCGGCGGCAGAGAAAAACAGTTTTGACGGAATCAGCTTTGTGATACCGGATGGATATTTCTTTCTGGATATCGACCACAGGGATACAGCAGACCCGCTTGCGGCGCTGATGCTTGAACGTTTTCATTCTTACGCCGAGAAGTCAGTCAGCGGAAGCGGCATACACATTTACGGCAAATGTGACCGTGGGCAGATACCAACCTATGTAGACAAAGAGGGCAAAGTTCGTGTGGTAAAGGAATTTTATGTTAAAAACCCACACAACGAAATGGAACTCTACATCGGCGGCACCACAAACCGTTTTGCAGTCTATACGGGAAACGTCATCATGGACGAACCCTTAAGTGATTGCACACAGGCTGTGCTGACAACACTCGACAAGGATATGCGCAGGAAACCGAAGGTCAAATACAGCGCAAAGCGTGATGGAAACAAGCAGGACTTCGATATCGTCTGCAACCTGCGAAAGCAGAAAAACGGTGAAAAGTTTTCCAAGCTGTATGACCAGGGCGATTTTAGCGACTACGGCTCCCAATCGGAAGCGGACGCTGCGCTCTGTGCCATGATTGCTTTCCGCACCGGGCCAGACCCACCGGCGATTGACGAGCTGTTCCGTGGCTCGGCGCTCTATCGTGAGAAATGGGAGCGCGAGGATTACAGGGAAAGTACCATCGCCGTAGGCATTGAGGCGTGTCACGGCACGTTTCACCGCTCCAAGATGGAACACCCGCCATTCATCCGCTTCAACGATATGACCGGGGAGCCATATGTAGTGGTTCCGCTTCTGGCAAAGTATGTGAGGGAACATCTTCATTATATTCTTG
>JAJQDT010000153.1 GCA_021202075.1 Lachnospiraceae bacterium | reverse complement strand
GAGCTTGAAAACCATTCGTATCAGAATATTGGAAACGACACGGATGAAAATCGTTCGCATCAGAATATTGGAAACGATTCAGGGGGATATTATTCGTGCCGCGGTACTGGAAGAGAAGAATACAGGACGTATCCGCGCCGCAGAATCGAGGATAAAATGGTGCTCGAAAAGGACATGCTCTTCGCGACGCTGGACACCACCGTCCGCCGCATTTCCCCGGGGGACAACCGGGACTTTTTGCTCTCAGACACGGTAGGCTTCATCGATCAGCTTCCGCACACGCTCATCAAGGCATTCCGCTCCACCCTTGCAGAAGCCTGCGGAGCGGATCTGTTATTACAGGTTGTCGATTATTCCGACCCGCACTATCGGGAGCAGATGCAGGTGACCGAAGACACACTGCGCGAGCTGGGCGCGGAAAAAATCCCCTGCATCTATATCATGAACAAAGCTGACCGGGTGATGGATGAGGGTGAGTTCCCCAAAGTCGTCGGAGACAAAATCTTCCTTTCCGCCAGGAAACGAATCGGAATGGAACAGCTTCTTGACCTCATCCGCGCAAAGCTGTTCGCCGATTATGTGGACTGTGAGTTTCTCATCCCCTACACGGACGGGGCTGCCGTCGCTTATCTGAAGGAGCATGCGGTCGTCCATTCCATGGACTATCAGCCGGAGGGAGTCGCCGTCAGGGCAAATTGCAAAAAAAGTGACGCAGGAAGGTACCGGAACTACCGCAGGTGGTGAGAGAAAACACTGGATCCTGATGCAGAAAACCACTTTAGATGCAGAAAAACACTTTATGAGAAGCGACGGATGACAGATGATTGAAAACGGGTAGAAAACGGTTGAAATCAGCCGACCGCAATTCTGTTGATTCTGGATAATGGGTAATTCGCTGTGGGAAACACCGGACAATGGTGAAGACAAAAGGAAAGAATCCGGGGCGGCCAAAAAAGACCGCCGCTCTGGAACTGTTACCGGTTTTTAACTTCTCTTTTTGAATCTCTTCTTCAGCTTTCGTCTGAAGTGCTGTCAGTATGTACATTCCCGGCGGGAACAAACTCCAGTAAATCTCCAATCTCACATTCGAGGACCGTGCAGAGCTTCGCCAGAACCGCAGTATCCAGCCGTGTGATGTCATTGTTGCAGTAATGATTCAGCTGCGTCCGCTGCATTTCAGCCCGCTGCGATAGCCGGTTCTTGCTGATATCACGTTCCTTGATCAACTCGCCAAGATGAATTTTGATTGTTCCATATTGCCTTTCTTCCATGATCGTATCCTCCTGATTTTGTCTTTTGTAAATTTGTCAGAAAACGCAAAAAATGGAATCTGACATCTCTATTATGCACAAATCGGATTCGAAATTACAGTTCTAAGATGTCACACAAGAAAAGATGCACAGATAATATTCAGGACGAAATATTTACAATTGCATTCGGACGTTATCAGATGTGAATAAAATATTTATATCAATGCACATTATAAAATTCTGGGAAATATACTATGTAAAAAACTCATAAAGATTAAAAGAAAATGATTGACATTGTATGATCTGTGTGATAGATTGGAATTATAAACAGGATATAAGAAATTGTGCTCTGTGGAATGACAACCGGGGAAGTTCTGCAGGAATCATTTATGAAAAAAGAAACTATGGAATCAGACGATGTGGAGGTAAAGTCAGCGGCAAAGGTTACTGGTTCTATTTCGAATGCAGGAGATACCGAAATTAAAAAGAATTGCGAACAAAGGCGCAGAAAGTGAGGTGAAGCATGATATGTGTCAGGCTCTAAGGGAAATGCTGGAAGACAGTAAAAAAGAAGGTATAGAAGAAGGAATAAAAGAAGAACGCGTGAATACGGAACGTGAACGTCAGCGGGCGGATACTGCCGAGCAAATGGTGAAGGAAATGCGGGCAGAGATCATGCGTCTGAAAATGCAGCTGCAATATGCCAGTCAGGGATAAGGGAAGAAACAGATCCGGCGGAATGAAACCGCCGGATCATTTTATATGCACACGGCCGCGTAAGGAATTATTCCGGCTAAAGCCGGACGCGGTCGGCGCAGGCGGACAGGGGAATTAAGCGTTCCCCTATCCGATTGCACAGAGCCGGGTAAGGAAATATTTGCGGCTAAAGCCTCACCCGGCTCGCGCGGCGTACAGGGGGAGAGGACTCCCCCTGTCTGATCAAGCAGGAAAGCAGAGACTGCAAACAACAGGCATTCGCGTTATCATTTATCAGTCGACCTGCACTGCGCATCCATCAGTATGCACGCGCAGAACGAATAATGAGGCTGGTAGCAGAAGACCCGCAGGGCCGTGCCGTCCCTTTGATTCGGCAGAATCGCGTCAATGGTCTGATTTTCCAGTGCACACTGCGTCAGAAGCAGCCTCCATTTCGGAACCGGCTTTTCAAACAAAGAAAAAAATGACCGGTTGATCAGCTGGTAGGCCGGGAGCTTTACATAAGAGGCATATGCGTCATTTGCGTAGCGGAGCACAAAATCCCGAGTATCGGCGTTCCTTATGCCATTAACGGGAGCAGACGACGGGGATTGCACTCCGGATTTGACCTGAGCATCCGGAACATGATCAGAAGCGTTGCTGCCCGTAACCGCTTCCAGCACGAAAAAAGGAAGCGGAAACATATCAAATCCGCGAAACTCATCCAGCACCTGGGTACGCAATTCGGGAACGTCATGCTCACCTGCGGTGGCAGCCTGGTATTTATGGATGGCAGAACGAATCTGCGCCTTATGACGGCGGCTGTACGGGACGCGGATATTATCGGTCAGCACAATGTCTGAATCCGTCATATGCTGATAATAATCCAGCGAAATCAGGCACCCCCGGCTGACCCTCAGAAACGGTTCGCCGGACAGCATCCCGGCCAGCGCGTTCATCGTCAGAAAAATGCGCACAGGGGGGGCATTATACAAAAAAATTGTACAAAGCTTATCCTCCACTTGCGCATAGATAATATTGCTTACAGGAATCTTACACTCCTTCCGATTCACCATGACGGTAATCGTCTGATTCACGTCAGCCATTTTGCAAACCTCCCATAAAGAAATCTGCTGCCGGTATCGAAATATCCATGAGTCGATATACCTTTGCAAAACCGCACATTCTGTAATGTATGATACTTCCTTTTCTTACGAAAATCCAGAACAAAAAACGAAAAAGTGTTTCGTATTTATGCTCTTTGCCGTTCTCTGTCACCGGCGCTATCGAAATACTCGTATACACATTCTGCCATTCGCACATTCACGGCAAATTCCATATTCATTCACGGAATTTTTCAGCCGGAAGCGCAGAAGATTTTATCGAATTCTGTCAGCCCCGGATTACGTATTTCTCCTTCGAAAATCAGGGAAATTTACGAAAAAAGGTTTCGTAACAATCGGATACACCTGTAATAAATCTGTAAATTCCGTGAATAAATGTAAAACTCATCTAAAATTCCGTGAAATGCATCCATGACTCTATAATTACGAAATTAACGATACTACACGGAGTAATGATTGAAACAAAATTTGTCAGGGTGTACAATAACAATAAAAAATAGTTCCGAAAATTGGCAAATATCGACAAAACAGTTCCGGGAATCTGAACAGAGAAAACGTTAAAACGCCGATGACATTAAAAGGCCGAAAACGTTAAAACGCTGATGACGTTAAACGCCAATAATGCTAAATCGCCGATAACGTAAATGCGAGAACAGCATCCTGCTCAAAATGGCATAAATTAAGTTCCGGCTTGTCCGGGTTTAAGAGAAACGGGGGCAGAAGCAATATGAGAAAGAACAGCCTGAAAAGAAGAGGCCTTGCTTTACTTCTCTCGGCTTCCCTTATGGGAAGTCAGCTTGTTGTCCCATCCATTTCCACCGGAGCCGCCGGGATCGAACAACAGGAAACGGCGATTCTCTCAGTAGACACGGCTATGGCCGACGATGATACTGTCAATGCTGCCGCCGGGATATCTGACGACAGTTCCGGCGACAGCAGTTCAGGCGTTAGCAGTTCAATCGATAGCAGTTCAACCGGAGACGATTCCACAGACAGCAGTTCCGATACCGACAGCTCGGGTTCTGACCTTACAGACTCTGCCGGTTCAGACCCTGGCAGCTCCGGCGAGAACGGCCAGATTATTGATTCCATAGAAGAGGTAGAAGATACATCGGCGATATCCACTTCGACCGAACAGGCGGATGCGGAAGAGATAAATACAGCAGAGGCCGATTCCGAAACAGAGATAGAAACGGATGCGGATATAGAAAAAGATATAGAAACTGATACAGATACAATCACCGGTTCAGACGGACTGCAGGTCAGCGCGACACTTAAGGCAGAAGCCATATCCGATAATGAAAACGAATATCAGATTAATATAACCTGGGAAGTCAGCGGCACAGACGATGAACCCGTGCGGCTGGCACTTAGCATGGATGAAAACAGCTATAGCAGCCTGTTAAATAGCTACGCGGCCGAACCGGAGACCACGGCGATTGACACCTGCATCCTCTCTCTGACGGACGGCGCCCAGGTAACTACCGAAAAGACCGTGTCAGGAGAGACGGTTCGTTTGATGTATGATCAGACCGGCGACGGAACCGTAGAATGGGAGCTTGAGCTGGCCGCAGCTGACGATGTGGATAACTTTACCGGAGAATTCACAGCCGAGTGGTATGATGAAGAAGAAGGGGTGTGGATAAGTCTGGATGAAATCCACATCGAAATAATGGGTGCGGTGACCGAAGCAGAAACGGAATCAGAAACCGAGACCGAGCCGGAAACGGACATAGATATAGAAGAGACAGCAACGGAAGAAGAAACAGCATTAGAGGCGGAGAGCGAAAACGACACGGAGGCTGATACGGAGGAAGAATCCCGGACAGAAGAAAATAAAGAAACGGAAAGTGATTGGCTGACGGAATCAGAGTCAGTGTCTGATAATGAGGCGGAGACGGATCTGACAGCAGACTCTGAAACAGATATGGAAACAGAAGCAGAAGCAGAATCAGATTCCGAAACTGAATCAGAAGCGGAACCAGAAACAGAATCAAAAACGGAAATCGAATCCGAGGATTCTTATGCCGCGAACGTGATTGCGGATGTTTCGGGGACGGCGTCCAGGAGTTCACTGCTGAGAAGCGCGGGGATTGCGACCGTAGCAGAAGATGATAGTACGGTAGACTTGAGTGACTATATCACCAGCGTTACATTCAGCGGCTACGATACGGATGAGAATGATGGCACGGCTTATATTGAGAATGGCGACACGCTTAAGGTGTCGATTTCCTATAAGATTTATTCACAGATACTGACAAGCGCAGGTACAAATGTGGTGACCTATCAGCTGCCAGACGGCATTACGCCGATCCGAGAGTATTCCGGTAAGGTCTATGATTCAGAAGGCACAGAAGTTGGAACCTACACGATTTCTCAATCTGGCCTGATCACGATTAAGTTTGAAGAATCTTTTGTAAAGAGCGGAAATACGATTACCGGTACGATCGGCTTCTGGTCCACCGTCAGCGTGTCAGAAGGCGAGGGGACCGTCGAGAAAGAGTTCACATTCTCCGAGGGTACGGATGTGACCGCCACCATCAAGATAGTGGTCAACAGCGAGTCTGAGTCCGAGACGGACACAGAAGGAACGAAGAGCGATGTATATGTAGATAAAAATTATACGAATTACGGGACGGATGTCAATGGCAATGTGGTTGTGACTTACACCGTTGAGATCGGTTCAATTAATGGCACTGGCGATTCAGGGATTGCGTCCTTTGGCGATACCCTTGCTAATTCTGTGGACTGGAGTACGACTTATGATATTTCAACATCTATTGTACTGGATTCGCTGATTAAGTACGACTCCAGCAGCGGAGTGTCCGCGACATATACTGCGGGCGATTATTTTACAGCAACCAATAGTTCCGATAATACGAGCGGCTCAATCTCTCTCAACGCTGACATATCGTTGCCTGCACTGAAAGCCGGGGAATCTTATATCCTGACTTATACTGTGACCTACAGCGGGATTGACGGATTCAACGTGTCACTAATCAACCTGAACAACAAGGCTTACGCGGGCATAGACAGCAGCAGTAACAAATGGGACAGCACGGACATCAGCTTCAGCCACAGTTATATTTCAAAAACTGGCTCTTATGATTCCACCACCGACCGGATCACCTGGACGATTACGGTGAACGATTTCGGCGCGGATCTGACTGGCTATACGCTGCAGGATCTGCTTTATAGGAACGACGATACTACTTCGAACCTGGCTGCCGGTCAGACGGTTACGATTACAGAAACAACTCCTGATGGGGAAGTTTACACATATACAGTAGAACTGGATGCCGATGGCAGCCTTACCTTTGCGAAAGCCGGAAATGGAAATTCAGAGATAGCGGGAACAGCGTCTGAAGAAGGTACTTTATATGTGTATGACACGACCAGCAAGTTTGTGATTACATACACGTCAAATGTATCAAAGGATGGCTTTTATAATGTCTATGCAAACACCGCGACACTTGAAGAAGGCGGCACAGGCAGTAATACCTATACTTCCGGTGAAAAAGATGTTTATGTGAAGCATTCAAGCGGCACGCTCTCCAAGGAATACGTGTCCTCCGGGGAGGAGACCACCGAGACGAATGAGCAGGGAAACAGTACGACAACCAAAACCTATGAATGGCAGGTAACGATAAATGCGCCGACTGACGGCTTCAAAGAAGGGACGACCTACACGGACAGCCTGACTGCGGAGGCCTCATACGGCGGCAGTCAGATATCGGGGACAGTCCACTATATCACGGCGGCTCAGCTCTCTGCGCTGACAGTGAAATATGTTGTAGATGAATATGGCACCACGGCAGATCTTTCCACGGATTACTATGTAGTACAGGTATATGTGGACGGAAAATGGGTGACATTTGAAGATCAGGAAGGACCGTTCACGACATTCCGCATTTATATTAATGACGATTTGGAGGCGGCAACCTATCCCAGCCTGGTGCTGAGCTATGAGACGACCGCGGATCTTACGCAGCTCTCTGACACGACCTGGACGATTAAGAACACTGGTACGTTTGCGCAGGATGGCGGTTCGACGTCCTCCGAGGCTTCCACCAAGGAGTCAAAGGGCGGCTATCTGACCAAGTACGACGCGGGCGGCAGCGATACGAGCTCTTATGTCTATGACGAGGTGAAGGGAATTCTCTACTACTGCCTGACGGTCAACACCGGCGCCGCAGTAGGCGGCTCCAATTATGGAGAAGCCGGAATGACCGCGCAGGGCGATATCGAGATTACGGATACCCTTCCGGCTGGCACGACGATCTATACGGATGGCTATAAGATTAGCGATCATGCTGCTTATGAGGCGGACGGAGAAGGCGGAGAAGGCGACGACTACGGTAAGGCCTATAAGGATGAAGGCCTTTATGCGAAGCTGTATTTCAATCTTCCATCGATTGCGACAGCGTTCCTGGGATACTGGGGCGTCTGGACCAGTCTGTTTTCCGGGACAATCAATATTAACCAGAGCGTGACCGTGACTTACGATGAAGACAAAAATCAATTGAAGATCGTGATTCCGGAGGAAATCTATACTCTGTATTATTCAAAATCTATTCCGATCACGATTTACTACGCTGTGCAGATTACAGATGCGCTGGAAAAGAATGAGACGAAGACATACACGAACAATGTCGAGATGACAGTGGACGGCAGCGCTTATACGGACAGTGTGACGGAAACCGTGACATCCTCCTATCTGAGCAAGGTTGTCGATTCTTCGAAGGAAAAGGAAACGGCTGATAATGAGACGGCCTATAAGGTTCTGATCAATTCGACCGGGGCAACCCTGAACGGCGGAAACAATCTGACCCTGACAGATACTGTGTCTTATTATAAAGACTCAGGCGGGTATATTACAGCGGTCGCACTGAAACCGGGTACACTGCATCTGTACTATCTGAAATCCGACGGCACGAAAGGAAGCGAAGTGAGTACCTCGCTTTATTCGGTGACATATTCGGACGACGGCAAAGAATTTGTCATGAACATCTCTGTGATGGATGAGACTGCGTATGTTCTGGAATATATCTATACCTATACGATTGACGAAGACAGCTATATGTCTTACCTGACGAATAGTGGGAAGACCAGTGGCGAGCTTTCGGTCACAAACTCCATTGTCCTGAGCGGGTCATCAGCGGGCAATACGGAAAGCCAGGAATCTGAGGTGTTCGAAGTCGATGGCAGCAGCGCAACCGCAGATACGGACGGCATGATCACACTGGTAAAAGTGGATGGAGCAAATGAGATTATCTATCTGTCAGGGGCAGCATTTGCACTGCAGATGTTTGATTCGGATGCGTATAATTCTGCTGTGAATGCTGGGACATCGATAACTGCGGATGATCTGAAAGGCGACAAATATTGGACATATGTGAAGACCTACGTGACCGGCGAGGATGGTACCGGAAAAGTTTCTTTGACGGGACTTGTGGATGGGACGGCCTATCGGCTGGTGGAAGTCTCTGCGCCGAATAACTATGAAAATACAGCGGAGGATTATTATTTTTACTACGGATCACAATCATCCGATTCTTATTGGACGGATCTTGAAAAAGCAGTAACGGTGAATTATCTGACCGGCGGCATGACAGTCACGATAGAGAATACGGCGACTGATACGGACTACACCTCGATTGCAGTGGAGAAGGAATGGCTGGATTCAAAGGGAAATGAGCTTGCGTTGAAGACACTGAAGGATTCTGATGGGAACACCGTGAGCAGTATTACGCTCGCCCTTTACTGGACGACCGATAAGACAGAGACGGATGTTTCTAAAATGGAAGAGATGACGGAAGTCACCATCACGCCGGACGACGCGTATAACTGGTATTATTCATTTAACAATCTGGAAAAAACAGATAGCTCAGACAATCCTTACTATTATTATGTAAAAGAAATTGCCGCTACGGTGCTGGATGAAAGCAGTGGGACAGCCGTCAGCAAAAAATATAGTGTAGAATCGGAGACAGAAACAGAGACGGAGACCGATGGCAGTGTGGTTACTGTCACGACATACACGACGGACGATGGATTCACCGTGACGAGCGACCAGCAGCAAGGGCTTACATCCGGCACGGTGACCATAACCAACACGCTGGAGCCGCAGGAAGTGGAAGTGTCCGTAGAGAAAAAATGGCTTGACTCGGACGGCAACGAAATAGACGAAAGCGAACTTGTTGATCAGGAGATTCAGGTGACGCTGTACCGTTCCAAGACTGCACCCGAGATCGCCCAGACAGAGGACATTTCATACAGTATTTACATCGACGCGGCGTCCTATGGCTCGAAGACACTGACCGGCACGGCTACAGTAAGCGAAGACGGCAGCTCCCTCACATTTGTAATGAAGGATTCGTATTATTCCAGTAATACGCGGTCCGAAAAGGCGGTTTACACGGTAGGAGATTCCACCGAGGAAAGCTATGTCCTGATCACAGATCTGGGAGCGGGCAAATTTGAATTCACCATCCCGGCTGTCGACGGAGATCTGTATATTACGATTACAGAAAGCCTGCGCGGAGACGGCGTGAGCCTGACTTCTGTGGAGAATACAGATATGGTCAGCGGCATGGCGGCGCTGCCGGATGATGTGAAGGCGGATACTTATTCGTTTGACAGCTACACGTATGAAGATGATAGCAATGAGCCGCAGAGTGAATATACGACTGTAACACTGGACGCAAGCAACAACTGGTCCTACACCTGGAAAGGTCTGACGGATGATTATTACTATTATGTAGTAGAGGGAACGGACGGTTCCGGGTATTTGAGTGGCTACAGCGCGAGCTACGCGTATGAATACCAGACTTCGGACGGCGTGTCGAGCGGAATCAAAACGGTAACCATCACGAATAAGGAGGAAGACGACAACACCACTTCCCTGAATGTGACGAAGAAATGGGATGATAACGACGAGTCAAAACGCCCGGAGACGATTACGCTCAAGCTTTACCGTTCTTACAAGGATCTGAATGGGGAAACAGAAGCCGCAGAGACGGATTCCGGCAGTGGCCAGACGGAGAGTGAGAGCGATGCGGATGGAGCAACAATTACTGTAACAGCGGTATTTGATAGTAGCGTTGACTTTACCGATGGCAATGGCGGTACAGATACGAGTTCCTATATCACTGTGAATATTATCAGCAGTACGAGTTGGAGCACTGTGAAGACATTAACGCTGAATGTAGCAAACAAATGGACTGCTACATATACGGATTCTGTTACGGCAGGGTATTACGTCAGCTATTCCACCAGCTCGAATATGTACATTACAAGTGCGTATACTTCACAAAACCAGTGGAACAACTGGCTGGATGGTTCCGGCACATTTTATCTTGCTGCCGGATATTCGACAAGTGGTGTGACTTACGAGACGGAAACGGAAACCGAGACCGAAACAGAATCTGAATCCGAGTCGGAGAGCGAATCCGAATCCGAGACAAACGCCGACGGTTCCGACAATGGCTTCGTCCTCCCCAACGATGCGGATTATATGGGAGAAGCCTATGACCTGACGCTTGACGCGGATGGGAACTGGAGCGGTACCTGGACGGGACTGCCCGCGTCTGACAGCACCGGCACATTCTACTACTATGTGCAGGAGGTTTCGGTCAGCGGCTACATTTCGACCTATTCTTATAAGACCGAAAGCACTGGTCAGGGCGGAACGGAAAGCGGCGATTTTACCGGTGTAATAATTACCAATACATCCACAAGCCTCACAGACAAGACTTCCGTGACGGCAGAAAAAATCTGGCTGGATGCGGACGGCACACAGATGTCCACGACTCCGTCTTCCAATATCACTGTGCAGCTCTACAAGCAGCAGTCGGAAACAGACGCACAGAGTGGTGAAACGATTTACACTTGGGAGGCATATGGTTCATCCGTCGAGCTTGGCTCGGAATATAAGGGGCAGACGACGAGCAGCGGCGCATATTCTGACGACGGATGGTCATTCAGCTGGTACAACCTGCCGGAGGGAACCTATTATGTGGCTGAGGTTTCGGGCGGTACGGATTATACGGTAAAGTATGAAAATACAACGGATAACACTACTGGAACAGGTACGGAGGATCTGGACGCAAACGCAAAGAGTGAGGCGGAAGAAGTAACCTTAACAGGCGGCACGATTACGATTTACAACAGAGTGTCGAGTACCGCTTCCATTACGGTTTATAAAGAATGGGCGAGCGGCTTAAGCAGCAGCGGCTCTGTGACAATGGATCTGTACCGCACGACGGAAGTGCCGTCGGAGACAGAGGCCTCGGAAGGAACGCTTACCGTGCGGATTACCGACTGGCTGTTTGCGGATGGTACAACGGCTGCGGATACGGAAGTCGCCGGATACGCGGACGCGACGGTATCACTGAAGGTTTTCCTGGTAAATTCCAATGGCTCTCTGACGCTGGTTTCCGATGACTCAGCGGCAATCCTTGGCTCTTGGAATGACTGGGAATACTCTATGGATCTGGTGACCAGCACCTACGATACGCCTCAGACTTATTACATTATGGCTACAATGGGCGATACCGTGACTAACCTTGATGTGGTAACCGGTGGCTCTACAGCGACCACGCTGGGCAGCATCTGGGTGGTGACCGGAGCGTACGAGGACAATGTCCTGAACCTGTCTGCCACGCTCACGGCAACTTCTGCGGATAATGATACGAAACTAACGCTTTCCGTGTCCATACCGACATGGTATTACAGCGATGGGACAACTGAGGCTCCCAGTAGAGTAGCGGGCGGCAACTATATCTGGTTCGGCCTCTGGAATCTGAATTCTTCAGAAATGGTAGACGAGACGACATTGAGCTATGTCGGCTATGATGATAGTGGAGACTGGATTGACGCATTTAGCGAATGGTCAACAGAAACCTGGGGCACGCGCTATGGAATCCAGCAGGATTATGTCCTCTTCATATCCTATAACGGCAATGTCCAGGCACTGGAACTGACTGACGATTCAGATGATGTCTATTTTTCAGGGAGCAGCTCCGCAGATACAGATATTGATGTGGTATTCAACGGAATCGTGACAGATGACGCACCGACGGTTACTGAAGCTGCTTCCCTTGAGGCGACCGCAAAGATCACAGCTTGGTATGATTACTATGGCAATGCTGTAGATCCAGACGATGTCGAGGCGGTTCTGCCGAGTGACAGCTGGTGGTGGTTCGGCATCTACGAGAGCAATTCTGTCGGAGCGGTCAACTGGGCAAATCAGGCATTTGGCGTTTACTGGGGTTCAAGTGATAATGACGGAAAACTGGTCACCGAGTGGACTGCGACATTGAAGACTGCTGATCTGGATGAGAATGGAGTATATTACTATACCTATGGCACTTATTCTGCTCAGGCAGACAGCAGCGGAAATAGTTACTTTACCTTTGTACTGACAAAGGGTTCCGGCATGACCTCGCTGGACGATACATCATACACCTGGGAATTTGCCGTGATCTTAAGCAAGGCCATTACGGAAGATCTGTATGAGCTGTACGAATCACAGGCGGAAACTGAAACTGAGACAGGCACCGAGACGGAGATTTCCACCGCGTCCCTGATTAGCGTCGAGAGTGTGCGCACGATGTCAAATAACGAGACAGAGTCGCAGACAGCAGCCGCCCCGCAGGCAAATACAAATGCAGCTGCGACAGCGCTTGAACCGGAAGAACCAGAAGCTTTCACCGCGTCCCTGATTGGCGTCGAGAGCGTGCGCACCATGTCGAATAACGAGACCGAAAAGGATACAGAAACCGGGACAGAGACGGAAACAGAAACAGAAACAGAGACAGAATCGGAAACAGCAGCGAACCTTGGCGCGACACAAACAGAGACTCCTGAGACAACAAGCAACGGCCTTGCTCTGCGAACAACCGATGGTGAGAAAATAAAAAGCGTAGAGCTAAACAGCAGCAACAACTGGTCATATACCTGGGACGAACTGGATAAGTACGATGAGAATGGAAATCTTTACTATTACTACGTAGTGGAGTCCTCGGGAAACTATTCGGCGACATACAGCTATACCTACAAGACCGTGACCGACCAGGATAACAACGAGCAGACTGCGATTGGCACTGTCTATGTAACGAACGACAACGCCACATCCCTTTCCGTCACCAAAAACTGGATTACCACGGAAGATGCCGACCTTTCTGAAGTCGTGATACGGCTGTACCAGAATGGATCAAGCACGATTTACAAACAGGTGACGCTGGGGAATGCTTACGCTGCTGTAATCACTGACGACGGCTATTACAGCGCGGACGGCTGGACATTTACCTGGACGAAGCTTCCGGCGTACACCTACTATGTAGTAGAGGCAAAAGTGCCTTCCGGCTACACGGCCAGTTATGTGACGACTGATGCAGATGGCACCACGGTCACAACAACGACGAATAGGGCGGACGTCACAACGACAGCCACAGATGCAAACACTCCGTCCGTGACCATCACGAACACAAAGGATATTGAGACGACAGAAATTTCGGTAGAGAAAAAGTGGGTATACAGCGACGACGGCACCGAAGTGTCATCGACTGACAGCCGTCTGCCTGACAGCGTGACCGTACAGCTGTACTATTCGACAACGGCAGGCTTAAGCGGTCCCGTTGCAATAACGGAAAATGCAACAGCCTATCCTGATGGAAACGCGGATCATGGCAAAGTTACGCTGGAAGCATCCTCTACAGATCCCTGGGCCTATACCTGGACGAATCTTCCCAAGGAAGTGATTGTGACAGACGCTGCGGATGGTTCACAGACGGTGGTTCCGTATTATTACTACGTAGTAGAGACAGCGGTAACGGATGACGAAGCGGACGCGTCAAATGTCGTTTCCTGGACTTCTTATACAAATAATACCGGGATAAGCAGCGGCACGATGACAGTCACGAACGCCCTCGAATCAACGTACGTAACTGTGAGCAAGATGTGGAAGGACGCCAGCGGGGCCGATATCACCGCAGATATGGATGATACAGTCTCGATCGAAGTAACACTGATGAAGTCCGCAGATGGATCGGGTACAGCTACAACGATTGGCACTGCCACATTGAACAATGACAATAGTTGGAGTTATACCTGGAAAAATCTGGCACCTGGGGCTTATTATGTCGAGGAGACTGCGATTTCTTATAATAGTACAGTAATAACTACGATCGGCGACCAGTATGAGGTGACCTACCAGAGTTCTGAGACCGGGGCGACCGCGTCAGACGATCCGACGGGGACGACAACCACAGGCGGAGATGTGACGCTGACCATCACGAACCAGAAGGTGGAGACGTCGGTTGGGGTTTCGAAGGTCTGGAGTGACGAAGAAAGTGAGCATACCGGCGATACCGTGACTATGAAACTTTATCGGTCGACAGAACAGCCGGAGACGGAAACGGAAGAATCTGGTGTAGTTGAAACATATATGACATTTACTGTCATTATTGAGTGGCAGGATGAACATGGTTTATCCTGTTCTGGACCGAGTGTAGGATCGACTGGGTGGTTGAATTTTAGTCAGTATGATAATGAAAATGATTATTGGAATTGGAGAAATGCAACTGCGGTAAGTGAATCGTTTGCGTCTTCCGATAATTTGCAGTCAGATGGCACATGGGTGAGAACATATACTTTACTGGCATCCTCCACAACGAATGGAGTAACAACATACTACTATTATCGTTTGCAGTTTGATAATAATTTTTACTATTACCCATATGATTCGGATTCTGGTACCTGGCCTCAAACATTGGCAGGAACAATAGTAAGTGTAGAAAATATTAATAGTTATACGTATTTGGATAGTACATATGCGAATACGGTTATAGCATTTAGTGCGTCTGATCAGGAGGCACAGAGTTGTACTTTGACGGCAACACGTGCGGGATACTATATTGAAACTGAAACTGAATCAGAATCAGAATCAGAAGCAAACCTGTCAGCATCCCTGACGGCATTTGAACATATTTTGACTACTGCTATGGAAACATCCATAATTAGCACAGGCACCACTCCATTAACATCCGCCAAAGGTGAATGGGTAAAAGATGTTACTTTGAGCGATGGTAACTGGTCAGCAACAGTATCCGGCCTTGATAAATATGACTCCGCCGGGAACCTGTATTACTACTATTTCGTAGAGGAACCGGTAAGTGGATACACGACCACGTACAAATATACCACAGAAGAAGTGACCCTGGCAGATGGCTCCACCGTAACTGTGATTAAGTCGGAAGAGGTGACAAACACCAAAGAGATTTCTGTTACGGTTAATAAGATGTGGACGGATTACGACAGCGGAGAATACGACGGTTATGTTGTGGCTGTTGATCTGCTGCAGGATGGGACTGTGATAGATACACAGACGCTTACAAACAACAATAGCTGGTCTTATACATGGGGTGGCTTGCTGAGCGGTCATACCTATTCAGTGGAAGAAACAGGAATAGTTAATGGAAGCGGCGATACAGTTTCTTCAACAACCTATAGCACAAGCTATAGCGATGACATTCCTTCGACAGCAACGGAAGACGGAACCATAACTATTACAAATACAAAGTTGACATCCATCACGGTTGAAAAAATCTGGCAGGATGCGGAAGGGAATACCATTACTGGTGACATTACGGATAAAACCGTGACCGTTCAGCTGTATACATTGAGTGGCACTGAATATGGCGGTGCAGTCACCCTCTCATCGGGGAGCTGGACATATACCTGGTCAGGATTGCCGGTTGACACTTATTATGTGAAGGAGACCAGTTCAGACGCAGGATTTACAGTAACATATTCAAACGCTTCCGCAACAGGTGTGACATCAGCGACTGCAGTTTCAAGCACCTCCGCTTCGGCTGCGACAGCCACTGGCGGTACGCTGACCATCTTCAATAAAAAAGAAGACACACAGATTTCCGTAACAAAAGTCTGGGTTGATGATGTCAACGATGAGAGCGAGCGTAGCAATGTAACCGTTCAGCTGTATCGATCCACGACAGAACCGGTCGTGACGACAGGCGACAGCTCCGGGTTGAAAACCGCTTCTGATGCTGAAACAGTAGGAAGTTCGGTCACGCTAAGTTATATGGATGCTGCCAGCCTTGCGGCTGCAACAGAATATAGCAATAACGGATGGAAATACACCTGGGGCAGCCTTGATAAGTATGATAACTCTGGAAAACTTTATTACTACTATGTGAAAGAGGAATCCGTCACCGGTTATACGACAGGCTATACTTATACCTATTCGGACAGTGGCCAGACAGTCATCTCAGGAGTAACGATAACAAATACAAAGCAGATTTCCGTGACAGTCACAAAAGTGTGGAGCGGATATGACAGCGATGATATCAGCACTTATGTTGTGACCGTCAACCTTTATCGGGTGAAGACAAGTGACATCGGGACAGCATATCCGACTTTATATGAGGAGAATCAGGAACTGAAATATGATTCAGTAACACAAACCTGGTCATATACCTGGGAAGACCTTGAATATGGTTATACCTATTACGTGAAAGAAGTATCTGTAAAAGAGTCGAATGATGCTAATGCGGAGAGCGTGGAAAATTTTACCACCACGTACAGCATTACAGACGGAACAAATACAACCGATGATTCAGGAAACGGACTGGATACGAGTGATGGATCACAATTTACACTGGCAAATGACGGTACGATAACCATCACCAATACAAAGGTGAAGCAGGGAATTATCCTCCCCGGCACCGGCTCGAAATATCCATTGATCTTTTATGGCTTAGGGCTGAGCTTCTTACTGGTATCGACAACATGGATGCTCTACGCCTTTAAAAAGAAAAAGAAATACAAATACGCTGGGAAAGGAGGAGCGAAGCCAGACAGTTCTTAATCCCAAAGGAGCTGCCAAATGCGGGACATTTGCGAACAGTGGTATCTCGAGATCGTAAGAACATATAAACTAAGGTTGAACAAAGGTAAATCAGGATCCAGCGGTCGGACGCAAATAATCTCAGCAGACAGCGGACGACAACGGACGGCAATTTGTCGTCAGACAGCAAAGGGCAGTTCCAGGCCCGGCTAAGACAACACCCCGGCAAAGAAAAGACCGGGAGAGCAGCACCCCGGTAAAAAAACCGGGAGAGGTAACACCCCGATAAATGAAAATATCGGGAGGAGTAACACCCTGATGAAAAGGTGATCGGGCAGAGTGATTCCTGATAAACAAAAAGATCAGGCAGGGCAAAACCCCGGTACAGAAACTCATCGGGCAAAGCAACATTCCGGCAGCGGCCGGGAAATCTTTAGAGAGGAAAAGGTGAAAAGTATGAAAAGAACATTCAAAAAATGGATCGCGCTGGCGTCAGCAGTCATCATGGCGCTCACGATGACCATGTCGGTATCGGCGACGAACTTGAACGGGGGGGGTGAATTAACCCTTTATATTTACGACCACGATGGTAACTTGTCGGGGAATACCTACAGTTTGTATCAGATCGCGACATTTGATGTAGAGGCAGATCCTAACGGAGGCAGCGGCGTAGTATATACTAACATCGAAGTAAAGAGTATATATGAAAATGATTTTGACGCAGCGGATGTCGCTGCGGACAGTCAGAACAGCGATGATATGAAAGCCCTTGCTGTTACGTTAAAAGGAATTGCGACTGGAGACCCGGGTGACACAGCCCTGGTAACAGACATAGATGATGGCACGGTTACGAACCTGAAACCAGGCTACTATATGCTGATTGAAACCGCTCATGATTCAACAGATGCCTACATAGCGACAGACATCATTCTGGTGGCTGTGGACGGCACGGGAACCGATCCAGTTTCGAATAGCAATAAAGTTACTTTGAAAGAAACCCTGCCGACGATTGAAAAGAAGATTGTGCTGGAGGATTCTTCTACAAATGTAGGGACTGCATCAGCTGACGATCTGGTAGACGCCAACGTGGCAGCTATTGGTGATACAATCACCTATCAGCTGGAATCGAAAATTCCAAATTATCCGGCGGATGCGAAAAGCATCACCTATACGATTACCGATACACTTTCAAGCGGACTGACATACGTCGGGGTTTCATCTATCGTGATCGGGTCGACAACCTATACGGTTGGTGGCGCTAATGACTGTGAAAACTGGATTTCCACAGATAATACAACCAGCGGCGGCGGGACACTTACCATCACGATTCCATCGGATGTAGTTCTTGATAACACTGGAGAAACCGTAACAGTGACGTTTACTGCCACGCTGAACGAGAAGGCAAGCGTTGGTGAGACAGGCAACCCGAACTCTGTAAAGCTGGAGTATACGAATAACTGGGATGCTGGATCGACATATAAAACGGAGGAAGACAGTGTTATCACCTATACTGGCAAGCTGGTGATCGAGAAGGTCGACAATTCGAATACGGCCACTAAGCTTGGCGGAGCGACATTTGCAATCTACAGCGCAAAGGACCACAAGGTTACTGTTCCGTCAGATACAGCTGCGACAATCACAGTTGGCTCAGATACGTATTACTATTATACAACTGTTACGACCTCATCAGATCAAACAGATCTGGGTACGGCGGCGATCAGCGGTCTGGACGCAGATACCTACTATGCAGTAGAGACTGTGGCTCCTACAGGCTATAGCGTAGACTCTACACCGCAGGTTTTAGCATTGACGGTTAAAGGTGATTCAAGCTTAGAGCTTGAGACTGAGGGCACCGTAGTGACCACAGTCGGAAACTCCAATACCACCAGTGGGAATACCGTGACATGGACAGTAAACTCCGGCACTAACTCGAGTGGAGTCATAACACAGCAGATTAAGAATAAACAGGGCACCACCCTTCCGGGAACCGGCGGTATCGGCACCACACTTTTCACCTTTGGCGGACTTGCGCTGGTAATCCTTGCAGCGGTAATGTTCATCGTTTACACAAAGAAACAGAGAAAACAGGCATAAACAGATGTCAGACAGAAATGTCAGATACAATGCTCAATTCAAAGCTTGAAGCATTTTAAGCATCTCATTCCCGGCTCGATGATCCGGGTCGGGAATGGGACAAAATGACATCGAACGGTTTGTTTTCCGAAAGCCAACCAAAGCTGAATGAATGAGAAGATGAAATAACATTCTGGCAGGTTTGAGCGGCAATCTAAGTTTCTTATGTACAAACGTGAATGAACAATACGAAACAATACGATTGCGAGAGACTGGCACAGGACGAACGGAAAACAAAACTTAGCAAGATGACATTTTGAAAGCGAGGAAAAGAGCATGAAAAACAACTTTAGAAAGTCAGTCAGAAGATGGCTGGCACTTGTGATGACGGCTATTATGTTGTTCGCGGTGGCTTCGTTAGCTATGGCAGCAGACAACAATACATCTGGTAGTACTACTAATGTAGCAATTGCAGCAAATGCACCATCCGTAGGTACTCTGTCAATTGCGAATCCGGCAAATGGCGCAACCTATAATGTTTATAAGGTGTTTAGTGCAACTGTAGCTAATGGAAGTGGCACCTATGCATGGACAGAAGAAAGCGCATTTTCGACTGCGCTTGATGGGGTAACGGCTGAGGATATTATTGGATATAATGCAACACAGCTGAAAACTCTCGCTAACACTCTGGAAACTGCCGCAGCGAGCGCTCAAGAAACGGCAGAATTGAATAGTGGAAACAGTTATACTACAGACTCTCTTGCTCTCGGCTATTATCTTGTAGTAGAAAGTGGTACATCTGGTTTGGAAAAATCTCAGCCAATTCTGGTAGCGATTCCGCAGGTACAGAGTGGTGAATGGGTATACAGCATTACTGTGACTCCGAAATCTTCCAGCACAGATTTCACAAAGAAGATTGCAGAGAATAGTGCTCTTGTTGATACAAATGCAGTAGATATTGTTGACACAGTATCTTATCGTTTATATGCAGACATTCCGGAATACGAGGCATCAGCGTATACAGATGACACGGTGACTCTTACTTTCAAGATTACAGATACCATGAGCACTGGATTAACTTGGACGGACAGTAGTTCTGTTTCTGTTTATACTGCTTCAAACCCCTCGGATAGTGATATAGCTGCCCTTTCTAATTTGACTGCTGTTGAGAATGGTGTGACAACCTATTATTCGGTTGACGAACCGGCAGATGGGACAAAAGGCGGGACATTCACTGTAACATTTACAAAAGCTTTTCTCTCGGCATATAAAGGGCAGGTGGTTGTAATTGCATTTGATGCTGAACTTAACGAGAATGCTAAGATAGCAGATGAAGCTGGTTATGAACTTACTGACTATGCTGATGATGATCAGTATTTGAAAGATGACGGGTATAGTGGACAGGGTAACCCGAATGGTGCTACATTAGAGTACAGTAACAGCTACTACGGTGGTGCCGAGACGGGTAAGATTAAGGATATTGTAACAAGCTTTACTTTTGAACTGGGTGTGGAGAAGGTTGACGCAGATAGTAATACAACGCTTCTGGCTGGTGCGGAATTTAAGATTTATACAGACAGCACCTGTGAGACAGAATACACAAATACTAAGTATTCGATTCCTCTGACATCTTCTGCTTCTGGAGTTGTCACAGCGGACGGTCTTGATGAGGGTACCTATTACCTGAAAGAGACAAAGGCTCCGTCCGGCTATTCTCTGTATGATGGTGTTATTCAGGTAGTGATTGTTGCTGATAAGGATGATACTTCAGGTGAGTACACTGGGAAGTATACATATACAGTGACTATGGATTATGGAAAAACAACTGCAAAAGAAACTGATAAATTAACTAAGGTTACAGTAGAAGATGAGAAGGGCCTGACAATGCCCGGCACCGGCGGCATCGGTACCACAATCTTCACCTTCGGCGGCCTTGCTCTCGTAATCCTTGCGGCAATCATGTTCATCGTTTACACGAAGAAGCAGAGAAAGCAGGCGTAAGATTTTTCTGATCGATTGACGACGGGATGAAAAAGAGAGAAGGTTTAGCTAAGAAAAAGAAAGAATAGCATATATCAATGCCTCCCCGGCCCGGCTGTGCTGGGCTGGGGAGCAGTCATATTCTTATCTTTTGTGTTCTGCTCCTTGTATAATGGTGAGTGAGAAGCAGAGCAGAGAAGAGGCATAGCGGTGCAGAACGACGAGTTTGGCATAAAAGCCTGGTTTGTATATAGAGTATGAGACTACTATTTTTAAGATAGTGGAAAGCAGGTGAATGTAGTTGAAATTGAGCAGGATGATGGAAAGAGAAATGAAGAAAAGTGGTGGGCATGTGAAAATGGTATCTGTTCCAAAGAATAAAAGGCCTACAGCAGTTTCCATCAAAAAACTGGATCGGGAAATCGCGGTTCAGGTGAGTGCTAACAGAGCTATGAGCAACAGAAGTATGCTTTATGCGTCGAAAACCCCGCTGAAATGATTTTAGTGTACAATAAGCTTAGTCCACTGTAGAGAAAAATGTGAGTGGCAGAGTAGAAAAGATGTCAGGCATTTGGTAAACATTCGCAAGAAACAGGTGCCTGGAACTATTATGAATAGGGTCATGCCAAATTTTTGATGCTGGCCAGATTATTATTCAGCTGGATAGTTTTCCAAAGCTGCCTTATATTTCAGACTGTAAAGTGGCTGCGAAATGATATTTGAACAGTCCCTTCCAAAAGGCGAGTGAAAAAGAAGGAATAGCTTTAAAAACTATCCCCGGTTTGTCGCTGACAGGCCGGGGAATGGTTTATGGAAAGCTAAAGCCTTCACATCAGTGCCTGGTTGGAGAATTGCTTTATTGTCACACGGGATGTACATTGGAATTTTCTCAAAATGAGGAGTATCTGATAACTGGTTTGTTAAACCTGGCAATAACAGTAACCACACACAGGAAAGTCAGTGAGACTTAGGGGGATTGCAGAAAATGTGCGAGAATAACGAGGTGTCCAGAAATGCGGCTAATGAGGTTGTTGGGGTGATTTATATTGTAAAGAATCCTGCATTTGCGCCATACATTAAAATCGGATACACTTCGGATATTACCAGGCGTATGGAGCAGCTGAACAGGAGTGAGTGCATTCCTTTTGCGTTCCAGCTTCATGCGACATATGGTGTGACGAAACCGCTGCAGGACAAAGAGGTGCACCGCCTGATTGACAGCCTGAATCCGAACCTGAGAGTGACGGACGAAGTTCATGGAAGAATTCGCAGAAGAGAATTTTTCGAGATGTCGCCGGAAGATGCTTACAAAATTCTGGAGAGTATTGCGAAGATAAGCGGTACGGAGGATCGTCTGCAAAAATATGTGCAGAATGCAGATGAAATCAGGGACGAGGCAGCGGCGGAAACAATCCAGCAGGAAGCGATTGAGCGGCGTGCTCCTTTTTCCTTTGAGAAGTGTGGCATTCCGGCCGGAGCCGAAATCCATCTGCTGAATCATCCGGATGTTGTAGCTTCGGTGAAGGATGATCGGCATATTGAGTATCACGGAGAGACTTATTCATTGTCGGGACTTGCGATGAAGCTGCTGGATACGGATCGTCCGCTGCAGGGTCCCATCTATTGGAAGTATCAGGGAAAGATATTAAGAGATATTCGCAGCGAACTCGAAGAGCAGGGGCTGTATAGATGACGGGTATAGAGTATATCAATGTGACATTTACGGAGAAGAAGTCGGGAGGAACGGTGAGCATTGCTTATATGGTGAATTATGATTGACATGTTGCATTTGGTAAGGACGCAGAATTTGTTGAGCGCTTGTGGAAGCAGGTGCTCAGCACCATTGTGAGAAAAAAAGTGAATAAGCACAGAAAAGAATATATTATGCAAAAAAATAATTGACATATTATAGCTTAAATTGTAGAATTATGGTGGTGCTACCCAGACGGTAGTGGCGGTTAGTTTCCCTGACAACAGGGGAACTGTGATCCTCTGATTACATATAGAAATCCCTCATTCGGGAAATCGAAAGAAAGGAGGACTTGCATATGCTTACAATCGGTGACTTGATTGCAGTGCTCAGTCTCTGCTTAACCTCATTTGGTCTTGGCTACACGATTGGTAGCAATAAGACACAAAAATAACCGCCCCAGTGACCAGCTTGTGCGGTTATTTTTTATTTACCAAACTATAGGGAGCTAACCGTCATGCTGTACGGGTAGCACTGTTTTCTACATCATGACTATAGCACAGATTTTCTGATATTACAAGCTGTTTTTTCAAGAGTACCTGTGTTTTTAAAGTCCCATCATTAAAACAGGATATTTATAAAGAAATTTTTGAAAAAACAGCTGCCGGGAATAATATATGTGTTGAGAAATTGTAATAGAACCGGAAAGAGAAAAGATGCTCTTCATATTTGGCTGCCGAAAGGTGAAGCAATGTCGGACACAAGGAGAATAACGCGGAAAGATTATTACAGTGTGGTAGATTATGCGAGATATGAGGGAGTCCATCGAATATTAACGCTGATCGCAGCGATGTCAGATGGCGAAGATGTGGAGAAAATCCGTCAATTGCCATATGATATGAACCTGCTGAATGAGATGTACAAGAAGTACAACATTACTCGTTGGATGAGCGATCTGACATACAGGGTCAATACGATCTGTCTAAACTGCGGGGAAGAGAACCTGTATTTTGAGGTACAGATTAGCGAAGATGAGCAGAGTCAGGTAGAGGAGTTCTATGATGCTAATAAAAATTGTCATCCTATTCGCATGATACTTGAAGGAAATACGCCGCTGTCAGTAGCGCGTAAGTTTAAATGCTCATGCTGCAATACTGTATTCGAAGCATCCGTTCCAATTGCGAGGGAATGCTACTGTGGCAGAAAAACAGGTGCTATGCAGGATAAAGAGTTGCTGGACAATTGGTGATTGAAATCAACATATCTGGGAACCGATTACAGCAGACGGAGAGGCTTTCCTTGTAAAATATAGTCTTTTATGGTATTCTGATGTAGATGAGACCGCTTGTTCGCAGACAAAAAATGATTACGGGTGTAGAGCAGCAGTGTCTGGGGCTGGATGCAGACCAAGGTAGATACGGAGGTGGGATGCAGATGGGATATTATCTGAATGGTACGCAGGCGTTTTCTCTGTACAAAAGCGAGGCGGAAAGTCCATATTTTGTTGACAAAACGATGCTCCTGAGAGAACTGATTCCGTTGGTGGGTCAGGGGAATAAGCATATTTGCATCACCAGGCCCCGTCGCTTTGGAAAATCGGTAATGGCTGCAATGATCGGCGCATTTTTTGGCAGGGGGACCGACAGCAGCGGACTCTTTGATTCACTGAAAATAGCACAGGATTCTCAGAGCGAAGAAGGCATTTTGCCGGCCGAACCCTTTGATTACCGGCGGTACATGAATCAATAAACGTGATTTACATTAATTTCATCGAGGCTGCGAATGAGAGCACCAGCTATGAAGAGTTTATCACGACGACGAAGGAGATTCTGCAGGAGGATCTTCGTGAGGCATTTCCGGATGTAAATTTTCGTAAGAAGGGGACAGCAATCCAGGATTTGCAGAAGATTTACGAGCAGACACAGGATAAGTTTATTCTTGTGATGGACGAGTGGGACTGTATTTTTCATAAGACTTATACGACTGACGAGGACAGAAGAAATTTTATCAGTTGGCTGGCGGCGCTGACGAAGGATAAGGGATACATTGCGCTTAGTTATATGACCGGAGTGCTTCCTATAGCGAAGTACTCCAGTGGTTCTACGATCAATAATTTTAATAAGTACACGATGGCAACAGATGATTTGTTCAGTGAATATTTTGGATTTACAGAGGCGGAAGTGGGTGACCTCTATTCGAGATATGAGGCGAGAACCTCTTGTCGAAATGTTTCGCGGGAGGATCTGAAATATTGGTATGACGGTTATCATACGCCTTCTTCAGAGCGGATGTATAATCCGCGGTCTGTGGTGGAGGCGTTGACGCGCAACCGGATCAGGAGTTATTGGACTGCGACCGGCTCCTACGCAGAGATTGCCAGTTTTATCGTGAACGACAGAGCGGATGTGAAAAAGGATGTAGCTCTGATGGTGGCAGGGGAAGCGGTTCCGGCATCGGTAGAGGAATATGCAGCCACGGCAATGCGCTTGAGTACGCGTAATGAGATTTTGTCCGCGATGGTAGTTTATGGTTTTTTGAGTTATGAGGATGGAAAGGTACACATCCCTAATAAAGAACTTCTGGATGAATTTGCCAAAACAATCCGCGAACGGGAGGATTTGGGTTATATCAACCGCCTTGCCATGGAATCTGACCGTATGCTGCAGGCAACATTGAGGGGCGACACGAAAACCATGGAGGAGATATTGACCTTTGCTCATGATTTGTCCATAGTCTCTTCGGAGACTATGGACGTAGGCCGCGCCCATCGACCGAAGGTCGATTATAATTGCGCGGCTCTCCCAAATACAGAGACCCCACTGTTGGACTACAATGATGAGACGGAACTGACCGCGATTGTGAATCTGGTTTACCTGGCGGCGCGGGACAGCTATTATGTAGAAAGAGAAAACAAGGCTGGTGAAGGCTACACGGATTTCATTTTTTATCCGGAAAGAGCTGGAGCGGAAAGCCTCGCCATGCAGAATCGTGCTTCGCACGATGGCTCGGCCTACGTCCTCGATTCGCTTTGCGAATCGGGACATGAGAATGACGGCCTGATTCTTGAATTGAAGGTGGACGATACGCCCGAGGCGGCGATCCAGCAGATTAAGGATCGAAAGTATCTCCTGAAGTTTCAGGGAAAGATGGCTGAGAAAAAACGTCATACCGGCCGGGTGCTCCTGGTTGGGATTGGATATGGCAAAAAGAAGAAGGATCACCACTGTAAAGTAGAGATTGTAAGGTAAACAAGGAAGAGTCAGAGGCCGAATTCCATGCAGAGCGAATGATCAAATCGATATTTTGGAATCTGCCTGAAAAGATAATTGTTTAAATACTGAAAGTGTGCGGATGTGCCATCATGAAACGATTATATCCGATGGGGATGATTCTCCTCATCTTTGTGATTGGGATTGGATTTATTCTGTATCCTTCGATTGGAAATTATGTGACGCTGAACACAGCGTCGGTGACGATTGCGGATTATGAGGCGCAGGTCGCGGATGAGACACTGGAGCCTGACGCAGATGAGCGTCTGGAGCTGGCGCAGCAGTTTAACCTGCATCTGTATTACGGGACAAATGTGGAGGATGAGGATAAGTGCCTGAATGTGAATGACGGTGTGATCTGTTATCTGGATATTCCGTCTATCGATGTGTATCTGCCGGTTTATTACGGGACTTCGGATGAGGTGCTGCAGAAAGGCTGCGGATATATAGAGAATACGTCTCTGCCAGTGGGCGGAGAGAATACGAACAGCGGGATTTCCGGGCATACGGGGCTGCCGGGGGCGGAGCTGCTCTCGAATCTGGATCAGATGGAGATGGGAGATCTTTTTTACATCCATGTGCTGGGAGAGATTCTGGCGTATGAGGTGGTGGATGTCAAGGTGGTCGAGCCGGACGATGCGTCCTTGCTGGAGATTGAGCCGGGGCGGGATCTGGTGACGCTGGTGACCTGCACACCTTACGGGATTAACAGCCATCGCTTGCTGGTGCGCGGGGAGCGGACGGAATATATCCCGGAGGAGGATGGCGAGGATTCGGTCGGCTCGCAGACGGTGACCAGAGGTCTGTCTGCGGCGATGAAGCGGCAGTTGATGGTGATTGCCGCGATTGTGGCGGCGGCGATTTTGGTTGTGGCGGTTGCCTATGTGTATCATCGCAGAATGCAAAAGAAATATGCGATGGACAAAGGAAATCAGGCGGAAACCGATCGGCCAGAAACAGGCCGGATGGAAGCAGGCCAGGTGCAAACAGATAAGGTAGAAACGGGCCGAACTGAAATAGGCCAGACAAGCTGGCCGAACGGAAAGAAACCGTCCCAATAGAAACAACAGTCTGGAACAGGATGAGGCAGGAGCAGACAGGACAGAGAACAGATGAGTGAGAATGAGACAGAGACTGGGCAGGCGCAGATAAGGAACAATCGACATCACAGGATTCGGGACCGGCTTCCGCTGCTGTTTATCTTTTTGGTTCTTGCGGCTGGGGTGGCGATTATGGGATATCCGGTTTTGAGCAACTGGATATGTGAATACACGGCGAGTGTGGAGATTGCCAGCTATAATTCGGTGCTGGAGGAGCAGGATACTTCGGAATTGGATGCGATGCTGGAAGCGGCGTCGGAATACAACGCAGCCCTGAGCGGCAGCGGTGATTCGGATTCAGTGGCGGACTATGACAGTCTGCTGGCTCTGACGGATGCAATCGGATATATTGAGATTCCGAAGATTGGCGTGTACCTGCCGATTTATCACGGTGTGGAGGATGATGTTCTGCAAAAGGGCATCGGGCATATGCCGGAGACCTCGCTTCCGGTGGGCGGCGAGTCGACGCATGCGGTGCTTTCGGGACATACGGGTCTTCCGGCGGCGAAGCTGTTTACGGATCTGGATCAGCTGGAAATCGGGGATATGTTTTATATTCATGTGCTGAACCGGATTCTGGCGTATGAGGTAGACCAGATTAAGGTGGTGCTTCCGGACGAGACGGATGATATTCGAATCGTCGAGGGAGAGGATTATGTGACGCTGCTCACCTGCACGCCCTATGGTGTAAATTCACATCGGCTGCTGGTGCGCGGCACGCGGGTGGAGTTTTCGCCGGAGGTTGTCTTGGTTCAGGCGCCCGCGGATACTGAGACGAAACAGAAGATTCCGGTAGAAAAGATTCTATGGTACGGAGCAGTGGCTTTCGGGATCATGCTGATGATCATTGTGCTGCTGATTCTGCTCCTGCCGGGGCGCAGGCGTGGGAAAGACAAATGATGAAAGTGAGAAACAACTTACGAGCTGGAGTAATAAATATTGTTAATTGTTGAGCAGATTGTGAACAGAGATTTTAAAAGATTGAATGGGGGATTTTGGAAAGGAGAGGTTTTACCGTGAGGAGAAAGATGAGAAAGGTGTATTGGCTTTCAAAATCGTTGTTCGTTTTTACAGGAATGCTGGTGCTTTCCGTCATGGTGTTTTCTGCCCTGGCGGTTGCCGGGCCGGTGAACCCGGTTCATGCGTCCGCGGAGCAGACGACGGGAACGGTAGAGATTCAGCTGCCGGAGAGTGCATCCGGCATTGAGCTGACGCTCTATCAGGTGGGCGAGTATGAGAATGGAAGCTATGTCTTCACGGAAACATTCGCACAGAGTGGTGTGGAGATTTCCGACTTGAACAATTCCTCTGAGGCGCAGACTGCGGCGCAGGCTCTTGCGGCTTATGCGAAGACGCTGAGTTCTGAGGGCAGTACATCCGCGGAGAATTCCGTTTCCGGCAGCACATCGGGCGGCTCTTCGTCGGGAAGCACGTCAGGCGGTTCATCGTCTGATTATATTATCAGCACAGTCACTGCGGATGCGAGCGGGTCGGTGAGGTTTGACGGTCTTCCTCTGGGACTTTACCTGATCGCGCAGACGGGCGGCACGGAATATCTGGAGGCGCAGCCGGCGCTGATTCCGCTGCCTTATAGCGGAGCAGACAGTGGCCAGGGCTGGATTTATGATGTGACCATTGCCTTGAAATATTCATTTCCGGGCGGCGCGGTGATCCTGACAAAGACCGATGACGCCGGGAATCTGGTGGAAGGCGCGGTATTTGTCCTGCAGCAAAAGGTCTATGCGGACAGTGAGGCGGATGTGCCTTCGGGCGCGGAGTCCGGGACGGATAACACGGGGCTTTATTACTGGAAAGAATTTGCAAAGGATCTGACGACAAGCGCCTATGGACAGGTTGTTGTGACGGGGCTGCCGACCGGGGAGCTCCGACTGGTGGAGACGGAGACCCCGGAAGGTTATGTGGACAGCTATGCAGTAGTGACGTTTACCATCAGCGCGGCCGGTACAGTGACGGAGACGGACGGTGTTTATTCGGCGGCATCCGGGGATGTGCAGACAGTGTCTGCAGTGAATTCTCGCACGCAGGTGACTATCAATAAGGTTGACGAGGCCGGTGCGGCAGTGGCCGGTGCAAAGCTGGTAATTAAGGATGCGGACGGCAATGTGATCCATAAGGAAGATGGGACGGCGAAATATGGCATTACAACGACCACGGGAACGGATATTTTGTATGGACTCCCGGCAGGGACGTATTATCTGGACGAAGTGACGGAGCCGGACGGCTACAAATATACGGCGGATGTGATGTTTACCGTGAGCGAATCGGAGGGTGCGGAGAATACCGTGACGATGGTGGATCCTTCGATTTCAACGACCGTGACGAAGAGCAGTTCCGGTTCGGAGACGGACGAGGCGACCGAGGGCTCGATTACTGTTACGAAGGAACTCGAGCTTCAGGATGGCTCTGCGGCGATGGCAGAGAGCGCGGTGTTCTATGTCGCTCTGTTTTCCGATGAGACATGCGCGACCCGTGTTTCCGGCGTGAAGACCATTACGTTTACCAACATGGGAAGCAGCTCTGTGACTTTCGAGCATCTGGATCTCGGCACGAGCTATTATGTGGCAGAGACCGACGAGTATGGCGATGTGCTCACGAGTGGTGTGACTTCGGACGACGTGGTTTACGCGCCGGAATATCCGGACGGGACGACCGTCAAGCTGTCGAAAAAGAACAGTGACGGTTCCATTACGTTTAAAAATGTATTCTATGAGCTTCCGAGCGGCTACTACTATGGCGGCTACCTGACCATCACGAAGAAAACCATCCGCGGCGGAGAGGCGTATGATACAGATGACGTGTTCTATGCAAGGGTCTTCTCTGATTCCGCACTTACCGAAGCGGCAAGCGATATCATTGAGCTCGATATGGGAGGCGGCAGCAGCTTCAGCTACACCATCGAAGTCGGCGCAGGCACAGGCTCGGGTACCAGTGAGACCTATTATGTGGCTGAGACGGACAGCAGCGGGAATCCGCTGACCGATACTGCGGCGTATAACTTCACGATTTCCATTGACAAAGAATCCGTGACGATATCCTCTGACGACTCTGAGAAGACCGTAACGATTACGAATACGTTTGAGCCGGACGAGGAGACGGAAGAAGAAAGTGACTCGACTGTCACAACGACCTCCGGCGGAACAGACGAGACTACGGCGAGTTCTGTGCAGACCGGCGACGAGACGCCGCTCGGACGTTATCTGGCATTGATGCTCACGGCACTTGTAATAATGCTTGCAGCAGGTGTAGTATGGCGTCAGAAAATCAGACGGTGACGTCCTGCGGATGACGTCCTGCGGATGACGGCCGAAAGGCAGGGAATGACGTTGCTTACGAAGCTGGGGGAAATGACACACACATCATGGGCATCATTATATGAAAAAAACACACACCAGGGAGCATCAAAAATGAAGATCAAAACAGCTCAAAAACTTATATTAAAATATATCAAAAACACGTGACACAAAACATCAAAAACAATTGACAACGATACATGTCCATTGAGAGAACCGGATTTGTTAATGGTGATTACCGGGGGAGAGATGGCTTATACCAGAGAAGATCGTGTTAAAGTCATTCCGACTGGATGCTTAAGAAATTAAGCTTGTGGGACCGATTGTCCGGTTTTCTGGAACAAATCAGAGCAGATTCACAGGGCGCAGCGGATAAAAAGATGAATGAGCCTTATCGGATTAGCAACAGGTTCAGAGATTACACAGGAGGGAGAATGGAAATGAAAGAGAGAATGGGAAAGAAAATGAGTAAGTGGATGAAAAAGAATGCCTGGTTTTTGATGCTTATGCTGGCGCTGTCTTTTGCCATGGCGCTTCCGGTTCTGGCTGAGGACGGCCAGGAGACGGAAAGTACAGGTGCGCAGCAGGAAACCACAGCCGAAGAGCAAACGGATGCGGCGGTCACGGACGGCTGGCATGGGAAGCAGTATTATCAGAATGGAGAGGCTGTAACGGGTTTTCTGACCATCAATGGCAAGAAATATTATTTTAACAAGAACGGCAACCGGGTGACCGGCTGGAAGACCATTAACGGAAAAAGATATTATTTTAACGCCAAAGGCGTCTGCGCGACCGGAATCAAAAAGATCAAAAAGAAATATTACTATTTTAAAAAATCCGGTGCTCTGCTGACAAAGACAAAGAAAATCGACGGGATCACCTATTATATCGATGACAATGGCTATCTGGAGGCTTATAAGAAGGGCTCTAAGTATTATAAGCCGAATGGAAAGAAAATGAGCTCGCAGGAAACCACGGAATACGAGACGCTGCTGCGGGCGAAAGCCGTGGTCGCTAAGATTACGACTTCGGATATGAGCAAATCCGAGAAGCTGAAAGCCTGCTTTGACTGGGTCGTCAACCGTCCTTATAAAATCTACCGGAAATTCCAGAAGACGGATGACTGGATCACGACCTATGCGAACGATCATTTCCTGAGAGAGGGCGGCGAATGTCACGCGGACGGCGCGGCAATGGCCTATCTGGCAAAGGCAATTGGCTATACGAACGTATATGTCTGTCTCGACTGTAATGGCATCACAGCCCAGGGACACTGCTGGGCGGAAATCAATGGAAAGGTGTACGATCCGCGGTTTGCGGCGGCCAGAGGCTACAGCAAATATTATGCCGTTTCCTATGGCACGTATGTTTTGCACCCGGTTCTGCATGTGAAGATTTGACCCGGGTCTGCCGATTAAGGACTTCTCAACGCCTTGCCGCATGATATTTTGTCCTTGCGGCAAAGATTTTCTGGTTGCACTTTTTTATGAAACGTACTATAATGGCACAAAAGACAGGGGAGCTTGTAAAGCAGGCTGAGAGGAAGTAATCGAACTTCGACCCTTGACCTGATGCGGATAATGCCGCCGTAGGAAGTTGCCAGTCGCTTTTTTCGGAGATACCGCTCAGGTATCTCTTTTTGATTCCAGTCCAGAATAGCATCAAAATAGAAAGACAGACTCCGCAGTTTTATCTGCCAGAGACGGTCTATCTATTTTGGGATGGGCGGGTGCTGCGTGCCAGTGGCACGCGTTCAGCACCGACCGAAGTGGAACGGAGACGCCCATCAGCCACAGACATATGACGCGCTATGCAAAGCAGGCGGTCTGCGGCTTGCTGTTTAGAACTGGTCTGCCTTTAAATGTCCATCATTTAGAAGAAATGATGGACGCAGGCCGCGCCATTGCGAAGCAATTTTGAATGCGCGGCTCTCCAGTGAATCAAAGGCGGAGAATAGCGTCACGGGTATCCGTGCGGGCCAGAGGGGGAGCGCCCTGTGGCCTTGTATCACAGCGATGGGAAGCCGTGTTCCGGCGTGAGAGGGAACCAGTAAGTTCCGACCGAACGTTCCAAAAAGGAATCCGCCTTTTTGGGCCGTGGTATATCTGGCAGCTGGTATCATTGAAAGAATGTGGTCGCAGTCCCATTGGCTTAAACAATGGGCAGTTCACTATTTGCAAATCAGGTGTGTATGGAATCCGGTGGAAAGCATGTATGTTCGCAAATCCGCCGGAATGCGACAGGGCGATTTGGATATTCAGGATACAGGCTGCAGATACAGATGCCATGGAGAAGCGACGCTGTGATCTGCCGTTTCTCCGGATTTGCCGTAAGTGACAGAAGAGATTTTTGGTCATTTTCGGTGAATATACTTTTATTCATAGGAGAAGAACAATGAAAAAAACAACGAACATTCAGAAACTGGTAACTGCGGCCCTGCTCACTGCTGTTGCAGTGGTCGGGAGCATGTTTTCATTCCCGGTGCTGGGAAGCAAGTGTGCGCCGATTCAGCATATGGTCAATATCATCTGTGCGGTCGTGCTTGGCCCGGGATATGGCGTGTGCGTGGCGTTTTGTGCGAGCCTTCTGCGCAATCTGTTCGGGCTGGGCAGCCTGATGGCGTTTCCCGGCAGCATGATTGGCGCATTGCTCTGCGGGCTGATGTACTGGAGGACACGCAAAATTCTGCCGACGCTGCTGGCGGAAGTATTTGGTACCGCTGTTCTGGGCGGCCTGTGTGCATATCCGGTTGCGGTTCTCCTGATGGGAGTTGATGCCGGTGCGGTTGCTTTTTACGCATATGTGATTCCATTTTTGATTTCTACGACCGGCGGAGCGATTCTCTCGGCGGTTGTGATTTACTCCATGCAGGGTTCCGGTGTGCTTACGAAGGTGCAGGCGCAGATGAATCAGTGATGGACAGATCCTGACTTTTTATGCCTGGAGGAACCGTTTTATGCTGAGGGAAATTCTGGAAAATGTGCGGAAACGAGCGCCGCGGATTCATTGTATTACGAATTTCGTGACGATGAATGACTGTGCAAATATCCTGCTGGCGTGCGGGGCTTCGCCGATTATGGCATTTGACGAGGCGGAAACCGCCGAGATTGCGGCGCAGTGTGACGGACTGGTGATTAACATGGGTACGCTGCGCCAGGAAGCAATACCGGCGATGCTCTCAGCCGGAAAGCGGGCCAATGAGCTGGGGCGTCCGGTGGTTCTGGATCCGGTTGGCGCCGGGGCGTCTGCTTTCCGGACCAAGACGGCGCTTCGGCTGCTGGAGGAGATCCGGTTCTCTGTTATCCGCGGCAATGTATCGGAGCTGCGCGCGTTATCAGCTTTATACGAAAAAGCCCCTGTTCAGCCATTGACTTTGTCTGCGCTGCCGGAGGTTCACGGAAATGAGCCGGGTACGCCTGAACTGTCAGGCTCCTGCGGTGGGAAAATACAGCGGCAGTTTTTATGCGGGATGCAGGAGAATGACTCTGCAAATATGTATTTTTCCGAAGTCATGGATACCCCAGGCCACAGCGCGAGCGGTGTGGATGCGGATGCATCCGACCGGGTCACAGATGAAAATCTGGATGGCAGCGTGACGTTTGCGAAAGCTTTTTCAAAGCAGACTGGTGCAGTGGTGGCAATGACCGGGGCGATTGACATTGTGGCGGATGCCCGGACGGCTTTTCTGATCCGGAACGGACATCCCATGATGAGCCGGGTCACGGGAACCGGCTGCCAGCTCTCCGCGGTGACGGCAGCGTTTCTGGCAGCCAACTGGGAAGCCGGGCAGGCATCTGCTGCGGCGGCGGTATGCGCGATGGGGATCTGCGGTGAAACGGCATTTGCTCGCCTGAATGAACTCGAAGGAAATGCGACGTATCGGAACTACATCATAGATGCCATGTTTCGGCTGACTCCCGAAAGTCTGGAGCAGGGCGCGAAGGTGGAAATCCGGTAAGCCCCGGCGGTTTCAGAGGCAACGCCGCAGCCCGGCGGTTTCAGAGACGTCACTGCGCAATTCAGAATATGAATGAATGCATGTCGCGGCGGGAAAGAGTATCTGGAAACGTGTGAAAGAATACGATGCAAAGTAAAAACAGCGTACTGCAGTGTACGAAGCAGCGCAGACCGAAACGATTCACTGATGTTTTCGAATTGTGAAAGCATCATGAAAGAAGCAACAGCAGGAGGCACGAAACGTCTATGAGATGTGAGAGGAAAACGATGCAGCTATATGCGGTCACTGACCGAACCTGGCTAGATGGGCATACCCTGTATGAGCAGGTGGAATCTGCTCTGCAGGGGGGCGTGACCTGTGTGCAGCTGCGTGAAAAAAGTCTTCCCCAGGAGGATTTTCTCAGGGAGGCGGTCGAACTCGCGGGGCTTTGCAGGCGGTATGGCGCTCCTTTTATCATCAATGACAACCTGGAGGTTGCGCTGGAGTGCGGGGCGGACGGCGTTCATGTCGGGCAGGATGATATGCGCCCGGATGAGGTTCGCAGACGCGTCGGAGACGGGATGATCATTGGCGTGACGGCGCATACCGTGGAAGAAGCGGTGGAGGCGCAAGCGCTTGGCGCGGATTATCTCGGCGCAGGCGCGGTGTTCCATACCGGAACGAAGTCCAATACGATTGCCCTGCCATACGAAACCCTGCGCGACATATGTGCTTCCGTGCAGATTCCGGTGGTCGCTATCGGCGGGATCACGCGCTCGAACCTTCTGTCTCTCGCCGGGAGCGGCATCAGTGGCGTTGCGGTGGTGTCAGCTGTATTTGCTGCAAGGGATGTGCGGGCAGCGTCGGAGGAGCTGCTGCGCCTCTCCAGGAAGATGACGCAGGCATAATTAAAAAGCATAAAAAGCATAAAAGCATAAAAAGCATAAAAAGCTCAGGAGAATATCGATGGAACGAAATTATACGACACAGATGGATGCCGCGCGGCGCGGCATAGTTACGCCTCAGATGGAGACGGTAGCCAAAAAGGAACAGATGCCGCTGGAAAAACTGATGGAGCTGGTTGCCAGCGGAAAGGTGGTGATTCCGGCGAATAAAAATCACAAATGCCTGAACCCGGAGGGTGTCGGTTCGATGCTCCGCACGAAAATCAATGTGAATCTGGGCGTGAGCCGTGACTGCAAGGATTATGACATCGAGATGCAGAAGGTCCTGTCCGCGGTCGAGATGGGGGCGGAGGCGATCATGGATCTTTCCAGCCATGGAAATACAAGTCCGTTCCGCTGCAAGCTGACGAAGGAATGCCCGGCGATGATCGGCACGGTTCCGGTTTATGACAGTGTGATTCATTATCAGCGCGATCTGGATACGCTGACTGCGCAGGATTTTATTGATGTGGTGCGGCTGCACGCGCAGGAGGGAGTGGATTTTGTCACCCTGCACTGCGGCATTACGCGCAAGACGATTGATCAGATCCGGAAGCATAAGCGCAAGATGAACATTGTATCCCGCGGCGGTTCTCTGGTGTTTGCGTGGATGACGATGACCGGAAATGAGAATCCGTTTTATGAATATTTTGACGAGATTCTGGACATCTGCCGGGAGTACGATGTGACGATCTCGCTTGGCGACGCATGCCGCCCGGGCTGTCTGGCGGACGCGACGGATGTCTGCCAGGTGGAAGAGCTGGTCCGGCTGGGCGAGCTGACAAAGCGTGCGTGGGAGAAGGATGTTCAGGTCATGGTAGAGGGACCGGGGCATGTGCCGATGGATCAGATTGCGGCAAATATGAAGGTGCAGCAGACCATCTGTATGGGAGCGCCGTTTTATGTGCTCGGCCCTCTGGTGACAGATATCGCGCCCGGGTACGACCACATTACGTCCGCGATTGGAGGCGCGATTGCGGCGATGAATGGCGCGGCGTTCCTCTGCTATGTGACCCCGGCCGAGCATCTGGCGCTTCCGAATGTGGAGGATGTCAAGCAGGGCATTATCGCGAGCAAAATCGCGGCGCACGCCGCGGACATTGCAAAAGGAATTCCCGGCGCGAGGGATATCGATGACCACATGGCGGACGCCCGGCGAAAACTCGACTGGGAGGCGCAGTGGGAGTGCGCGATTGATCCCGAGACCGCGAAGGCCATCCGCGCAGACCGCTCTCCGGAGCACGACGATACCTGCTCCATGTGCGGGAAATTCTGCGCGGTCCGCAGCATGAACAAGGCGCTGAACGGGGAGCATATCGATATATTATAGCTGCTTGCTTCCAGCGTCTGATACAGCGACGAATGGGAAGAAGCCCGTCAGCATTTTTTATAGATCTCATAGATGAGCGCTTCGGATTTGTCCCATCCAAGGCAGGGATCGGTGATGGATTTCCCGTAGATATGGGGTTCGTCGCCGATTTTCTGTGCGCCGTCCTCGATATAGCTTTCAATCATAAAGCCTTTGACCAGCTTCTTTAATTCCGGGCAGTAGCTGCGGCTGTGCAGCACCTCTTTCACAATGCGGATCTGTTCCAGGTATTTTTTCCCGGAGTTGGAGTGGTTTGTGTCGACGATGACTGCGGGATTCGCCAGTCCGCGCTTCTCATACATCTCATGTAGCAGAATCAGGTCCTCATAGTGGTAGTTCGGGATAGAATTGCCGTGCTTGTTCGTCGCGCCGCGCAGGACGACGTGCGCCAGCGGATTGCCGGTCGTGTTGACCTCCCATCCGCGGTAGATGAAGGTATGCTGCGCGTGTGCCGCTACGACAGAATTCAAAAGCACGGACAGATCGCCGCTGGTCGGGTTTTTCATTCCGGCCGGCACATCCATGCCGCTGACGGTCATGCGATGGTGCTGGTCTTCGACAGAGCGCGCTCCGATCGCCACGTAGGAGAGC
>JAJQDT010000034.1:124-7516 GCA_021202075.1 Lachnospiraceae bacterium | reverse complement strand
ACGAAGTAGTATGTACCCGGCTCAAGGTCTTCTACTGTAATCTGACCGTTTTCATCTGTCGTCAGCGTGTCCGTATTAACCTTTGTATCGTCTGAACCGTCCACTACCAAGTACAGGTCAAACTCTGCCCCGGCAAGTACTTCGCTATTCGCTCCGTACTTCGTAAGTGTTACGCTTCCTTTATCCTCTTCCAGTTCATTAACAACATTTTCTTGATAAGCATATGCTGTCTGCCCGGTTACCGTTTGAATATCAGTTATTTCGACTCCGGCTGCTATATAAGCTGCTCTGGTTGTTTCATCCAAGGCTCCCGTCGCATCACTATAATTATAGAATACATATATCGGATCACTCGTTACATATCCACTGGGAGTGGTCGAAGAATCCTCTACAATCGCATACAGTGTATTAACTGTCAGCGGCTGATAGAAAGATGCCAGACCATCTGAAAGAGTGGTTGCTTCATCAAGCGCATCTCCCGAATATGACAATACTCCGTTCGTATAAGTAGCTGCATACAATTTGAATGTTACGCCTGCCAAATCTACGGTGTCGGTACTGTCTGCCACCTCGCCAGTCTTGTATACGGACAGGTAAGCATAGCTCACACTTCCCCATGCACTGGAATCACTGGAGGTAACGGTAGCACTGTCAGAAATATCTTCATATCCTTTCAGATATACTGAATTCGTCCATACACTTGTGGTTGTTCCGGACACCGGAACCACATGCAAATAATAAGTAATCGTGTCCGATGTAACACTATCTGTGCTGATATGGAATTCAATTGTATGTGTAGTTTCATCTACGGTATAATAAATACTCTGAGTTCCAGTTCCATCATATAATGGTATCGTTGTGCCGCCATACGTTGCATTGAAAGTATCTTCCGAATATCGCAAACCTGAACCATACTCATCTACTAATATAGCCTCCGTATAACTCGTATTCGAACTTGCAATATTTGTAATCAATGTTTGGAACCCGGATATCGTAAACTGAGCCAATCCACTTACTCCGGAGACAGTTCCGACGGATCCTGCTGTTTTGCTAAATGAACTGCCTGGGTTTAAATCTTCAGAACCACTTGTCGTAAATTCCAGATCATCCCCTAATATAAGAGTCACTTCATTTGTATACGTTGTCGCACCATCTGCTATATATTGTTCATAATCAACTATACGTGTGCGATATACAATATACATATTACAAGTATTCCCATCATTTTCATAGAAGTCCTTTAACGCATCTAAAATATCAATAGTTAAAATACTTCCATTCAGTGAATAATTTGTAATTCTATTATCAGTTCTACCATCATCTGAATTCCCATTCGTACTATACAGAATATATCCTGGATTATATGCTATTCGATCTTCATCCGATAAAGTTACGAGAGTCATATTATCAGGAAGCACATCCACAATCTGCGCACTACTTGGCCAATACCATTTACCATTAGACTCATTATAATAAAGTTCTTTTATTACTTCATAATCTATTATAACATTCCAAATAATAGTACCTGTTGAATCATCACCTTCTATATATCTTTCCTTTTGTGCAGAACCTCTGACAAAACCTTTTGAAATTGTATCCGTCACTGTAACCGAATCATTCCCATTGCTCAGCTTTGCCGTATTTTTCAGCGTATAGTTATGTCCAGAATAAGTCCCTTGTATAACTGAATAATCAAAATAACTAACATACGTTATTGTAATAGTAATATCACTTGTGAGGGTAACTTCTCCAAAATCAAGTTCAAATCCCTGATAATAACTACCTAATAGATTATTCGGGGTTAGAGTATAAGACAAAGCAGTAACTTCTTCCCCCGTATTTGTGTCTGTAAAAATAATACTTTTGATAATAGATCCATTTAAATCACTAACATCAAACCAATACCAATAAGTTTCCTTTGATGCATCCGCATATCCATCTGTTCCAAGCGTATCCTGATACTTCAGAGCACTATAAGTTCCGGCCTTCACAGTCAGTGTAGTAGTCCATTCAACCTGCTTAACCGTATCCTCGCCAGCCACATCAGTGATGGAATTATGTGTTTTTTCTACGCCAAGTCCTGAATCACTGTCATTAGTGACTGTTGTGCCTTCTGAGTCTCCGTCAATCGCATGACCATCACGCTCTACTTCTGCCGTGTTTGTCACCGTGCGGCTCTGCCCGGAAGCAAGACTATCCGCCGTGGTATCAACACTCGTCGTATACGTGATTTCTACTTTTGTAATATTACTATAGCCAGCATTCGTAGATATTTTAGAAAAATCAATTGTAAAATTCTTACCGTTAGAATTTACCGTAACTGCATCGCCAAGATCACTGATTTTAACAGTCACACTTTTCTCAGTCTGTTCAGTTTCATCATAATAATAAATTGTAACCTCAGCATTATCAAAATCGCTCAATACCAGATTTGCATAATTCCAGCTGTCATCCAATGTATATGTCGCATCTGTTGTATCGTCAAGATATGTTCCATTTCCATCAACCGTAATCTTCCAGGTAACGGTCGCCGGATCACTGCCAGATGCCGCCGTCTCGCTCACCAGCTCTTTTTCTACAGTCGGCCAGAAAAGTGTAAGCTCCTGCTGCCATGTTGAGCTTGATTGTGATTTATCAAGATCCCAGTTATCCTGATAATTCACAGTTGCTGTATTCTGAATATAATTCGTTTCACTTACAGCATTCGTTGTATCTACTACCATTGTATAAGTAAAAGTAAGGTAATCACCTTCACTTAACACATACTCTTCATCAAGTGTTGTCGTAAAACTGGAGCCTGAGCTAACCGTTTGGCTTGAAACTGTATTTCCACTACTATCTGTCACCGTCACCGTTGTACCAGTGCTCAGTGCTAACAGTTTAAAACTGTCTGTCAAAGAACGAATCGTAGTCTTTCCATTCACAGAAGTTGCCGTTACTGTAAAGGTAACAGTTCCTGTACTCTCATCATAAGTAGCGCTATCTGTTTTTGTAACTTCCAGACTGCTCTGCGTTCCATAAATCGTATATTCATAGCTTTCACCTGCAATCTGAATCGTAACGGTCTCTTTTCCACTTGTGTTTGAAGCATCCGCTGTCGCCTGCAATGAAATTCCCGCAGTAATATTAAAAGCAGATGCATCTACATTGGTAAGAGTAAAATACAGGGTATTCGTAGAAGTATCTAAATAATAATATCCAAGGTTGTCGCCCACAATTCCCGGATTTTCAGGATCAGTAGGAATATTGGAAGTATCCAAATCCAGATAATCTGCCAGGCTGGATAAATCGATAGCATAAACCGTCGAAGAGTCTACCTGGCTAAAATTCATACTGATCGAAAATGTATAGCTGGCTCCGTCCGTCAATGCCGTTGTCGCAGAGCCATTTGTAGTTGCTGAAACGCTGACGCTGATCAGATTCTCTGTCGTTCCTTCTACAATCCAAACCACATCATCAATATTTGCAAAATAATTGGTGTTGGTGCTTTCATCATCCACCGTCATCGCAGTCTCTTCCAGTGCCACCACGGAGAAACTCTCTTGTGTGAATCCCATAGATGTCACAACGCCATCCTCATCCACGTTCACATAGTCCGTCACGACCTGTGCTTCACCATCGTCTGTTACGTGAATGACTTCAGCGCTGACGATCTCGCCCTCGAGTCCAAGGTCGACGGCCTGTATGAAGCTCATCTGTACGGTCACGGTTCCGGCTTCTGGCTCGATGCGTGTGCCGTCAGATACGAAATAGACATCGTAAAGAACATACGCTGTCTCGGTGTTTTCCTCATTGATGCCAAGCTCACTGCCGAGCTGGTTTTCGATTTTGCTGACCGCAAATTTATAGGCGGCGCTGCCAGGATTGATGTAATCTGCCTTCAGCTGTGCGCCCTGCGGGAGATTTGCTGATGTGGATGCCTGCGCTGTGATCACAACACGGCTGTCTGAATAAGTGAAATAAGTCTTCGGCGCTTCGGTCTCGGTCTGCGCCTCAGCCTCCGTCCCGTCTGCTGCAGCGACCTCGGATTCAATCTCCGTATCCGTCTCGATCTCGGTCTCTGCTTCTGTGACGATCTCAGACTCGACTTCAGTATCCGACTCATCCTCTGTGACTGCTTCTGTCACAGACTCTGTTCCGGCTTCAGTCTCAGTCTCGGCTTCTGCCGACGTCTTTTCGTTATTCGAAGATGCTTCGATCCCATCCTCTGTATCTGTTTTCTGAGTAGAATTGAGAAGTGTCTCCGCTTCAGTAGATGCCTCGGTCACAGCACCGCTTTCCGGCTCTGTAGAAGGATCGGCAGCAGAAGACTCCGTTGATTTCTGTGTAGCCGCTTCGGTCACATCTGTTTCCGTTGCGGGTGCAGATGTTTCTTCCGATGCAGAAGAATCCTTCGTATCGGAACCAGCCGCTGGTGCTGACGTCTCTGCCGTTGTCTCTTTCGCGGTGGTTTCCGTCGTCTCGCCGGCGGACGCAGTGGTCTCCGCTTCCTTTGTAGTCTCTTCCGCCGCTGTCTCTTCTTCGACGGATGCGACGGTCTCGGTCGTGGAAAGCTCCTCAGCCAGCGTAGTAATACCGGCCTGCTGGAATACCATAGCCAAAGCTAAAAGTATAGCCAGAAATCGCCCCCCCTGATTTGCATTTCTGCCATTACGTAACATTTTTTCTTCCCCCTTCTTTGTAAATGCCTGCGTCTGCTATGTACATCCCATTTTTCTGTCATTATCTTTGCAGCTACAGAATGCCTTCCTTTGCTTTTATATATACCTGTCTTTATCCGCCCTGTCTCCCTTCGTGCCGCCCGCTTCTCTTACTTTCGCGCCGGATGCCATATCACATCTGCCGCATACCATTCCGCATTTTTGATTGAAAACAGAACAGTTGCGGGTCTGTATACACTCGATACAGACTGGCCACGCACAAAGAGACAAAGAGGATGATATTGCCTTTATCATAATCCGTTATAGAAAATTTTGCAATACATTTTTCACAATTTTTTCTAATTTTTTTAACAAAATTCAGTAATACTTAACAAGTTTCGTAATTGCGAAATAGTTAAGTAAATGCCATCATATCCTTCCTCGTTTGCTCTCTATGAATGTACAACCATATTTTATGTTATTATTTTTATGTTCATAAATTAATAAGTTTATTAATTTATACTTTTTATTTTATATATTTTAGTTGACAGATAGTGTTTGAGATGTTATAGTTCTGTTATGAACTTTGATGGTTATTTTTAGCGATTCTGTTTTTTCTGACAATCTTATTTTTTCTATTTTTGACAATGTCTCCATCAAAGCTTCCTTACGAAAGATTATCCACACGGATACGGTCATGTATGCACCATACCGTACAATACCCCGGGCATCGCCTGACCGGCGATTCGCCTCCGCCGGGAGGCAATTTACAGACGGGAAACCTTTGGAAGAGAAACCTTAGGAAATTTCAGAAATTAATAGCTATTTTTAAGAAAATAGAGTACAATGGAGGCACAGAGGATGACAGAAAAAAGAAAAGCCACACAGGGCGGAACGGAAGAACTCTCTTCACCTCAGGAAACGAATCCGAATATGGGACCTGCGGCATCTGCAGATAATGATGATGATAATAATCAGACAGATTATATGGACGACAGCCCGGCCAGCCAGACGGAGGACGGGGTCATGAAGGTGATGATGGGATTTTTTACAGAAGAGATGATGCCGCATTTTGGGATCTCTCAGAAGGTAACGGCGTACACCCTCACGGAAGAAGTACAGCTCGTTCTCAGAAAAGGATATCAGGACTTTAATTTTCTGATAGAGGATAAGAGTATTATCCATTTTGAATTTCAGTCCAAAAATGGCGGGACGAATGATCTCCGCCGTTTTCGGAGCTACGAAGCGGATCTCAGCTATCACCTGAAGACGCCTGTGACTACATACGTATTGTTCTCCGGTAAAATCAAACGCCCCATGACGGAGCTTACTGAGGGAATTAATACGTATAAAATACATCCCATCATCATGAGCAAACGCAATGCGGATGAACTTCTGGCGAGGTTAAAGAACAAGATACACAACGGTGAGCCTATCACCCGCGACGATCTTGTAATGCTGCCCCTGCTCCCTGTATTTGTCGGCGAAAGCTCTCAGGCTGAGCGGATTCAGAGCGCTTTTGAAATCACGACCAGAGCCGACCAGGTGCCACGGGAGGATGTTGAAAAAATCGAAGCCGCCATTTACGCTATGGTGACAAAATTTCTGAACCACAGCGAACTCGAACTCATTAAGGGAGGGATTAAAATGACTTATCTTGGTAAATTACTTGTAGAAGACGGACGCGCAGAAGGACGCGCGGAGGAGCGTAAAAATACCGAGCGGGAACGGATTCGCGCGGAGAAAGCTGAGGCTAATACACGCAAGGCCGAAGCTGAACTGCTTGAATTAAAGAAACGATTTGGGCTTGTATGACGGTATATGAAAGAGAGTTCCAAATGGAACTCTCTCTTCTTTTTCACGTTTTCTTTTGCATCACATCTTAAACCGGTACCCGACGCCCCAGATGGTCTCGATGTATTCGGGTTTGGAGGACTGGCGCTCGATTTTTTCGCGGATTTTTTTGATGTGGACGGTGACGGTTGCGATGTCGCCGACAGATTCCATGTCCCAGATCTCACGGAAGAGTTCTTCTTTGGTGAAGACATGGTTCGGGTTCTGGGCGAGGAAGGTGAGCAGGTCGAACTCTTTGGTCGTGAAGTTCTTTTCTTCCCCGTTGATCCAGACGCGACGGGCGGTTTTGTCGATTTTGATGCCGCGGATTTCCACGATGTCGTTTTCCTGGATGTTGCTGTTTACCAGGCGCTCATAACGCGCCAGATGCGCTTTCACGCGGGCGACCAGCTCACTCGGACTGAACGGTTTGGTCATGTAGTCGTCCGCGCCCAGGCCGAGGCCGCGGATTTTGTCAATGTCGTCCTTTTTCGCGGACACCATTATAATAGGAACATTCTTTTTCTCCCGAACCTGGCGGCAGATCTCGAAGCCGTCGAGCTCCGGCAGCATCAGATCCAGAATGATGAGGTCATAGTCCTCTTCAAGCGACCGTTTTAATCCTCTTGCGCCGGAGCTTTCGATCTGCACCTCGAATCCGGACAGCTCCAGATAATCCCTTTCCAGGTCGGCGATGGCGCCTTCATCTTCTACGATTAATAACTTGCTCACACAGATTCCTCCTTACTTCGTTAGTGTATCATATGTCCATACTCGCACGCGAGTATGGACGAAGGCCGCACTAATCGCGAAGCGATTTTCCATTGTGCGGCTTTCATTGTATCATATGTCCGTACTCGCGCAGCGAGTATGGACGAAGGCCGCACTAATCGCGAAGCGATTTTCCATTGTGCGGCTT
>JAJQDT010000039.1 GCA_021202075.1 Lachnospiraceae bacterium | reverse complement strand
GGCTTTTGCACTATGCTTCGCATTTCGCACATCCGTTCCGGTTTTTGTACGATGCCTCGCGTCTCGCTCATCCGTTCCATGACGTGGCCGGACCAGACAGTCCGATCCATAACCGATCAGATCCGTGCGCCCGGCGATTTTCAGAGCTTCCACTACCAGGTCATAATTTTCCGGTTTCCGGTATTGGATCAATGCGCGCTGGAGCTTTTTGTAATGCGGATTTTTCTCCACATAAACGGTTTCCCCGGTACGCGGATCCAGGCCGGTGTAATACATACAGGTCGAGATGGTGGATGGCGTCGGGTAAAAATCCTGTACCTGCTCGGGCATGTAGCCCAGGTCGTGCAGGTAGCAGGCCAGCTCCACCGCCTCTCTCATGGAACATCCCGGATGGGAGGACATCAGGTAAGGAACCAGATACTGATTCATTCCGCAATCCTGATTCATCTTTTTATATGCCTGCGTGAACTTCAGGTAAACGCTGTGTTTTGGCTTTCCCATCATTTCCAGCACCCGGCCGGAGACATGCTCCGGCGCTACCTTCAGCTGCCCGCTGATGTGATATTGTACGAGCTCCCGGAAAAAGGTATCCGAGGAATCCGCCATCAGGTAATCGAACCGGATACCGGAACGGATGAACACCTTTTTGACCCCCGGCAGGGTTCTCAGACGCCGCAGCAGATTCACATAATCCTCATGGCTGGCGTCCAGATTTCTGCAGGGCTCCGGAAACAGGCATTGTCTGTTCGGACAGACGCCGCGCTCCAGCTGCTTTTTGCAGGCCGGGTGGCGAAAGTTCGCGGTCGGACCGCCGACATCATGAATATACCCTTTAAAATCCGGATCCGCCGTCATCTGCCTGGCCTCTTTTATGATTGAATCGTGGCTTCGAACCTGCACAATACGCCCCTGGTGAAACGTCAGCGCACAGAAATGACAGCCGCCAAAGCATCCGCGGTTGCTGACCAGGCTGAATTTCACCTCCTCAAGTGCAGGAATCCCGCCCTGCCTGTCATAGGACGGATGCCAGGTCCTGCAGTAAGGCAGGTCATAAACATCATCCATCTCCAAAGTGGAAAGCGGTCTGGATGGAGGATTCTGCACGACATACATACGGTTCCCATAGGGTTCCACCAGCCGTTTCGCGGTGAACGGATCGGTGTTGCGGTATTGAATATAAAAGCTTTCCGCGTACCTTTGCTTTCTGGCCTTCATCTCTTCGTAGGAAGGCAGAAGCTCATAGTCATAGACGTCCTCCAGCCGCCTGGTCTTATAGCAGGTGCCGTCGACAAATGTGATGTCGTGAATCGAGAGGCCCGAATCCAGCGCCTCTGCAATCGCCAGGATCGAGCGCTCTCCCATCCCATAGGAAATCAGATCTGCGCCGGAGTCCATCAGAATCGAACGTTTCAGTGAATCTGACCAGTAATCGTAATGCGCCAGGCGGCGAAGGCTCGCCTCGATCCCGCCCGCGATGATCGGAACATCCGGATACGCCTGACGGATCAGGCCGCAATAGACAAGTACCGCATGATCCGGGCGTTTTCCCATCACGCCGCCCGGAGAATAGGCATCCACGGAGCGTCTTCTTTTTGAAACGGTATAGTGATTGACCATGGAATCCATATTTCCGGCCGAGACCAGAAACCCCAGCCGCGGCCGTCCGAGCAGCGTCACACTTTCTTTTTTTCTCCAGTTGGGCTGGGCGAGGATACCGACTGTGTAGCCATGCGCCTGAAGCAGCCGGCTGATAATCGCATGACCAAAAGAGGGATGATCGACATAGGCATCCCCACATACATATACAAAATCCAGCTGTTTTACACCCTGCGCCCGCATTTCTTCGGGCGTTGTCGGAAGAAACTCCATGTCCTTCACCTCGCCGCGTTTTTTCAGGAAGCGCTCTGCACCACGTTTGGTCGGCGCTATCGCAAACCATAAAAGCCTCGACACAGAGCAAACTGTCAGCACTGTTCAGAATCCATAATACCGCGCCGTTCCTTCTCTCGGAGCACCTCATAGCTCCCGTCCAGGACCTCGTCATAGCTGCGTATATAATAATCCGCCAGCCGCCGGATTTCAACCCTGCGCGCGGCGGAAAAATCATCCTCCATTGCGCATACCCGCATGCCGGCGTTTTTTCCGGCGAGAATCCCCATCGGCACATCCTCAAAGACCAGACAGCGCCCGGGCGCAACTCCCAGCCGGTCTGCCGCGTACAGATAGACATCCGGCGACGGCTTTCCCTTTGACACCTCGCAGGAGGTCACGATCAGGTCAAAACAGTCCTCAACCTGATGATTGGCCAGAGCCGCGCGAATCAGCTCCTGACTGTTGCTGCTGGCAATCGCGGCCGGAAGCTTCCTTTGCCGGAGCGCACGTAAAAATCGTGCCGCCCCAGGCTTCAGCTGCACATCGTTCGCATATTTCTGAAACGCCATCCGGTTCCACTCTTTCTTAATCTCCTCAATCGAGTCCGGAATCGCATATCGGGATTTAAAATATTGGGCGGTCTCCGTAAAGCTCATTCCCTCAATCGCTGCAACCATATCCGGAGTCGGGACACATCCATATCGACCCAGATATTCGATATCAATATCTGACCAGAGATCCATAGAATCCATCAAAGTCCCGTCCAGATCAAAAATGACAGCATCTGTATTTGATAGCATATGTATAGTACTCTCCTGTCTTTTCCTTACTGTCTTTTCCCTACTGTCTCTTCCTTATTGTATTCTCCATCCCGGATGATACTTGTTTTTGAGTCGGCAGCCCGCAAATCTGCCCCAGCCGAGGGCATACCCATCCGCACAGACCAGCACCTGAGGCTGTGCCGGAGAAGAACTCTTCACAGACGAGCTTCCGGTCCTCAGCACAAGGGCCTCCTCGTCAGAAAGCTCCAGTGTCTCCCCTTTCAGGTAACGCATGACGCGCTCATCTGACACAGAAAGATTCAGCACCACCGGGTAGCCGGAGGAATCGAGTATCATTGCCATCGCCTGGGACGGCTCAAATCGACCGCTTCGGAGCGTGCCCAGAAGAAGCCCCGTCCGAAGATAGCGCAGTCCCTCCGGAATGGGACAGGGCGGGAGTAACAGGCATTGCTCCTTCAGCTGCCGATAACGGTAAGTTTTCGCAATTTTCCGAAATTCTGCGGAAGTAATCCCGGACAAAAATCCCATGACCTGCCCGGGGATGGCGTCTTCCTTTTGGCCCCTGTGCGCGGAAAAAGCATCAGAGCGAGAAGCCGCACCGGAGTGTCCCATCTCAGATGTTACGGGCCGCTTCCGCATCAGTGCCAGGAAATGCCCCTCTCCTCTCACCCTGTGCGGGTAGAGCCGAATGCAGCGTGTCGGGGATGTTCCACCGGAAAAGCCATCCTGCATCGCAGGCTGCAACAGTTCCATCTGCGGATAACGGGCAAGCGCGTCCGCGACAACCGCTTCGTCCTCTTCTTCCGAAAACGTACACGTGGAATAGACAAGCATGCCCCCGGGCTTGAGCATCTGTACCGCGCAGGAAAGAATCTCTTTTTGCAGAGGCGCGTATTCCGCGGGACCCTTCTGTTCCCAGAATCCCATCAGATTGCCATCTTTCCGAAACATTCCCTCCCCGGAGCAGGGCGCGTCAACCAGAATCTTATCAAAAAAACAGCCGAACGACTCCAGAAGCCGCTGCGGCGTCTCCGCTGTCACACAGATATTCGAAGCACCCCAGGCAGTCAGGTTTTTCAGAAGCGCTCTGGCACGGCTCGCGCTGACGTCATTGGCCACCAGAAGCCCTCCCCCATAAAGCCGCGAAGCCAGCTCCGTCGCCTTCCCGCCCGGAGCCGCACACAGATCGAGAACATGATCCCCCGGTTCGACCGGGAGCACGCTGGCCGGAAGCATGGCGCTTGGCTCCTGCATATAATAAAGGCCCGCGTGATACCACGGATGACCGGAAACCGACGCGTCCTTTTTTGCATAAAATCCGTTTTCCGTCCACGGAATCCGCTCTTTCAAAAACGGCAGCTTATCCTCCGCCGCATGCACAGGCAGCTTCCGGGTATTCAGGCGCACGCCCGATAAGGGTTCTTCCTCATAGCTGGCCAGAAATTGCTCAGATTCCTCCCCCAGCTGCGCCTTCATCCGCTCCACGAATGCGTGTGGGAGCCGTTCTTCTGGTTCTGGTGACATACCTTTCTGTTCCTTCCCATACCGTCCCTTCATGGGGTTCCTTTTTATACTTCCTCCGTCTCAACCGACTGCACCCGGTATCCTTCCGCAATCAGGTCAAGCTCCCTGCCGAACCGGCGGAGCTGGTCAATATCATTGAGTTCATAAATCCGGTAAAACTCATCCTGTATCTTCTGCACCTCGCGTTTCGTTGTCACCCGGTACAGGTTCTGAATATTGTTCAAAATGTCCGCGACCAGCCTCGTCTGAAGCTGTGAGGAAATCTGCGCATCCATAATCTCGCTTCGCACAGACGACATTTCATTGTCCAGCGAAATGGTCGCATTCGCCACGTTCATCAGCTTTTCACTGATATGTTCCGGAATATTCTTTTTGTATTTGTACTGCAGTGAATGCTCGATCGTAGACCAGAAATTCATTGCAAGCGTGCGAATCTGAATCTCCACATGGATTTTCCGGCTGCCATTGACCGTCTGCACCTCATATAACACAATGATATGATAGCTGCGGTATCCGCTGTCCTTCATGTGGCTGACATAATCACGCTCACTCACAATCTCCATGTCCGTCCGCGCACGGATGATTTCCACCACCTTCTGAATATCCTCGACAAACTGGCAGATAATCCGCACCCCGGCGATATCCAGAATCTTTTCTTCTACCTCTCCGGCGGTCACATTCTTTTTCTGCGCTTTATCCAGAATGCTGGCAATTGACTTTACCCTGCCGGTCACCTGTTCAATCGGGGAATACAATCCCTGATTCCGGTATTCTGAAATCAGATGTTCAAATTTTACCACCAGCTCCCGCACCGCCAGGTCGTAAGGACCCAGGATTTCCCGCCACAGTTGAATCTCCATATTGCATCACCTCGTAAAACCTCATAAAGCAAAAAGCCTGTATTCATTCGCGCGGTTCTTCCCTGTAATAGCAGACTTTTTAATACCTGATCCACAGTTTATCATAAGTGTCTGAAAGTTGCAATCAAAACAAATCGCGATCTATTGCAGCTGTTGCAGCAATCTGCCGTCTGCCTGATAAGGCTTAAGCTTATGACCGGTATGTTACGGATGCCGTGCTGCGCCGGGGCTTTTATGTCCTGCGATTCGCACGTCAGGCGGTGCAAGATGCTCATGTTATTTCGCAACAGTTCCTTAACTCAGAAGTTGTGCATACCGGAGTACCCAGTAGGGATTCACACTCGTTTCTTCAGACAAATCTGTTCGGATATAGATGCCGACATGCAGATGCACGTCAAACTGACCGCGGGTGCCCTCCGGGCCGTAGCCGGTATCGCCCATCATGCCCAGACGTTCTCCTGCATACACCAGTTCTCCGACTGCAAACTCCCGCGCATAGGAGTCCAGGTGCGCGTAGTAAAAATATCCGCCGTTTTCACTCCGGATCCCAATGCGGTACCCGCCCTGCTCCAGCCAGCCGATTTTTTCCACGGCGCCATCCGTCATGCTGACCACCGAAAATGCGCCGGAGAGATTTTCAGCCGGCATCAGATCGGTTCCTTCATGCCCGCGGATTCCCCCATATATGCGCTCGAACATCCAGGAATTTTCAAATGTAATCTCCGTTCCGGTCACCGGAAAACAGACGATATCATCCCATACAGCCTCATAGCCATTTTTTACAGACAAATATCCGTTCTGGTTGTCATGAACCAGGCGGCGTCTCCATGAAAGAATCGCATTTTTGCTCATCCAGGAAGGAGCCAAACCGGAAGCTCCTGATGAAAATGGATAGCAAACGGTCAGGATTTCCCCCGGTGTCATGCCGTTCGGCGCGTCCAGGAGAAGTGAAAGCGTTTCTTCCGACATCTGCATTTTTCGAAACTGATCGGAATCAACCACATCCGCATGAAGCATTCCGGCGGCCTGCCGCTGATACAGCAGAGAAGCAAACCAGGAAGAGATCAGGATCAGAACCGCCAGGAAAATGGTCATACTGAAACGATTGTTTCGCATATACTCTGCCGATTCCTTTTCCCAGATTTCCGGTAACCAATATATTCGAATCATCTGTGAAATATGATAGGACGCGGTTTTCCTTATCACATGTCCGTACCCGTGCAACGAGTATGGAAAATATCATAAACCGATCCCTCTTCTCATATCATAATTCAGGCTGTGTCAGGACGATTTCTGCCTGCAATTTTCCGATGACATCACGCCTGCTACACAGGCAGGACTGACGCAGATTCTTAAATCAGGGAGGACTGCACATGCGCAAAACGGGGGTTTTTGCATTATTTCCATCCGCAAGCGGATTGCTTCTGATTTTTTCCTTGTTTGGCTACCTTCTGCTATTTCCGCAGAATGCCGCGGAATCGGCCCGCAGCGGCCTTCTGCTCTGGTACCACTCGGTTCTGCCTGTCATTTTTCCGTTTCTGTTTCTGAGCTCCATGATGATTCGCATCATCCACGCGGAAGACATTCCGAAAACACTGACGCGTCCATTTATGTGGCTTTTCGGCTGTTCGCCGTACGGAGCTTTCGCCATCCTTGCCGGATTTCTCTGCGGCCTCCCGGTTGGCGCAAAGCTGACCTCCGAATTATATCGGGAGAAAAAAATCGAACGGAGCGAAGCGCTCCGCCTGATCGGATTTGTCAACAACTTAAGTCCCGGCTTTCTTCTGTCTTATGTTGCGGTCGAACAATTGCAGCTTAACGGGTTTGCGTGGTGCGTTCCGGTATCGGTTCTCGGTTCCGCACTTTTTTGCGGTTTGGCAGAACACATCGGTAACAAGCATCATCCGTCTCTGGCATGGCACCCGCATAAACGCGAAAACCATGAAAGCTTCGGAGAACTACCGCTCACAGCACATGTCCGAAAGGATTCCAATTTACAGAATGCTTCAACGGTGCCCGAATCGACGTTCGCGGATGTACTGGATGAATGCATCTTTGACGCAATGGAAAGCGCCCTGCGTCTATGTGCTTACATTCTTCTGTTTGCGGTCCTTTCCGGGGCTCTGATGCAGGCTGCCCCACTAAGCAATCCATTCGTTCTGCTTCTGGTCTCATCCATCGAAGTGACAAACGGAACCCGTCTGCTTGCGCAGTCTGCGCTTCCGTTTCACGCAAAGTATCTTGCGATATCCGCCCTGGCAGCCTTCGGCGGTTGTTCCGCCCTGGCCCAGAGCATTGGTATCGCCCATATGGACAGAGAATTCCTGCTTCGCTACATAAAAAGCAGGGTGAACATCACCCTGCTTGCCATTCTATTTGCCGCAGCTGCGCTTTTGCTGCAAAACAAATTGTTCTAATCACCGGATAACGGTTCCGGGCAGAAACCGCATTACTCATCCAGCGGCATGTCCTCCTCTTGTTCCGGCTGAGTATAGCTCGATGGCTCTGCCGTCGGAGATAATTCCGAACGGTTCTTACTCACAATATCATAGCAGGACTGAACAGAATTAATAAAATTGCTGTACTTAGTGCCGGCGGTATCAATCGTATGGCTCATGATCTTCTCCAGATTCCCCAGCATATCATCTGTATAACGAATCGCACTCATGCGGATGTTATTCGAGTCCTCTGTCGCGCGGTCCATAATCTCCTGCGCCTGTGTATTCGTCTCTTCAATCAGCTGCCTGGACTGTTCCGTCGCAATCCTCATCACTTCACTGTCGCTGACAATCTTCTGTGCTTTCGCCTGCGCTTCAGCAATAATCGCGTCCGCCTTTGACTGCGCGTCCTCCAGAATCGCGTCTTTATTGCTGATAATCTTCTGGTAGCGCTTGATCTCGTCCGGCGTCTTCATCCGCAGCTCGCGCAGAAGCTCCTCCAGTTCCTCCTTATTCACTACAATCTTTGTAGAAGACAGAGGCTGGAACTTACAGCTGTCAATAAACTCCTCAATTTCCTCAATAATCTGTTCAATTCTACTGCTTGCCATGGTTTGCTCTCCTTATTTTAAATTTACACTCCGTTACTTACCCGCAACCCAGCCACCTGTATCGTAATTCCATATACATGATACAAAAGCTCTTACAATATGGTCTGCCAGTCCGATATCGGTACCTGCACGAATATCCGGATAATTCCAACTAAGACCAACTGTGTGTATTTCACACGCGTCATTCTTCCTGATCCATTAAGAAGCACACTTTTTCCGTCCGATTCCGGCGCTGATCTTATTGAGTATGGCCGATTCTGGCATATACGCACTCTGCCACCAGCGGCGGAACAAAACCTGAAATGTCGCCGCCATAAGATGCGACTTCTTTTACGATCGTAGAACTGATATAAGCATAATTCAGCTCGGTCGTAAAGAACAGCGTATCCACTCCCCGTTCCAGACTCTTGTTTGTCTGCGCCATTTGCAGCTCATATTCAAAATCCGTCACCGCGCGCAACCCGCGCACGAGAAAAGAAGCCTCGCACTTCTTGCAAAACTCTACAGAAAGTCCGGAAAACGCCTCCACCCGTACATTTGAAATATGAGTGGTCACATCTTCTAACATCTTAACACGTTCTTCGACAGAAAACAACGGTGTTTTTTCATTATTATTCAATACGCCGACCACCAGCTCGTCCACCAGAGCCGCCGCGCGCTCAATGATATCCAGATGGCCCAGTGTCACCGGGTCAAAGCTGCCCGGATAGACTGCTCGTTTCATAACTGCTGCTCCTCTTCGCCACTGCCGTTTTCAGATCTGGATCTGTCTGCCCGCAGAAATATATGCTGATTGGTCTTATATACTTTCACACGCAGGATTTCATATCCCAGCCCGGTAAAATGTTCCGGATCCATTTCCAGCGCCGCCTCCACAATGAACATCGTCTGTTCATCGACGAAGGACAGGCGGTGTTCCATAAGAAATGCAAGCGCCAGATCTTCCAGCCCCTTCCCATAAGGAGGATCCATAAAAACAATCTGAAAGGGAGGCCTGCCGTCCAGCCTGGAAAGAGCCGTCAGCACATCGCATTGCAGCACATCCGCCTGACTGCCAAGACGGGTAAACGCCAGATTCCCACGAATGCAATCCACTGCAGCGCGGCTGTTATCCACAAAACAGGCATATGCCGCACCGCGGCTTAAGGCCTCAATGCCAATCCCGCCGCTTCCCGCAAACAAATCCAGGAAACGGATCCCGTAAAGATCATTTTGCAATATATTAAAAAGAGTCTCTTTGATCCGATCCGTCGTCGGCCGCGTATTCTCTCCCGCAACCGTCTTCAGCGGAAGCCTTCGCGCCTTTCCCGCTATCACTCTCATATCCATCACACCCGCTGATTATTATAATTTTTTCGTGCCATGCTGTCAATACATAAAAGAAACGGAAACGTGAAATTTTGCTGAAAATGAAACAATTTCCAGTTTAGATCCGCATCGAATGCATATACTATGAATGCAGCAAAAAGCTGCACTTACCGTTGAAGATAAATGAAACAAAAAACAAAGGAGGCGTTTATTATGTCTAATCGTTCAGGAAATACGACTGCAGTGCCGGAAGCAAAGGGCGCTATGGACCGCTTCAAATTTGAGGTGGCAAATGAACTGGGTGTGCCGCTTTCAGACGGTTACAACGGGAACCTGACCTCCAAGCAGAATGGTTCCGTCGGAGGCTATATGGTTAAAAAGATGATTGAAGCCCAGGAGCGTCAGATGTCCGGTACCGGAACTACGACCACGATGTAACAGAAACTGCTTTTGGCAACGTTTCAAACGCGTGAATCAGGCAGGTACAGCATCCTGCGAATCGGACAGGGGGAGTCCTATCCCCCTGTCCGGAGTTCTCGATTTGCCTCGCAAATCGGAACATCCGCCACGCCAGGCCGTGTCCGGTTTTAGTCGGACGCGACCTGTGAGATCGAGTAGGAGGCAGCTTGTCGGCTCCTACTCGCCCGCGCGGTATGTCATAAGGATTGCCGACGAAGTCGGAGGATTCCTTATGACTACGGGCTGCGTCCGGCAAAAGCCGAAAACTCCTTACGCAGCCCTGCGCATCAAAAGAGTGCCGTGCGATGAAACCGCACGGCACTCTTCCGTATGGCGCAGTTTCTGAAAATCCATAAGCATCCAGTGCGCATCATACAATAAACCACATCGTTCTTTCGATCAGCCACAAAATTAAGGAGCTGATAAAAAATAACTTATGCCTCTTGCACCGCCTAACGTGCGAATCGCAGACCATAAAAGCCTTGACACAGCCCGTAGAAGAAATCTACATCGCAAACTGTATCACGCAATATCCGACATAGATTGCAAGCAGCACAATCCCCTGTATGCGTGACAGCTTCCCGCGCACAAGTGCGGGGATCGTCAGAATCAGCATGACAGCAAACATCACCGGAAGATCCAGCACGAGCGAAGCATTTTGCCCGAAAAGCATGGAGGACGCCGGAATCTCAAACGGCTTCAGTGTGATGGATATTCCGCAGACCAGCACCAGATTGAACAGATTCGCGCCAATGACATTGCCAAGCGAAAGAGCCCCATGACCTTTGAGGAGCGAGGTGATTGCGGTCACCAGCTCCGGGAGTGACGTGCCAAGCGCCACAAAGGTCAGCGCAATGACCGACTCCGGCACGCCCAGTCCCTCTGCAATCAGGGTTCCGTTGTCGACCAGAAGATTGGCGCCGACTGCGATGAGTGCCGCACCGGCCACCAGGAGAACGAGTTCCCTGGCCAGAGAGTTCTTTTGACTGTCTTTGGCAGAAGCTTCCGCATTTTTATTTGTATCTATATTAGTATCTGTATCTGCCTTTGTCATCTGCCGCACTATAGCCGCCATATAGACCAGAAACAAGCAAAGCAGCAGGATTCCGTCCAGCCGTGTAAATGAGCCGGTCGTATAAGCGATCAGCGCATAAAAAAATGCGGCGGCAAAGAAAAAACAGACCGGCATGGTGAGTGTTTTGCGCTCGACTTTGCCCGGGCGGGCAGCGACTGTGACTGCGGCAATCAGAGCGGTATTACATATAATCGACCCAATCGCATTGCCATAGGCAATCTGACTGTGACCGCCTGCCGCTGAGGTGGCGGATACCATTACCTCCGGCAATGTAGTGCCGATTGATACAACCGTAGCCCCGATCAGCAGCTCCGGCAGATGGAACCGGGCAGCGATCCCGGTCGCGCCATCCACGAACCAGTCCCCGCCTTTAATCAGCAGGATCAGTCCAATCAGAAACAAGAGTATAGGAACCAGCATAGATTCTTTATCCTTTCTTTCATTCTGAGTTTTTCTCTGAAACGCTTATACACGTCCAGACCAGATATATCCTGTAGTATGCTCCTCTTAATTTTAAATTGTCAAGCATTTTCTTCGCGGTTTAGACACTCTGCCAAAATTGTCCGGTTACGAGGGGAATTCCTTTCGCACAGATGGTTTTAGCTTTTTTATATATTTTATCTAAAAAAAATCAAAAATAACTTGAAATTTCAGAAAAAGTTGCTATAATGAGGTTGATAGTCATGATAAAAGGGGTAGTTTTGAATTCAGAAAGGCGGACATCTTGATGAACATCGGATTTATCGCACATAATAACAAGAAAACACTGATCGAGAATTTTTGCCTTGCCTATAAGTACATCCTCTCCAGACATCACCTGTATGCGACAGGCGGGACCGGGAGGAGAATCGAAGAAGTCACAAACCTTAAGGTTTATAAGTTCCTGCCCGGAAGTGTTGGCGGGGACAAGCAGTTTATTGATATGATCGAGCGCAACAGCATGGACATGGTCATCTTCTTTTATAATCCAATCACCGCAAGTCCGAATGACCCGGATATCTTTGCGATCTCCAGATGCTGCGACGAATACAATATTCCGATTGCTACAAACATCGCTACCGCTGAATCTCTGGTGCTGGGTCTTGCACGGGGCGACCTTGACTGGAGGGATAATATCCGCTCGGATGATTTTTAAGTTCTCTTTTCTTCCGGCAGATGTTACAATCGAGCCGGTTGCTGCTTTAACCATAAACTCCCTTGACGGGTTATGCCTCCAATCAGAGATTGGGGCGCTGGCATCGTACGCTTCGCAGGGGATATGCGCCTTGTCCGGCTCTGTGATCGGGTAGGAGGCGGCTTGCCGAGTCTTGCTCGTCCGCGCGGTATGTCATAAGGATTGCCGACAAAGTCGGAGGATTCCTTATGACCACGGGCCGGGGCGACTTTAGCCGCAAAACACCCTCGCCGGGTGGCATCCCACGCTTCGCATGGGATATGCCCTGCCCGGCCCTGTGCATAAAAAGAAGACAGTCCACTTCGGTTTCACCGAATGAACTGCCTTTTTTGCTGTCTGGAATATGGGCTGCAATCTTACAGCTCTACGCTCCCTGAAGCTTCTCCGTTGATCACATAATAAGCCTTGTTCTCTTCCGGCTTCAGATATACGGTAAGGGTTTTGATTTCGCCAATCTTATTCCCCTGCTTCGTCCAGCATTCCTTTACCTGCTTTACTACTGCGTCTTTATTAATCTCCTTGCCGGCATACTGAAGATAAACCTCTTCCTTGAGCGGCTTTTTCGCGGCACTCGCCATGGCCTTTTTCGCTTCCGCCGTGACTGTCTCAGCCTTCTTTGCTGTCTCCTTAGCGGCTACTGCTGCCTTCTCAGTCGCTTTCTTTGTCGCTTTTCTGGTGCTCGCTACAGCCTTCTTTGCTGCCTCTACTACTTCCTCAACCTGTTCTTCCTGTGTCTTTTTTGTTCTTGGCATTTTTCTTTCCTCCAAAAATGATTTCCTGTTTTTATTCACACGGTGGTTCATCCTGACAGAAAAACCATGCGTGCATGCCTATACATTCGTATCAGAATTAAGCACATACGATTAGTCTGAATCAATTAATAACTCTGTACATCGGTCATAATATAACAATCGTCAAAACAATACAAGTCTTAAATTTCCCAAAATTGCGCAAGAAATTCGCCATTTTCCATCAAAAACAACTGTGCGGGACGTTTGTTTTTAAATAAATGTTGTACAAATATAACTATTTACAGGCTCACCGCTTCGCTCTGCCGACTCACAAGTGTCTCATATCGCTCTTTTAACTTCCGGTGTTCCGGAAGCTCCAGGGATGCATCCTCCTCCGTGATCCGGCTGACCGCTTCGTTCGCCTGCTGCAGGATGTCAGCATCCGCGTAAATATCCGACAACCGAAAATTCATCAGGCCGCTCTGCCGGACGCCAAACAAATCGCCGGGACCGCGCAGCTTAAGATCCTTTGCCGCGATTTCAAATCCATCATTGGAATGATTCAGAATATCCATCCGTTCCCGGATAGCATCATTATCCACCGCATGTAAAAAAATACAATAAGACTGCGCCTGCCCCCGACCGACCCGTCCGCGCAGCTGGTGCAGCTGCGCCAGCCCGAAGCGCTCCGCGTTTTCAATCATCATCACAGTCGCATTCGGTACATTCACGCCAACCTCCACGACCGTCGTGGAGACAAGCACCTGTATCTCATTGCGAAGAAACCGTTCCATCCGCTCGTTCTTTTCCATCGGCTTCATCCGGCCATGCAGGTAATCAATCCGGATATCTCCGGGAAGCGCCTGCCGCAGCGTTTCCGTGTATTCCATGACATTTTCCGCGTCAACCGTGTCGCTCTCTTCGACCATCGGACAGATCACATACGCCTGATGGCCCAGGCGAACCTGTGACTCGATAAACGCATATGCTTTCGACCGCCAGGACGGGCCAACCACGCAGTTTTTGACTGGCAGGCGGCTGGCCGGCTTTTCCCGCAGAACTGAAATATCCAGATCGCCATATAAAATCACCGCGAGCGTCCGCGGAATCGGCGTTGCGCTCATTACCATCGTATGCGGGGTATTTCCCTTTTGTGAAAGGAGTTCTCTCTGGCGCACGCCGAACCGGTGCTGCTCATCCGTAATCACAAGCGCAAGATTGCGGTAAACCACTTTTTCCTGAATCAGCGCATGGGTGCCGATGACGATGGATGCCTCCCCGGATGCCAGCTTTGCATAGGCTTCTTTTTTCTGAGACGCAGTCATAGAACCGGTCAGCAAAAGCACCTCGTAAGGATGCTGATGTTCAGAAAGCAGAGCCGTTATGGAATCAAAATGCTGTCGGGCGAGCACATCAGTCGGAGCCATCATTGCTCCCTGATATCCATTTTCCGCCACGGTCAGAAGCGCAAGCACTGCCAAAATCGTCTTCCCGGATCCGACGTCGCCCTGAATCAGCCGGGCCATTGCCGTCTGCCCGGTCAGATCATGCCGGATTTCATCCCAGACTGCCTTCTGCGCATTTGTCAGCTCCCAGGGAAGCACCGACAAAAGCCGCCCGGCCGCTCCCTTTTCCTGGAGCCGAAAGGGAAGCGCCGCCTGCCCCCGCCGCTCCTTCAGAGCGCGAAGCTGGAGCAGAAAAAAGAAAAATTCATCAAAAACCAGACGGTGGCGCGCCTGTCCAAGCGTATCCTTACTGTCCGGAAAATGTACCTGAAAAATCGCCTGCGCAAAGGTACAAAGATGATAGCGCTCCCGTATATCCTCCGGCAGATAATCTTCCTCTTTACTGCCGTCATCCAAAAGTACCCGCTTCACAGCCTTCTGTACGGTTTTCACCGTCAGCCCTCTGGTCAGGGAATAGACCGGCTGCAGGGATGCCGTCAGCTCCTCGTACTGGCTGACGGAAAAAACGGCCGCCTGCTCAAACAGCGGCCGTCTTCCTTTTTTCTTCACCTTTCCGCGGAAAATATACTCCTCGCCGGTGCGGAGGGAATTCTTCAGATATGGCATGTTGTACCAGGTCAGAAGCAGCTCTTCCTCCGTTTCGCCCGTGCGATGCGGTTTATTCGTCAATCCCGGTTCGCCCGTACGCTGCGGTTTATTCGTCAGCCCCGGTTCGCCCGTATGCTGCGGTTTATTCGTCAGCCTCTGTTCGCCCATCTGCAACATATCCGCAGATGTGTTCTCATCGACGGCATCTACTGTGCACCTGCATTTTGCTGTGGAAATGCACCGTCCGCGAAAATACTGGTTCACAATCGGAGCGGCAAGATATCCCTTGACCGAGGCCGTCTCCCCTTCCTTAAGCGATGCGATGGAAGATGGCTCCTCATATTGTTCATATGCACGAGGATAATAAGCGAGCAGCTCACCAAGACTGGAAACGCCAACCTTTGCAAACAGCTGTGCGGTCTTATCCCCCACTCCCTTTAATACAGTCAAAGGAGCATTCAGATTCCTGTTCATTCACTTCTCCACTCTGTTCTGCGTAGGATTCATACGATGCTGAAGTATAAGGAACTGCCGCGAAGCTACTTACCCATCTTGCATCACCTGACGGGCGAATCGCAGACCATAAAAGCCTCGACGCAGGATAAGCGTCTGCTGTCTTGAATTCCTGCACATCTCCTTTTATGCTGGCAGCTCACTCAACCGAGATAATATAGTAATAAATCGGCTGTCCGCCAAAATTCAGTTCCACATCGCAGTCCGGATACAGGCCGGCAATCCGGTCGCAGAGGACGGACGCCTCCTCTTCCCTCATATCCTCGCCATAATAAATGCTGATCAGCTCGGCCTCGTCCGACATCATCCGGGCAACGGTTTCCTCGGCCACCTCATCGATGTCTTTGCCGACAGCCAGGATCGAATGATCCCCGACTCCCATGATGTCCCCGGCCAAAATCACCTTATCCTCTATGTGGGTATCGCGCACCGCATAGGTAATCTGACCGGTTTTCACCGCCTCTATTTCCTGCTCCATGACCTGTGCGTTTTCCTCCGGCGACTTCTCCGGGACATAATTAATCACAGCCGTAATACCCTGCGGCACGGTCCTGGTCGGTATTACAAAAATATTCTTGTCCGCTGTCAGAGACTTTGCCTGATTTGCCGCAAGGATGATGTTTTTATTATTGGGAAGAATGAAGATATTCTTCGCATGAACCTGGCTGATGGCGTTCAGCATGTCCTCTGTGCTCGGGTTCATTGTCTGGCCGCCCTCGATCAGGCAGTCCACGCCGAGATCACGGAAAACATCCGCAATCCCATCCCCGATCGACACGCTGATAAAACCGGTCTCCTTCCAGTCATCCGGGGAATCCCCGTCTGCACTTGCATTCGCTCCCTGCGCAGCCGCATCCTTCGCGGTCTGCACGGCATCCCCGGCCTGCCGTTCCGTATTCCCAAATGCCAAAGCGGAACCAGAGCTTTCCTGAGAATTCGTGTCTTTCGATACCGAATCAGATGCTCCGACGGAAGGAACTGAATTTGACATTTCCAAATCGCCTGCCCCTTTCCGGCAGCCCTGCGCCCCGGCTTCTGAAGCCTCCCTTTGCAGATTGACAATGCGGACGCCGGTCAGCGCACCAAGAGTAAGTGCCTGTGAAAGGACAGCGCCCGGATCATTTGTGTGGATATGCACCCGGACGGTTTTTTCATCCGCCGAAACGTCGATGGAATCCCCGACGGATTCCATCCAGGTTATCAATGGCTGCGGGTCGCCGCTCAGATCGGAATCCTCCTGCTCCGGGACGACGGTAAATTCCATACAATAAGGATAGCGCAGGAGTGTTTTCCCCTCCGCCTCTCCGTCATCGGTCTGATCTTCCTGGGGGATCTCAATCCCATGGAACGAATCCAGCGCGCCCTTCAGGACCTGAACCAGACCCTGACCGCCGGAATCAACGACGCCCGCCTCCTTCAGAACCGGAAGCAGCTCAGGCGTCTGCGCCAGCGCCTCTTCGCTGCGCGCCAGAACCGCTGTCATCAGATCGTCCAGCGAAACATCCGGGTTCTCCTCAAGGAGCTCGCTGGCGCGCTCCGCTCCAAGTCTTGCTACGGTAAGAATCGTCCCCTCCTTCGGCTTCATCACCGCCTTGTAGGCAGTCTCCACCGCTTTCTGGAAGGCCGCTGTCAAAATGACCGGGGTAATCTCCTCCTCCGTGCGGATGACCTTCGTAAACCCGCGCAGCAGCTGAGAAAGAATCACGCCGGAATTTCCCCGGGCGCCGCGCAGGGAACCGGAGGAAACGGCTTTCGCAAACGATTCCATCGTAAGCGGCTCCAGAGCGGATACCTCCTTTACCGCCGACATAATGGTCAGAGTCATATTCGTGCCGGTATCGCCGTCCGGTACCGGAAATACATTGAGTTCATTGATCCATTCTTTTTTAGACTCAAGATTTCTGGCCCCGGCCAGAAACATTTTCGCGCAGAGTGCGACATCTATCGTATTCTTATTCACTGTTTGGCTCCTCCATTAATCAATGACACGTACGCCTTCCACGTACATATTGATTTTCTCGACCTCCATACCGGTGAATTCTTCCACGCGGTATTTGACGCTGCTAAACAGATTGTCCGCAACAGCAGAGATGCTCACTCCGTAGGAGACAATCACATGAAAATCGATGGTAATGCGGTTGTCTTCGATCTTTACACTCAGTCCGCGCTCCAGGCTGTCCTTCTTCAAAAGTCTTACCAGGCCATCCTTCATATTCACGATTGCCATACCGACAATGCCAAAGCACTCCACGGCAACGCTGCCGGCGTAGGTGGCAATTACATTCGTATCAATCACAATTGAGCCAAGCTCATTACTCATGCGTCCCTTCATAAACAGGAACCTCCTCCACTTACAGGTTAATGACATTTCTTCCATTGCCTATTCTACCAGAAATGCGGATATTTGCAAATAGTATTTTACCCGAATTACAGATAAAAACCACGGATGGCCGCGGTTTTCTGCTCTTTTGCGCATGATTTGCACACATTTTTTTAAAATTATACTTGCAAAACAATCCCCTATCTGGTAGAATGACATTTGTTGTGAGCCTGTATTTATGACATGGCTTAGTTTATAGCGAGGAGGTGCAGTCATGGCAAAGTGTGCTATTTGCGATAAATCCGTACATTTCGGTATTCAGGTGAGCCACTCCCACAGGAGAAGTAATAAAATCTGGAACTCCAATATCCAGAAGGTCAGAGTGAAAACCGGGCCGACTTCAGCAAAGAAGATGTATGTTTGTACAAGATGTCTGAGATCCGGCAAAGTAGAGAGAGCCTGATTCTGATCATCTGAATGAAAATGCATAATTATGAAAGAGCCGTTTGAAACACGTTCTGCGTGTCTGAAATGGCTCTTTTTTAATATGCAAACAGATGATACCCGGCCAGCAGCAAAATGAGAATGATGACAATACTGGCCAGCACACTTTTGATAAACAAATCCACAATCATACCAATCGCGGCCCAGAACAGGGTATAACCAATCAGTCTCCGCATACTGCCCCGAAATCTGTGTTTTTACAATATATGCCTGCGCAGAGAAAATATTCGTCCATATACGCCCGGACCCGCAGGTGTCCTGCATCCCGGGCTGCGTCGCGGAGCTTTTATGGCCTGCCATTCGCGCGTCAGACGGTGCAAGATGTACAGCTTATTTCGTAACAGTTCCTTACTGCCGCAGGTATAAAGAAAAACAGTGGGAAGCCCTAAAAGGTAGTCTCCTCCTCCGAGGCGGTATGGATGGCCTCTTCCACATCCGGGTCGGAATCTTCTTTCTCCTTGCCGGAGGTAAACCGGTTTACGATGTCCGGGACCATATCCAGCACCTTTGTCACCGGATCCTGGTTGCGCACATTGACCAGCTTCGTACAGCCATTCTGAATCACCAACACAGCGCTCGGGGAAATCTTGCCGCCCATTCCGCCGCCGCCCGCGTTCTTTTTCTCTTCCGCCTTCGCCGACGCAGCCACGCCGAACGTCACGTCAACGAGAGGTAAGATAATCGTGTCGCCTACCGTGATCGGGTCGCCCACCACGGTCTTAGTCGTGATGAAATCCTCCATTCCCTTAAATAAAGATCCTACTGTGTTCTGAAAATTCTCTGCCATACGATTCCGCTCCTTTTATTTAATAGATGTCATTCAATTCAGATGTCATTCAATTCTGACGGTTCCACACCGTTCGTTTCCTGTTGCCTGGCTGTTTGCGCTGATAATAATGTCTGTTCCTGTTGAAAGAATGTGCCCGCAATCACATTAGGAACTTAAGAACAATTTCTTGCGCAAAATGACAAAATTATGGTTCCGGCTTGTCCGGGTTAGGCAATGGGAAACTCGCGCTTTATCAGAGATTCCCACTATCCGGATTTCCATCATCCATGGCGAAAGGCCCGAATCAGCCGTCTCAGTCTCTGATTGCGAAATCCCCACCAGACGGTTCGGGCCAGATGAACCAGCCGGATATGCCCGCGGATGGAAAGATCCAGCTCAAGCATCCGCTCCGTAAACTGCGGCTCAATGGAAATTTCCGTGCAGCTCACCGGGAGAAGCAGGTATAGCACACCGGTGAGCTCTCCGGTAAGCGCCGGGTCATCCGTCCCAAACCGAAGAAAGCCCGATCCCCTCCTCACCCGATAATGAGACAAAAGAGCCTGTAACTGCTCCCGGCATTCCTTTAACACATCTGCAGCCTCATAGCTCTGAAGCTTCTGATACAGTTCCAAGGCCCTGCTCTTTAACTCTCCCGGCTTCGCCAGCAGCTTCCGGATGTTCCGGTACAGCTGGACTGCCCGAGCCGGAAACCTGCTTATTCTGTCACGGAAAGCTCTCCATTTATTCAAAAAGCTCTGAATCAACGCTTCCCATCGTTCCGAAAGGGATGGCTTCCGTTTTTGTTCACCCACGTATTTTATATCAGAGTTTCGCACATCTGATGTCTGCGTATCTGACGTTTGTGCGTCTGATATTTGTGTATCTGACATTCTTGCATCTGATGTTTGCGTATCCGACGTTTGTGTATCTGGCTTATGCACATCTGACAAATGCCCACTCGCGTTTTGTTCATCAACGGTCTGCTTACCTGCATTTTCTTTATCAGACCTTTGTTCGTCCGTTTTTCGCTTGTCGGTCTTCTGTTTATCTGCTTTCTGTATATCAGCCGCCTGTTCTTCGGACGACGAATTTCTGATCCGGGACGTTTCATTCTGATACGTTAACTTCTCAGAATCCTTTTTCTTAGTATTCCTTTTCTTAGCATTCTTTTTCTTATTTCTCTTCCGATTTTTCTTCTTTTTTCGTTCTCCGGTCTTCCCGGACTGCTTTTTATTCCCTCTCTTTTTGAATAGCTCTTGTATACGTTCCAGCGAAATCCCTAAAATACGAATCTGTATCATTCTCTCAATCTCAGGCAGTGATGGAAGCTCCGGCCGGGAATGCACGATGCTTTCGCCGTCATTGGAGACGTCATTTTTTGCATCCTTTGGGACAGTACTAAGCGCAAGGCGAACAGAAATCAAATGCAGAAGCCAGGTAATGCGCAGCTCCCCGCAGGTCTTCGCATCCGTATGCACAGCCATCAGACGATAGCGGATCGGTACAAACAGCACGGACAACAAAATGCCTGCCAGCAGAAGAAGCAAAATAAGCAGCAGAATTCCGATTATTTTCAGTATCGCCAAAATGACATGAATCATACCCGCTTCACAAACCTCATTTTCTTTCCTCTCCGTCCTGCCTGGAAAGGATGAACCGCTTCAGATGGGCGGTTCCCGTCCGGCGGTATACGGTATCTGTCAGTTCAAGCATAATCTCCCGGGCTTCCCGCATTCCGAACGCGAGGCCTACGATCAGATCCGAATCGGAGGCGTCGGCCTCGTATACCGGCTGAGGGATGATTTCCAGCTGATTCCTCTCCTGATCCCGGCGTAGCAGAATCAGGCAGAGCATCGGCACCGGTTCCCCGGCTTCGACAAGGCGCATAATCCGTTTCTTTTTTTTACAAAATGTTTTACCTACATACAGATCCCGATACCAGTTCATCCGACATTCCTCATTCTTCGCAGAGCCACTATATATGAAAGGCTACGCTTCGCTTCGGTCGGCCCCTGCGTCCTCGTCTGTCCGGCTATTGGATACGCTTTTACAGAAAATGCCGAAACTCCACGCTTCTGCAGAATCCCGGCACCCCCACTTCGGAATATTTAATAATATTTTCGGCTTCCCCAAAGATTGTTCCTTTTCAAGTTCAGATACTCGCCATACGCTTTTTCAAGAATCATTTTCTCATTGGAAAACTTGAGCAAATGATATGCTTCGTGGTATTTGTAGTATCCGGAATCAACAAAAAACTCTTCTCGCTGTGGTTTACTGTAGTAGCTGTCCGCCATCATCAGATACCAGTGCACATCCTTTGAGACCGTATCATCCGGTACATTAAATGTATACTGGCTCTTGCCGACATATTTAATGATAGCGGCCCTGACACCTGTTTCCTCCAAGACTTCCCGGGCTGCGGTCTCTTTATAATCCTCGCCGTCCTCGACTGTGCCCTTCGGCAGAACCCAGCCTTCATACTTGTTCCGATAGCTTTTATACAGAACGAGTACCTTCCCCCTGAATATCACCACACCGCCACAGCTTATTGCCTCGATCATTGCAATCCCTCCTGTTTGCGTGTGTTCCCTATAGACAGCACTGCGGCAACAGTAGATGGCTTCCCGCAGTACCTAACCGCGAACAGTATAACTCTTTTTTGAAAAACACGCAACTGGAAATCACAAATTTTATTGAACGCAATTTTATTGAACTCAGAAAATCGCAAATTTTATCGAACTGCTCCGGATGGCCACAGTCATATCAGTTCCACATATTTCAACGCAGTCCCGTTGGATTATCAATCCGCTACATAATTGTAGTATGCCTGGAAAATCTGCGACGCGATGGGCACTGCCGTATCGCTTCCGGCTCCGCCGTCCTCGGCAATCACGACCACGACAATGTCAACGTCATCACTTGTCGAGTATCCGACAAACCAAGAGTGCGTTCCGCTGCTGCCGTCCGAGCCATATTCCGCAGAACCGGTCTTTCCCGCCACCGTATAATCATACCAGCTGAGCGAAGTCGCCGTACCGCTGATCACAGTTTCTTCCATATACTCGTTCAGAACACTCGCCTCCTCCGTTGTCATGAGGCGCTTGTACTTGGAAGCGCTGGTACTGGATACGACTGTGTCGTCACTCGCGACAACAGCATCCACAAGATATGGGCGCATCATGATCCCGCCGTTCGCCACAGTCGAAGTAATCAGAGCCATGTGCAGCGGGGTCACAAGGGTCTCTCCCTGTCCGATGGCCGTCTGCATAATCTCGCCATAGGATGCGCTGCTGCTCAGAGTAAACTGAGAAACGCTGTGCTGCAGAGAAGTCGGCAGCGAGCTGTTAAACAAAAACTCTTCACACACATCCGCAAGGCTGTTGCTCTCAAGGCCGAGACCAATACTGGCAAACGCCGTATTGCAGGATTTGGCGAATGCGGTTTTCAGATCGACTGTCCCATGTACCTTGTTGTTATAGCAATGGATGGACGCGCCGCTCTCCTCATAAGTCCCCTCACACGAAAAAGAAAAACCGGAATATGTGGTCGGGTTCTCCCGCATGTAGGCAAGCGTCGTCAGTATTTTAAAGGTGGATCCCGGTGGATACAGTCCCTGCGTTGCCCGGTTTAGCAGTACGCTGCTGGATGAATCGTTCACAACCTCATCCCAGATGGAACCGATCTCGTTCGGATCAAAATCCGGTTTGGACACCATAGCCAGTATTTTTCCCGTGTCCGGCTCCATGACAATCACCGCCCCGTCATAGCTGCCAAGGGCACTGTAAGCGGTCTGCTGCAGCGTTGTATTTAAAGTCGTATAGACAGAGTCCCCCATCTGTTTTTCGTCAGAATCCTCACGAAGCTGTGTCAGCACAGAGGTATGAGAGTTCATCAGGTCACTGTTACTCGTGGATTCCAGACCGGCCTTGCCATTTGACGAATATCCGATGACATGAGAAAACACATTGCCATAGGGGTAGATGCGTGTTTCCGTGCCATCATCCGCCACGCTGGTATAGGCAAGCGTCTGGCCATCGGACGAATAGATGGAGCCGCGCACATACTTGTCCTCATTCGCGTCCTGTTTGGTATTGTAGGAGCTGGAATTAAGAGAATCGGCTTTCCAGACGTTCAAATAAACCAGATATCCAATCATCGCAACAAACAACAGAACAAACCCGTATGTGATGATGCCTAGCTCGGTGTTTCTTCCTTTTTGGGTTTCCAGCTCTGTTTCTGTGTCAAGATGAACCTCCCGAACCTTTACCGGAGTCTTTTTTTCTTTATCGGAATCCTTTTTCCGGAATCCGCGCGGTTTCTTTAATGCCATAAAATTCCTCCGCTGTTCTGTCAACGATACAGGAACCATCCAAACCTGCCGGAGCTATAAACGTTCCCGTTCCTGTACTCTGTTAGCCATTACTTTGCAGATTTCTTTCTCGAAAATAACCCTCTTTTCCTTTTTCCATTCGGTTCATCTGCACCGCTGCCCTGGCCGGCATACCCGTTGGGTCCATGTGTGCCTCCGCCCTGGCTGGCGTATCCATTCGTCCCGTAGGCTCCGTTTTTCTGGCCGGCATATCCGTTCAGGCCATATGCCCCATTGCCTTGGCCGACGTATCCATTCGAACCATATGCGCCTCCGCTCTGGCTGGCATAACCATTCGCCCCGTAGGCTCCATTGTCCTGACCGGCATATCCGTTCGGGCCATATGCGCCATTGCCCTGGCCGGTGTATCCATTCGATCCATATGCGCCATTGCCCCGGCCGGTGTATCCATTCGCCCCATATGCGCCGCCCCGGCCGGATTTTCCTCCGGGTCCATAGTAGCTTGCGCCCTGCGTCGGGCGTCCATTCTTCATGTACAGACTGCGACGCTCCTGCTCCAGCCGCTGCGCTTCCTTTTGCTCCCTTGTCATTTCTTCGTCATTGCGCAGCATATATAGTCCCTGCACAATGGCAAACATAATAAGCGTCGCCAGCACAGAGCTTCCGCCATAGCTCACGAGCGGCAGGGTCACGCCGGTCAGGGGAATCAGCTTGATGGTGCCACCGATGGTCAGAAACACCTGCACGCCATAGGTGGTGCCAAGCCCTACGGCCACCAGCCGATAATAGCGGTTGGTCAGCTCCATGCCGATATTGATAAACATAATAAAACAGCTCATGCAGATCAGGATCAGACAAATCCCGAAAATCGAGCCCAGCTCCTCCGCGATTGCCGCGAACATCATATCCTGCTCGACAATCGGGATCGCAGTCGGTGAGCCCTGAAACAGACCGGTTCCGAACCAACCGCCCGCAGCGATGGAAAACAGCGCCTGCGCCGCCTGATAGCCGGTCAGCTGATAGTCCGCAAACGGATCCAGCCACGCCTGCACACGGACACGCACATGATAAAACAGAAAATAGGCCCCCACGGCTCCCGCGCAGCCGGCCAGAATCCCGGCGATCGTATAGAGCGGCTTCTTCGTAGCGATAAACAGCATGACCAGATAGGTAATAAAGAAAATGATGGCGCTGCCAAGATCCTTTGAGACAACCAGGATCAGAACGTGCGCCGCCGCGAGCACCGTCGCAATCACAATCCTACGGAAATCACGGGCATGCGTAAGCAGACCGGCAATGGCAAATACATAGACAATCTTGACAAACTCGGATGGCTGAAACGTAAAGCCCGCAATCGAAATAGAAAGCTTTGCCCCATAGGTAGAACGTGCTGCTACCGCGACCAGCCCCAGCAAACCGATGCCAAGCAGGGTATACGCATAATACATTTTTGTGATCAGGCGCAGCTTCCGGATGATGACCGGAATCAGAAGCGCGAGAACCGTTGCTGCCACCGCGATGACGAACTGCTTCACACACTCATCATAATTCAGCCGTGCAATCATGATAAAGCCGATGCACAGCAGCATGCACATATTATTAATCAGCAGTCGTGACGCCAGCGGATAAATCAGCCGGAACAAAATCAGAGTGAGAGCAAAATACAGCACCTGCGCACCATAAAAAAGGATGACCTCAAACTCACCCAGCTGGAGGTAAATCAGTGCATAGGCTGTAAAATGCAGAAAAAACATCAGCATATTCTGCCGCAGGAACAAATACCTCCGTGATTCCTCATCCTTTTTGCGAAAAACGGTATAACACTGAAGCGTATAGAGTGCAATCAGCAGAATCATCAGATATTTGGCGACCTGATAAAGCAAATTGATCATGTACTACTCCACTCCCCTTTTGAAATGTCCTCTGGTTCCCAGGGGATCCGAACGTACGCTTCCTCCGGCGGCAGAACGCCCGTACTCCCTTTTATCTGTGCAATCTTCCGTCGATGTTTCATCAGGGCAAAGCTCCGGCATGTCTCTGTAAAAATCAAGAATCTGCGTCGTTTCCTCCCCGGATTCAATGGTGAACGAAATCCGCAAAAAAGAAGGATGGATTTTCCGGATTTCCTCCGCGCAGCCGCCAAGCCGCAGCGGGACAGAATTATACACGGTATTGGTACAGAACAGGCACCGCGTCATCACCGGGAAACGAACATTCCTGCGATCCCGCAGATAAATCAGGCTGTCATCTGCTCCACGCGATCCATTTTCGCGGCCATGCATTGCCGGTGTCAGATCCCCGCCTTCCAGACTGGGCGTCCCCTGTTTCGAATCACCGTCTTCCCGACCCGATGCTCCGCGCTTCTGCCGCCTGCAGCCAGCCATTGTTTTTCTGATACACTGTGCGGACTGCATCAGGGGCTGATACCCATACAGTACCAGTTCACAATCTTCTCCTCCAAGCGCACGCAGCTCCCTGGCGTTTAGCTCCGCAGGAAATGTAAGCCGTGTAATACCCTCTCTGCGCAGCTCCTCGCGCGCCGAACGGTTAAAAGAATACAGGCAGTCTTCAGCAGCAACCGCGCCAGAGTAAGACTGTTCCTTCAGCCAGGCCAGCTCATCCACACTCTGTACCAGAAAGCCATCCATCCCTTCAAGCAGTGCGTCCACAAAAGGGTGTTCAAGCACAGATTGTCCCCGATCGCGTAATACGGGCGGGAATACAAAACAGCAACGGATCTGGCAGTCATGTAAAACAGCAGCCGCTTCCAGAAGATATCTGCAATTGTCCTCAATAGTTCTGCCGCAGCCGAGCAGCATCGAATCCAGATATACCGTATCAATCCGCCCGGAACGCAGCCCACTCCAGCGCAACAAGGCCGAAAGCTGATCGTGAAGCGTGACCATAACCGTCAGCCCCGGACGGCGAACCGGCCAAACAGTCCCGGACAGCTCCGCCCGGTTCCCGACCGTCGGCTCTTCACTCGCACAGCCGGCCTTTTTAGCGGAATATTGAGGATTGCCATCCGCCTGATCTGCGTCTCCCCTCTTCTGGCTGTGCATTTGCGCTTCTGCATTCCTGGGATTTCTCTCCCGCAATAGTTTTTCCTGCAAAAGCCCGAGCGCCTCGCGTCGAAGGTCATTTAGCATGCGTACCGGCAGGAAGAGCCCCTCCGCAAGCTCAATATCCAGCTTTTCAAATTCAAACGGCGTATCTCCGGTCTTGTTCATTCTTCGGAAGACTTCTTCGCGGGTAGCCACATTGGTTCTGGCTTCCTGGGGAATATCTCCGGTCACCTTTATGCCAAATCTGCCTCCGCGCCTGTCATCCGCCGGCCACAGCTCGAGTATAACAGGTATTTCCGGAACAATTCTTAAGCTGCCATTAATTTTTACCTTCGAATTTTCTTTGGAAAGCAGGGACTGATTCCTCTGGTTCTTCTGCCAGCCTTCTTCGGCTCCATCCTCCTTCGGCCGCTGTTTCGCAATCATAAAGGAACCATTGTAGTTCTGATAATATCCGCGCGAATAGCCGCGGTCAAACAAATCCGTCAAAATCCTCCGGTCGCTCTCCCGGACCCGATAATGATCCCGACCATTCTGCTGATACTCATCCATGTATTTCCGGTAAATAGCGGTCACTCCGGCGGAATATTCCGGCCGCTTCATTCTTCCCTCTATTTTAAAGGAAGCGATGCCCGCATCCATCAGATCCGGAAGAATATCCAGCGTACACATATCTTTCATACTCAGGGGAAAGGAAGCAGAAAAGGAGCGGGAATAGTCTTTCATCTCAACAGCATAGGGCAGACGGCAGGGCTGGGCACAGCGCCCGCGGTTCCCGCTGCGGCCGCCGAGAATACTGCTGAACAGACAGCGGCCGGAATAACAGTAGCACATCGCGCCATGCACAAACGTCTCCACCTCTATGCCGGTGCGCACAATGGCAGCGATCTCACGCAGGGAAAGCTCCCGCGCAGGTACTACCCGACAGACGCCATGAGTGGCAAGAAGAGCCGCTCCCTCCGGCGTCGTTACACTCATCTGTGTGCTGGCATGAAGCGCCAGGTCCGGAAAATACGTCCGCACCACCTCAAGCACCCCGAAATCCTGTACGATCAGGCCATCCAGCCCATGCCGGTAAAGCGGTTCCAGAAACGGAACCAGCCGCTCGCAAAGCTCCTTTTCCTTCAGGAGCGTATTCACGGTCAGATAAATCTTCCGTCCGCGCAGATGGCAGTATTCAATTCCCTCTATCAGTTCCGGCTCATCCGGATTGTCTGCGTACGCTCTGGCTCCAAACATCCGTCCGCCAATGTATACCGCATCCGCTCCGGCATCTACCGCAGCGCGAAGCGCCTCCAGCGAACCGGCCGGTGCAAGCAGCTCCGTCATAGAGTTCCTCCTCAGTGATTTTTCAGTCTGGTTTCCAGCTGGATAATTTCCTTTTGCGCTTCCGCATTCCGATCCTCCAGCAGCTGAATCTGTTTTTCCGAATTCTCCTGCCGGATCTGCGCGGTAATCAACTCATGCCGGAGCTCGTAAATATCGCGGTCTTTTTCCGTAAGACTCTGCTCCAGCTCGTCTACCTTATTTTTCATTTTAAAATAGTCATCTGCGAGATTCAGATTCAGCAGAATCGACCTCATGTCCGGGGACAGTCTCTGGTAACCGTCAAGATTCCTCAGCTCAGAAATCTTACCGTTCAGATAGGCCGCTACGCGCTGCAGATATTCTTCGCTCTCATATCCGCTCAATGTATAGATTTTTCCGGCAATAATCACCTGTGTGCTGTTTTTGGCCGACATGTCCGGTACCCCTTTTCTTAAATTTCCTTTTATTATATACGGAATCAGTAAAATTACAACTGTTTCTTTAAATGCTCCCGGGCAAATTCCGTGACGACTCTGCCCTTTGGCGTCCGGTTCAGGAATCCGTTTTTAATCAGATACGGCTCATATACGTCCTCAATGGTGCCGGAATCCTCTCCGATCGCCGCGGACAACGTGTCCAACCCGACCGGTCCTCCGTTGAACTTATCAATCATCAGCGTGAGAATCGAGCGGTCAATCGAATCCAGGCCATATCGGTCCACCTCCAGAAGATCCAGCGCTTCGGAAGCGATCGCGGCGGTAATCCGCCCATCATAGCGGACCTGTGCGTAATCACGCACCCGTTTCATCATCCGGTTCGCCAGGCGCGGCGTTCCTCTTGAGCGGCGCGCAATTTCCAGGGCGCCGCGGTTATCGATCGACACCTGCAGCACCGCGGCCGAGCGTAGCACGATTGTCTGAAGCTCTTTTTCCGAATAGTATTCCAGATGATGGACCACTCCAAAACGGTCGCGGAGCGGAGCGCTGAGCATCCCTGCCCGCGTCGTAGCGCCGATCAGAGTATAGTGCGGCAAATCCAGACGGACGGAGCGGGCAGCCGCCCCCTTTCCAATCATAATATCAATCGCGAAATCCTCCATCGCCGGATACAGAACCTCCTCCACCTGACGGTTCAGCCTGTGAATCTCATCGACAAAAAGGACATCGCCTTCCTGAAGGTTATTCAAAATCGCGGCCATCTCCCCGGGCTTCTCAATTGCGGGGCCAGAAGTAATCTTAATATTCACATCCATCTCATTCGCGATGATGCAGGCCAGTGTCGTCTTTCCGAGACCGGGCGGTCCGTAAAACAGGACATGATCCAGCGCCTCTCCCCTGGATTTCGCCGCTTCGATATAAATTTTCAGCGTATCCTTCGCTTTTTCCTGTCCGATATAATCCTGCAGAAGACGCGGGCGCAGTCCCGTATCCAGGCGGATATCCTCCTCCGTTGCGTCTGTCGCGATTACTCGTTTTGCCATTCTCTCTGCCACCCCTTAATATACACATTCTTCATCTGTCAGACTTCAGTCACCGAAAAACGCTGTTACATCCGTTTCAGCGCCAGCTTCAGGATCATCTCCGTATCCATATCTTCGGTAACCTCGCAGGCCTCCACCGCCCGCAGCGCTTCTCCGGCCGAATATCCCAGCGCCGCAAGCGCCTGCACCGCCTCGTCCTTTGCGTCCGAGCGGATGCTCCCGGAGGCAGCGCTTCCGCCGGTTGCTTCCAGCTTGTGCTCAAACGCATCCTCCAGGCTCAACTTGTCCCTCAGCTCCAGAATCACTTTCTTCGCGCTTTTACTGCCAACTCCGGGAGCCTTCGCAATGGCCTTCGCATCATCGGCAAGCACCGCAAAACGGAGGTCATCCGCCGTCAGCACTGACAAAATCCCCAGAGCCGCTTTCGGGCCGACCCCGCTGACGTTAATCAGCATCTTAAAAACCGCAAGATCGTCCTCATGCAAAAATCCGTAGAGCCGAATGGCATCCTGGGTCACGCTCATCCAGGTAAATACCTGGACTTCCTTCCCGCGCACGGGCATATTCGCCGCATCCCGCGCAGAAATCCAGACCTGATAGCCGACCTGGTTCACATCCAGCACCAGAAGATTCTCCGATACCGCGGCTACCTTTCCCTTCAAATATGCAATCATAATTCCTCCTTAGGAACTCTCACAAAAATATATGTGCAGATTGTGCCAAATAACGTGTGAAGCAGGCAAAAGTTATTTCGTAACAGTTCCTTACCACGACTTCGGCAGTCGTTTCAGAACCTCCGCCGAAAGCAGTCCAATCACCAGCCCGGTCAGCAGTCCGGAGAGGAGAAGCACCGGAAAATAATAAAGAAGGTTCAGATTTTCCACAAGCAAAATGGCAACAATCAGCTGACCGGCATTATGAGAAATCCCACCCAGCATACTGATTCCGACAATAGAAAAATGCCGGCTCTTTTTCATAACAGCCATCACTGTCATACTCAGCAGCGCGCCAGCCATGCTGTAGGCAATCGAAAACAGATTGCCAAAGAGAAATCCGCTCAACACAACACGCACCGTTGATACGGCAAAAGCCCCCGGAACACCGATCAGATAGAGAATCACCAGAGACATACTGTTCGCCAGCCCAAGCTTCACACCCGGAATCCCGTAAAAGGCTGGAAACAGGGATTCTACATAGCTTAAAATCATTGCGAGAGCCGTAAACATCCCCAGATACGCTACTTTTCCTCTCATTATCCTGCCACGGAATCCAGTCCGTCCTCCTCTCCGTCGTCGTCTTCCTCAATCACCTGAACCACCACCCGGTTCGGAAGGCAGACAATCAAAGTGCCGCTGGAGGAAATACGCCCCTGGCTGATGCAGAGCCCATCCGGACAGCTGGCCTCCGACATATATGCCTCGCCATCCTCGATCACCAGAACATTCGTATCATTAATCTGGACGGTCTGATTTTTATTCAGCGAATATGTGCCATACACCTCGCCGTCCACCTGCACAACAACGGTAGCTCCATCCTCTGTAAAAATCTGACGTCCGATCAGCAGAACCGCGCAAATCACGCCAACAATCAGAATCAGTCGGATATCTGCTTTTTTCATCATTTCTCCTTCGCAAAAGCAATCAGTTAAATATTATATTGCATTTTTGTATATTTGATATGCATTTAACTTTTAGCTGGAATATACCTGAAATTTATGATTTTCATTCTAGCATAAAAAAAGGATAAAATCAACCATGTGTTCGATTCCATCCTTTTCCCGCCATACGGGCACACCTGATTTTAAGTTCTAAACCCAATAACTGAAAAATACATGTCCGCCTATGGTAATATAGTCAGCGGTCAGACCATACGAAGCATAGGCAGCCGGTGTCATAAAAAACACATAGGGAAATTCAATCGTCGACTCATCGTCTAAAGTAAGCGTCGGGGTCACGCCAGACTTATACGTCTCATTGAGCGTCATCAGCTCCGCCGCCGCCTGCTTGCAGCTTGCCGTCACCGTGATGGTTCCGTTCAGGGCCTGATTCAGCTTGCCGGACCTGGCGGTGGCAAATTGGCCTTCCGAATAAATCACCTCGCTAATCGTCGAAGCGGCAAACCGGGAGCTGTTCAGCCGGTTTAATATCACCAAGCCGACCGCCAGCTTTCCGGCATAGGTCTGATTGCCCGCTTCCAGATAAATCACAGCCGCCAGCAGGGTTTCATCATCCACCAGTGTGTCGGTATAATAGGTACTCTCTACCGAAATGGTCGCAGCCGATCTGCCATTCGAAGCTGTGGCAGCGACTCCAACGCCGTTGCTGTCAAATGTATATGTAGTTCCATCCAGCGTAAGCGTCGTGCTGGTAACCCGGAGGCCATTGCCATCTACGTAATAGCTTCCGACCCAGGTGCTTTTGGCCATCATGCCGTCGCTGTTAAAGTAGTAATAGTTTCCATTGAGCTTAATCCAGAGCGACGTCATCATCGCTCCGGTGTTTTTGTTAAAATAATAGGTCGATCCGCTGACCGTACGCAGACCGGTTTTCCGCACGCCCTTCGCGCCAAAACAGTAGTAGGACCCCTCAATCTTTTTAATACAGCTGACACACAAAACACCGTTTGACTTTGCGTAATAATACTTACCGTTTGATACTATCCATGTCTTCTTCATCAACCGGCCGCTCGTCGTATTGAAAAAATAATATTTTCCCTTGATTTTCTTCAGTCCGGTCACGCGAACGCCCTTTGCATTGACATAATAAGTCTTGCCAATCCACCGGCTCTTCACCAGCTTTCCAGAACTGGAATACCAGGAATAGGTGCCATTCGAATTCTGTACCCAGGATGCGTCCGCCTTCACCGGAACAAGCATCAGCATAAAAACAAATACTAATCCGGCAAATAAAAATTTTATCCTGCCTGTATTTTGCATCGGCATACTTCCCCCTCGTACTTTTCCCCCTGTTAAACCTGAGGAACGCTCTGATCCCATTCCATCCCCAACCACAGCAATCCTCAAGCAATCACATATCAGCCCAAAATGCAAAATGCAACGGTTTTGAAATTATGATTTAACAGCTTGTAACACTTCGTTCATATTGTATGCTGAATCTCATAAAATGTCAATATGTTTTCTTCAAACATTCTTTCTGTTTTTTAAACATTGATTTCAATGATTTTTCTTTTCCTGACTGTACTGACAATATCTGACAATATCCATTGTGCTATATCAGAATCAGCAAAAACCTGCCTTTTGATTCATTTACGATCCGTTTCATGGCCGTTTGCAGCTTCCTCTGGCATTCCTCATTCACAGAAAAAAGCTTCGAATGGATACCGTCGTCGACCAGCTGCTCGATGGATTTGCCAAAAATCAACGTACTCCAGGCGCCCGCCTCCGTATTTGCGTTCTTATTAATATAGGCAATCAGATCCTTTGCCTGCTCTTCATTTCCTACAACCGGTGACAGCTCGGTAACGACATCCGCCCGGATCAGGTGGATCGATGGAGCTTCTGCCGTGATCTTTACACCGTATCGGTTCCCCTGTCGGATAACCGCCGGTTCTTTTATCGAGATCTCCTCCTTCTGCGGCGCAATCACGCCATACCCGCTCTGACGCGCAGCCCGCAGAGCATCAGAGACCAGGTCATATTCTCTTTTCCGCACGGACATTTCACTTAATAGAGAAATCAGCTGATATTCGCTGCGGATCTCTGTACCGGTCATTTCCGACAGCACATCATAATAAAGAGAATCCTGAAGCTCCACAATTACCCGGGCGCTCCCATCCATCAGGTCAGGCGGATCCGACACCGTGCGCTTCACATTCGGATTATCCGTAAAACCGCTCTTTTGAGAGACTGATTTCTCCTCATTCCTCCCCCGTCTGCTATTGGAACCTGCAGCCGGATTTGCCAGACTTCCAGATATAACTGTATCTGTATCGGCCTGCAAGGCCGGTACCCTCATTCCATAGCCAACAGAGGAAGAAACATCCCGCACGGTGCGCTTTCCCTGCATATAATCCCTGGCGGACGCAAAGAGCGACTGCTTCAGCCAGTGATCCTGATCCAGCATCTCTACCCATTTCGGAATCTGAAATACCACCCTGGTCAGAGGAAATTCCAGGAGAAACTGTTCAAAAATCCCGGAGATTTCGCCGATTCCGATCTGTTCGCAATTCATGATTTCCACATGAACCCCGTAAGACGAAGCAATCTGAGCAGCAGCCGTCTTCGCCTCCTCTGAAAACGGTTTTGCCGAATTGAGAATGACAAAAAACGGCTTTCCAATCTGCTGTAGTTCAAGAATGGCTTTTTTCTCTGCCTCCAGAAAACTCTCCCGCGGCAGTTCACCAAAGCTTCCATCGGTGGTAATTACCAGTGCGACCGTCGCGTGGTCTGTGATCACCTTCTGCGTCCCGACACGCGCCGCCTCCGCAAACGGAACGGGCTGTTCACTCCACGGTGTTTTCACCATCCGGGGCTTCCCGTCTTCCTCCACCCCTTCCGCACCCGGAACAAGAAAGCCCACACAGTCCACCAGACGGACCGCCATCGTACTTCCGTCGCCGGCCGGCACCGACACTGCCTTTCGGGGAATGAATTTCGGTTCTACCGTCGTGACCAGCCGCCCGGAGGCGCTCGAGGGCATCTCATCCCTCGCGGCGCTCTGCGCCGGTTCCTCCAGGGATGGCAGCACCAGCCGCTCCACAAATTTTCTTGCAAACGTTGACTTCCCGGTCCGCACGGGGCCCACAATACCCACGTATATCTCGCCATTCGTCCGCGTACGGATATCTCTGTACAAATCGAATTTTTCCATTCAAAGACCCCCTGCATCACCTTTTCGCGCTAATCCAGTATATGCGGAGGATTTTTATTATATGATCCGACCGGTAACAAAAATGTGCATCATGCGCTCTTCATTTCGTTTCGGTCGGCGCTAAGCGGATCTCCACCGGTATCCAACGCCCCCGCAGAGCGTTTTGCTTTACAGGAACAACGTTTTTTATAAAACAAAAAGGCACAATCCCCACCGGACATTGCGGACTGCCCGGAAAGAATCGTGCCTGTCGCACAGATTTAGCTTGCGGAACGTCATCTGTACGCGTCTCAGAAAAATCATCCGGTATTTGCGGAGTATCAGATGATCTCCTGACACAAGGAGGTATGTCGTGTATACTCATTGCCTCGAGACAACATTCCATTTCATTTTCATGTGCCTGTTTCCCCATCACAAGCATCAGCAGCCATTACCAGAATTCCCAGACAGCTCGATCATTCTCTTCAGATGATCAACAAAAAAGCGGAATTCCTAAAATAATAAACTGCGCGGAGTGTTCAGCTTTACTCGGAAGCTCATCTCTCACACCAAGCAGGTTTCCTGGCTCACAGATCCTCGTTCAATCTCTCCTTCTCGCGCTGTCAGATCGGGTACGCAATGGATAAAATGAGATCTCACTCCCTGTATACAGTGACCGGATCGCTCAGGCCTCTCACCTGATTCCCTCTTCAGCTCCACATGGAGCTGCACTTGACGTGGCAATATTGAATTACACGCTGAAACTATAACATAGATCTGTAAGTACGTCAACCATTCAAAAAATAAATTTTTCACAAACTAACCCAAACTAATCGTTACAAGTCGCACGTTTCAATCAGAAAAAACGTAATTATTTCAGCAGCGTCCTGTACTAATTATCCCTGATTTTTTACCTTCCAGCTGATTTTACCATTCTTCACTTTTATTGTATAAAGAATATCATGTGAAAAAGCATAGGGATAATTCTTTTGTGTCACCAAAAAAAATCTTTATCCGGGTTCATCTTCTGAATAACCACTGCCAGTATACGCCAGGATGAGCCAATTTTTACCTCGCACAGCGCATGCCTCCCCGTTGCGACGCTCTCTGCAAGACGGCTTTCATAGCCCAGCGCTTTTGCTACATAGACCAATGCCACCGCAAAATAATGGCAGTCTCCTCTTTTATATTTAAAAACGGTAGAGGCATAGGAGGCCAGAACTGAAACGTCCGGGGTCACAGACGGGTAGGTTTTGTAAGCATATTTGCACATCGCCTCATAGCAAGATTTCAAGCGCTGCCTTCTTGTCTGTGAAGCATCTGAATTGGCAAGCACAAAAGCAACTGCCCGCTTCATTGCCGCATTCGTCACCCGCACTCCGTTTTCATCCACGTAATAATATCCGGATTTTTTTGTACCGGTAATTTTATTTACCTGAAGCTTTCCGGACGCATTGAAATAATAATATTTGCCTGAAATTTTCTTCCAGCCGGTAACCTTTACACCTTCGTTATAATAATATTTTTTCCCATTGACCGTCTTCCAGCCAGTGTAAGTTGTGCTTTCCGCCTGCACGGATCCAGACTGTTCTTCGGATTCCGACTCGGACGCAGAAGCGGAAAAAGCCGGCATCATGGTCAAAATCACTGCAATTAGAATATATAAGATGCACCTAAAGACATTTCGTCTATTTGCATACATAAATCTCACTCACCCTCCCATTTTAAAGCCTTATATCAGAATTTGTTTCAGTGCCTGACGGAAATCATCTCAGAGCTTAAAAAAGCATCTGGGTAAAACCGGAACTACCAAAAAACTTCTAAACACACAAGCACACATTCACCGGATCCGGAACCCTCTCTCCTCTTCAATTAAGGGAAGTTCTTCTGTATCCATCCACTCGATACGAATGTAAGCGTCAGAGTTCAGATGCTCGAGCATTTTATGGATGCCCTCCCGGTCGCCCTGCACTTCCATGCTCACGGTCCCGTCCCATTCATTTTTCACCCAGCCGGTCAGCCCCAGCGGACGCGCGGCCCACATCGCGTGATAGCGAAATCCCACGCCCTGTACCCGCCCGTGGAAACGGATTTTTTCTCGAATCATAGCTGTGTTCTAATCCCCTGTTTTCTTTAGGAAACCCCAATGTTAAATCTCTTATCAAACCTCTATTCAAGCACTGTGAATTATAATCATGCCATCATTCAGACTCTGCGAATGGTACTCATCATGCTTTCATTCAGATTCAGCAGGTAGTGCTCATTATGTCTTCATCTGAACTCTATTTATATATGCCAATATGTCCTGTATTATAGTAATACAGGACATATCCTAACTATCAGCATGAATTTACTGTAATCCCACTTTCTTTGCCGCTGCGTCCACGACATGGCTCACCAGCACGGATGTCGTCACGCTGCCGACGCCGCCCGGCACCGGGGTGATGGCTTCAACAATCGGCTCTACTGCCGCATAATCCACATCACCGCAAAGCTTGCCTTCCGCGTTGACATTGATGCCGACATCAATGATGACCTGGCCCGGCTTTACATACTCAGCACCTACCACGCCTGCGCGGCCTGCCGCCACAATTATGATGTCCGCCTCTCTCGCTACGGACGGCATATCTACCGTTCTGGTATGGCAGATCGTGACGGTCGCATTTTTCTTAACCAGCATCATGGCTGCCGGCTTGCCGACCACGAGACTCCTGCCGATCACAACCGCCTTTTTGCCGGTGCAGTCGATGCCGTAGTGTTCCAGGATCTCCATGCAGGCCTGCGGGGTGCACGGCGGATAGCCGATCGGCTTGCCTGTGAATACGCCCGACATGGAGCCATCAGTCATGCAATCGACGTCCTTCGCCGGATCGAGTGCATTCTCGATCACGCTCTGGTTCAGATGCTTCGGCAGCGGACGGAACAGAAGGACGCCGTGAATCGAGTCATTTTTATTTACTTCGTCAATCACCTTCAAAAGCTCATCCTGGGAGACATCCGCCGGGAGCAGGATTTTCTCGCAGGCTACGCCAAGTGTCTCACAGCGCTTAGTCGCACCGCGCTCATAGGAGAGATCGCTCTCATTCTCACCCACGCGAATGATGCCGAGGGTTGGCTTTACGTCTTTCGCCTCAACCTGCGCCACCTTTGCCTTGATGCGCTCATTTAGAGCTGCTGTTACCTCTTTGCCCAGAAGCTGTTTAGCCATTGTCTTATTCCTCCGTATACTGATTATTAAATATTTTATTTTTGTTTCAAAGAAAGCGATGTATTCTTTTCCGGCCAGTGAGTATACATCCTCCATCAAAATGCCGAAAAAATCCGAATCATGCAGGCATCTCTCACGCCTTCAGCCGTGCAAGTACGCTCTCATAAATCTCATCCGCCATCGCCGGATATTTCGCGAGCATCGCATCCGCTTTCGCGTTCAGCTCTTCCGCATACTCCCGGTTCTTCATAGACTTTGTATTGATATAGACGTTCAGACTCGCGCCCTGCAGCGCTGCCTTGCAGAACACCGCGCCCACACCCGCGTCACTAATCGCCAGCGTGGAGCCCTTTGCCGCGAATTCTTTGATCAGCTCAATCGCCTCGCAGCACTTTTCCATAATCTCCATCGGAACAGAGCATGCATCCTTAAGCACTATCTCCATCACGCGGGCTTTTTCTGCCTTTTCTTCCTCCGTCGCGCGGGGCATACCATACGCCTTCGAGAGCGGCTCAAATACCTCTGCGTCCTTCTCTACAAGGATCAGAAGCTCAGCCTGAAGCTGATCGCACTTTTTTTTCAGCTCCCACATCTCATCCTCAACATCCGCGTATTTCTTCTTGCCAACAGTCAGGCTGCCGACCATGTTGCCAAGCGCCGTGCCAACCGCTCCCACAAGAGCCGACGCACCGCCGCCGCCCGGAACCGGTGCCTTTGATGCGAGCACCTCCACGAATTCATTGCATGGTACTGTTGAAAATCCCATTGTCTCCTCCTTTTTGTACATCAATCCATACCGATAACTGACCAGATCATCCCAAACCTGACTCCGTAATCGGAGCATGTACTGTTTTTTACATATCCTGCTTCGATTTTTGATGCTAGTACCTCGTCTCCAAATTATCTCGACTTTATACTTGCCTGAATTTCCATCTG
>JAJQDT010000066.1 GCA_021202075.1 Lachnospiraceae bacterium | reverse complement strand
ACAGACAGACAGACAGACAGACAGACAGACAGACAGACAGACAGACAGACAGACATGACTATATTATTGATTGCTGGAGAATTCTGGCTATTCTCATGGTGTTGTCGGTTCATGTGAATGGTCACTTGAACAACGTTCCATTAATTATCCATAAAATTTTTAATATAGGCGCATATGGTGTAGCACTTTATTTCCTTATTAGTGGATTCTTGAGTTATCCTTCAGTAGAGAGTAGTAAATCCATAAAAGGGTACGCTTTCAAAAAGGCAATCCGCATATTACCTATGTATTATTTATCGCTGGTCGCCACCTTCATTCTCGATGCATTGGTTTTGAAGGACATCGAGCTGAGTTGGAAGTGGATTTATCACGTCTTCTTCGTTAATATGTTTGTACCGAGTGCAGAGTGGAGTTGGTGGAATTCAGTCAATTTCTTCTGGACAATGCCGGGCTTTGTGGCTTGGTATATACTTTCACCAGTGCTTTTCAAATTTATAAAGAGTTCAAGGGGAGCGTTTATAGCTTCTATCGTATCAGCCGCAGTTGTGCCGCTTATAAAAAGGTGGATGTACACCTTCGCAAGTGAACAATTTGTAAACTGGAATTTCTTCTGCCTGTTGTATGTATTCTTCTTCGGAGTGCTTGCCTGGTTTGTGGCAAAAGAGAAGTGTTATGTTAGAGGAGCTGTGCATGGTTGTGTTATAGGAATTATTGGCTTGCTGTGTGGAAATAGAAGCGGCTTCTTCGTTTTTGGCTTGGCATTTTATTTAGGAATTTTAATAACAAGCTGGCTAGGGCTTAGAATTAATAATGGAAAAGTGCAGACGGTCGTTAAGGCTATATCAGGGGCAACATACTCTGTATATTTATCTCATTATTTTGTGTTAAAGACTCTCAATGGAGTCTTTGACATTATCCCTTGGCCGATAGCCTATATTGGTTTTATTGCTGTAGCTTTTGCATTTGGATATGTACTGTATAGATATGTAGAGACACCGATAGCAAATTGGATGAGGAGTAAACATAAAGCGGTCAGCTGATAATTGATAGAGGTGAAGCAGAGTATAATGAACACACAGGAACAGAATTTCATAACGATCCTCAAAGATGCTTTGCACCCTCAAGATCATCACTCGTCTTTATCTGCGCCGGCTTTGGTCTCACCGGATTGGAACCAAATTTTCTCGATAGCATCAAAGCAGAATCTACTTCCATTTGTGTATAATGCAGCGGCTGAATACGCAACTTTCTCCGAGTATGACGAGGTTCATCCGGATGTGTTCGTGAAGGCCACTTCTGTGATGTCTCGGCAGATCCAGAAGACAGATGCTTTTCTGAATTTATATCGGGCGTTCACAGATGAGGAGGCAGCAGAACCTCCAATCGTCCTGAAAGGTATTGTCTGCCGATCACTTTACAAGGAAGGACAGGATTTCAGAACTTCCGGGGATGAAGACTTATTAGTTGATGAAGCGAATTTTCAGAGGGCCGCATCCGTTCTGGAAGAGTGTGGTTATCACAGAGAAGTCACCCATGAAACTCACACAGATATACTGCAGGAAGTCACATTCATAAATGCTGACGTTGGCTTGGCTATCGAGCTTCATATCAATCCTCTTGGCAGGGCGAATGATTTGCTGTCCGAAATGAACGATTGGTTCAAGGATGTGTTCGATAAGAGCGAGTATGTTAAAATATTGGATACGCAGATCCGTGTCATGCAGCCGACTGATGAATTTCTATTTCTGGTGCTGCATATGTTCAAGCACTTCACCAGCACAGGCGCCGGGCTTCGGATGGCGATGGATGTACTCCTTTATATGGAGAAATACTATGAGCGGATTGACTGGTCTTATATCTGGGACAGGTTGAAAGCAGTGAGAGCGGATAGTTATCTGGCTGATTTGATTGCTATGGGTAATCAGTACCTCGGATTTGCTTTGCAACAGGAGAAAGAAGCTGTTTGCCCAGAAACACTGGTGGACGATATGATGCAAACCGGGTTGTTCGGCATCGTAAATGAGAATGCATCGGAAACTGCCCGATATACACACATGGCAATCGTAAACGGCGGGAGTAGTAAATTCGGTGCTGTATGGCATATGATTTTCCCATCCTGGAAGATGTGGACATCTTGGCGGCCGTATCTGAAAGAGAAGCCTTGGATGCTTCCGGTTGAATGGGTGAAGCGTGTAGGGCGTTATCTGAGAAGCGGCAAGAAGGTATCCGTGATGACAGAAAGCTATGATGCGGCATCGAGTAGGATTGCTTTATTGAAGAAGTACGGAGTTATATGAGAGAAGAGGAAGGGACGCAGATGGAAGAACTGTCGCGGGGCTTTGAACCTGTCAAAATGAACCGCCGAAAATCGCCTGAAACAGCCTGTAAACACGAGACTTTAACTTTTAAATAGATTTTAGAAGCATCTGAAAACGAAGCTGGAAATCAGAAAATCCGTCAATAAAACTGCCATTTCCAAAATCTGTGGCGGTTTGAAAATGGCAGAACTGACCGCCATACAGCACAGCGCCAAAGGAGAACACTGTGAAAATCATAGCAAGTAATAACACTGTCCTAGCGGACCTGGAAAGAAAAGAGGAACCATGTCAAAGAAAGTATTTAAATATGATGACATGGCGGTGGATGGAACGCGGATCACAGAGCTGCGAAATAGGCTCCATCTTTCAAAGACACAGTTTGCCATTCAAATAGGGTATACCTCTGGTCAGATGACAAGGGCAGAGGCGGGCAGAAGTGCTGTAAGCGCAGAGTTATGTGAGCGGATTGCCTCCACCTACGGAGTAAGAGAAGAATGGCTATGCGGCGGAGACGGTGAGCCGTGGGTCGAAGGAAGTATTTGGTCAGGGGAATCGCAGCCTTTGAGAGACATAGCAGGGGAGAGACTGCGGGAGGTTTACCAAGACAGCGGTTTCAGCCAGAGAGAGTTTTGCAGGAAATTAGGCTGTGCAACATCTGGTCTGAACGCCCTTATGGAGGGACGCCGCGAGATGACACGGAGATTTGCGGAAAGGGTCGAGAGGGAATTTGCTGTCGGGGCTGACTGGCTGCTGTATGGGGATGAGAAATGTAAAGACTATCCATGTGGAGATGAGATGATCGGTTTTTTGAAAAAGAATCCAGGAGTACGCCGGGAAGTATGGAAGAAGATGAAGGACGGCGGTCAGAAATGACAGGCTGAAAGCTCCGCAACAGATATAGAGAGGAAGGGGCGCAGATGGAGCAACACAATAAAACCAATACTCTGTTCAACAGCACCCTGTTTACCAACGAATGCGTCTCCTCATCCCGTATTATCTACACCCCATCACCTTTCGCACGATCATCCTTACTATTCCTGCAGGAAACCGGGGCGCTTCAAGCGAAAAGACCCCACATATCATCAAGGCAGAACTTACAGTCGTATCTGTTCTTCGTTGTGTTGGACGGGGAAGGGTGGCTTGAATATAACGGCGTGAAGTATGAACTGAGTGAAGGTGACATGTGCTTTATCGACTGCCGGAAAGGTTATTCACAGTCGTCATCGGAGAGTTTATGGCATCTAAATTGGTGTCATTGGTCGGGGAATAACATGCCAGCTGTGTATAACAAATGGACCGAACGTGGCGGAAAGCCTGTGTTCCACCTGGATGATCCGGCACCGTTCGTTTCTCTGTTGGATGAACTCTATGCTACAGCGAATGGCAGCAGCTTTGTCAGGGATGTCGAGATTAACACGCTGTTATCTGAGATGATCGGGCTTCTGTTCCAAGAGACTGTGTACGAAGAAGGGGAGGAGCGAGAGATAGCCACAGGCAGTAATACCTGTGGCAGTAATGGGGAGCGGATCGATATTTCCGCCATCAAGTCTTATATTGACACGCACTATCAAGAACCGCTTAGCTTGGAGCTTCTGGCCGAACACTTTTATTTCAGTAAGCATTACATTGCCAGGGCTTTCAAAGAAAGCTATGGGATGAGCGTGGGGAGCTATATACAGATTGTGAGAGTGGGCCGGGCGAAGGAGTTATTACGGTTCTCAGATATGAGTATTTTGGAAGTAGGTATTGCATCCGGCTACGAGGACACAAATTACTTTTCACGCTGTTTCAAAAAGGTGGAAGGGATGAGTCCGAGCGAGTTTCGCCGGAACTGGATGAGCGGGAAGGAGTAGAAAGTACAAATAAAACCACTGGATATGTGCAAAACTCTATGGTAAGCTGTAATGCGAATGCCTGTGTGGGCATCACAGAGTTAAGCATAGAAAGTGGTGAAGCAAATTTGAAATATATTTACATGATAGTCACAGTTGGCTGGTTTATATTCATGACGTACCTAAGTCATCAGAACGGTGTGAGTACAGTCAGATCACACTCCCCAAGTAAAGAAATACTGTAATTTCGCTGTTTTTCGGATGCTATTGGAAAGCTATAACACTAGTTATACGACTACTTGCCCTTTCTGCTATGTTTTTAAAATATGTTTGTTGTGTGGCAAGAGAATTGGGGTGATAGAGGATGAAATTATCATCAATTCATCATGTGGCTATAATTGTTTCAGATTATGAACTGTCCAGAGACTTCTATGTTAATAAGTTGGGCTTCGATGTAGTCCGAGAAAACTATAGAGAAACTCGGAAGGACTGGAAGCTGGATTTGAGATGTGGAAATATAGAGCTTGAAATCTTTGGAGAGTCAAATCCTCCAAAGAGGGTGTCCCGACCAGAAGCCTGTGGACTTCGGCATCTTGCATTTCAAGTGGAAAGCGTGGAAGAAACCGTGAAGGAACTGGAGGCTGTGGGTATTGAATGTGAGCCAATACGCACGGATGATTTCACTGGAAAGAAGATGACATTTTTTGCAGATCCGGACGGTTTGCCGCTTGAACTGCATGAGTAAGGGTAATGTTACCACAGCATTCTATGTGGACAGCATGGGTTTTACAGAAGTGCCAGAGTTTACAGACCAAAGATGAGAGAGCAAAAAAATATAAAACAGAACCAAAAAAACACAGAGAATAAGCCATATAAAATAATGCAGACACTGTTTTTATATGTCATGCAATATTTCAAAAAGCAAAAGCATGTAACCTTATTGGGAAGCAATATTATACCATTGCAATGGAATGGATGAAAACTCATGGGAAGAGTACAGGGGGGTGCCATGCAAAGGTATTTTGTGCTAACACATGATTTGCTAAAGCAGCTTATCTGGGAAATAATAAGATTTAGAAAAGGCATATTGCACAAAAAATATTTTAAAAAATAAAAAATAATTGTTGACTTTTGCTGATTTTGTGAATATAATTCCGACATCAAATATCAGCAAGAGAGGTGAGGCAACGTGCCGCGTAAAGTTTTAGAGACTAAGGGCGGGGAGATGATTACCTGGAACGAGGCGATTGCCCGTGCGCTAAAAGGAATCGGACATCCTGTCAGGGCTAAAGAGATAAAGGCTTATCTGCCGGAGCATGTAATTGTAGAATACCCGGGGTCGGCAAAAACGCCGGTCTACACGATATATAGAGAGTTATATACGCACTCCCGGGATTCTGTAGCCGGTAGGGATAATACGCATATGTTCTACAGCGAGGAGAGAGGCTTATGGGGGCTGGCGAATTCTGCTTTGTGGAGAAAGCACCGGTCAGATAAGAAATGCGATCCTGAGGTTTTGCGGATTCTGGGACAGAGAGGGCGTCGGGACGAGGATGAGCTGCGGGACTGCTGCGATGAGCTGCGCAGAAAAGCGGAGGAATGGGAGCTGCTGTTTGGTGAGGTGATGCTCCTGATGGCAGAGGAGGCCAGAAAGCGCCTCTCGCCAGATACTTTTAGCGCCTTCTGGACCTGCGCAAAGCGTCTTCATCCGCTGTTGGATCTGTATGTCTGGGAAATCACGGATGAACTGCTTGAGAAAACGCTCGGGGAAACGACATCTTCCACAGCTGTCCGCGCCCGGGGATGGATGAGGCTGGTGAGGGGATCTGTATACAATATCAGGCGCCCGGATGCCGGCTATGGGATACATACCAAACCGTCCCCCGGACGTAAAAAAGGGGAGACCGAGGCGTTTTTTGCATCTCTATCCTTTCCGGATTCTTACACGCTGCCTGCCGGAGCGCAGCTAAAGACGGTTTTTAAATATTTCCTGTGGCGGCACAGGGATGTGTATTCGAAATCATACATGATTACCCTGTTTACGTGCTATAGGCATATGGCGCCATTGCATGAAAAACCATATCGTCTTATTCGTCCGGAGCATATCACTGCGTGTATGAAAGGGCTAAGTGATATAGCGAGATATCGGGTGGCAAGATTGTATCGTCTTCTTGATAAGCTTGCCTTTGAGAAGGATCTGATTCCGAAGCGATATGCTCAGGGCATGCGGCAAATAAGGCCTCAGGAATCGAGCCATCTGAATGAATTTTCACAGGGGGAGATCGATGCGCTGCTCCTTCATGCCGGGGAGATTGAGGTGGATATGACGCTTGTGCTGCTTTATACCGGTCTTACGACACAGGAAGTGTTCGAGCTTACCTTTGATGATGTGGATAGAGACTATATTTATCTTCCGAACGGTGAGAGAAGACTCTATGGACGGAATATTCCAATCCATCCGGTCATCAGGCAGAGCCTGTGCCACGTCCTGGGCTTCCTCAGGGACAGGGATTCGCAAAATGTGAAGCGGGAAAGGCGCAGCCATGGGCTGCTCCGGATGGTATACAAAGCGACGGAAGAGTACTGTGGCAGACGTCATTCAACAATACAGTGCCGCTCCTCTTTTGGAAGCAGGGCAAGAGAAGCCGGAGGCAGCGAGGGCGTTGTTCATTATCTGCTTGGTACGGATGAATGCCATCTGAGAGGATGCCAGCAGGTCTATATTCACCCTTCTGCGGAGAGGGTGTACCAGGTGGTAATGAGCATGAAATAGTGGCTGTTTACCGGATGACAGAAGCGGCAGGCGTTGGCCTGCTGTGACGCTTAAGGGGCGGACAGAAGGGAAGGACAGGAATGACCAGAGGAGATTTGCCGTATGGCGCTGGTTCTGTAATCTATATTTCGAGAAATACACAGCATCCCTATTGTGCCAGACGGTATCGGGGAAAAAATAAAAATGGGAATCCATCCTATACGACTCTTGGCTGCTATGCGACCGAGGAGGAAGCCGTACAGGTACTCTTAGATCATCTGGAGTGGTCGGAGGAGGATTTAAGAAGAGCAAATATGACGTTCAGGGAGGTATTTGAGCACTACGTGGGCAACCATGACGACCTTGCGGAAAGCACCCTGAAGCTGCGGAAGGGTACCGCTAAAAAGTATTGCGGACAGCTTATGGACATGCGCTTCCAGGATGTCCGCGCGGACGACATGAGAGAGGCAATCAGGCTTGCACAGACGACGATCGTGAAGCGGGAAGTGAAAACTCTGCTTTCTCTCCTGGATCGGGAGGCGGAGCTTCTGGATATACCGGGCAAGCGCTACGCGCAGTTTCTGGATCCGATCCGGCGGAAGGCGGGCGATACCAGGCCGGATCGGGAGGCCTTTACAGAGAAGGAGATGCAGCGCTTCCTGAAGCACCGCAATGAGAAGGATATGTATCTGGTGCTGTTCCTGTGCTATACCGGTTTCCGTCAGGGAGCGTTCCGCACCATACGCAAGGAGAACGTGGATTTGGAAAACATGATTGTGACAGGCGGGATTAAGACGCAGGCGGGGATCATGCGCCAGGTGCCGATACATCCTGTGATTCAGCCGTTTGTCAGGCGTATGATGCGGCAGCCGGGGGAATTGCTTCTGACGGACGGGAGCGGGGGTCCTATGAAAGAAATAGAGCTGAACATGCGCTACCAGATGGCGGTCGCACCTTATGTAGACAGGCATTTTGTTCCTCATGAGTGCCGCCATTCCTTCCGGACAAAGCTGGATGACGCAAAGGTTGACGAAACGGTCAAGTGTGCGCTGATGGGGCATGAGATGCCGACTGCCGGACAGCGGTATTACACCAGGATCAGCATTGAGAAGAAACGTGAGGCAATCCTGCAGCTTTGGGAGGAGGATCCGGCGATTCTTCGGGGGAGAGGGCAGTATGGCAATCTTGAAAAAGAGTGGTGGAAGAATAGAGATTCCTCATCCACATTCCGTCAGCTTTATGACGATTATCTGAGGGCGAATCCCCACAAGCTTACGAAAGAGCTATTGTCCAAGTTCGAACGCTCTATCGGAAACCTCAAGGCGGTGATGGACATACAATATCAGGAGCTCACGGATGCTATGCTGGATAATGAAATGCAGAAAATAAAATCAGATTTTGTAAAAACAAAAATGGCATTTTTGATTCACGAATTTGACCGTGCTGCCGGGATGAAACATACGCTGGCTTTTGACACGGCGGCAGAGAATCAGGAGGGAGGAAAAAGACATGGTGATACGTTTTAAGGTTCCGAGAGAGCGCCGCAGGGAGCTTGTGACGGCAATGGGCGAAATAATGCACGCACAGCCTCAATATATGAGGCTTCCTTCTAAAAAATACAGAGTCTCGTATTTGCTGGTTTCACCCGACTGCCAGGCAGAAGTCGACGACGGGGTTGACATGGAAACTCTTCAGCCTGTGCTGGAAGAGCTTGCGGAGCGAGGATTCCGGACTGTATCGTCAGCAGATCCGTCATTGGAACCGACAGCAAATCAGTCAGCAGATTCGCTGGCTAATCCGGCGGCAGAACTGCCATCGGAACCGGCGGTAAATCCGGCGGCAACTCCGTCAGCAGAACAAGGCGAAGTGCATAGATGTCAGCAGCAGGAAATGGAGGCTCTGCCTCGAAGCAGTGTCCTGGAGAATCCGGGAGAATTGATTTTGGCTCAGACAGTAGAAGAAGGCAGCCAGCGGAGTGGGGCATCTGATCATGCTGCAGGAATTTCTGACATGCGAGGCAGGGAAACCAGGAGATACCCGGTACTTACAGATAAAGATGGTTCAAGGATTACCTGGCTGGAAGCAGTCGTCCGGTCGCTGGATGGCCTGGGACATCCGGCTAATGCAGGGGAAATTATAAATTATATGCAGGCTAACGTGATTCAGGAATTGCCGGGTGCGACGCCGGAAAACACCATCCACAGTATGTTCTATACGTATTCAGAGGATTCGTCCTACGGACGAAGGAAAGGGAAAACGCCGATTTTTTACGCGGAAAGCCGCGGAGTGTGGGGACTGCTAAAGTGGCGGTCACAATAAAAGCCCGGAATGTATAGTGAGCAGGGCATTGGAATTGAGAACGGACGAGTAGGAGACGGGATACCGTCTCCTATTTGATTTTCTTATTAGTAACCCGTAAACCAGTAGCTTACCATTTTCATTTCAGCAAAGAATAAATGAAGTAATGGCTTATCGCTCTGCGGAAGCAGGAGTTGTAATAGAGGCGCTATTGGAATAAATTACAAAAGAGGATGAGGGGAAATGAATCAATATACGACGCTTTTCGAGCGGCAGTCCTATCAGGACGCGCTCGATTTTTTTATGGAAACTTTGACAAATGAGAAGGTTGCCGTGTGGGATTATGTGATCCTGACGGCGAGCAATGACGACCAGGCGAAGTCTTATGAGATGCAGATTCAGCATCGGCTTGGAAAGGGGCAGATACCGGCACGGACGCACTATGCGGTGATCCCGGACCTGGGCGGCCAGAGGGTTGGCAGCGGCGGCGCGACCTTCTCCGCGATCCGTTATGTGGCGGGAGAGCACTTTGCGTTAGACCAAAATAAGAAAGGAAATTTTTTTGAGGGAAAGCGCATTCTGATCATCCATTCCGGCGGGGACAGCAAGCGTGTGCCGCAGTATTCGGCCTGTGGGAAGCTCTTCTCGCCGGTTCCGCGTCTCTTGCCGGGTGGACGGCGCTCGACGCTGTTTGATGAGTTCTTGATCGGTATGAGTACAGTGGCATCACGTATTTCCGAGGGGATGCTGGTCTGCTCCGGGGACGTGCTGCTCCTTTTTAACGCCCTGCAGATTGATTTCTATGGAGCGGGCGCGGCGGCACTTTCCATTAAAGAGAAGGTCGAGACAGGGAAGAACCATGGCGTGTATCTGAAGGATGAGGACGGGAATGTTGGCCGTTTCCTGCACAAGCAGACGGTGGAGACGCTCGGAAGCTGTGGCGCGGTGGACGGACGCGGCATGGTGGACATTGACACAGGCGCAGTCATCCTGCGGCCGGATGTACTGGCGGATTTATACAGCCTGATTGATACGGAAGAGAAGTACCATCAGTTTGTGAACCCGGAGGCATGCCTTTCCTTCTATGCGGATTTCCTCTATCCTCTGGCGTCGAAGTCCACGTTGGAGCAGTTCTATATGGAGAAACCGGAGGGTGGATATACAGATGAACTGAAGGAGTGCCGGACGGCTCTCTGGAACGTGCTCTCGCCGTATTCCATGAAACTGATCCGTCTTTCCCCTGCGTCTTTCATCCATTTCGGAACGACAAGAGAACTGCTGCACCTGATGACGGACGGCATGGATGAATATAGATTTTTGGACTGGTCGGGCACGGTAAACTCGAACCTGACGCCGCAGAAGTATGCGGTCAGCAACAGTTATGTCAGCAGGAGGGCGAATGTAGGAGCCGGCAGCTATATTGAAGACAGCCGTATTCATCGCTATAGTAAGATAGGCAAAGGGTGCGTGGTCTCAGGGGTGACTCTCACAGGTGAAGTGGTTCCGGACGGAGCGGTGCTCCATGCATTGAAGCTGAAGAGCGGGAAATTCGTCTGCCGGATGTATGGTGTGGAGGACAACCCGAAAGAGAATAAGCTGTTCGGGAAAGATATTGGAGAGAGCAGTGAGGCTAAGGGTTCCCTCTGGACCGCGAAGCTGTACCCGGTGTGTGACACCGCAGAAAAAGCGGTGAAAGCGACACTGGCGCTTGGACTGGCGGATGGGGCGGCCCGGTCTGGCGGAGAGAGCATGGTGGGAGCCGGAGCGGCTCGGCCTGTCGGAGAGGATGCGGTGGGAGCCGGAGAACGCCTCAGCCTTAAAGACAGCTTTAACCAGTCGGATGTGACTGCGATCCTTCCCTGGCAGGAGAACCTTTATGAACAGGTAGTGGCCGAGGCGATCCTTGAGAATATTGCGAACGGAGTCCCTGCAGAGGAGGCCGCGAAAACCTATCCGGACATTGACCGTCACACGGTTGAATATCTTCTCAATAAAGCAAAGAAGCAGGATATCGGCAAGCTGGAAGAATTTAGCCGGCTGATCCGTATATATAATTACCTCTGGAAAATAACAGATGAGAACAAGTACAGTGACCTGTGCTTTGGAACGATTTGCGACGCGACACTGGCAGCGGCGATGGAGAGCGTACAGTTTACGGAATATCATCTGGAACGCGATGTGATCGTGAGCCTTCCGGTCCGCGTGAATTGGGGCGGCGGTTGGAGCGACACGCCTCCGTACTGCATGGAAAACGGCGGTACGGTGTTGAACGCGGCTATTTCAATTCGCGGCAGGCTGCCGATTGAAGCGACAGTGAAGCGGATGGATAAACCGGTGATCGCACTGGCAAGCACAGACATCGGCAGCTATAAGGAATTCGACAACCTGGCACATCTGCAGGACTGCCGGAATCCGTCTGACCCGTTTGCTTTGCACAAGGCCGCGCTGATCGCCTGCGGGGTGATACCGGTGAAAGGTGCGGTTGAGGTTTCTTCCGTGGCAGAGCTTTGCGACCGTCTTGGCGGTGGAATGTACATGAACACCCGTGTAATCGACATTCCAAAAGGCAGCGGTCTTGGCACCAGTTCCATACTTGCCGGGGCGTGCGTGAAAGCGTTGCTGCAGGCGATGGGGCAGGAGCCGACGGACGAGGAAGTGTTCGAGCGGGTGCTTTGCATGGAGCAGCTCATGTCCACAGGCGGCGGCTGGCAGGATCAGGTCGGCGGCATTGTACCGGGCATCAAGATGGTCACCACAAGGCCGGGGTTATCGCAGAAGATTACCTGTACGCCGCTTGCCATCAGTGATGAGACGATAGTGGAACTGAATGACCGCTTTGCATTGATTTATACCGGACAGAGGCGTCTGGCAAGGAACCTTCTCCGGGATGTGGTTGGAAAGTACGTCTGCAATGATGAGACATCGATCAAGGCACACGATGCCATTCAGCGGTTGGCGGTTTTGATGCGGTTTGAACTGGAAAAAGACAACGTGGACGGTTTCGCACAGCTTCTGACGGAGCATTGGCAGGAAAGCCAGCATATCGACGCCGGCAGTACAAACACCTGCATTGATCAGATATTCGCAGTCATTGATGACCTGGTAGATGGAAAGATGATATGCGGTGCCGGTGGAGGCGGATTCCTGCAGGTGGTGCTGAAAAAAGGAATATCAAGAGATGACCTGCGGGAGCGGCTGAACGAGGTGTTCCAGGACAGCGGAGTGGATGTATGGGAGTGCGCGTTTGTGTGAAACTAACCGCTGTAACGAGCGAAAAACTGACAGATCGTGATAAAAAGTTATATAACCAGCTGGTCAAAGTTGACGACTCATTAAAAGACACTTTTGCCATGTCAGAATCGACTATTACAAGCAGCTTGAACACCCTGTCTATAGATGATGATTTTCTTATGCGGGGAATGGCCTTAATCTGGCAGGTGCGACATTTTCGGTGGAAGATTATGACAAACAGATAAAAATGTCTATGGAAAAAAGAGCTTTCATATGCTATACTGTGTCCGCAAAGATAAAGACGAACCTGTGATTGGCAATGTAAGGATCACTGATTTTTATAGCAAATGACAAAAATATCTTGTCGTTTCTTATAACTAACAGTTTTTAAGACAGGGAAGGGGAGCGGTATTATGGAGCTTTTTAAGAAAATTCGTGTCAATCTGACGGTCAATGCGATTCTGACCATCTTTGTCGGGATTCTTTTTATTCTGAATCCGGCAGGAACAGGCGAGACGATTGCCCTGATCGCGGGAATCGCGATTCTGGTTTCGGGCATCGGTGATATCATCCGCTATATCAGCGACCGGGAGTATGGGCTGTTCATGAGCGGCAGCCTGTTTGGCGGTGTGATTAAATGCGTGCTGGGTCTTTTTGCGGTGACGCATACCGGAACCATCATTACACTGTTATCCTACATCCTGAGTGTGTTTGTCATCATCGGCGGCGTGAACTGCCTGGAGAATTCCACACAGCTAAAAAAAGCAAATGTATCCGGATGGGCGGTCAATATGGCGCTCTCTGTGATCATTCTGGCGGCTGGCATTTTCATGCTGTTCTTCCCGTTTGATACGGCATCGACCGCCATTACCATCGTCGGGATCATCCTGGTCGCTGATGGCCTGAACGAGCTGTTTACCTCTTACCGGATGCGGAAGATCGGCAGGGATTTCAAAAAGGCGGTCAAAGATATCCGGGATGAGATTGACGGCAATATAATTGACATGTAGGAGATATGCAGTCGCAGGCTATTTTTATGTCTTGTTCCCTGTTCTGGGCATTTATCTTCGCCGCATTGATTTTTGCGGCATGGAAGTGACCTGTGATGCAGTAAATTTTCCGTTGACAAATCGGATTTCCTGTAGTAGACTGGACAAAGAAAAAGAGAAATAAACCGTTGAAGCGGAGATAAAGGCAGTAGATGCGCCCACAGAGAGTCCGGGTGCGGCAGTTTGCATTCGTTACAGCGAAATGGATCGCAGAAGAGGAATGAGCGGGATGATTTCGCGTGACATTGGACAGCCGCACACAGCTGAGAACCGGATGGAGATGCAGATTGTCAAATGGACCGCGGAGGGCACAGTCAAAGGCTTTCTGCCGAGTATTCTGTGACGTGAGGGCATACGTCAGTTGCCGGAGATATGCTGGTATCTCGTAAGTGCACGGGGATTCCCGTGAATCAGGGTGGCACCGCGGAAGTTTATTCGTCCCTGACAGATTCGTATGATCTGTCAGGGATTTTTTGTTTAAAAAAGGAGGAGGATTATGTACCCAACTTTGGAAGAAGCGAAAGCAATTGCAGCTTCCGGGGAGTACCGAAGGATTCCGGTTTGCAGGGAGATGCTTTCCGACCGCTTTACGCCGATTGAAGTCATGCGCACACTGCGCGCGGCGAGCCGGCACTGCTATATGTTGGAGAGCGCGGAGGCACATCATCAGTGGGGGCGTTACACGTTTCTGGGCTACGCGCCGACGCTGGAGATCACCTGTGCAAACGGGCAGGTGAAGCTGCGCCGGGGTGAGGATGTGACCGGAGGACAGGTGAAGGAGGAGCTTCGCGCCGGGACTCCGCAGGAGGTCATCCGGGAGATTCTCGCCGCAAACAAAAGCCCGAAGCTGCCGGGGATGCCGTCGTTTACGGGCGGGCTGGTCGGATATTTTTCTTATGATTACATCTGCTACAGCGAACCGACACTCAAGTTTACCGGGGAGGATGAGGAGAATTTCCAGGACGCGGATCTGATGCTGTTTGACCAGGTGATTGCATTCGATAATTATCGGCAGAAGCTGATCCTGATCTGCGGGGCGGATACGTCGCGGCTGGAGGAATCATATCGCGAAGCGGAGGCGAAGCTGAACGGGATCGAGCAGCTGCTGAAAAGCCAGGTTAAGGCGTATTTTGCGCCGCTTCGCCTGAAGGGAGAGCTGCAGCCCTGCTTTTCCAGGGAAAAATACAAAGGAATGGTGGAAAAGGCGAAGCACTACATCCGGGAGGGCGACATTTTCCAGGTGGTGCTTTCAAATCCGATTCAGGCGGACGCGGAGGGGAGCCTGTTCGACGCCTATCGAATTCTGCGGACATCGAACCCTTCGCCGTATATGTTTTATTTTACCAGCGATGACATCGAGCTGGTTGGCGCTTCCCCGGAGACGCTGGTCAAGCTGGAGGACGGCGTCCTTCATACGTTCCCGCTCGCGGGCACCCGGCCGCGCGGAGCGACGGAGGAGGAGGACCGGCAGCTGGAGGAGGACCTTCTGGCGGATGAAAAGGAGCTTTCGGAGCACAATATGCTGGTCGACCTGGGGCGCAACGATATCGGGAAAATCAGCGAGATTGGAACGGTTCACGTGGAAAAATATCTTTCGATTGAGCGCTATTCCCACGTGATGCACATCGGTTCGACCGTGGCCGGGCAGATTCGTAAGGATTGCGACGCGGTGGACGCAGTGGACTCCATCCTTCCGGCCGGAACACTTTCCGGTGCGCCGAAGCTGCGGGCCTGCCAGATTATCGACGAACTTGAAGGCAGAAAACGCGGCGTCTACGGAGGCGCCATCGGCTATCTGGATTTTACAGGAAATCTCGACACCTGCATCGCCATCCGGCTGGCCTTCCAGAAAAACGGGCGCATCACGATCCGCTCCGGCGCCGGAATTGTCGCGGACAGTGTGCCGGATAAGGAATTCGAGGAGTGCTGCAACAAGGCACGTGCGGTGATCAATGCAGTGGAGGCGGCCGAAGGAGGGATTGAGGAATGATTCTATTGATAGACAATTATGACAGCTTTTCCTACAATCTTTACCAGCTGATTGGCTCTCTGCGCCCGGACATTACAGTCGTCCGCAACGATGTCTGCACGGTGGAGGAAATCGCCGCGATGAAGCCCGAGGCGATTTTTATCTCACCGGGACCCGGCAGGCCGGAGGACGCGGGCATCTGCGTGGAGATGATACAGAAGCTGAGCGGATATCTGCCATTGGAAGCTTCACAGAATCCTGCGGTGCGCGAAACCACAGATGTAAAAGAAAACAGGGCATTCGAAACCGGAGCAATAGAGGACCGGACAGACCAGACACAAGGAAAGAAGACCGGAATTCCCATGTTTGGCGTATGTCTTGGACACCAGGCCATCTGCCAGGCGTTTGGAGGCACCGTGACCTATGCGAAGCAGCTGATGCACGGCAAAAAATCAAACCTGATCATCGAGCCGGATTCCGTATTGTTCCAAGGGCTTTCTTCCGGAATGACCGCGGCGCGGTACCATTCCCTCTCCGTGAAAGAGGACACGCTGCCGGAAGAGCTTCGCGTGACGGCGCGGACTGCGGACGGCGAGGTCATGGCGGTCGAACACCAGGTGCTGCCGGTCTACGGCGTACAGTTCCATCCGGAATCCGTCATGACCCCCGACGGACTGCAGGTGGTAAGAAACTTTCTGGAAGCGACAGGATGCTTTTAGTGCTTTGTCTGATGTCTGGCAGCTGTAACGCAGGGAGTAGGAAACTATAGTATTTTAAGGTAAGTGGCATCCCGCCATTTGCTAAAATTATAAAGCAATGAAAGAAAGGACAAGGTATTATCATGATCAAAGAAGCAATTATTAAACTTTCAAACAAGCAGGATCTGACCTATGAAGAGGCGGAGACCGTCATGAGCGAAATCATGAGCGGGGAGACGACGGATGTACAGATTTCCTCGTATCTGACCGCTCTTGCGATGAAGGGTGAGACCATTGATGAGATTACGGCGTCTGCGGCCGGTATGCGCGCGAAGGGCGTCCATCTTCTGCATGAAATGGACGTGCTGGAAATCGTCGGCACCGGCGGAGACAAGGCAAATTCCTTTAATATTTCGACCACTTCTTCTATGGTAATTGCGGCGGGTGGCGTGCCGGTGGCAAAGCATGGCAACCGCGCGGCCTCCTCCAAATGCGGGGCAGCGGACGTCCTGGAGGCGCTTGGCGTGAAGATTGCGCTTTCTCCGGAAAAATGTCTGGAAATGATTAAGTCCATCAATATCTGTTTCCTGTTTGCGCAGACCTATCACACGGCCATGCGGTTTGTGGGACCGGTCCGTAAGGAGCTGGGCATCCGCACGATTTTCAACATCCTGGGACCGCTTTCGAATCCGGCCGGTGCGAACATGGAGCTGATGGGCGTTTACGATGAAGATATCGTGGAGCCGCTGGCGCGTGTGCTCAATAACCTTGGCGTGACGAGCGGCCTGGTGGTTTACGGAATGGATAAGCTGGATGAGATTTCCATGAGCGCCCCGACAAAGGTATGCGAGATCCGCAACGGCGAGTATAAGACCTATATGCTGACGCCGGAGCAGTTCGGCTATGAGCGCTGCGCAAAGGATGAGCTGCTTGGCGGGACACCGGAAGAAAACGCGGCGATCACCCGCGCGATCCTGAACGGAACGGACCGCGGGCCGAAGCGCCAGGCAGTCTGCCTGAATGCGGGCGGTGCGCTTTATATTGCGGATAAGGCAGCAACGATTGAAGAAGGCGTAAGGATGGCGGAGCAGCTGATTGACAACGGGTCTGCGATGAAGGTGCTCGAGGCGTTCATTGAGCAGAGTAACCAGTAAGCCGGAAAGGAATTGTAAAATAATATGAATATCCTGGAAGAGATTGCAGGACGCACAAGGGAGCGCATCGCCGGGGAGCGCGGGAACGTACCGCTTCAGGAAATCCGTGCGCAGGCGGAGGCCGCTCATTGTGCGGGAACCGCATTTGCGGACGGCGGCCCGGCACAGGAGCCGTATGCATTCGAGAAAGCGCTGCGGTATCCTGGGGAAACGAGTGGGCGAACGTCCGCAGATGACCTGCATCAGTCGGAGAGCGCTTCCGACAAAATCGCCTTTATCTGTGAGGTAAAAAAGGCATCCCCTTCGAAGGGACTGATCGCGCCGGAGTTTCCGTATCTGCAGATTGCGCTGGAGTATGAGCAGGCGGGCGCGGCGGCGATTTCCTGCCTGACGGAGCCGTATTATTTTCAGGGGCATGACGCGTATCTGCGGGAGATCGCGCAGAATGTGCGGATCCCGGTGCTGCGCAAGGATTTTACCGTGGATGAGTATATGATCTACCAGGCGCGGGCCTTTGGCGCGGGTGCGGTGCTCCTGATCTGTTCCATTCTGGACGATGCGCAGCTTAAGGCATACGGGCAGCTGGCGGCGGAGCTGGGGCTGTCGGCTCTGGTGGAAGCACACACGGAGGAGGAGGTCGGACGGGCGATGAACGCGGGAGCCAAAATCCTTGGCGTGAACAACCGCGACCTGAAAACCTTCCAGGTGGACCTTGGCACAAGCGCCCGCTATCGAAAACTGGTGCCTCCGGAGACTATTTTCGTCTCTGAGAGCGGCGTCCGCAATGCCGATGACATCAGAAAGCTGGTGGAGAACGGGACGAACGCGGTGCTGATCGGGGAAACACTGATGCGGGCGGCCGATAAAAAGGCGATGCTGCGTGAGCTTCGCGGAGAGAATGTCTGAGGCAGGGAGGCAACAAAAATCATGGATAATCATTTTGCAAAAATCAAAATCTGCGGTCTGTCCCGCCCTGTGGACATTGACTTTGTCAATGAGGCGAAACCGGATTACTGCGGATTTATCATCAATGTGCCCAAGAGTATTCGCAATACGACGCCGGAGCAGGTGCGCGCCCTGCGCTCGAAGCTCTCACCGGACATTGTATCGGTCGGGGTATTCCGCAACGCACCGGTGGAGCAGGTGGCGGAGCTGCTGCTGGATGGAACCATCGGCGTAGCGCAGCTGCACGGCAGCGAGGATGAGGACTATATCCGGAAGCTGCGCACCTATGGCACATTTACCATTTTTAAGGCATTCCGCGCACCTTCGCCGGAAGAAAATGGAGACACTATAGAAGCGCGGCTTCGTGAATCCTCAGAGGCGGGTTCTGCTGCCAATGAGGGAAATAAAAGAAATGCTTCGCATCCAAACAGTGCTCTCAGAGTCTGGACCGATACCGTGAATGCGAGCAGCGCGGATCTGGTGCTGCTGGATAATGGTGGCGGCGGCACGGGAAAAACGTTTGAGTGGGCGCTTGCTGATCTGATTAAGAGGCCGTTTTTACTGGCCGGGGGCATCGGGCCGGACAACCTCACGGACGCACTCGATCGGCTTCAACCATGGGGGGTTGATATGAGCAGCAGCGTGGAGACAGACGGAAAAAAAGACCGGGAGAAAATCCTGGCGGCTGTCGCGAAGGTGCGGGAGTGGAATGAATGCGTCACTCGTTAATGAAAAAATTAGCGCGCATGCGATGGATGTTTGAAACGGAATGTACAACATGGATGTAAATGCAAATAATGAAACCCAGGAGGTTTTTATGAGTGGAAGATTTGGAATACACGGCGGTCAGTATATCCCGGAGACGCTGATGAATGCCGTGATTGAGCTGGAAGAGGCTTACAACCATTACAAGGATGATCCGGAGTTCAACCGGGAGCTGACGGATCTGTTTAACAACTACGCGGGGCGACCTTCGCGTCTGTATTACGCGGAGCGCATGACGAAGGATCTGGACGGCGCGAAGATTTACCTGAAGCGCGAGGATCTGAACCATACCGGCGCGCACAAGATCAACAATGTGCTGGGGCAGGCGCTTCTGGCAAAGAAGATGGGCAAGACGCGGCTGATCGCCGAGACCGGGGCAGGACAGCACGGCGTGGCGACGGCGACGGCGGCCGCGCTGCTGGACATGGAGTGCGAGGTTTACATGGGCGAGGAGGACACGAAGCGCCAGGCGCTCAATGTCTATCGCATGAAGCTGCTCGGCTCGCAGGTGCATCCGGTGACGACCGGCACGGCGACATTAAAGGACGCGGTCTCCGAGGCGATGCGCGAATGGACGCGGCGGATTGACGATACGCACTACTGCCTCGGCTCTGTGATGGGTCCGCATCCGTTCCCGACCATCGTGCGCGATTTCCAGAGCGTGATTTCCAGAGAAATCAAAGAGCAGCTGATGGAAAAAGAGGGGAAGCTCCCGGACGCGGTGCTTGCCTGCGTCGGCGGCGGCTCCAACGCCATCGGAACCTTTTATCATTTTATCCCGGATGAGAGCGTGCGTCTGATCGGCTGCGAGGCGGCCGGGCGCGGAGTCAATACGGCAGAGACCGCCGCAACCATCGCGACCGGAAAGCTCGGCATTTTCCACGGCATGAAGTCCTATTTCTGCCAGGACGAGTACGGCCAGATCGCGCCGGTTTACTCCATCTCGGCAGGGCTGGATTATCCGGGCATCGGACCGGAGCATGCATATCTTTATGACAAGGGGCGCGCGGAGTATGTCGCCATCACCGACGACGAGGCCGTAGACGCATTCGAGTATCTGTCACGTCTGGAGGGCATCATCCCGGCCATCGAGAGTGCGCATGCGGTGGCCTATGCGAGAACACTCGCGCCAACCATGGATAAGGATCAGATTATCGTCATCACCATTTCCGGGCGCGGCGATAAGGATTGCGCGGCAATCGCCCGCTACAGAGGGGAGGATATCTATGAGTAAGATACAGGGTGCATTTGCACACGGAAAAACATTCATTCCGTTCATCACCTGCGGCGACCCGACGCTGGATACGACCGAGCAGCTGGTCTACGCGATGGAAAAGGCCGGCGCGGACCTGATCGAGCTCGGCATCCCGTTTTCCGACCCGACCGCGGAAGGACCGGTCATCCAGGAGGCAAATAACCGTGCGCTCTCCGGCGGCGTGACGACCGACAAGATCTTCGAGATGGTAAAAAAGATCCGCAAAAACACGCAGATTCCAATGGTGTTTATGACCTACGCGAACGTGGTTTTCTCCTATGGCATCGAGCGCTTCGTGAAGACTGCGGCGGACGTGGGCATGGACGGCATCATCCTGCCGGATGTCCCGTTTGAAGAAAAAGAGGAATTCGCCGCGACCTGCCGTGCGCACGGCCTGGCACTCGTTTCCCTGATCGCGCCGACCTCTCATCAGCGCGTCGCGGAAATCGCGTCCGCAGCGGAAGGCTTTATCTACTGCGTATCCTCTCTGGGCGTGACCGGCGTCCGTTCTGAGATCACGACTGACATCGGCGAAATGGTGCGCCTTGTCCGCGCCGCCTCCGACATTCCCTGTGCGATCGGCTTTGGCATCTCCACGCCGGAGCAGGCCGCAAAGATGGCGAAGGAAGCCGACGGCGTCATCGTAGGCTCAGCCATCGTGAAAATCTGCAAAGAATACGGCGCCGACTGCGTACCGAAGGTTGCAGAGTACGTAAAGAGCATGAAAGACGCGATAAAGGGACTGTAATTTCTGATATGATGTCAAAATACAGGCTATAAACATGGAATCGCGCTCCAGTGATACGGGAAACAGGCAGGAGAGTTAAAAGGTGGTTTGCAGGGTTAAACTTGTGAACCACCTTTTAAATAGATGGTGAAAGGTGCTAATGAGTGTGGAAGCACAGTTTATTCGCAAGAGCGGAATTTTCTACAGAAACATAGCAATTTTTCATGTTGCAGGCAAAGCCCTTTGTATGGTATACTCATTTAAAGGAATATTGGGGTTGATTCAGGAAAGGGGTGCGTGGATCATGATTAATAAAGGAATGAAAAAGAAGCTTCCGATAGGAATCGATGATTTTTGCAAGATTCGGACAGAAAATTTTTATTATGTTGATAAAACAGCGATGATTCGCGATTTACTGAATGCGTGGGGAGAAGTGAACCTCTTCACCCGCCCGCGGCGTTTTGGGAAATCCCTGAACATGAGTATGCTGAAAGCATTTCTGGAAATTGGATGCGACAGCACTCTTTTTGATGGGCTTGAGATTTCGAAAGAGACAGATCTCTGCGAAACTTATATGGGTAAATTTCCTGTCATTTCTGTCAGCTTAAAAAGCGTCTTTGGAGCGAACTATGAAGCAGCCCTGGTGCAGATGAGCAAAGTGATCGGGGAGGAAGCACTTAGATTTCGTTTCCTTTTGGACAGTGAGCAGCTTACCGAGGAAGATAAGGGAATGTACAGGAAGCTTGTGCTTGTTGATTCTGAACATCCAGGTTATTTTAGTACGTCGGAGGATGCCCTGAAGGGAAGCCTGAGTGTGTTATCCAGGCTTTTATATAAGCATTATGACAAAAAGGTGATTATTCTGATTGATGAATACGACGTCCCTCTGGCAAAAGCGAATGAGCGGGGATATTATTCAAAAATGGTGGATTTGATCCGCAGTATGTTTGATCAGGCGTTAAAAACAAATGACAGCCTGTATTTTGCTGTTCTTACCGGCTGTCTTAGGGTGGCGAAGGAGAGTATATTTACCGGTTTAAATAACCTGAACGTTTTGTCAATTACGATGGTGCGCTTTGATGAATATTTTGGATTCACTGATGATGAGGTCAGGGAAGTCCTTACTTATTATGGGCTCGAAGACAAATACGATGTCATAAAAGAATGGTATGATGGATATCGTTTCGGCAATATGGATGTATATTGTCCCTGGGATGTGATCAGCTGCTGCTACGAACTGACTGGAAATCCGAATGCGCGCCCCAGAGATTACTGGTCTAATACGAGTGGAAATGATGCTGTGCGTCATCTAATAGAAAAGGCCGGCAACGAACAGACCAAGAGTGAAATTGAAGCATTAGTAGCCGGTGAGACGATTGATAAGGAAATCTATGAGGATCTGACCTACAATCAGCTGTATGACTCGATTGAGAATATATGGAGCGTGCTGTTTGCGACGGGCTATCTGACGCAGCGTGGTATGCTACGCGGTGCGGCTGACGAAGACATCTATCAGCTTGCCATTCCGAACAAGGAGATTCGGAGAATCTTTACCAGGCAGATCACCGCATATTTTAACAATATGGTAAGGAAAAACAGCAAACGGTTTGAAGATTTTTGCAACGCTTTGAAAACTGGCAACGCAGCAGAGACGGAGAAGCTGCTTACGTCTTATCTCTATGATTCCATTACGGTGAGGGACTCTTCCACTCAGAAGGATAAGAAGGAGATCCTTTATCATGGTCTGATGATTGGGATTCTTGCGAACGTTGATGGATGGAAGGCGAAAACAAACGCAGACAGCGGAGCAGCCGATCAGCGTGAAACGCTTTGGAATGATCGGCTGCGATCTGCCGCCGAGCGAAGGCGAGGGGGTATTTCCCGAGATGGGTATTGTGATGTAAAGGTTGAGATTGAAAAAGAAGATATCGGCATGATTATTGAGTTTAAGTATGCGGATCACGCGCGGCTCACTGCCGGATGCAAGGATGCGATGGACCAGATCGAAAGAATGGATTATACGCGTGAATTAAAGCGCCAGGGATATCGAACTATCTATAAATATGGCATCGCCTGCTTTAAGAAAAAATGCAAGGTTGTCTGTGAGAAGGAAGAGTATATTCCGGAGGAATAAAAGCTGATTAGCTTCTTGTATTATTATCCGGATTATGATAACCTGACGGTATGGGTATGAAAGGCTGGATTCGTTGTATTTAGCGGAAGATTTATGAACTGAAACCAATATAGTAGCGTTAACCTGAGGAGGCTTGACTATGAGTTGCAAAATTGATGCGGCCTGTATGAAAAACTATGGTATTCTTGGAGATTTTCAGTGTGATCAGTTTTCCAATATTAATCTGATTATTGGGGAGAATGGAACGGGGAAAACTTATTTGCTTAAATCCCTTTATTCGATGATTCGATCATTGGAAGAATATAAGAGAGGGGACAATATTAAACCGTTTATTGATGTACTTTCTGAGAAATTACGGTGGACATTTCAGGTGGATAAATTAGGGGATATGGTTACGCGCTCGGCTTCTGAAAGTCTGAAGTTTGATTTGAAATTGGGAGATGTTATGGCGAATTATCAATTAACCCAGAGCGCTTCAAATAAAGTAGGGGCGGCTATTTATCCGGATACCGGTAAAGCTGGAAATTCTATTTTTATACCGGCGAAAGAAGTATTGTCTCTCTTTTCGATCATTTTCTATTTTTATACCGGCGAAAGAAGTATTGTCTCTCTTTTCGATCATTTTAAAATCCAGAGAAATCGATCAGGTTTTTGGATTCGACGATACGTATTATGATCTGGCTAAAGCATTGAGAATTGCTCCATCCAGAGGGAAAAATTATTCGGCTTTTGCTAATTCGAGAAAGATTGTCAGTGATGTGATTAACGGCAAGGTAGACTATGTTGAGAGCAGCGGAAAATGGTATTACAAAAATAAAAATAATCAGAAATTTGCAATTGGAGCGACTTCGGAAGGCGTAAAGAAAATTGCAATTATGGACAGACTTTTGGCGAATGGATATATAGATCATGATTCCATCATATTTATAGATGAAATTGAAGCTGCTTTGCATCCGGATGCTATTTGCCAGTATTTAGATATGATTGATAACATTGCGAGAGAAATGAATATTCAGTTTTTTATTTCGAGCCATTCTTATTTCGTGATTAAAAAGCTTTTTTTGATAGCATATAAACGTGCAGATTATGTAACGTGTATTTCTTTGGATAGAGACGGGAAAACGCAAATATATGATTTACATGACGGAATGCCAGATAACTCCATAATTGATGCATCGATTCGTTTATATGAAGAGGAGATTGAGGAGGTGCTGTAGTGTCAGTGGTGATTCGTGAATCGGACATGAACTTTGGCGAATACGAAGAGGATCAGGTGTTGATTGATAAATTGAATAGAATCTTCAAAACAGGCCATACTCTAATGAAAGCATCTGTGAAGCCATAGAAAGGAGTATGGTCTGTTTATGTCTGAGAAGAAAATCGTATGGGATGAGCTGAGTCCGGACGATCGGCTGAAATATGAGATTGCGGAGGAGCTGGGGCTGCTGGAAAAGGTAAAGACCCTGGGGTGGAAGTCCCTGACCGCAAAGGAGACCGGCCGGATTGGCGGACTGATGACCAAAAAGAAAAGAGAAACGCTACATTAGGATACGATTGTCAGAGGCGATCCATCCAGTATGATCTGCCGCTGGCAGGCCTCCACGACATCTGGCTCATGGGTGGCCAGCAGCGCAGGGACGCCCTGACGGTTCAGCCGCTCGAGGATGCGAGCCCGGCGCTCCGCATCAACGCCTGCGAAGGGCTCGTCCAGAAGCAGCAAATCGCCTCCATAAGCGCAGCAGCGTGTCAGCGCCAGACGGCGTGCCATCCCGCCAGAGAGCTCTGCCGGATAGAGGTCGGCGGAATCTTCCAGCTCCGCAAATGAAAGCCAGCGGTCGGCTTCCTCCTGATGTCCATGCGGCAGTACATCCAGAATATGTTCCCGGACGGTTCGCCACGGTAGCAGCCGGTCCTCCTGAAACAGGATCGTGATTTGCTCCGGCGAAATGCCTGTGATGGTCCCATGGGACGGCGTTTCCAGCCCGGCCAGCAGGCGCAATAAGGTCGTCTTCCCGCAGCCGGAGGGCCCGGATAGAGCGGTCAGCCCATCCAGTGGGACTGTCAGATTGAACTGCTCCAGGATGGGCTTGTCCGCATATGAAAATGTGAGGTTATTAATGCAAAGAACGCTCATTTTCTCTTCCTCCGGGATCGCAGCATCCATCTCAGCAAACTCTCGAGCGCCAGCGACAGAATCACAATGGTGACGGTCCAGGCGTAGAGCTCGGGCGACTGCAATGCCGTCTTTGCTTTTGAGAGCTCGGATCCGATCGCGTAGCGGGGCGGGCAGATGACTTCGGCCGCGATGCCGGATTTCCAGGCAAGCCCCAGCGCGGTGCTTAGTCCGCCGGTCAGGTGCGGGCGAAGGGATGGGAGCCAGATCAGGCGGAGGGTCTTGAAGCGGCCGAATCGGTACGCTTTCGCCATCTCCAGCAGCTGTCCATCTGCGGTTTCCAGCCCGGTTCGCAGACTGCTCCAGATGACAGGCATCACCATCAGGGAAGAAATCACTTCCGGAATGTTTGCGCGCACCACCCAGAGATAAACCAACAGGATAAAGGAAACGACCGGCGTCGCCCGGATCACGCGGATCACTGGTGAAAAGAGTACATCCGCCCATCGAAAACGCCAGGTCAAAACAGCCAGCGTACATCCGAGGATGCATCCCAGCGCCAGTCCGCACAGCACGCGCACCAGGCTGAGCGCGATACTCACCCAGAAGGAGGCGGTGACCGCCAGATCCAGCAGTGTGCCAAACACCGAAACCGGTGTCGGCAGCAAGAGCGGGAATCCCACGGTCATCGCCGCAATCTGCCATACCCCCAGCCAGAACGCCAGCGGGATAAGTATCCGGACGCATTTTTTACGAATTTTCTGATATTGATTTTTTTGATATTGATTTGGATGTTGACGGGATAGCCTGCTACCCGGCATAATAATACCCGTCATCCGGCAGTGAGCCGCCGATGGAGTCCGGATCCGCGTCATAGAGCACCTGATAATAATCTGCAATCGCCGGCTCCATGTCTTCTCCGGAGATAAACACGAGATTGCACTGTGGAATTGCCGCCGCGGCAATGGCCTCTGACGGCGTGATGCCGAACCCGGCGACCAGCGCTGCTGCCTCATCGACATTCGTCGTTACATATTCGATGGAAACCTCGTATTCTTTCAGAAACGCGGCGACCGCATCCGGGTTCTCTTCAATAAATTCGGTGCGCGCCACCACTGCCGTCATAATCAGGGAAGAGCCTTCTCCGATCTCCTCCCAGACCTCGTTTACGTCAATCGCGTCCCGGACGGTTCCGTCGCTCTGCAGAATGGCCGCGGTCGCAGCCGGAACCGGGAGCATCGCTGTCTCAATCTCCCCGGAAATCAGCCCGACGCTGATCTCGCTCGCATCTGCAAACACAATCTCCACATCCGTATCCGGATCGAGGTCATTCGATTCGAGCAAATAACGGAGGATGTACTCCGGATTGCTGCCCTGTCCCGTCGTGTAGATGGTCTTTCCGGCAAGATCGCTGACGGACTGGATGTCCTCGCCGCTGCCGCTCTCCAGAATATGCAGCACGCCCTGTGTTCCTAGCGCGATTACCTGAATGCCCACGCCCTGGTTATACAGGTTCAGGGCAGTATTCGATGCCATGCACGCGATATCCAGCTCTCCGGTCGTCAGACCGGAGACAATCTCACTGTTGTCTGAAGCGATGATATAATCATATGTGTTTGTCGTCTCGCCATTGTCACTGTCCGACAGAAGCTTTGCGGCGCCGATCCCGGTCGGGCCGGAGAGCACCCCGAAATTTACAGTTAACGATGTTGATGCTTCCTCTGCGGCGCAGCCCGCCGTCAGTGAAAAGGCCAGTACAACCGCTGCCAGCATAGCTTTTCCCTTTGTCATGTGTCTCAACTTTTCCCTCTCTTTCTTTTTTACAGAAATGATCTGCATCGCAGGCGGCGCAGATTTGCGCCCCGCTTTTCTGATATAGTTATAGGAAATGACTTTAGTCGTTTCCCTTTGCGCCGTTGCTGTGTGCCGGTGGTACACGTTTAGCAACGATTGAAGCGACAGCGAAGATGCAAGGCTGCGGAGCAGCCATTCCATATGCGGTCGTGTGAATCAAATTATAGTAAACGATAAAAATTTTGCTGTTTACTATAGGTACGAATTTAGAATACCGTACAGAAATGGTCAAGTCAAGAATTATTTCGAATAGCCTCACAATACAGACCGAAGCACTGGGCATCCTCAGACAGTTTTTGAAAACAGGCGGTTTCGATGCAATTTTCGCATTATTGTTCGGCTGTCAGCCGCAATTTCTCTATTGAAAGCGAAGAGATTTTGTGCTAAGGTAAAAATATAAAAGATGCCCAAAATCCGGGCTGTACGGTATTCGGTTTTGTGCAGTAAAACGATTGAATGGAAGTTTTTTATCTGTAAGGAGGGCATTTATTTCCTTGTCAATCTGTGACAGGCAGATAGCCGATCGCCCGGGGATCGTCCAAAGGCCTTTGAAAAAGACCGTAAGACGGAACATCATTTAAGAAAGGAGATAATAGAATCGCATGAGCAGATTGAGTATTATCACGAACAACAAAGCTCAGACAACGGTAGAATCTCTCTACAAGGATCTGGAACGGCGGATCAGCGCCAGCCCGCCCGGCTTATGTCCGGTGGACCTGGCCTCGTCTTTTCTGAAGATGTGCCACGCGCAGTCCTGTGGAAAATGTGTTCCGTGCCGGATCGGCCTGGGACAGCTGCAGGATCTGCTGGAGATAGTTCTGGACGGCCGGGGGACGATGGAGACCATCGACCTGATTGAGAAGACGGCGAAAAACATTTTTTATTCGGCAGACTGCGCGATCGGTTATGAGGCGGCAAACATGGTCCTGAAGGGACTGCGGGGATTCCGCGACGACTTTGAGGAGCATGTGCTGCGCCATCGATGTAAGTGCGAGCTGTACCAGCCGGTTCCCTGTGTGTCGCAGTGTCCGGCGGGCGTGGACATTCCCGGCTATGTCGCCCTGGTGGCGGAGGGCCGCTATGGCGACGCGGTGCGGCTGATCCGCAAGGATAACCCGCTGCCCGCAGTATGTGGGCGGATCTGTGAGCATCCCTGTGAGGTGCGCTGCCGCAGGACGCTGATTGACGATCCGGTCAATATCCGCGGACTGAAGCGCTTTGCCGTGGATCACGCAGGGGATGTGCCGCTTCCGGTTCCGGCGGCTCCGACCGGCAAAAAGGTCGCCGTGATCGGCGGCGGGCCGGGCGGGATCAGCGCGGCGTATTATCTGACCCTGATGGGGCATCAGGTGACGATTTTCGAACAGCGGAAAAAGCTGGGCGGTATGCTCCGCTACGGAATTCCGAATTACCGTCTGCCGCGCAAGGAGCTCGACCGCGAGATTGACCAGATCATAAGCCTTGGCATTTCCGTAAAAACCAGCGTGACGGTCGGTGAAGCTCCGAGCATTGTGGATCTGAGAAAGGAATATGATGCGGTTTATATTGCGATCGGCGCGCACACCGACCGGAAGATTGGCATCGAGGGCGAGGACGCAAAGGGCGTGATCTCCGCCGTGGAGATGCTGCGCGGGATCGGCGATGACGAGATGCCTGATTTTACCGGAAAGAGCATCGTCGTCATCGGCGGAGGAAACGTGGCGATGGATGTGGCCCGCTCGGCCATTCGCCTTGGAGCGAGCCGTGTCCGCATCGCGTACCGGAGAAGGTCGGTGGATATGACCGCCATGCAAGAAGAAGTCGAGGGCGCGATTCAGGAGGGCTGCGAGCTTCTGGATCTGCACGCGCCACTTCGCATTGAAAAGGACGCTGAAGGGAATGTGGCGGCTCTCTGGGTGAAGCCGCAGATCATCGGGCCGATGAAAAACGGGCGGCCTGCGCCGGTGAATTCTTCGGAGGATGAGGTTCGGCTTCCCTGCGACATCGTACTCGTCGCCATCGGCCAGGGCATTGATTCCAGAGCGTTTGAGAAGCAGGGGATTCCTGTGAAGCGCGGAGTCATTGACGCACTGAACTGGAGCGGCGTGAATGCCAGGGAGCTTACCGGTGTATTTGCCGGCGGCGACTGCGTGACGGGTCCCGCGACTGTGATCCGGGCCATCGCGGCCGGAAAGGTGGCGGCGGCCAACATCGATGAATTCCTCGGATATCAGCATCTGATCTCTGCGGACGTGGAGCTTCCGCAGGTGCGCCTGGATGACCGGAAGAACTGTGCGCGCATCAATCTGAAGGAGCGCCAGGCCGCTGACCGGTCGAAGGATTTTGAACCGGTCGAGTGCGGTATGACCTGCGAGGAGGCTGACCAGGAATCGCGGCGCTGTCTGCGGTGCGATCATTTCGGCTACGGCGCGTTCAAAGGAGGGAGGAACGAACAATGGTAAATGTGACAATCAATGGAAAGCAGTATATGGCAGAAGACGGTTCTACCATTCTGGAAGCGGCAAAAGCGGCCGGTATTTACATTCCTACTCTCTGTTATTTAAAAGACATCAACGATATCGGAGCCTGTCGTGTCTGTATTGTGGAGGTTGAGGGCTGCGCAAAGCTGGTCTCTGCCTGTAACAATCAGGTCTGGGACGGAATGGTTGTACATACAAACAGTCCGAAGGTGCGTGAGAGCCGCCGCAATACGGTCGAATTGATTCTCTCCCAGCACGACGGACAGTGCGCGACCTGTGTCCGCAGTGGGAACTGTACCCTGCAGACCATTGCGAATGATCTCGGTATCGTGGAGCTTCCGTTCCACAAAAAAGTCCCGAAGTTTGAGTGGCCGATGCGGTTCCCGCTGGTCCGGGATGCCCGGAAATGCATCAAGTGTATGCGCTGCGTGCAGATTTGTGACAAGGTACAGGGGATGCACATCTGGGATATTTCCGGCACGGGTTCCCGGACGACCGTAGATGTCTCCATGAACCGGAAAATCAAGGAGTCCGACTGTGCACTCTGCGGTCAGTGCATTACCCATTGTCCGGTTGGCGCTCTCCGTGAGTGGGACGACACGGATCGGGTGCTGGACGCACTTGCGGATCCGGATAAAATCACAGTCGTACAGATCGCGCCCGCCGTGCGCGCGGCATGGGGCGAATCATTCGGCCTTTCTCCGGAGTTTGCCACCGAAAAACGGCTGGTGGCTGCTCTGCGCCGGGTGGGATTTGACTATATTTTTGACACCAATTTCAGCGCAGACCTTACCATCATGGAGGAAGGGAGTGAGCTGATTGAGAAGATTAAAAGGGCGGCCGGACAGGCGTCGGCACAGCAGAATTCCGGAGAAAATGCAGTTTCCACGGGGCAGAATTCCGGTGAAAGCGAAGCCTCCGGCAATCGCGGTGAAACGGGAAATGAGCCCGAAAAATTCCCGCTGTTTACCTCCTGTTGCCCCGGGTGGGTGCGTTTCCTGAAATCGCAGTACCCGGATATGGTTGACCAGCTTTCTACTGCAAAGTCTCCGCAGCAGATGTTCGGCGCGATCGCAAAATCATATTACGCGCAGCTTCTCGGCGTAGATCCGTCCAGGATTTTCTGCGTCTCGATCATGCCATGCGTGGCAAAGAAACACGAATGCGCAATCCCGGTGATGAACGATGGGGCAAGAGTAAGCCGCGAGATCGCTCTTGAAGAGCAGAAGCAGGCCGGAGGAGAGACCATTGCTCCGGGAGAGAGCGGAAGCCAGGAAAAGAGCGAAAACCGGGAGGAGAAAGCATCGGTTCCGGATGTGGACGTCGTTCTGACGACCCGCGAGGTCGACCGCCTGATCCGCTCCGAGCAGATTCATCCGGACATGCTTCCGGAAGAGGACTTCGATATGCCGCTTGGCGTTGGCTCCGGCGCGGGCGTGATCTTCGGCGCAACCGGCGGCGTGATGGAAGCCGCCCTGCGCAGCGCGTATTATCTGGTCACCGGGAGAAACCCGGATCCGGATTCCTTCAAAAAGGTAAGAGGTACAAAAGGCTGGAAGGAAGCGGAGTTCAACCTTGCCGGAACGCAGCTGAAGGTTGCGGTTGTCAGCGGCCTGGGAAATACCCGGAAGCTGATCGAGGCCCTGCGAAAAGGAGAAGTGAGCTACCACTTTGTAGAAGTTATGGCCTGTCCGGGCGGCTGCGCCGGCGGTGGCGGACAGCCGATTCATGACGGCAAAGAAATGGCGGCTGAGCGCGGCGGCGTGCTTTACGGACTTGACAAAAACAATCAGCTGCGCTACTCGCATGAGAACCCCGCTGTAAAGCAGTGCTATCAGGATTATCTCGGAGAGCCGCTCTCACACCGGGCGCATGAGCTGCTGCATACCGACCATCACGCATGGAGTATGCCGCAGGAGATGGAAAAATAAGTTTGCTGTTTTGCATGTTCATACTTGCACAGCAGGTATGGACGAAGGCCGCGCCCCCTCGCCGGGAGGCATCCCGCACTTCGTACGGGATAAATCCTCGCCGGGGAGGCATCCCGCACTTCGTACGGGATAAATCCTCGCCGGGGAGGCATCCCGCACTTCGTACGGGATATACAACCGCGAAGAGATTATATATTGCGCGGCTTTCCCTGCTTTCCTGCAGTTACACGTAATTTACGGCGTCTTTGTGCAGGACAGGGAAATACGGTTGAGATTGGCAGGGGAGCTTTCTTCACAAAAGCTCCCCTGTTTTTCGTGCGCAGGGGCGCGTAAGAAAATTAGCAGCTTGTGCTGCACGCGCCCCGCGCGGGCGAGTAGGAGCCGACAAGTCGCCGCCTGTTCGATTGTGAGATAGCAGAAAAGCAGCAAGAAAAAATTATTTTATTCTTGACAAATAAACTTTGCTGTTATAAGATATAGCCAACACAAACCGAAACGTTTCGATTTCAAAAATGAGAAAATCAGGAGGACAAAGAGATGCCATTGGTTACTTCGGAGAAGATGTTACTGGACGCGCAGAAGCGCGGCTACGCGGTGGGTGCGTTTAACTGTGAGAACATGGAAATGGTGAAGGCGATTATCGGCGCGGCTGAGGAGCTGGGGGCGCCGGTGATGCTGCAGACGACGCCGTCTACGATCAAGTACGGGACGCTGGATACTTACGCGGCGATTGTGGCGGCGGAGGCGAAGAAGGCTTCGGTTCCGGTGTGTCTGCATCTGGATCACGGCAGCAGCTTTGAGCTGGCGGTACAGGCAATCAAGGCGGGCTACACATCGGTGATGATTGACGGCTCCAAGCTGAATTTTGAAGGAAATATTGAGGTCAGCAAAAAGGTTGCGGATGTCGCGAAGGCGGTCGGGATTCCGTGTGAGGCGGAGCTCGGCAAGGTAGGCGGCAAAGAGGATGACCTCGTGGCAGTCGCGGATACGAATACCGATCCGATGGAGGCGAAGGAGTTCGTCGAGCGCACAGGCATCACCTCTCTGGCGGTCGCGATTGGCACGGCGCACGGTTTTTATGTGGGCACGCCGGTGCTGGACAAGGAGCGTCTCTCTGAGATTCGCAAGGTCGTGGATATTCCGCTTGTGCTGCATGGCGCGTCCGGGTTAAGTGATGATGAGGTGCGCGACTGCGTGAGCCGCGGCATCTGCAAGGTAAACTTTGCGACAGAGCTGCGCAAGGCGTACACGGATGCGGGACAGGCGCTGATGGCGGAGAAGCCTGAGACCTTTGACCCGAAGGCGTTGGGCAAGGTCGGCATGGCTGCGGTGAAAGAGCTGGTGATGAACCGCATGAAGGTGTGTGGCTGCGACGGCAAGGCAGCGGGTATTGAGTAAGCCGAAGCGCATCGGTGAGATCTCGACCATGGATGTGACGAATGCCGTTTCCTATAAGTAAAATGGTATTTATTCAGAATAGTTGCGTAAGATGCAGTGGGACAGCAAACTTGTGATTAAGTGAATGAAATGAAAACACAGTGGGGCGGCACGTATGCGATCGCGCGAATCGAATAAATGAAGACATATAGTCAGGGCAGTCCGTGGGAAGCGGGCAAAAGCCTATGGCTGAGGTGTCAGGCAGTGTAACAAAAAACACGAAAAGTTGTATATACAACTATGCGAGGAGGAACTATTGTGGCGGCTACGATGAAGGATATCGCGAAGAAAACCGGACTTGGCCTGGCGACGGTTTCCTCCTATTTTAATGGGGGCAATGTGCGGGAGAAAAACCGGGCGAAGATCGAGGTGGCCATCCGGGAACTGGATTTTGAGGTGAACGAGGTCGCCCGCGGGCTGAAGACGAATACGACCCGGACGATCGGTGTGGTGATTCCGGAGCTGAATAATGTGTTCTGTTCGGAAATTATCACCGCGATGGAGGATGTCCTGCGCAGCCATGGCTACGCGACGATGATCTGTGACTGCAGGACGGACCGGAGGCTGGAGCGCGAAGCGGTGGAATTCCTTATGCGCCGGCGTGTGGACGGAATTGTCAATATGCCGGTGGACACCAGCGGAGCACATCTGGAATCGTTTTTGAAGTCAGGGAGACCGGTTGTTCTGATTGACCGCAAGATTCGCGCTCTGAACTGTGACTGTGTGTTTGTTGACAATCTCACTGCCGCGCGCAATGCGGTCTCCGGGCTGATTCGAAATGGACATCGGCGGATTGGCATTATCAGCGGGCCGGAGGACGTTTTTACGGCGCAGGAGCGGCTGAAGGGTTACCGCCAGATGCTGCAGGAGAGCGGGATTGAGATAGATGAACGGCTGATTTTCCGCGGCGATTATACGATGGAGAGCGGTGTGCGCGGACTGGAGCACCTGGTGCAGGAAAATCCGGACATGACGGCGGTCTTTGCGACAAACTATGAGTTGACCATGGGGGCTGTTATCGGAGCCAATGAGGTCGGTATCCGGATTCCGGAGGCGCTGTCGGTAATTGGCTTTGACAATCTTCCTTTTGCAAGAGCCTGCCACCCAAAGCTGACGATTGTGACCCAGCCGACTGCTGAAATTGGCAGGCAGGTGGCAGAGATTATTCTGGAACGTCTCAGCAATGGGACAGGTTCTTGTGCGAACCAGGCAGGGAATGAGCCCATTTACCGAAAATTACAGACAAAGGTGGTAGAGGGAAATTCTGTGAGGCGGTTGTGAAAGAATCTCAGCCCAGACAGGCGGGAACCCTGGCCTTGCTCAAATGGAAGCCGCGCAATAGAGAATCGCTTTGCGATTAGCACAGCCTTAATCCACGCTCGCTTTGCAGGTATGGACAAATAATGTGCTGAAAATTGTTCTTAAGTGCTCAAAATGGCTGCGATGCAGGAGACAGAGCTGAGTAGTTTTGGCTTGCCGGGATTTTGGAGGGTGATATGAAACGTTATTTATTGGGAATTGATATCGGCACGAGTGCCTGTAAGGCCGCCATTTTTGAGCGGGATGGGACGGTCGCGGCCGCGGGTGCCGGTGAATATCCGGTATACTATCCGCATCCTGGCTGGGCGGAGCAGAATCCGGAGAACTGGTGGAGCAGTGTGTGCGCGGCTGTGAAACAGGCGATTAGGCGAGGCGGCATTGATCCGAGCGAGATTGCGGGCATCGGGATTGACGGGCAGAGCTGGTCCGCGGTCGCGGTGGATCAGGATGGGAAAAGCCTTTGCAACACGCCGATCTGGATGGATACGCGCGCGAAGGATATCTGTGATCGTATCAATGAAAGATTGAATGGGACTGGCAGGGACGTGATTTTTGATCTGGCGGGGAATTCTCTGCAGCCATCCTACACGACCGCGAAAATTCTCTGGTATCAGGAAAACCGCCCGGAGGTGTTCGGGCAGATTCATCAGATCCTGCAGTCGAACAGCTATATTGCGTTCCGGCTGACCGGAGTTTTTTCTCAGGATGTCTCGCAGGGCTATGGACTGCACTGCTTTGATATGCATACGGGAACCTGGAATTTGGATATGTGCGGGAAGCTGGGAATCCCGTCAGAATTCCTGCCCCCAATTTATCCGTGCGACAGTGTGATTGGTACGGTCACGGAGGAGGCGGCCCGCCAGACGGGGCTTGCGGTCGGCACACCGGTCGTGGCGGGCGGCCTGGACGCGGCCTGTGGCGCGCTTGGGACCGGCGTGCTCCATGACGGAGAAACACAGGAGCAGGGCGGCCAGGCAGGCGGCATGAGCATCTGCACGGACACTTACCGCGCGGATCCCCGGCTGATCTTGAGCTATCATGTGGTACCCGGAAAATGGCTGCTGCAGGGCGGCACGACCGGGGGCGGCGGTGTGATGCGCTGGATAGAAAAGGAATTCGCCGGCTATGAACGGCTGATGAGTGAGCAGACCGGCAAATCATCCCTGGAGCAGCTGAATGAAATCGCCGAAAAGATTCCTGCCGGATCAGACGGACTGGTCTTTTTGCCTTATATGTCCGGGGAGCGCTCCCCCATCTGGGATGTGAATGCGAAAGGTGTGTTTTATGGGCTGGATTTTGCGAAGACGAAGGGGCATATGGTTCGCGCGGCGATGGAGGGTGTGGCATTTTCCCTGCGGCATAATCTGGAGGTGGCCGAAAAAGCCGGGGCGGAGGCAAAGGTGCTCCGCGCGATGGGAGGCTCCGCCAATTCCCTTCTGTGGACGCAGATTAAATCCGATGTGACCGGAAAGCCGATCGTGGTGCCGTCATCAGATACGGCAACGACTCTTGGCGCGGCCATCCTCGCGGGCGTCGGAACCGGATTTTATACGGATTATGAAGAAGCTGTCGCGCTGACGGTGCGCGAGACGCGCCGCCATGAACCAAATGCGGGAAATCAGGAAATTTATCAGAAAAACTATGATACGTATCTGGCATTGTACGAGAATTTAAAGGAACTCATGGCGAAGTACGTGATATAGCAGGCTATGGATAGAAAACCGAAGGCATTGCAATCGTTGCAAAAAACAATTACTGAAGGAAAACAGAGAGTATTACAGAAACAATTACGAGGAGGAACAGCATTATGAAAGCAGGAGTATTGCATGGAGTCTGCGACATCCGCTACGAGGACATCCCGAAGCCGGAGCCGAAGGCGGGGCAGGCGCTGATTAAGGTGAAATACACCGGTATCTGCGGCTCGGATATTCCGCGTGTCAACGCGGACGCGGCACATTATTACCCGATTGTGCTGGGGCATGAGTTTTCCGGCACGGTAGAGGAGGTCGGAGAGGGCGTGACCTCCGTTAAGCCGGGCGATCGCGTGGCGGGAATTCCGCTGGTGCCCTGCATGAAGTGCGAGGACTGCCAGAAGGGCAATTATTCGCTGTGCAAGCACTACGATTTTATCGGATCTCATTCCTATGGCAGCTATGCGGAGTACGTCTGCATGCCGGAGAGCAACATTGTGAAATTTGCGGAGGATGTGACATTTGAACAGGGCGCATTCTTCGAGCCGGCGACAGTCGCGCTGCACGGCCTGGAGCGGACCGGCTACAAGGGCGGCAAAACCGTGGCCATCCTCGGCGGCGGCACGGTCGGCATGATGACCATGCAGTGGGCAAAAATTTTCGGCGCGAAGGAAGTGGTTGTGTTTGATATTGTGGACGAGCGCCTGGAGCTTGGGAAGCGGCTCGGCGCGACCGGCGGAATTAATACTTTAAAAGAAGGCTTCATGGACGAGGCGATGGCGTACACCGGCGGCAGGGGCTTTGACTATGTATATGAGACTGCCGGAAATACGATTACCATGAAGATGGCATTCGAGCTGGCGGCGAACCGCGCGGACGTCTGCTTTATCGGCACGCCGACACGCGACCTGACCTTTACGGTGAAGGAATGGGAAAACATTAACCGCAAAGAGTTTAACCTGACCGGCAGCTGGATGTCTTATAGCGCGCCGTTCCCGGGACATGAGTGGGAGCTGGTGGCGCACTATTTCGCGACCGGAGATCTGAAAATGGATGATTCCTTTACTTTTAAAATCTTCCCGCTCAGTAAGATTGATGAGGCGTTTGAGCTGTTCAAGACACCGGGAACCGTGAAAGGCAAGATCCTGATTGATTCAGAGCAGTAAATACCGCTGCACGCCAGAATCTGGCCGAAACAAGGAACTGTCAGGTTCTGGTGTAATAGGATCAAAGCTGAGGAATAGAAGCAATTCGCAGTATCATGCTCATGCAGATAAAAAGAAGGAGGAAGAATCTATGGCAATTGTAAATCCTGCGGCGGTGCCGCAAAGAACCCTGTATACCGGCACGAAAATGCCGGCCATCGGGATGGGAACGTTTGGCTCTGACCATGCGGACGCGGATCTTGTTTCGGCGGCGGTCAGAAGCGCAATCGATGCCGGATACCGGATGTTTGACTGCGCGGCCTGCTATGGCAACGAGGCAGAAATCGGAGAGGTGTTCGCAAATGCATTTGCGGACGAAGAGGTAAAAAGAGAGGAGCTCTTCATTGTATCCAAGGTCTGGAATGACATGCACGGGGACGGCGATGTGCTGCTTGCCTGCGCAAAGACCCTGAAGGATCTGCGTCTGGATTATCTGGATATGTATTACGTCCACTGGCCGTTCCCAAACTATCATCCGCCAGGCTGTGATGTCGACACCCGCAATCCGGATTCGAAACCGTTTACCGTCGAGCGCTTTATGAAGACCTGGAGGCAGATGGAGCGTCTGGTCGACATGGGTCTGACAAAGCACATCGGGATGTCCAACATGACGATCCCGAAGCTGGAAGCGGTGCTTCCGCTCTGCCGCATTTTGCCGGCAGCCATTGAGCTGGAATATCATCCGTGTTTCCAGCAGAGGGAACTGAAATCCTATATTGAGAGCAAGGGTATCGTGCCGGTGGCTTTCTGCCCGCTCGGCTCCCCGGACCGCCCGGCCCGTGACTGCACGCCGGAGGATGTCGCAGATCTGAAGGTACCCGCGCTGGTCGAGATTGCCAAAGCGCATCACGTGCATCCGGTCAACATCGCGCTTAAGTGGGAGGTACAGAGCGGCGTCGCGCCGATTCCGTTCTCCACGAAGCCGCGCAACATCCTGAGCAATCTGCAGGGAGTGATCGAAGATGCGCTGACTGATGAGGAAATGAAGATCATGGAGACCCTTGAGTGCAACAACCGCCTCGTAAAAGGACAGGTGTTCCTCTGGGAGGGCGCGAAGGACTGGCATGACCTCTGGGACGAGGATGGAGTGATTGTAAAATAAAACGATTCTGGCCATTTTTCTATAAAATATAAGCTGCTGTAAGTCACATTCATTCCCTGTGGTATGTGGTATGAAAGTGATCGGCAGTCATCGGCTCAAAACGGATGCCTGTCGGCATCCGTTTTTCAGGTTGCGAAAGCCTTCCGGCGTATGATACAATGATTCAGGAAAGTAAGCTGCCCAATGGCAAATAAAATACCAGCA
>JAJQDT010000155.1:106828-133056 GCA_021202075.1 Lachnospiraceae bacterium | reverse complement strand
GGATTCAGGTACCTAAAGCCAGCCGCCGCGGAGCGGCTTGGTACAATGAAAGCCGTGCAATTAAGTTGCGCTTCGCGCAAGGCACGGCCTTCGTCCATACTCGCTTTGCGAGTACGGACATATGATATACTTTTGACAGATGAAAGAAGCGTCGCGCATTTAAATTGCTTCGTAATAGCGCGGCCTCGCAGCAGCAAAGATGCGGGCTTCCGGTGGATTCCCTATGACTTGGGCTGCCTGACTCGTTTTTTTGCGGGAATAAAAGAGAACCGGCCGGGAGCCGGATTCCGGCAAGGAGGATTGGGTATGAGAAATTTATGGAAAATTTCACGTGAAAGAATGCGTAAAGATGTAAGAATAGGAAAATTTCCGCATCGAGGAACGCATTACAGTGTCAGGTCAATGTCTTGTGAAACGGTTGTTTTTTCTGTATGCCTGTTATCTGCGCTGCTTCTGTTTTCCTGCCGGTTCTGTTTATACAGTCAGGCTGCGGCCGCGGAGTCAGAGACGGAGTCCACCGGAACCACGGTCGCTGTGTCAGAGTCACAGACAGTCGATGCCTCTGCCGCATCGGTGGAACAGACAACCGATGACTCCGCAGTATCAGAGACACAGACAACGGAGGCCTCCACGGCCCCGGCGGGCGCGACCGTTTTCACGGATGGGAGCGGGAGCTATCTTATTTATAATGGAAAAAGCTGGCATCTGAAGGACGCCGCCGGGCAGGCTCTGACCGGGATTCAGTATCTTGCCATCGCGAAGACGGATTCGCTGAGTTCCGGGTATTATATGTTTGATGATAAAGGGAAGCTCCTTGCTAAGAAAGCAGTTTATTACCTGAACACGACCGCAAACGGATTGAAATTTAAGGGGTATTATTATACGACCGGCAGCGGGCGTTTCGCGGAGAAGGCGCGGGGGCTTGTGAAGCTTTCGAAGATGACCTGCAAGGAAAAGTCGAAAACGTTCAGCGGGTATTATTATGTGCAGGAATACGGGAAGCTGTCGGCGGACGCGCAGGTGCGCCGGATTTCCAGGACAAAAGTGGGCGGCGTGGTGTTTAACGGCTACTACTATTTTACTGCGACCGGGAAGCTGAGCACGGTGAAAAAGTTCCGCAGGGTAAAGCAGACGGTCGGCAGCCGGAAATTTAACGGGAAATATTATTTCGGAGGGAAGAATGGCGCGCTGGTGCAGAGCGCCGGATGGATTACTTATAAAGGAAACAAGTATTATATCAATTCGAAAGGGAAGATGCTGACGAATTGCTGGAAGGACGGCTATTATCTGCTTGCAAGCGGAAAGATTGCCAGAAGCCAGAAGGTGGCGGATGGCTCGTATGTGGATGTGGATGGGCGGAAATGTGCGAAGAACGAGGTGGCATTGAGCGGTTTGAAAAAGACACTTAACTCAATGATCAGCGGGTACAGCGGCACCTGGTCTGTGTATGTGAAGAACCTCGAGACCGGGGACATTCTGAGCATCAATGACACGGCCATGTATCCGGCCAGCACGATCAAGGCGTTTGTCATGGCCTCTCTCTATAATGAAATTAACGAGGGGCGCCTCTCGGAGACCTCGCAGATCCAGAGCCTGCTGACGTCCATGATTACGGTCAGCAGCAACGAAGCTTACAATTCTCTCGTCACGGTGCAGGGCTCGTCCGGGTTCCTGTCAGGCGCGGCCGTGGTGAACAGCTATCTGGCAGCAAATGGATATACCAGCACAAGGGTACACCACACGCTGCATCCGGCGTCCAATACCAGAGTATCCGACGGCAGCAGCAATACTTCCTCTGCGAAGGACAGCGGCCTGCTTCTGGAGAGAATTTACAAAGGAACCTGTGTCTCCAAAGCATATTCGAAGAAAATGCTGAATCTGCTGCTTAATCAGCAGAGGCGGAGCAAGATCCCGGCGGGCGTTCCATCCGGCATTAAAGTCGCGAATAAGACCGGCGAGACATCGACGACTGAGAACGATATCGCGATTGTGTATGGGGCGAAGACGGACTATGTGATCTGTGTCTATTCCCGAAACAGCAGCTCGGGCGTATCCGGGATCGTGAACATTTCCCGGACGGTCTATAATTATTTAAATTAGCTGCGTCGAGGTTTTTATGGTCTGCGATTCACGCGTTAAGCGGTGCAAGATGCATAAGTTATTTCGTAACAGATCCTTAGATGGTAAAAGACTTCAAAGGTCAGGAATGGATAGCCTGCGCTTCTGTTCCTGATTTTTTTGCGATCAAAACAACAAAAAAGTCAAAAAAAGCTATTGACAAACGCGGAATCGCGTATTATAGTAAGCATCGTAAGGTGTTAGCACTCAAACCTAAAGAGTGCTAACAACAAAAGAAAAGGAGGAACTCGAATGCAGCCGGAGCTGGACGAAAGAAAATGGACGATTCTGAAAGCGATTATTAAGACTTACCTCGAGACAGGCGAGCCGGTCGGTTCCCGTACAATTTCGAAATACGCTGAGTTGAATCTGAGTTCCGCCACGATACGCAATGAGATGTCTGATCTGGAGGATATGGGGCTGATTCTTCAGCCGCACACCTCAGCGGGACGGATACCATCCGATGCAGGGTACCGCTATTATGTAGACCGCATGATGGAAGAGAAAGACCGCCTGGTGGAGGAGAAGGACCGCGAGGTCACAGAGATGAAGGAGATGGTTATCGAGCGGCAGGATAAGATGGAACTGATCCTGCGGCAGATGGCGAAGATCCTGGCGTCGAATACGAACTATGCGGCGATGATTTCCGGCCCGCAGATCCACCAGACAAAGCTGAAGTTCATACAGCTCTCGATTGTCTCGGAATCGCAGATTCTCGCGACGGTCGTTACAGAAGCCAATGTAGTCAGGAACAAAATGATTAATATGGAGCATGATCTGGATCATGAGACCATCCTGAATCTGAATATTCTCCTGAATACGGCGCTGAATGGACTGACGCTCGAGCAGATCAATCTCGCTACGATTTCCAAATTAAAGCAGGAGGCCGGCACTCACAGCGATGTGGTGAACCGGGTTCTGGATGCGGTTGCGGAGGCGATTCAGTCTGACAATGAAGTAGAGATTTACACCAGCGGTGCGACGAATATTTTCCGGTATCCGGAGCTCTCGACGAGCGAAAAGGCGAGCGAGCTGATCGACGCGTTTGAAGACAAGCGGAACCTCGCAGGTCTGATTGCATCGAACGATTCCGGGCAGGAGACCGGGATCCAAGTGTATATCGGGCAGGAGACGCCGGTTGAGTCCATGCGGGACTGCAGTGTGGTGACGGCCACATATGAGCTGGGCGACGGGATGGTCGGGCGCATCGGTGTGGTTGGCCCGAAACGAATGGATTACGATAAGGTCGTCGGCACGCTGAAGACCCTGACCTCGCAGCTGGATCAGATTTATAAGAAGGATAAGAAAAAAACTGACACATGATCTCTTAAATCACCCGGCCGGATATTGTCTGGGGTATTTGAAGACGGGGTGTCAGAGTCTGGTATGAAAGTATAATTTTAGTATTGCAGAAGAAAGGTGGAGAAGCCAATGGAAGATATCAGGGACGAAAAAGTCCAGGATGAGGCTGCTGCGGAGGAGACAGGCGCGGCGGACGCTTCCGGCAGTTCGGCAGAAAAATCAACCGGTCAGACCGGGGAGAATCCGGAGGTGAATCAGCCCGGTGGACAGGAATCATCCGGGCAGGGTGTTTCCGGAAATACTTCGCCGGATGAGGAAGGAAATGCGGGGACACCCGATCAGAAATCCGATCAGAAATCTTCTTCGGAGGAAACTGCGGAAGAAGCCTCCGGCACGGAAAAGAAAGGTTTTTTCAGCAAGAAGAAAAAGGAAAAGGATAAGCGCGACCAGCAAATCGAAGAGCTGACGGACCGGGTGCAGCGGCAGATGGCAGAGTTTGACAACTTCCGCAAGCGCTCCGAGAAGGAAAAGGCTTCGATGTTTGAGGTCGGTGCGAAGAGTGTTCTGGAGAAAATTCTTCCGACGGTCGACAATTTCGAGCGCGGATTTGCGAATCTGGATGAGGAGCAGAAGCAGGACGCCTTCGTACAGGGCATGGAGAAGGTTTACCGGCAGCTGCTTACGGCGCTGGACGGGATCGGTGTGAAGCCGATCGAGGCAGTCGGCCAGCCGTTTGATCCGAATTTCCACAATGCGGTGATGCATGTGGAGGATGAGGAAGCAGGCGAGAATGTAGTCGTCGAGGAATTCCAGAAGGGATACCTCTACCGCGACAGTGTGCTGCGGCACAGCATGGTGAAGGTAGCCAATTAGGGCGGGTATGCCGCAGAAACCCGCATGAGGATGCCAGGACAGGCGGACCTGAATGGCAGACAAGGTTTTCTGATGTTTGATGCAGTGCGGCGAAGACAGCAGAGTATCCATGGCAGGATAGAGCATGGCGGAGGCTGTTGGACTCGCACTGAGGATATAAATATAAGGATATAAGTATTTCAAGGGTGCAGATTGCACAGAAAGTCAGGAGGATGCGTTATGAGTAAAATTATTGGTATTGATCTGGGTACTACAAACAGCTGTGTAGCTGTTATGGAAGGCGGCAAGCCGGTTGTTATCACGAATACAGAGGGAGCACGGACGACGCCGTCAATCGTAGCATTTACAAAGAGCGGCGAGCGCCTGGTCGGCGAGCCGGCAAAACGCCAGGCAGTGACGAACGCGGACCACACGGTTTCTTCGATCAAGAGGCATATGGGAAGCGACTACCGTGTGTCCATCGATGGCAAGAAATATTCTCCGCAGGAGATTTCCGCAATGATTCTTCAGAAAATGAAGGCGGACGCAGAGAATTATCTGGGCGAGAAGGTGACCGAGGCTGTCATCACGGTTCCGGCTTATTTCAATGACGCACAGCGCCAGGCGACCAAGGATGCCGGCAAGATCGCAGGTCTGGATGTCAAGCGTATCATCAACGAGCCGACTGCGGCGGCGCTGGCGTACGGACTGGACAACGAGAACGAGCAGAAGATCATGGTTTACGACCTCGGCGGCGGCACCTTTGATGTTTCCATCATCGAGATCGGCGAGGGCGTCATCGAAGTGCTGGCGACCAACGGCAACAACCGTCTGGGCGGCGATGATTTCGATAAGAAGATTGTAGATTATATGATCGCGGACTTCAAGTCGAAGGAAGGCATTGACCTTTCCAATGACAAGATGGCGCTGCAGAGACTGAAGGAAGCGGCGGAGAAGGCGAAGAAGGAGCTGTCCTCCTCGACCACGACGAATATTAACCTTCCGTTCATTACCGCGAATGAGACCGGCCCGAAGCACTTCGAGATGGATCTGACCAGAGCGAAGTTTGATGAGCTGACACACGACCTCGTAGAGGCGACGGTCGTTCCGGTGCAGAATGCGCTGAAGGATGCGGGACTTTCCGCAAGCGAGCTTTCCAAGGTGCTGCTGGTCGGCGGTTCCACCCGTATCCCGGCCGTACAGGATAAGGTAAAGCAGCTGACCGGTCATGAGCCGAATAAGAGCCTGAACCCGGATGAGTGCGTGGCACTCGGCGCTTCGATCCAGGGCGGCAAGCTGGCAGGCGATGCCGGCGCGGGCGATATCCTTCTTCTGGATGTCACGCCGCTGTCTCTGTCCATCGAAACCCTCGGCGGCGTTGCGACGAAGCTGATTGAGCGGAATACGACCATCCCGACCAAGAAGAGCCAGGTGTTCTCAACGGCCGCGGACAATCAGACCGCAGTAGATATCCATGTCGTGCAGGGCGAGCGCCAGTTCGCGAAGGACAATAAGTCTCTCGGCCAGTTTCGCCTGGATGGAATTCCGCCTGCAAGAAGAGGCGTTCCGCAGATCGAGGTAACGTTTGACATCGATGCAAACGGCATCGTGAATGTATCCGCGAAGGATCTGGGCACCGGCAAGGAGCAGCACATCACGATTACATCCGGTTCGAATATGTCGGATGACGAGATCGATAAGGCAGTCAAGGAAGCGGCTGAGTACGAGGCGCAGGATAAGAAGAAGAAGGAAGCCATCGATACCAGAAACGATGCGGACGCGATGGTATTCCAGACCGAGAAGGCCATGGAGGAGGTCGGCGACAAGATTGACCCGGCTGACAAGTCCGCAGTTGAGGCAGACCTGCAGTCTCTGAAGGATCTGATCGCGCAGACGAATCCGGAGGATATGACGGATTCCCAGATCGCGGATCTGAAGGCGGGCAGGGAGAAGCTGATGGAGAGCGCGCAGAAGCTGTTTGCGAAGGTATATGAGCAGGCAGGCGGTGCAGCCGGAGCAGGCCCTGACATGGGCGGCGCAGCCGGGGCAGGTCCGGATATGGGCAGCGATAACAGCCAGCCGGATGACGATGTAGTAGACGGCGACTACCGCGAGGTATAAAACGGGCCTGACAGCAGAGGCTGAAAGCTGAGAACGTTGTAATTTTCAGGAAACGGCGGTTCGCCGTTTCCTGAAATCATATGATGATTCGAGCGACAAAAGCCTGTTTTCTAAGAATCGGATACAATACATGGTAATATTCATATGCAATCGTATACCATATGTAGTGTCCACCGACTGGAAAATGACCTTTTGTCGGGCAAATCATATGATACGAGGAATGGACTGGGAACGCCCGCGCGTTCCTGTCAGGCCTCCGGGATTGGTAAAGTACAGAGATTTACGTTAAAGAATACAGGCAGGTCGAACACCGGCCGCGGAATACCCCTGGGACTGACATGGCTCAGGGGCATTCCCGCGATGTGCACGGTCTCGCAGGGAGCTTTATGGCATATGCAGATCTGTGCGAAGGTAAGCAGGAGACGGGAGGCAGTCTGCAGTTCGATCAAAAAAGGAACTGGGTTCAATCATGAGGAGTAATGGTTATGGCAGAAAATAAACGGGATTATTATGAGGTCCTGGGTGTGGATAAAAGTGCGTCGGACGCGGAACTGAAAAAAGCGTACCGCGTTCTGGCGAAAAAATATCATCCGGATATGAACCCGGGCGACGCGGAAGCAGAGAAAAAGTTTAAGGAAGCATCTGAGGCTTACGCGATCTTAAGCGATCCGGAGAAGCGCCGTCAGTATGACCAGTTCGGTCATGCCGCGTTCGAAGGCGGAGCCGGTGGCGGCGGATTTGATTTTGATAATTTCAACTTCGGAGATATGGGAGACATCTTTGGAGATCTGTTCGGCGACTTCTTTGGCGGCGGCGGCCGCAGGCGCGGCGGTTCGCAGGGTCCGATGCAGGGCGCGAATGTGCGCACCAGTGTCCGGATCACGTTTGAAGAGGCGGTGTTCGGCTGTGAAAAAGAGCTTGAGCTGAACCTGAAGGATGAGTGTACCAACTGTCATGGCACGGGAGCGAAGCCGGGGACATCCCCGGAGACCTGTTCGAAGTGCGGCGGCAGAGGCCAGGTGGTGTATTCCCAGCAGTCCCTGTTCGGCACCGTGCAGAATGTGCAGACCTGTCCGGAATGCCATGGTACCGGGAAGATCATCCGGGATAAATGCCCGAACTGCTATGGCACCGGTTATACGTCCAGCAGGAAAAAGATCAAGGTCACCATTCCTGCGGGTATTGACAACGGGCAGAGCATCCGCATCCGCGAAAAAGGCGAGCCGGGCAGCAACGGTGGTCCGCGCGGCGATTTGCTGGTCGAGGTCATTGTCGGCCGTCACGCGACCTTCACGCGCCAGGATATGAACATTTATTCCGAGGTGCCGATTACCTTCGCGCAGGCGGCATTAGGCGGCGATGTCCGCATCAGCACGGTGGACGGCGATATTGTCTATACGGTGAAGCCCGGCACGCAGACCGACACGAAGGTGCGCTTCAAGGGCAAGGGCGTTCCGTCCCTGCGCAACAAAAATCAGCGGGGCGACCACTATGTCACGCTGGTCGTGGAAACGCCGACGAAGCTGAACGAGGCGGCGAAACAGGCGCTGCGCGAATTCGACGAGGCGACCGGAGGGAGCCTGAATATGAATAAGGCGGGCGAGACGCCGAAAACCGCGCAGGAAAAGAAAAAGAAAGGCTTCATGGAGAAGCTGAAGGAAACGTTCGAGGAGTAAAAAATGTACTTGCATATTCATTAGACTGTGTTATAATCATGTGCAAGTAAATAATAGCGAAGTAGGAATCTATGCGTGAAGTGTTCATTGGATGGGGAGTCGCCGTGAAACGAAAAATCCGACCTCCGATGCGTCAATTCCCGGGCGCATCCGGAAGGAAGAGATTTACGATATATTTTCCGCACCCGTTGCTACAATTATGAGACCTCTCATAATGTGGTGGGCATATTATTTATGATGAAAGCAGCCTGTTGATAAGGTGCCCGGAGCATCTGACGCAGACCGTCTGCAGGGTGGCAAATGGCTCTTGCAGCGATATGTTTTCCGCCTTGCCCGGTATCTGGGAATGCTTGTTCTAGGCTGCCTGGTGCACATTATGGAGGTATTTTTATGCAAAAAAACAGGAAAACGGTATGGGATACCCATACGCTGGTGTTCATGGGGCTTCTGGTTGCCATGCACATTGTTCTGACCCGGATTCTGGTGATTGAGCTCGGCTCGTACCGGATCACGGTCGGTGTGGTCTGCACGATTTTGTCCGGACTCTGGTTCGGCCCGCTTGCCGGCGGTCTGTGCGGCATGGTCGCGGATCTGCTCGGCTGCATTCTGAAGGGCTACGCAGTGAACCCGTTTATCACACTTGCCGCGATGATGTGGGGCATTGTGCCGGCGCTGTTCCGTCCGCTCTTGAGCGGCTCAAAGAAGAGGAAAGTGCTTTTCGTATGTGTCGGTGTATTCCTGGCGTCCGTCTGCTCAACATTGGGTCTGACAACGACCGGATTGGCCGTTTATAATGGAGGCAAATTCCTGGTGAGTTTTATGGCGCTGATTCCCGGCCGCCTGATCCAGTGGTCGATCATGATGCCGATCTACTGCATCTTAAGCTCGCTTTTGTACTTAAGCCCGCTGACGGCGTACGTTTTGAGCGCGTCCCGTGCCGGGGCAGCCGGGCGTGAGGCGAAGGCGTAGTATAATTTTACATAACACCGTCCGATTCCCGACGGTGAGGGAAAGAGGGGCCCCGCCTGCGCGGGGCTCATTTTATGCACACGGGCCGCGTAAGGCATATCTTATGCGAAGCGTGGGATGCCCACGCCCCGCAATCAAAGATTGGGGGCATAACCCGGCAAGGGAATATCCCATGCGAAGCGTGGGATGCCCGCGTCCGCAATCGGAGATTGCGGACATAACCCGGCGAGGGGTGTATTTGCCCCGATCCGCAGCACCTTTATGATATTGGAAGCGGCAGGCGCAGGCGGATAGGAAGAGAGGACGTCTTTTGTCCGGTTGTACACAGATACGCAGCATTTTATTGCCTGAGTCACAGGATAAAATCTGGACAAATTAAAGAAAGCGCGTTAAGATAAATGGGATGTGAGATGCAGGAATCATTGCGCTGAAGAGTAAATAGGCTGCCGGAATCATTGTGCCGCAGAATAATGACCGGGCTGCCGGATTCTGCGGAGCGCTGGCAAGATGAAATAAATAAGAAGCATTGGAAGAGGACAGGGTATGAAGGATTTACAGGAACTGAGAGTGGAGATTGACAGCGTGGACGAGCAGATCACGCAGCTGTTCGAGCGCAGAATGAAGATTTGCGAAGAGGTTGCCCACTACAAGATCGCCAATGGGAAAAAGGTGTTTGACAAGGAACGGGAGAAGAGCAAGCTTGAGACGCTGGGCTCGATGGCGCATAATGACTTTAACCGCCATGGCATCCAGGAGCTTTTTTCCCAGATGATGTCGATGAGCCGGAAGCTGCAGTACCAGCTTCTTGAAGAGAATGGTGTGACCGGTCGGCTTCCATTCATTGAGGTAGATGATATCGACCGGGAAAATATCCGCGTCGTTTACCAGGGAGTGGAAGGCGCATACAGCCACGCGGCGATGCGCGAATACTTTGGCGGGGATGTTAATTGCTTCCATGTGAGAAAGTTCCGCGACGCGATGGAGGCGATCGCCGAGGGCTCTGCGGACTACGCTGTGCTTCCGATTGAGAATTCGTCGGCGGGGATTGTGGCGGACAATTACGATTTGCTGGTGAATTTTGAGAATTACATCGTGGGTGAGCAGATTGTGAAATGCGAGCATGCGCTGCTCGGCCTGCCCGGGACGGAACTGAAGGATATCAAACGCGTATATTCCCATCAGCAGGCGCTCTCCCAGTGTGAGGAGTACCTGTATCGCCATCCCGAATGGCAGCTGATCCCGTTTGATAATACGGCGCGGGCGGCCAAGAAGGTAGCGGAGGACGGCGACCGGACGCAGGCGGCCGTGGGAAGCCGGTTTGCGGCGGAGTATTTTGGCCTTGAGGTGCTCGAGGAGCACATCTATTACAACGAGGCAAACTCAACGCGGTTTATCGTGGTCACGAACCAGCGGATTTTCCGCCGCGATGCGAAAAAAATCAGCATCTGCTTTGAAGTGCCGCATTACAGCGGCTCACTGTACAACATTCTTTCGCATATTATTTATAACAATGTGAATATGACAAAGATTGAATCACGTCCCATTCCCGGGCAGAACTGGGAATACCGCTTCTTTGTCGACTTCGACGGCAACCTGATGGACAGTGCTGTCAAGAATGCGCTTCGCGGTATTCGCGAAGAAGCTATTAATATGAAAATTCTGGGCAATTACTGATTGGAAAATACGGAATATGTATTGATGTATTGATATTGACGATGAATATTTTAATTTTTGAGAGAGACGGTGAGAAGCTGTCTCTCTCATTTATTCCCACGAAGCAATGAGCCAGGCAGGCGGATAAGGGACAGTTTCGTCCTCTTATCCGATTGTATATAAAAATGGATTATCTGCTTAGATATTAAGAATGTGAGACAAATAAAATAATAATTTCAAAAAAGATTAAGAAACATATTGACGTATAAAAAGTATTGTGATAATATACAAACACATACGAAAGCGAAAGCCCGGATGAGAAAAGAAGGTGAATTCAAAAAAGAAGAACGTGAAAAGGAGGAAACGATATTGAAAGAAACAGAAAATCAGAAAGAAATGGATAAAAAATCTCTTACCTACGAGGAATTTCTGAATCCACCGCTTGAAGACTTTCTGCGGGAGGCGAAGGCGCAGTATTCTTTTAAACGGCAGGGAGAATACACATTGGAGGATTATTATGCGCTCCCGGATGATCAGAGAGTGGAATTGATTGATGGTGTATTCTTTTATATGTTGGCACCTTATACCACACATCAGATAGCAGTAGCAGAAATATGGAGACAGCTGGCTGAATTTGTCAGGGAAAAAGGCGGCGCCTGCCGTCCTATGCTTTCTCCGGTAGACGTGCAGCTTGACTGTGACGACAAGACGATGGTGGAACCTGACGTGCTGGTGCTCTGCGATCAGAGTAAACTGCGAAAACAATGTATTTTCGGCGCACCAGATCTGGTCATGGAGGTTTTATCGGACTCGACTGCCCGCAAGGATTTGACTGTCAAGCTTGACAAGTATATGAATGCGGGTGTGCGCGAGTACTGGATTGTTGATCTGAAGCGGGAAAAGGTGATCGTGCATGATATGACCCAAGAAGGCTGCCGTACTGCCATCTATGGTATGGATCAGCCGGTACCGGTACAGATTTTTGATGGGAAATGCCAGATCCGCTTTGACGAAATCTGCGAGACGGTCCGTCCGATTCTGAAACAGCCGTGAGCGATCAACGAGATACCTGTCTGATGTGTAACGCGGTCTCCAGGCGCCAGGCAGCGGTATTGGGATTTTCGGTGCGTTATTTTACCGGTTTTGCTGATGGAATCAAGAAGGACTCCAGGCATGGCCGGATTCTATGGATGCAGGATGGAAGGGTTCCGCAAAAACGGAGCCTTTTTTCAGTGGACAAATTCGGGAAAGCGCGGTAAGATGTTAAATAAAAATAATTCATTTTCACCATAAATAGAAATACGGTGTACAGGAAAGGATAATTCCGGAGATGTCCGGGATGGAGTGACGCAAGATGACGGACTTGAATTTAGAGGAACTGATACTGTATCGAAAGTTTGAAAACGGACAGATTTTACAGGATATGAATTGGGTGCTGGGGCACGTGGAGCAGGAGGAAAAGCGGAACGAGGTTCGGAAGCGCTTTTTTTCTGCCATGCATGCGTTGACGGATCTGGCGGGCACGTATGGCTTTGAGGGAAATCTCTGGCATAATTATCTGACTCTTCTTCTGGTGAACCATGAGAATGTGTTCAGCACCTCGTGCGAGATTCGTGGCCTTACGGATGGCAGCATTCTGACCTTTGCAAAACATGATTTCACGATTTTTATGCAGCTGTTTTCTCTGGATTTTTCCAGACTGGAAGAGAAGCTGAATGTCAGTTTTTTTGAGGAAATCTTGCATTACCGGAGAGGCGACGTCGAAGGCAGAGTGTTCAACCGGTGCATCCGTGACCGGATCTGTGAACTGAGCGCACAGCTCGCCGGGGACAGCTTCATGGAACCGGACTCGAATGAATCTGGTTCGAGTGGATTGAATTTGGTTTGCCCGAATTCCAGGGTATCAGGCCTCGATAAGGGAGGCCGGGCTGGATTGAATTCTGATGAATGGAAATCGAATGGCTCGGATTATGCCGGCTCGAATCCAGATGGATTGAATTTCGATGGGTTGCCTTCAGGTGGACTGGAGCGTTTTACCGCGCACATGATTCGCTTTTACCAGGAGTTCGGCGTCGGAAAGTTCGGGCTGCACAAGGCCTTTCGCATTGCGCATGACGATGGGGGCGTGCAGATCCTCCCCATCACGAACATTGCCCATGTGAAGCTGGATGATCTGGTCGGTTACGAGATTCAGAAGAAAAAACTGATTGACAATACGGAGGCGTTTGTTCAGGGGAAGACGGCGAACAACTGCCTGCTCTTTGGCGATGCGGGCACCGGAAAATCCTCGAGCATCAAAGGAATTCTGAACCAGTATTATGACCGCGGGCTGCGCATGATTGAGATCTATAAGCATCAGTTCAAGGATCTGAACGCGGTTATCGAGCAGATTAAAAACCGTAATTACAAGTTTATTATTTATATGGATGATCTCTCCTTTGAGGAGTTTGAGATTGAATACAAATATTTGAAGGCAGTGATTGAAGGCGGACTGGAGCGGAAACCGGAGAATGTGCTGATTTATGCGACCTCGAACCGGCGGCACCTGATCCGGGAGCAGTATGGAGACAACATGGAGGGAGACATCGGTAAACCGGCCGAAATCCACGCGACGCACGGCGGCGACCTGCATGTCTCGGATACGGTGCAGGAGAAGCTTTCGCTCTCCTCCCGGTTCGGCGTTACCATTTATTTCGGGTCGCCGGATAAAAAGCAGTTCCAGAATATCGTGCGCATACTGGCTGCGCGGTATGGCATCACGATGCCCGAGGAGGAGCTGCTGCTGGAAGCGAACAAGTGGGAGCTCGCGCATGGCGGCCTGTCGGGGCGGACCGCACAGCAGTTTGTAGACTACATTTCTGCCATGCAGTAAAGCAGAAAGACAGACATGGACAGATTTATCTGTCCAAGGCTGTCTTGCTGCTTTACATGAATGGGGCAGAAATGCCCCATTCAGCCATAGGCATATTACGCCGAAGGCGGAATATAGCCCGTAAGGGCGGCCTATGGCATGCATGGCAGAAATAAAGGAGAGAGACTCACACGGACAGATTTATTTGACAAGGGAGGTTTTTTATGGCGGTAAAAACGTTCGCGGCGGTGAGCATTGGCTCGGCCGTGACTGAAATGAAGATTTTCGAGTTTACACAGAGGCGGGTTATGCGGGAGGTGGAGTGTGTCTCTACCCGGATCAATCTCGGCCTGGATGTGTATGAGCAGGGGAGGATCAGCAGGGAGCATGTGGATGAGCTTTGCGCGGTGCTGAATGATTTTAAGCGTACGATGTCCGGCTACAAGGTGGCGGCTTACCGGGTGTTTGCAACGAGCGCGTTCCGGGAGTCGCGGAATAAGCGGTTCCTCTGCGATTATATTGAGAAACAGACCGGACTGGATATCGATGTGTTTACGAATGCGGAGCAGCGGTTTGTGGATTATCAGGCGATCGCTTCAGTGTCCGCGGAGTTTGAGCGGATTATCGCGAATGCGACTGCGATTGTTGATCTGAGCGGCAGCAGCACGCAGATTTCTCTGTTTGATAAAGATAAGCTGATCACGACGCAGAATATCCGGGTCGGGAATATCACGACGCGCGAGAATCTTCTGCCGCTAGCGAAAAATGGCGAGCATTTTGAAAAGCTGGTCCGGGAGCTGATGGATTATGAGCTGACCGGGTTTACCAAGCTCTACCAGAAGGATCGGAAAATCCGCAATCTGATCGTGCTTGGAGGTGGCCTGAATGAGATGCTCTCCATGAATGATCGTGACGAACTGAGGGAGCTGCTCCGGGAAAGAGAACAGTCCATAAAGAATTCTGAAGAGCCGCCAAAGGAGTTATCGGAAAGTAAAAAGGGATCTGTGTCTGAAGGGGAGCTTTCAAAGGTCAAGGTGGCAGAAGGTAATTCCGCAAAGACCGGATCTTCGAAAAAAGGCATTGCTGAGACAAAAGCAGAAATGCGTAAGAAAGACTCCGCCGAAATCAAAGCGGCAGGTTCCGGAAAATCTACTGCGGAAACGAAAAGGATCCCGTCGCTGACCAAGGAGCAGTTTGAGCTGGTCTATGCAGAGCTGATCGCGCACACTCCGGACGAGATTGCGAAGAAATATGAGCTGCCCTCGGATATGACGGATGCGATTGTTCCGTCGGCCGTCATCTGCCGCAGTCTGATCGAGAGCTTCGACGTGGATGTAGTGTGGATGCCGGGATTTTCATTAAATGACGGCGTCGCCTATGATTACGGCGTGCGGATGGGGCTGATTACCCGCCGCCACAGCTTTGATGAGGACATCCTCGCGGCGGCGCGCAGCATTTCGAAGCGCTACAAGACCGGTCAGGCGCATATCCGGAATATCGGGGATATCGCGGTGGAGATTTTTGACCACATGAAAAAGGTGCACGGTCTCGGACAACGCGAGCGGCTGCTGCTGCAGATTGCGGTGATTCTGCACAGCTGCGGCAAGTTTATCAGCCTGACGGACGTCTCGGATTGCGCCTACAATATCATTCTTGCCACAGAGATCATCGGTCTGTCGCAGGAGGAGCGGGCGATTGTGGCCTATACGGTGAAATATAATACGAGCCGTTTTATCTATTACGATGAGCTGGAGACCAGGACGGACCTGGATGAAAAGGAATACATGACGGTGGCAAAGTTGACGGCAATCCTGCGCATCGCAAACTCACTGGACCGCACGCACAAGCAGAAATGCAGCAATGTGACAGTGACCTTAAAAGAGCATGAGCTGAAAATTGCCGTAGCGAGCCAGGAGGATCTGTCGCTGGAGCGGGGGGCGTTCGACGAGAAGGTGGACTTTTTCGAGGAAGTGTTCAACGTGCGGCCGGTGCTGAAGCAGAAGAAGACGTTTTGATTAGGAGAGAGGTGCGGGAAATGGCAGGTACGGTGTTTGATAAACCGGAGTATTTTACAAACAGAGAGAGCAGCTGGCTGAAGTTTAACACGCGCATTCTTGGCGAGGCGAGGGATAAGGAAAATCCGCCGATGGAGCGGTTGAAGTTCCTAAGCATTACGGCGTCGAACCTGGATGAGTTTTTTATGATCCGTGTGGCGTCGCTGAAGGATATGGTGCACGCGAAATATACGAAGAAGGACATCTCCGGGATGACGGCGCAGGAGCAGCTGGACATGATATCAAAGGAGGCGCATGAGCTGGTGAAGCAGCAGTATTCGACCTACAACCGGTCGCTGCTGCCGCTGATGAAGCAGTGCACGCTGGAGGTCGTGACGGAGCATGAGAAGCTGACGAAGAAGCAGGCGGAGGCAGCGGATCACTATTTTGAGGAAAATGTTTATCCGGTGCTGACGCCGATGGCGATGGATTCCTCGCGCCCGTTTCCGCTGATCCGGAACAAGGCGCTGAACATCGGCGCACTGATTTCCAAAAAGGATGAGAAGGGGCAGAAATCGAAAACGGAGTTTGCGACGGTGCAGGTGCCTTCGGTGCTGCCGCGGATTGTGCGGCTTCCGGACAATGCGGACGGGACGAAATGCGTCATTCTGCTCGAGGAGCTGATTGAGCGGAATATCGACCAGCTGTTTTCCAATTATCATGTGGTCTGTGCACATCCGTACCGGATTATGAGAAACGCGGACCTGACGATCGACGAGGACGACGCCTCGGATCTGCTCAAGGAGATTCAGAAGCAGCTGAAAAAACGCCAGTGGGGCGAGGTGATCCGTCTGGAGATTGAGGACAGCATGGATCCGAAGCTGCTGAAAATACTGAAGCAGGAGCTGGATGTCAAAAGCGATGACATTTACAAAATCAACGGGCCGCTTGATCTGACCTTTCTGATGAAGCTCTATGGGATCGAGGGGCTGGAAGCGTACAAACAGAAGCCCTGGCAGCCGCAGCCGGTGCCGGGGATGAAGGAGCTGGCAATGCCGTCTCACATAAGCTCCGGCGCGGAGCAGAGCGGTCATTCGGAGGGCGGCGCGCACAGAGGGGATGCGGAGGATATTTTCACCCAGATCCGCAAAGGTGATATTTTCCTGCATCACCCATATATGACCTTTGACCCGGTCGTGCAGTTGGTGAAGCAGGCGGCGATGGATCCGGATGTGCTTGCTATCAAGCAGACTCTCTACCGTGTCAGCGGGAATTCTCCGATTGTCATCGCGCTCGCGCAGGCGGCGGAGAATGGCAAGCAGGTGTCCGTGCTTGTGGAGCTGAAGGCGCGCTTTGACGAGGAAAACAACATCAACTGGGCGCAGATGCTGGAGAAAGCGGGCTGCCATGTGATTTATGGTCTGGTCGGATTAAAGACGCACTGCAAAATTACGCTTGTGGTCCGCCGCGAGGAGGATGGCATCCGCCGTTACGTGCATCTGGGCACGGGCAATTACAACGATTCAACCGCGAAGCAGTATACAGATTGCGGCATTATGACCTGTCAGGAGAGCATCGGCGAGGACGCGACTGCGGTGTTCAATATGCTTTCCGGCTATTCCGAGCCGAAGCACTGGAACCGTCTGGCGCTTGCACCGATCTGGATGCGCGACCGGTTTCTGTATCTGATCCGGCGGGAAACGCAGCACGCGAAGAACGGCCTGCCGGCCAGGATCATCGCGAAGATGAATTCCCTTTGCGATAAGGAGGTCATCGAGGCACTCTACGAAGCGTCCGCAGCAGGCGTACAGATTGATTTGATCGTGCGCGGGATCTGCTGTCTGAAGACCGGTATTCCGGGCGTCAGTGAGACGATCCATGTCCGCTCGATTGTCGGCAACTTCCTTGAGCACGCGCGGATTTTCTATTTCCTGAATGACGAGGATGAGGAATTCTACATGGCAAGCGCGGACTGGATGCCGCGCAACCTGGACAAGCGCGTGGAGATTCTGTTTCCTGTCGAGGATCCGGCCATCCGCGAGAAGGTCCGCCATATCCTCCAGGTGCAGCTTGACGATAACGTAAAGGCGCAGGTGATGCAGCCGGATGGCCATTACGAGCGCATCGACCGGCGAGGCAAGGAGCTGATCTGTGCACAGGAAACCTTCTGTGAGGAAGCTCTGCGCGCAGCACACGAGGCGAAAAAGGCGACGGAGGAAGCAAACGATCCGGTAAAGACGCGGCGCTTCGTGCCCGCCCAGCCGGAGGAGGAGTAAAGGGGAAACAATATTAATATCTGGCAACAGCATTACGGATGGGGGATCGTATCCGGCGCGGTCAGAGAAGAAATAAAGGGAAAGAATATCATTATCTGGCAGCGGCATTACAGGTGAGGGATTGTATCCGCCAGGTCAGAGAAGGAATAAAGGAAAAGATATCAACAACTGGCAGCGGCATTGCAGATGGGAGCGTAGCCGTTCAAATTGGAGAAAGCACGGAGGAGTTGATTTCCAGTGTCATACAGAGAAAATACAGATACGGTCCGCATCGGCGACCGGATGATCGGCGGCGGTCATCCGATCCTGATTCAGTCCATGACAAATACGAAGACGGAGGATGTGGCGGCGACCGTGGCGCAGATTCAGGCGCTGACCGCGGCGGGCTGCGATATCATCCGCTGTGCGGTGCCGACGATGGAGGCGGCGGCCGCGCTCTCGGAGATCAAAAAACAGATTTCGATTCCGCTCGTGGCGGACATTCATTTTGATTACCGGCTGGCGATTGCCGCGATTGAGGCGGGGGCGGATAAAATCCGGATCAACCCGGGCAACATCGGCGATACCGGCCGCGTCCGCGCGGTGGTCTCCGCCGCGAAGGAGCGCGGCATTCCGATACGTGTCGGGGTGAACAGCGGCTCGCTGGAGAAGGAGATTGTCGAGCGGGACGGCGGCGTGACCCCGGAGGGAATCGTGGAGAGCGCCCTGCGCCAGACAGCGGTGATTGAGGATATGGGCTATGATAACCTTGTCATCAGCATCAAGGCGTCCGATGTCATGTTCTGTGTGCAGGCGCATCGCCTGCTTGTGCAGAAGACCAGGCACCCGCTGCACGTGGGAATTACGGAGGCTGGCACTTTGTATTCCGGCAACATCAAATCCTCTGTCGGCCTGGGGATTATTTTGTCAGAAGGAATCGGCGATACCATCCGCGTATCGCTCACCGGCGACCCGCTCGAGGAGGTGCGGACTGCGAAGCTGATCCTGCGGACGCTCGGCCTGCGGAAGGGCGGCATCGAGGTAGTGTCCTGCCCGACCTGTGGGCGCACGCAGATTGACCTGATCGGCCTGGCGAATCAGGTGGAGAAGATGGTCGAGGACATTCCGCTTGATATCAAAGTCGCTGTGATGGGCTGCGTGGTGAACGGCCCGGGCGAGGCGAAGGAAGCGGACATCGGAATAGCCGGAGGCAAGGGCGTCGGACTGCTGATCAAGAAGGGTGAGGTCGTCCGGAAGGTACCGGAGGCCGAGCTGCTTTCCGTGCTGCGGGAAGAGCTGGAGAACTGGGAATAATCGGTAATCACAGCGAATGCTGTTTATCCTGGCTTTTTAAGATTGGATGGCAAACTGGTATGCGGCCTGAATGAATAAACGAAGATATCAGAGTGAGGAGGCAGGTATATGGGGTATTATCTGAACAGCTCACAGGCTTTTTCCATTTATGAAAGTGAGACGAAAAAACCATATTTTGTGGATAAGTCTGCCATGCTGAGGGAGTTGATTCCTCTGGTAGACGAAGGAAATAATCATATCTGCATCACCAGACCAAGACGATTTGGAAAATCTGTGATGGCCGCAATGGTGGGAGCATTCTTTGGCAGGGGACAGGATAGCAGCGGTATTTTCAAAAACTTAGAGATTGCGGGAGGTTCTTTGGAGAAGACTGAGAATACTTTTGCAAACAGGAATAGTTCTCCGACTGCTTCGAATATTACAGTGAATTATGATTATCGAAAATATATAAATCAGTATAACGTGATCTATATTAATTTTATAAATCCGGCAAATTTGAGCAGCAGCTATGCTGGCTTTATTAAAAGTATAGAAATGTTTGTAATCCGGGATCTTCGGCAAAGCTTTCCAAACGTTGACTACTGGAACGAACTGCAGTTGTCAGATTTCCTTGGGCTTATTTATGAAGAAACTAAGGAAAAGTTCATTTTGGTATTTGACGAGTGGGATTGTATTTTCCACAAGGATTACATTAATAATGAGGAAAGGAAGAAATTTATTAACTGGCTTGCGGCGCTGACAAAGGATAAGGGCTATATTGTATTAAGCTATATGACAGGTATCCTTCCCATCGCAAAATACTCCAGCGGATCAACGATCAATAATTTTGATGAGTATACTATGATAAAACAGCCCAAATTCAGTGAATACTTTGGATTTACGGAGCAGGAAGTGGATATGCTCTATGAGCGATATCTGAAAAAAATGACTCTCGTGTTATCTCAAGAGAGGATCTTACGCTTTGGTATGATGGCTATCATACGGCATCTGGTGAGAGATTGTACAATCCGCGCTCGGTTGTCAAGGCTCTTTCTAATAATTGTCTGGCCAGTTACTGGACCACGACAGGCCCATATTCGGAGATTGCCGCGTATATCAGAAATGACAAGGCAGATATCAGGAAAGAGGTTGCTCTGATGGTGGCGGGGGAAACGGTAAAAGCGGATGTTGAAGAATTTGCGGCCACTTCCATGAAACTGACTACGCGTAATGAGATTTTTTCTGCGATGGTGGTATATGGATTTTTGAATTATGAAAATGGAAAGGTTCGAATCCCCAATAAAGAACTGTTGGATGAATTTGCAAAGACCATTCGGGAAAGGGAGGATCTTGGATATATTAATCGCCTTGCGACGGAATCTGACCGTATGCTCAGGGCAACGTTAAAAGGCGATACAAAAACAATGGAAGAGGTTCTTTCCTTTGCGCATGATTTGTCCTCAGTCGCTTCAGAGACTGAGGACGTAGGACGCGCCATCGCGCAAGGCGCGATTCTGCATGGCGCGGCTTTCCCGTATACGGAAACACCTCTGCTGGATTATAATGATGAGACAGAACTGACAGCAATTGTGAATCTGGTTTATCTCGCAGCACGAGACAGTTATTATGTAGAACGGGAAAATAAAGCGGGTGAAGGTTACACAGATTTTATTTTTTACCCGGAGAATCAGGGCGATGATGGAATTATCCTGGAACTTAAGGTTGACGATACGCCGGAGGCGGCGATTCGGCAGATTAAAGACCGGAAGTATATCCTTAAATTCCAGGGGAAGATGGCCGAGAAGAAACGTCATACCGGGCGAATATTGATGGTCGGGATTGGATATGACAAAAAGAAAAAAGATCATCATTGTAAGATCGAGATTGCGTAACAGGAATAACATTAAAAAAAGCGGGAGGTATTGTATGAAAAGGAAATGGTTGGCTTTAGTGCTAAGTTGTACTATGTGTCTGTTAAGTGTTAATACCCCGGTTTTGTCCGTCAGCGCGTCGGAACTGCTGACGACAGAAGACGTGATGGAAGTAGCGGATGAAATCATTGAGATGGAGGAAACAGAGACAGGAGATTACGCAAATTCAGAATCTGCTCAAATCTCAAATGATGAATTTATAATGGCTGTGGACGACGCTGAAATTGCAGATGATGCGAGTGAGGATTCTTCTGAAGATTCATATGATGGAGATTCGGAAGAGATATCCGGGGCAGATTTGAAAGAGGAGAAAGAGGAATCTGAATCAGAGATGGGTTCAGATTCCGCCTTAGAAGCCGGATTGGAATCTGAGATTGTAACAGATATGGAAACAGAGGGATCAACCGAGGAGTTTGTGGTTTCTATAGAAGAATCAACCGAAAATGAAGAAGAAACTGAATCAGAGGAACTTTTTGAAAATGAGGAAGAAACGGAAAATTCAGATATTGTTGCCTCCGGTTATAGTGATTCTCTGTACTGGGTCCTTGACACAGAAGGGACTTTAACTGTAACAGGAAATGGCAGTATGAAGAATTATAATGGTCAGTATATGAAAGGGGAGGACTGGCATGCTTATTCAGCCAGTATTTACAAGGCAATCATTTCTGAAGGTATAACAAGCATTGGAGATTACGCTTTTTATAACTGTGCTTCATTGCAGAATATTGAAATTTCAAGTACAGTGTTAAGTATAGGAGAAAAAAGTTTTGAATCTTGTACTGCACTAGAAAGTGTACAGCTCCCTTCGGAACTCTGCAGTATTGGCAGCGGTGCGTTTCATGGTTGTGGATCATTGCAGACGATTACACTTCCGGAGTCAGTTACAACTATTGAAGGCAGTACTTTTGGTAACTGCCATAGTCTTGAGTCAGTAAATTTCCATGAGAATATTGTTTGCATTGGAGCATATGCATTTTCTGACTGTTCTTCTCTGAGAGAACTGGTTATTCCGGAAAGTGTTGAGAGTATAGACAAACATGCGTTTGAATCATGCACTGCGCTGACATCAGTAACTATTTCAGATGGGGTTGAAAGCATAGGGGAGTATGCCTTTTATGAGTGTTCTTCTCTGACAGATCTTCATATATTAGGTACAACAGTTGCTATCGGAACCAGGGCATTCGCGTATTGTACAAGTCTTGAAACAGTTACGATTCCACTTAATTCAGATTTGATTGGTTCGGAAGCTTTCTTTTACTCTGGATTGAAGACAATCATTCTGTCTGGGGATGTCACTTCGTTTAACCATAGCAGAACAAGCTCGCCTTTTCTATTATCAAGTATTGAAAATGTATACGTGGAGGAAGAAAATGAAGTTTATACATCCATTGACGGCGTTCTTTACAGCAAAGACAAGACAACTCTGGCTTTTTGCGGAGGCGGCAGAGATGAGATATCAATCGCTGATGGTACAATAATAATAGAAGAGGATGCTTTTAGTGGATGGAATGTGACAAATTCTCCGGATCATGTTTTTATTCCGGCCAGCGTGATGAGTATATCGGATTCGGAATTTTTGTATCCATTTGCATATTACACTAGCTCCGTGACTTTAATGGGGTATAAAGATTCCTATATAGAACAATATGCTGAGGATAATGGTTTTCCTTTTAAAGCAGTGGATGTTTTGCTTGCGGAAGGTATATGCGGAGAAGACATGACATGGACGTTAACGGAAAGCGGCGAATTGGAAATATCCGGTTCTGGCACAATGTCGGACTATCAGTCGGGTACTGCGCCATGGTATTCATATTGCGGAGAGATATATAATGTCATTATTAATGAAGGAGTAGAAAGCATAGGTGCATACGCTTTTTACAATTGTAGTATGTATAAAATCAGCATAGCAGAGAGTGTACAGAGAATTGGCTCTTATGCTTTTCGTTATACGAATTATAAAAGCGGAATGAAGACGGTGGTTATTCCGAGTGGTGTGACTGAAATTGATGATTATGCTTTTTACTATTCCTTTCTAAGTGAAATTGAATTTTCAGAAGGTTTAAAAACAATAGGAGACAGTGCCTTTTACTTTTGTCAGAAACTGGAAAAGGTTGTTTTGCCTGAAAGCCTTGAAAGCATTGGAAAGAATGCATTCAGCAGTTGTACCAGCCTGAAGCACGTAGAATGTTCGGGTGGGATAACGTATATTGATGACTCTGTTTTCTCAGGTTGTACCCCTTTGAGTTATGTTTTGATTCCGTCTTCTGTTGCAAGTATTTCAGATAACGCGTTTGAAGGCTGTGATTCGCTGGTGATTTATTGTGACAAGTATTCGACAGCTTATTTATATGCGATACAAAATGAAATTGAATTCGTAGAGATTGGGGTAGTTGAATTATGTGGGATATGTGGAGATGGAGTGAATTGGACGCTCGACACGAGCGATCATCTTACGATTTACGGAACAGGAGCAATGGATGACTATAGTACATCAAACTGGGTTCCGTGGTATATGGTTGCTTCTGAAATCCGTTCGGTAACAATTGAAGAAGGGGTTACTCATATTGGAGACCACGCATTTGGATTATTTGGGGTGGTAGAAGGAGCATATAAATGGTGCTGGAACTGTGAGAACATAGAGAGTGTTTCAATAGCGGATAGTGTATGTTCTATTGGAAATAGTGCGTTTTATTCGTGCTCAGGAATTACTGAACTTACATTGTCTGATAATGTAGTGAATATTGGTGCATACGCATTTTACGGGTTGTATCAACTGACAGAGCTGGTGGTTCCTGGGAATTTACAACAAATTGAGGAGGGTGCTTTTTATAGTTGTTCTGGATTGGAGAAAGTGACTATTAAGGAAGGGGTTACGTATATTGGAAGTTCGGCTTTTGCCTTTTGTACCAGTCTGACTGAACTTGTCTTGCCCGAGAGCGTCACAGAGATCGGAGAGTACGCTTTCACAGATAACTATGCGCTGCAGTCCATCAGCATCCCGGATGGCGTGACGAAAATCGGTATCGAGGCGTTTTCGATGTGTGAAAGCCTGACAGAGATTACGATTCCCGGAAGCGTCGAGACGATCGAAGGCTATCTGTTTGCCTATTGCAGGAAGCTGACCAGTGTAACCTTTACAAAAGGGACGACTTGCATTGAGTCGAATGTTTTTGAGGAGTGCAGCCAGCTGACCCAGCTTACGATACCGGGAACGGTTACTGAATTTGACGCCGATTTCCTTTATGGCTGCTCCAATCTGCAGACAATCATCGGAACAGACGGCTATACGTCGTTGGATGGCGTGCTTTTTAATGGAGAGCAGACGGAATTGCTGTTATATCCGTCCGGAAAAGTGGGAAAATATGAGATTCCTGATGGAGTAACACGTATCGGCGACTCCGCTTTTGCAAATGCTGTCGGGCTGACTCAAATCATTTTCTCAGACTCTGTGACAGAGGTAGGAAACTGGGCGTTTAATAATTGCGGTAATCTGTATGATGCGCAGCTTTCTGAGAGTGTGGGGACAATCGGCATGGGAGCGTTTTTGAACTGTCCGTATCTATCTGAAATTTCGATCCCGGACAGTGTGTCAGTGATTGGAAAATGCGCGTTCGGCTTTGAGGGAGACACGGGAAACGTTGAGTATTGGAGCTATCTGTTAAATAAAATTTCTGATTTCACCATCTCCGGTTACGATAATTCTCCGGCGAAAACCTATGCGGAAGAGAATGATTTCACTTTTGTCTCTCTCGGCGACCACCAGCACAGGTATGCCGTTTCGTCAAGAGTGGAGCCGACTTGTACGGAGGATGGCGTTGAAATTCAGGCGTGTACTGTCTGCGGCGCTGAGATTCGTGAAACTCTCCCGATGACCGGCCATTCGTTTCCTGAGGAGTGGACGGTGCAGACGGAGGCGACATGTACCGCATCCGGTCTTACATACCGCGTCTGCATGAACGCCGGGTGCACGGAGCTGGAGCAGGAAGTGATTCCGGCGACGGGGCACGATTATGAGGGGCAGGAGGAAATCCGGGTAGAAGCGACCGATACGGTCAGCGGTGAAATTTATCATCTGTGCAAAAACTGTGGAGAAAAGGAGGTGCTGGAAATCCTGATCCCCGAGAAGCAGCAGGAATTGATTACTGCCGCACAGGAGCTTCTGGAGGATGAAGCGTCTGATGCGGATGAACTGGTTTCCGCGGTAGTTCAGATTGAGAATCAGGTTTTGATTGATGCGGATTCTGTGGATCTTGTTGTGGGAGTGGAGGAGCGACTGCTTGGTGAAGACAAAATTGGGGAGACACAGTATTCCGGCGATACGACCAATAATGTCGCAGTGGAAGGAGCAGGTGTTACGGTGGCAGCTACCGTATTGACTGAGGATTCCGGGCTTGACGCGGATGAGATATACTCGGCACAGCTGGATGTAAGCGAGGTGAGTGACGAGGGTACCCTGGAAATCTGTCTGCATATTATAGACTCCTCTGGAGCTGTGGTGGTTGAGAATCAGGAACTGGCGGCACCCGTTAGTATTACAATTCCGGTTCCTGATAAATATTGGGCGGGCACTTTTACATTCTATCATGATGTGGACGATGAGAAGGTTTATCTTAATTTTGAAATGGATGAGGACAGCCAGACAATTACATTTATGGTGCCAAGTCTCAGCCCGTTTGGATTTGAACTGGTTTCCTGTATGGAGGGGAATCATGATCTGCAGGAAAGCCGCGTGATTGTGGAACCTGATTGTACAAATCCGGGATTCCGTGAACTGAAATGCAACAACTGTGCTTATACGGAGCAGGAAATGATCGCGGCGACCGGTCACAGTATGACGAAGCATGAGAAAGTAGCAGCGACGTGTACGGAAGATGGGGTTGCAGAGTATTATGAGTGTGAAAATTGTGGCCTGTATTTCAGTGATAAAGCTGGAACTGACTTATTAAGTGACGACGATCTGATAATTGCCGCCACCGGGCACAGCCTGACCAAACATGAGGAAGTCTTCGCGACCTGTACTTTAGAAGGAACCATTGAGTATTACAGCTGTGAAAATTGTGGTCTGCTTTACGAGGATGCAGACGCGTCAATTGTTTTGCAGGAAGCGGATCTTGTAGTCGCGGCGACCGGTCACACGGCAGGAGAGTGGATGACGACGAAAGCCGCGACGTGTACAGAAACCGGAGAGCAGGTACAAAAATGCACGGTTTGCG
>JAJQDT010000155.1:43948-106728 GCA_021202075.1 Lachnospiraceae bacterium | reverse complement strand
ATATTAGACACAAAGACGATTGCAATGACGAGCCATACAGCTGGAGAGTGGACGACGACGAAAGCCGCGACATGTACAGAAACTGGGGAGCAGGTGCAGAACTGTACAGTTTGCGGTACGACAATTGACACAAAGACAATTGAAATGACCGGTCATACGGCAGGGGAATGGACAACGACAAAGCCCGTGACGTGTACGGAAGCCGGAGAGCAGGTACAAAAATGTACGATATGCTCGGCGGTGCTGGATACGAGAGCAATCAGTGCTCTGGGACACAGCTATGGTGAATGGGAAACAACAGCGGAGGCTACTGTTTTTGACGCAGAGGTACAAACGCGCACATGTGAAAGCTGTGGTGATGTGGAGACTCGGACGAACGGCGATGCGCTGACACCGACCATTGCGGTAAATGCCACTACGATTAAGCTGAAAGTAAAGCAGTCAACATCAAAACTCAAGGTTACCGGGCTGGCGAATGGCGATTCTATTTTATCCTGGAAGTCAAGTAATACGAAGATTGTAACCGTAAACAGCAAGGGTAAAATCACGGCGAAAGGCAAAATCGGCAGTGCGGTCGTTACCATTACACTTGCGAGCGGAAAAACTCAGGCAATAAAGGTAAAGGTTCAGAAAACTGCTGTCAAGACCACGAAAATAACCGGGATATCGAAAACACTGACTCTGGAAAAGGGGGAGACATTGAAACTTGCAGCGGAAGTGTATCCGATTACTTCTTTGCAGAAATTCCGGTATTCCTCTTCTGATAAGAAAATAGTATCTGTGACGTCTGCCGGGAAAATCACGGCGAAGAAGAAGGGAAAAGCGACGATTACAATCAAATCTGGGGGTAAGTCAGTAAAATGTAAGGTAACTGTGAAATAAAGGTTAAAGAGTGACAAAACAAAAGTATATTTGACTTTATTCGTAACCGGTCTTCGCATTCTGTGCGGAGACCGTGTAAAAAGAAAGTCGTTATTAAGTGAAACGGGATAATATCAATTGCGTAACAGGAGGCAGTTTGCATGGGCAAGTCGTTTTCAGAGGTGTTTCCGTCTCTGGAGGTGAATGATACTCTGGCGGGATTTTTGGAATATGTGACCGTGGATCGCGTGACGATGAACCGTCGACGCGATTTTATGCACGTCTATATCGCGAGCGACCGGCTGATTTTCAAAAAAAATGTAGTGGCGCTGGAGGATGCGATCAGGAAGCAGCTGTTTCCGGAAGGATACCTGACGGTGAAGCTGATTGAGAAATTTCATCTCTCGAAGCAGTATACACCCAAAAAGCTCATGCCGCTGTACGAAGAAAGCATCAATCTGGAGTTGAAGGACTATAATGCGCTGCTTTACAGCCTGTTTCATCAGGCGAAGAAAGAGTTTTCGGATGAAAACACGATGCAGCTTCTGATCCCGGATTCGGTCGTGGCGGATGGGAAGGAAAAAGAGCTGCTGGACATTCTGGAAAAGATTTTCTGCGAGCGATGCGGGATGGATTTTCATGTGAGCGCAAAACGCACGGAGCCGGTCAAAAACCGCAGGCGGGAGCAGGCGGATTTTGAGCTGGAGCAGGAGGTCGCGAACATCGCGCGGAATTATGCGCGGGCGGGCCAGGGTGGAGACCGTGCGGATGGCGAGGGCAGTGCTGTCGATGGAAGAAGCGCGGCAGGAACGCACGCGGGTGTTTCCGGCATGAAACGACAGAACGCATCGGAAGGAAGCGGAGCTGCCGGAAGTGCTGACGGATTCCATGGGAATGCGGCGGCCGCGCCGGAAAACGGCTCTGGGGGATATGGGAATGCCGACAATTCGTCGGCAGGTACCGGAAATGCGAATGCTTCACAAACCGGCGGATTCCAGAAGCGACGCTCGTTTTCGAAAGACTACTCAAACAGCTACCGGCGCTCGGACAACCCGGACGTGCTATACGGCAGAGATTTCGAGGGGGAGCCGGTCGCGATTGAGACGATTACCGGGGAGATTGGCAATGTGATTCTCCGAGGACAGGTGTTGTCGGTGGAGCAGCGGGAGCTGCGGATCGAGAAGACTCTGTTTATCTTTGCAATTACAGATTTTACTGATACCATTGTCGTGAAAATGTTTTTGAAAAAAGAACAGGTCGAAGAGGTGGCTGCCGCGGTGAAGCCGAAATCGTTTTTGCTTGTCAATGGCGTGACAACGATTGACCGGTTTGACAGTCAGCTGACGATTGGAAACGTGCAGGGCATCAAAAAGTGCGCGGATTTCCGTGTGAAGCGGGAGGATACGGCCGCCGAAAAGCGCGTGGAGCTTCACTGTCATACGAAGATGAGCGACATGGACGGCGTTTCGGATGTGAAGGATATCATCGCGCGGGCGATGAGCTGGGGACAGAAGGCGATTGCCATCACGGATCATGGGGCTGTGCAGGCGTTCCCGGACGCAGCCCACGCGGTGCCATCGGACAGCGATTTCAAGGTGATTTACGGGATGGAGGCCTATATTGTCGATGACCTCAAAGAGATCGCGGTGAATGAAAAGGGCCAGAGGCTGGATGCGGATTTTGTGGTCTTCGATCTGGAGACGACCGGGTTTTCGCCGCAGAATAACCGCATCATTGAGATTGGCGCGGTCAAGGTGCAGAATGGGAAAATCACGGATAAATTCAGCACCTTTGTCAATCCGGAGGTGCCGATCCCGTTCCGCATCGAGGAGCTGACCAGCATCAATGACAGTATGGTGATGGACGCGCCGACGATTGAAACCATCCTTCCGGAATTTATGGAATTCTGCGAGGGCTGTGTGATGGTGGCGCACAATGCCTCGTTTGATATGAGCTTTATCGAGGAAAATTGCCGCAGGCTGTCAATCCCATGTGATCAGACCGCGGTGGATACGGTTGCGATGGCGCGCGTGCTGCTTCCGGCACTGAACCGCTTTAAGCTGGATACCGTGGCCAAGGCGGTCGGCGTCTCCCTGGCGCATCATCACCGCGCGGTGGACGACGCCGGGTGCACAGCGGAGATTTTCGAGAAGTTCCTGGTGATGCTGCAAAAGAAGGACATCACGACGCTGGCGCAGCTGAATGCGCTCGGGCGCTCCTCGAAGGATCAGATCAAAAAACTGCCGACGTATCACGCGATTATTCTGACGACAAATGAGATCGGCCGGACCAATCTCTACCGTCTGGTGTCCTGGTCGCATATTGATTATTTTAACCGAAAGCCTCGTGTGCCCAAAAGTGTCCTTGCGCAATATCGCGAGGGGCTGCTGCTCGGCTCCGCCTGCGAGGCGGGCGAGCTTTACCGGGCGCTGGTGCGGGGCGCCTCCGCGCCGGAGATGAAGCGGCTGGTGGACTTTTATGATTATCTGGAAATTCAGCCCATCGGCAACAACCTGTTTATGACGCGGGAGGGTTACGAGGACCGTAAGACGGAAGAAGAGCTCCGGGAGTATAATCGGGAGATCGTAAAGCTGGGTGAGCAGTACCATAAGCCGGTCGTAGCGACCTGCGACGTGCATTTTCTCGACCCGCAGGATGAGATTTACCGGCGTATCATCATGGGGAGCCGGGGCTTTTCGGACGCGGACGAGCAGGCGCCGCTGTATCTGCGCACGACCGGAGAGATGCTGGAGGAGTTTGCTTATCTGGGTGAGGAAAAGGCATATGAGGTCGTGGTGACCAACACGAATATAATCGCCGATATGTGTGAGCGGATTTCCCCGGTGCGGCCGGATAAATGCCCGCCGGTCATTGAAAATTCGGATCAGATTCTTCGAAACCTCTGCTATGAAAAGGCGCATGAGATTTACGGCGAACCGCTGCCGGATATTGTGGAGGAACGGCTGGAGCGGGAGCTGAACTCCATCATTTCCAATGGCTTCGCCGTGATGTATATCATCGCGCAGAAGCTGGTGTGGAAGTCCAACGCGGACGGCTATCTGGTCGGCTCGCGCGGTTCCGTCGGCTCGTCCTTTGTCGCGACGATGTCCGGGATTACGGAGGTGAATCCGCTCAGTCCGCATTACGTCTGTCCGAACTGTCACTACAGCGATTTTGACTCGGAGGAGGTAAAAAAATACGCCGGGATGGCCGGCTGCGATATGCCGGATAAAATCTGTCCGAACTGCGGCACGAAGCTGTGCAAGGAAGGGTTTGACATTCCGTTTGAGACGTTTCTGGGGTTCAAGGGGAACAAGGAGCCGGATATCGACCTGAACTTTTCCGGCGAATACCAGAGTAAGGCGCACAAATATACCGAGGTGATTTTTGGCGCGGGGCAGACCTTCCGGGCCGGGACGATCGGCACACTGGCCGACAAGACGGCGTTCGGATATGTCAAAAATTATTATGAGGATCGTAACATTCATAAGCGGAATTGTGAGATCGACCGCATCGTGCAGGGCTGCGTCGGGGTTCGCCGCACGACCGGCCAGCATCCGGGCGGCATCATCGTCTTGCCCATTGGGGATGAGATTTATTCGTTTACGCCGGTACAGCACCCCGCAAACGATATGACGACTGATATCGTGACAACACATTTTGATTATCACTCGATCGATCATAACCTGCTCAAGCTCGATATTCTCGGACACGATGATCCAACCATGATCCGAATGCTGCAGGATCTGACCGGCCTGGATCCGAAGGAGATTCCGCTGGACGATCCGGGCGTCATGTCGCTGTTTACGAGTACGGAGGCGCTTGGCATCACGCCGGACGACATTGGCGGCGTGCCGCTGGGGTCTCTGGGCATTCCCGAGTTCGGCACGGAATTCGCGATGCAGATGCTGATTGACACAAAGCCGACGCATTTTTCTGACCTGGTGCGGATCGCCGGCCTGGCGCACGGCACGGACGTGTGGCTCGGCAACGCGCAGACCCTGATCCAGGAGGGCAAGGCGACGATTTCCACAGCCATCTGTACGCGTGATGACATCATGATTTATCTGATCGGAAAGGGGCTCGACAGCGAGCTGTCCTTTACCATCATGGAGAGCGTCCGCAAGGGAAAAGGTCTGAAGCCGGAGTGGGAGACAGAGATGACCGCCCACGGCGTGCCTGACTGGTACATATGGTCCTGTAAAAAGATCAAGTATATGTTCCCGAAGGCGCATGCGGCGGCGTATGTCATGATGGCATGGCGCATCGCCTACTGCAAAATCAACTATCCCCGGGAATATTATGCGGCGTATTTCAGCATCCGCGCGTCGGGCTTTGACTACGAGCTGATGTGCCAGGGGAAGGAGCGGCTGCTCTATCACATGGCAGATTTTGAAAAGCGGGCGGATTCGCTGAGCAAAAAAGAGCAGGATACCTACAAGGATATGAAAAGTGTGCTGGAGATGTACGCGCGCGGACTGAACTTTGTACCAATCGATATTTATAAGGCGCAGGCGACCCGCTTCCAGATTGTCGGGAACGATATCATGCCGTCCTTAAGCTCCATCTCCGGTCTGGGCGAAAAGGCGGCGGCCTCCATTGTGGACGCCTGCAAGGACGGGCTGTTCCTGTCGAAGGATGATTTCATGACGCGGGCGAAGGTGGGCAAGACGATGACGGACCTGCTGGCAGACCTGCGGATCCTGGACGGACTGCCCGAGACCAACCAGCTGTCGATTTTTGATATGGTGTCGTAATGCTGTGAGACGCCTGTGTCGGCACGGGCGATTTACATTTCATGGAGCAGTAATAGTATGTTTGATATGTTCTATCCGGATGAGTACTTAGATTCGGCGTATGATGTCGACTATGCCGGCTTTTACCGGCAGGGGTACCGGGGGATTATTTTTGATATTGATAATACGCTGGTGCCGCATGGCGCTCCTGCGGATGCGCGGGCGCGGTCGTTGTTTTCGTACCTGGATTCGCTGGGGTTTGAATGCTGTCTGCTGTCGAATAATCAGCGGGAGCGGGTGGAGATGTTCAACCGGGACATTGGAGTGCATTTTGTAGAGGATGCGCATAAGCCCTCGCGGAAGGGCTATGAGCGGGCGATGGCGGAGATGAGGACGACGCGTTCGACAACGCTTTTTGTCGGCGACCAGCTGTTCACGGATGTGTACGGGGCCAGACGGACGGGCCTGTACTCGATCCTCACGAAGCCGATTCATCCGAAGGAAGAGATCCAGATTGTGTTCAAAAGACGTCTGGAGAGGGTTGTGCTGTTTTTCTACCGAAGGCAGCAAAGAACGCAGCATAAATAATTTTCATTTTGCCAGGCAAAGCTTTGACTGCACGGCTTTCAATAGAATAAGGCCAGTGCGACTGACTTTTACAATTACTTTGGCGGCAGAAAGGGGAAAGAGATTATGAAAAAGGAAAACTTTTGTAAGGCGTATCGCGGGCTGCTTCTGCTGGGTGCGCTTGTTTTGGGACTGGCACTGGCCTGCCTTCGTCCGGCTCGTGTAATGGCGTCGGAAACTACGGAAGATGCGGCGCAGAGCACAGAGGCATCGGATAGCTCCGCGACGACGGAGACGGAGACTTCTGGAACGACTGCCACAAAGAAGAAATCCGGAAAGGTCAGCAAGTGGTATACCGCGAAGTCCGGGAATGTCTATTATTATGACGAGAATGGCAAAAAGCTGAAAGGCGGAAAGTATAAAATCAACGGGAAATATTATTATTTTGACTCAAAGGGGATTCAGCGGACCGGCTGGCAGAAAATCGGCAGCTCGTATTATTATTTTCGAATTGCGAAGCGAAAGAATGGTTATATGGTGACGTCGAAGACCATCAATGGCATTACGATTAAGAAGAATGGAAAGGCAAAGATGAATTCCTACAGCAAACGGAAGCTCCCCATTCTTTATAAAGCGAATGTGCTGATGCGGTCACTTACGAAGAACAGTGATACCAAATCGCAGAAGCTGAGAAAGGTCTATGAGTATACAAGATCGTATTACCGCTATGCCAGCCTAGGCTCGTTTGTCGGGGGAAATAACTGGGATATGTACTATGCTGAGAAGGTTCTGGTTTCCGGCAGCATTAAGGCAGACTGTTATACCTTTGCATCAGTTTTTGCTTATCTGGCGAATGCGGTTGGCTACAAGGTCAATGTGGTATCCTCCGGCTGGCACGGCTGGGCCGAGATTGGAAATAAATTTTATGATCCCAGCTGGTCAAGATCAGACACATCGAAGGATTATTGTGGGATTACGTACGGTACGCAGGGAAATTTCCTGCTGAATTATCAGAACAGTAGAAAGTATGTGATTGCAATCTGATAATACAGGGGCGCTGTTCATCCGGTACTTTGTGCTGAGGATTCGCTGACCGCAGCAAAGCGCAGACATAAAGACAGGATTTTTTTGATGTGGAGGAAAAAAATGAAAGAAATAAATCTGAAACACCGGAATCTGAAATATATAATACATACCCTGATGCTGGCTGCAGCTGCCATGATTCTTTCTTTTGCGGTTCAATCCGTGGTTCTGGCATCTGAGACCACGGCGGAAACGGAAACCGCGCAATCAGAGGATGCAGCGACGATGGAAGAGACGTCAGAAACGGAGGAGACGGAGCAGGAAACGAAAAAAGTCGGAAGATGGTATACTGCAAAGTCCGGAAACGTCTATTATTATAACGAAAACGATAAGAAACTCAAGAACGGAAAATATAAAATCAACGGAAAATATTATTACTTCGATTCGAAGGGAATCCAGCGGACCGGCTGGCAGAAAATCGGAAGCTCCTACTACTATTTTCGAATTGGGAAACGTAAAAACGGCTACATGGTGACTTCGAAGACCGTCAACGGCATATATTTGAGGAAAAATGGGAAAGCAAGGATGACTTCTTACAGCAAACGCAAGCTCCCCATTTTGTATAAGGCAAATGTGATTATGCGCTCGGTTACAAAAAACAGTGATACAAAAGCGCAGAAATTAAAGAAGTTGTTTGAGTATACGAAAACACATTATAAATATTCGAGTATTGGTTCGTTTCCCGGAGGGAAGAACTGGGATCTCTATTATGCGGAACGCAGCTTCATTAATGGTGCCCTCACGGCGGACTGTCATAATTATGGTGTGATATTTGCCTATCTGGCGAACGCGGTTGGCTACAAAGCCAGTGCGGTGTCCTCTGGCGGACACGGCTGGGCGGAGATTGGCAATTATGTCTACGACCCAAGCTGGTCCCTGACGGATAAAACGCATAATTATTTTGGCATGCCGTATGGTACGACCGGAACCAATGTGCCGAACTACGCGAAGGGCCGGTACTATGTGATAACGATATAATAGCGATATGATAACTCTGTATGAGACTAAATGACTGGAACAGAACGCTGGCGGTTTTTGTTCCTGTCATTTTGGTTTGCGGCATTTTTCTTTTCTGTTAGTGATTTATACAACTCTGCCCCCGCAGATGGTGTAATGGATTTTGCCGTACAGCTGCATCCCGGTGAAGGGTGTGTTTTCGGATTTGGACTGATAATTTCCGGCGATAAAGGTTTCATCCGGGTTAAAAATCACGAGATCTGCGACGCAGCCCGGCCGGATGGAGCCGTAAAAGGCTGTCTGCTGATATCCGGAAATTTTGGGAGCGCGACCGGCCGTACATGGTTGGGAATCCCTGGCTGAATCTGCTTCAAAACCGGAGTGCGCTGACACACCTTGCGGCGAGGCGAGCGGATCCATCCGATAGAGCTTTGCCGGGTTTACGGTCATCTTTTCCAGAAGCTGCAGCAGGGTGAGATGACCGGAGCGCACGAGATTGGTGATGCCAAGTCCCAGTGAAGTTTCGAGGCCAATGATGCCGCTTGGAGCGTCGAAAAAATTGTCGCGCATTTTCTCTTTTGTGCTGTGGGGCGCGTGGTCGGTCGCGATGATGTCAATGGTTCCGTCCTTCAGCCCTTCGATGATAGCCTGCCGGTCCGCTTCGGTACGGAGAGGCGGGTTCATTTTTGCATAGGTTTCGAAGATCTGTACCGCTTCTTCGGTGAGAGAAAAATGGTGCGGAGTGGCTTCGGCAAAGACCGGAGCGCCCAATGCTTTCGCCGTGCGTACGAGCGCTACGGAGGCCGCGGAGCTGATGTGCTGGATGTCGATCACAGCGCCGGTATATCTGGAAAGCATGCAGTCGCGGGCCACCAGAAGATCCTCCGCAATCGCGGGGGCGGTCCGGTTGGTTCCGGGTTTTTCGATAAAGGCAGGATCCTCTTCATGGAAAGAGAGGGGGAGCCCAAGCGCATTCGCGCGTCTCATCGCGACCTCCGCCAGCTTTTCATCGGTCAGGGGGATCCCGTCGTCAGTAAATCCGCAGGCGCCCAGAGAAGCGAGGGTTTCAAAATCGGTGAGCTCCATGCCGTGCAGCCCTTTTGTGACGGCGGCTGTGAAATGAATGCGCACGGATTCTGATTCTGCACGGCGCAGTAAATCCATAAGGGTATCCGGATTGTCTACGGGAGGATTCGTATTTGCCATACAGATAACGGTTGTAAAGCCTCCGGCCGCGGCCGCGCGGGCTCCTGTGTGCAGATCCTCCTTCCAGGTATAGCCCGGGTCACGGAAATGTACATGCACATCGACAAGACCGGGAGCGACGACGCAGGAGGACGCGTCGATGATTTTCTCCTGCTCATCTTCAACAGGAAAAGAATCCGAATCGCCGATTTCTGCAATGATTCCATTTACAATTCTTAAATCTGCACGATATTGTTCACTGGTTCCGGGAGAGAGGATGGTTCCGTTTTTTATGATCATGATAACCCCCATTTTGCTGTCACGCTGTATGACGATATAGTTTGCTTATATAGTGCCGGTTAATTTAGCCCCGGCTTCATTATAAATGAGATGACATGATTTCGCAACAGGAAAAACCAGCGGGAGTTCAGCTTTCGGCGTCCGGGATGAAGTATCTGGCAAGTGTGTGTAAATAATCGGGTTCAGGCTGTAAAAATGAAGAAAATCATCGAAAATTCTTAAGAAAAAGAGCGAAATAAAAAAAGATATTGTGTTTTCCCAGCTATTTTACTATAATGAATGCAGAAGAAATTATATATTTCGAGAAAGAGAAAAAAGGGGGATGGGATATGAAAAGCAGATTTTCCGGCAGAATCGCGCAAGGGATGATGCTCTGCGTGTTTTTGGTGCTGTTGCTTGTATTTTCGATGAAGAGCATGGTATATGCTACGGAAGAGACAGTTGTGGAACAGACGGAGACATCTGAGACCACTCTGAACGGCTGGGTGACGAACGCGAGGGGGAAGACCTTTTACTACATAGACGGTGTTAAGGTCACGGGTCTGAAAACAATTGATTCAAAGACCTATTATTTCAAGCCATCCAATGGCGCGATGGTGACAGAAAAATGGGTGACGCTGAAAAAAGGAAAAGCCTGGTTTAATAAGAACGGAGTGAGAGTAACCGGCATCAAAAAAATTAATAAAAAATATTATTATTTCAGCGCAAAAGGAATTCTGAAGACCGGCACAACGAAGGACGGAAAGAACACGTATTATGCGGACAGCAAGGGAGTTCTTTACGCATGGAAGATCGGGAGCAAATATTATAAATCGAACGGAAAACGAATGGATTCCGTTGACAAGAAGGAATTTAAGACATATTTGAGGGCAAAATCCATCGCGGAGGATATCACGACATCGAAGATGAGTAAGGCACAGAAGCTGAAGGTATGTTTTAACTGGGTAATGTCCAAGAATTACGCGCAGATGACGGACGGCATTAATTATCCGGGCTGGACCGCGGATCACGCAAACGACCATTTCCTTTATGGAAAAGGAAATTGTCATGCGGATGCCTGTGCGCTTGCGTATCTGGCGAAAGCCATCGGATATGATGAAGTATATGCCTGTACGGACAGCACAGGAACCGGCGCGCATGGCTGGTGTGAGATCAATGGCCTGGTTTATGACCCGCTCTTTGCGCAGGCGAAAAGTTATTCTGCCTATTATGGCGTAAGCTACAGCTCATATTATATGAGCAAACCGGCTTTGCATGAAAAAATCCTGAGCTGGCTGTAAATGGCCATTTCGTACAGTCAGCAAAGAGGCTGTATATGGATTTATCAATCTGTCCACATTTACTGAACGATCTGATTATATCGAAAATTCAGACGGTATCTGCAAATGGATTCTGTTTGCGTTTACTATATGATATAGCTGCACAAAATTTTAATTACAGGAGGGAAACAAGTGAAGAAGTCATGTTTGAAACGATGGAAAAGGGTTTTACTGTTTCTGCTTTGTCTGATGATGCTGCAGGCGCCGATCCTGTCCGATTATACGGGGATTACTGCGACCACCGTGCAGGCTGCGACGAAGAACGGACTGGTGAAGAAAGGGAAGAATTATTACTATTATAAAAAGGGCAAGATGGTCAAAAATGCCTGGAAGACTGTCAAGACAACGGTAAATGGCAAGACTGTTAAATATCGTTATTATTTTGGGAAAAACGGAAAGGCTTATCGGGCCACTACGTCTTATAACTGTACATACAACGTAGTAATCAAGAAGGTCAACGGCAAGAAATACGGGTTTGATACAAAGGGACGTCTGGCAGCAGGAGTTTATGCCGACGAGGAAAAAACGGCGGAAAATCTGTATTATTTTAACGCAAAAGGGGTTTATAATGCGAAAAAGACGAAAGCGCTGAATGCAGTTGCAAAAGAGGGCGGAGATCTGGCTGCTCTGGTAGCGCTCCTTGGTGAACCGGAATCCAGAACAGAAGCAGACAGCTGCCTGATCGCGGGATATACGGATATTACATTGACGTATGAGCATTTTTCAATTCTGGCTCTGCGGGCGCCGGAGAGCACGGAGGAGACAATTTACGCGATTTATACGGAATGATTGGCTGGAAAGGGATAAATGGGTGAAAGATGATGACCAGAAGAATAAATTTAATAAACAAACTAAAAAGTTATATGATGGTGATTCTGGCTGCCCTGGTTCTGACATTCTGTGTTCTTCCAATCTCAGCAGCGGCATCGGAAGAGACGGAGTCCTCAGAAACGGCTGTGAAGGATGGTCTGGTTACAGAAAATGGCAAGCTTTATTATTATAAGAATGGGGAGCTCGTTAAGGATAAGCTTGGGATCAAGATTGGCAAAAAGTATTACAAAATCAGTAAAAAAGGTGTGGTTACAAAGGTGAGTGAGGCCGCAGGCCGCGCTGGGATTCAGCTGGAAAAGATCGGCAGGTCCAGTTCGAAAAGCAAAACATTAAAGAAAGCGTTTACCTGGTGTTCCAGTAAGATTACCTATCGTGCATCCTGCGGTTCTCCGTCCTCGGGACAGAGCGCAGCGGCTTATTATGCGATTTATGGCTTTAAAAACAAGCGCGGAGACTGTAATGTGATGGCGGCCACTTTTTATCAGATGGCGAAGGTACTTGGCTATAACGCAAAATACGTAACGGGTCTGATCATTTCAGGTACGGATTCGAATGGCAATGTCACTTATTCCAGCCATGCCTGGGTTACGATCAAGATCAGCGGAAAGACGTATGTGTATGATCCGAACTTCGCGTACGTTTATCATACCCTGAATAACAACACACAGGCACACAGCGGTTATAAGATGACGTATACGAAGACGGGCAGCAAGCTTCAATATAAGTATTATTCGAAGAGCAAGAAACTGTATAAATAACTAGTGATTACAGATAAATACTGATAAGTGCAAATAAGTACAGAACAGACAGGTGCGGAACAAATAAGTACAGATAAGTGAATGCGGTGCTTATTTTGCACAGTCATAATTGTTAAGCATTTATTTTCGTCTGTCATCAGCGATACGGTATGAATGGACAAGGAAAGGGAAAAGCAATGGGAAAAAAAACAGTTAAAACAGTGGGAACAGGATTGATGGCGGTTTTGTTGGGGATTTCAGGCGCAGCAGGCACTTATGCGACTGTCTTTGCCGGGGAAGAGACAGAAGCCCTGACTATGGAAGCGGAAACGGATTTGACGGATGAAACGGGAAGCGAAAGTGCCGAACCTGTTGAGATGGAGCTTGCGCTGGAGGATGGCTCTGTGGTGGTGACAAATACGACAGGGGAGAGTCTTTCTGATCTGACTCTGCAAACGGAAGCTGTGGACGGGGAAGAGGAGGACAGTTCGGATGCGGAAGATACAGCAGCCCTGCTGATTTTCAGTGGTGAGGACGGAACGGAGCATTCGATATCCATTGCGGATCCGACAAGTCTTTCCGAATTAACGGATCTGGAACTGACAGCAAAGATCGGCTTCTACTTTCTTTCCGGTGAGAATTCATCAGGTGAGGAGTCCTGGTTCTATGAGACTGCGGATGAGATTACGCTGGATGCTCCGGTAACGATGTATACGCTCGGTACTGTGAACATTCGTGAGAGCGCAGACGGCTCCTCAGAGGCCGTTGGCTATGCAGATCGAGGCAGCGAGCTTCAGGTGCTTGGCGGTACATCCATCTGGTTTTTGGTATCCGCTGACGATACCACTGGTTATGTGGCGGCTCGCTATCTGACGACAGATGAAGCGGAAGCTCAGGCGGCGGTTGATGCGAATGACAACGCCGCAGCCGCGGCAGCCGCAGCGGCGGCAGCAGCGGCTGCGGGCAGCTCTGGCGCAGGAAGCTCAGGAACACAGACGACTACTGACGACGCATGCCTTACCGGAGGGGTTTTGTACTGAAAAATTATGTCACTCGTATCGAACAGCTTTCTTATACTGGCAGGGGCGAGCCTGATCGTTTATTATCTCGCCCCTGCGAAAATCCGGTGGGTTGTGCTGCTGGTATCCAGCTATATTTATTACATAATGAGCGGCGCAAAGCTTACCGGATTTATTTTGTTTTCCACACTGGTCACCTTCACAGCGGCCAGATTGATTGCGTACCTGTATGAAAAAAATACAGGATCCAGGTGGCCGCGGCGGATTTTGATTCTCGCCCTTCTTTTGAATCTCGGAATGCTGGGCTATCTGAAATATACCGGCTTTTTGCTGGAGAATCTGAACGCGCTTTTTCACATGAATCTGCGCGGAGCGGATCTCGTACTGCCGCTCGGCATTTCTTTTTTTACGTTTCAGTCTACCGGTTACCTGCTGGATGTTTACTGGAAACGGGTAGAGGCGGAGAAGAACCCTCTGCGGTATGGGTTGTTTGTCTCGTTTTTTCCACAGCTTATGCAGGGACCGATTGGGCGCTACAGTCAGCTGGCTCACCAGCTCTATGAGCCGCATTCCCTGAACCGGGATAACCTGGTCCGGGGCACGGAGCGTATGCTGTGGGGATTTTTCAAAAAAATCGTAATTGCGGACTGGGCAGTTGTTTTTGTTGACGCAATTTTCGACACGCCGGAGCTCTATCCGGGTGTTGCCCTGTTCGGGGTTCTTTTCTATACCATCGAATTATATATGGATTTTTCCGGCGCAATGGATATTGTGATCGGCCTTTCGCAGATGTACGGCATTACACTGGAAGAGAATTTTCGCAGGCCATTTTTTGCCACCTCTCTGGAAGATTTCTGGCGTCGCTGGCACATTACGCTGGGCACTTGGATGAAAGAGTACCTTTTTTATCCGCTTACCCTGTCCGGCTGGATGAACCGGTTCGGGAAATGGGCCAAAAAGAAATTTGGCAGAAAGACCGGCCGGCTGCTTCCTATTTGCCTGGCTAATGTGATTGTATTTCTGGCGGTTGGTCTCTGGCATGGCGCCGAGTGGAAATATGTGTTTTATGGATTCTACAATGGTCTGATTATTGCCTCCAGTCAGCTTCTGGCAGGAACCTATCGTGACTGGAAAAAGACGCTGCATATCAGCGGGAAAGAGACCTGGTATGTTCTATTCATGGTCTTTCGTACGCTGATCCTGACGATAATTCGTATGTATTTTGACCGCGCGGATTCAATCCGGCAGGCTGTGCGGATGATGATCAGTTCCCTGACCAGTTTCCGGCCATCTGTGCTGCTTACCATACCGGCGGGGCGGGATGGGCTGTCCTTTACGCCGTATGCGCTGATGATTATTGTCGGGGGCTGTATTGTGGTGTTTGTTGTGGAATTTCTGCAGGAGCGCGGCGTGCAAATACGGGATTCATTGGCAAAACTTCCGCTTCCGGCGACAGCGGCCGTCTGGTTTGTACTGCTTCTTTCCATTGGTTTATTTGGCTCAACAGCCGCTACGAAAGGCTTTATTTATGCACAATTTTGAAAATGTTCTCCCGACTGCTGTTCCGGGGAAAATAGCTGAAGGAAAAAATGATACTGCGTCTGTGGATTCCGTGTCATTGTCATATGCAGATAAGAAGAAAGAAAACCGGTCGCTGATCTGGAAAACGCTGCTGGTCGTGGCTGTTTTTGTGCTGCTTCTGATTGGATTGGATCTGGCATTGTATCCCTGTACCTTTATGCGTAACGATATCCATGCAGTCAGCACGACACAGTATGATGATATCATCGTCGGAACATCACACGGCAAGATGAACATCGACCCGGATTCGATGGAAGAAATCACCGGGCGCAGTGGACATAATGCCTGTGTCGGAGGCGAGTATGGGATTGATGCCTATTATATTGTGAAGCTGGCGATTGAGAAACAAAATCCGTCCAGGATCATTTATGAGATTTCGCCTGGCTATTTTGTGACCGAGAAGGAAGAAGGCAATAATTATGTTCTTTTTTATCATGAATTCCCGTTGTCTCTGGCAAAAGCTGAATATTTTTTTGAGTCGATCGCAAAGACGAATTTCCGCACCGTTTTCTTTCCGTGGTATGAGTATTCCCTTTCCTATGAGCTGCCGATTGTTTCTGAGACATTTATCCGGAAAATTACCGGCGATTACAGCATTGACAGTTTAAAAAGCAGTTCGCAGGAATATCATGATAGCGGTTTTATTGAGCGGTACGCTGTGGATACCTCTGCGCTTCAGCTGACGGAGCCGGTTTTATTTGACGAAGAGGAAATTGTCGGGGAGAATATTGAATATCTGAAGAAAACCATCGAGCTTTGCCGTGAGAATGATATTGAGTTCGTTGCCGTATCGACTCCGGTTCCGGCTGCGACCCTTGGTACCTGGTGGGATAATTATGAGGCTTCCGGGGAGTATTTCAAGACGCTTTTTGCGGAAGAGGGAGTCACGTATCTGGACTTCAATACCGATTACTATTTTGAATTTTCGCATGAGATTGAAGACTATACCGATTACGACGGACATATGAATGGCGACGCGGCAAGGGAATTTTCTAAGGTTCTGGCTCAGTTGCTTTCATCAGCGGAGCTCACGGAGACGCCGGTCGGATGATGAGAGGAGAGGGAAAATGAGGAAAAATGCGCTGGAATATCTGGAGGAATCCGCATTGCGGCATCCGGATAAGATCGCGTTTGCAGATGAAGGGGGATCCTGTACGTTTTGTGAATTGCAAAACAGAAGCAAACGAATCGGAACTGCGCTTGCGGAGTATTTCCCGGTAAGAAAACCGGTGCCGGTATTCATGGAAAAAAGCGTGGAGACGATTTGTGTATTTATGGGGGCGCTCTATGCGGGAGCGTTTTATGCTTTGGTGGATACGAAACATCCGGCTGCGCGGATTGCTCAGATTCTGGATGTTTTGCAGAGTGATGTGATCGTTACTTCGGAAAAGTATCTGAAAGATCTGGAGAAACTGAATTTTCAGGGAAGGGTTCTTCTGGCGGGGGAGCTGGCGGAAAAGGAGGAGAACAAAGCTCTTCTTTCCGAAATCCGGGCACAGGCGATTGATACGGATCCGCTTTATGGTATTTTTACTTCAGGTTCCACCGGCGTGCCGAAATGCGTGGTTGTCGGACACCGCTCCCTGCTGGATTTTATTGATTGCTTTACGGAACTGTTTGGAATCACAGGAGAAGATGTGATTGGCAATCAGGCTCCCTGGGATTTTGATGTATCTGTAAAGGACATCTATTCTGGCCTGAAAACAGGAGCAACGGTGCAGATTATTCCGAAACAGTATTTTTCGTTCCCAACAAAGCTTTTAGATTTCCTTGAGGAGCGTCAGGTGACGACCCTAATCTGGGCCGTGTCGGCACTTTGTATCGTCAGCACCCTGAACGGGTTCGACTATCTTGTTCCCCGCAAAATAAATAAGATTCTGTTTTCAGGGGAAATGATGCCGGTGAAACATCTGAATATCTGGCGCAGTTATCTTCCGGACGCAATGTTTGTGAATGTATATGGACCGACGGAAATCACGTGCAACTGTACCTGGTACATCGTAGACCGGGAATATCAGCCGGGTGATGTGTTGCCAATGGGAAAAGCGTTTCCGAATGAAAAAGTGTTTCTTCTGGATGAAGAGGACCAGATGATCACCCCGGAGCAGATCGAGGTAAAAGGGGAGCTTTGTGTTAGTGGTTCGGCGCTGGCTCTTGGATATTACCGGAATCCGGAACAGACCGGAAAGGCTTTTGTCCAGAATCCGCTGAACGACTGCTATCTGGAAAAAATTTATCGTACCGGAGATCTGGCTTATTATAATGAACGTGGTGAGCTGTGTTTTGCGAGCCGGAAGGATTTTCAGATTAAGCACATGGGGCACCGGATTGAGCTGGGAGAGATCGACAGTGCAATGGACAAGATCCCGGAGGTTTTGCGCAGCTGCTGTGTTTATGACGCAGATTCTCAGAAAACGGTATGCTTTTATGAGGGAGAGATTGAGCGGCGTCCGCTTGCCCGTGCGCTGGGTCAGCTTCTTCCGTCTTTTATGGTGCCGAATGTGCTCAGGAGGGTTGACGCACTTCCTCTGAATAAAAATGGAAAGATTGACAGGAAAGCACTGATGGAGTTATTATAAAAACAAAAATTACTGGTACTATGCTGTATGCATGAAAGGAGAGAACGTGACATGGAAGAGTTAATTGAGATTTTAGAGGAGATTCAGCCGGATGCGGACTATGATACCTGTACAACGCTGATCGACGACGCGATTCTGGATTCATTTGCGATCCTGTCGATTGTCAGTGAGCTGCAGGATACCTTTGACATTAAAATCACGCCGGCGGATCTGATTCCGGAAAATTTTAACTCGGCGAAGGCTCTTTGGGAGATGGTCTGCAGATTGAAAGCTCAGGGGAAATAATGAGGATAAACAGAAGCATTGATGTATTTTTTTTCAGGATATGTATTTTTTTGATCGGCATTGTTTTTTTGACAACACCTCTTCATTCATTTGCTTCTGAAGAAAGTGCTGCTGTGAGTTCGGGGACTGAGACCGGTACGGTGAAGAAGGGCCTGGTGCAGGAAGGCAGTCATTATTACTATTACAAAAACGATGGCACGATGCTGAAAAACAAGTGGAAGACCATCGGAAGCTACCGGTATTATTTTAAGGACAACGGAAGAGCGGCCATCGGCGGGTATAAGATCGGAGATTATGTCTACGTCTTTGACGGGGAGGGGCACCTGCTCACCGGGAAGAAGTCACGGTTTGTGACGGTAAATGGCAGCGTCTATTATGTGAACAAAAAGGGGCGCGCCTCGACCGGGTGGTTCATTGTCAATAAGCATCTGTACCGGGCAAATGCCAAAGGGAAACAGGTGACCACGGAGAAGGACGGCATCACGTTCACCAAAAAAGGCTACGCAAAAGACAACATAGCGTCGAGGCTGAAAATGCTGACGATGGAGATTGTGGATGATATTACGACCGATAAAATGACGAAAAAGCAGAAGCTGAAGGTCTGCTGGGAGTATATGACCACGAAGAGCAACTGGACATATAAGACGTATGAAGGGTCTGTATCCACCCTGAAACAGAGACAGAAATGTGCGTATGATATGCTGAGTTCCGGCCGCGGCTCCTGCCGGAGTTTTGCCTGTGCGTTCGCGGCTCTGGCGACAGAGGTTGGATATAAAGCATACGTTATCATGGGCCGGGTGCCGGGTTCCCGCGACCAGGCGGCGGACGGATATACAAAGCACAGCTGGGTGAGGATCAATGGGCGCTATTTTGATCCGGAGGGGGTATGGGCCGGATGGAATACAACTTCTGGCTATAATGAGGAAACCTACAGTATACCAAATATAGTTCTGAATATTTTGCCATTTTTTTGAAGAATAAAATCCTGCCACTTCTTTTTTGGAAGAATGAAATTTTGTCTCACTGGAAGAATAAAAATTTGCCTTTACATTTTCAGCGAAATATGTTAGTATACTATCTGCGCGCAGAACTGTGCGTGATGCACCTGTAGCTCAGGGGATAGAGCAGTGGTTTCCGGTACCACGTGCCAGGGGTTCGAATCCCTTCAGGTGCGCGGTGAACTCCGCCAGAATCGTAATGATTCCGGCGGAGTTTTTTTTCTTACACTTCAAACCGCAGCTCGTGCCGGTCGCGGGTATAGCGGTAGATATGGTCTCCAAGGACTTCAGTGGAGTCGACATAATCTCTGTTGATTTCGGATACGATTTCCTGAAGCTTCGAAGATTCCGAGTCCTCCCAGGCGGTAACGGGGAGAAGCAGGCATTCGTGGATACTGCTGGGAAGGATATAAAAATCACTCTCCAGCTGATCAGCGGCTGTGTACAGGATATCATCGAAAATCATGTTGATGGCGCCGTAACACATATCCTTATTGGTAAGGATATACATTGGAGTGTGTCCATGCCCGAACCAGAAAAGGGGAATCGCCAGCGTGTCTTCTGGCGTACCTTTCAGCGCGTCTTCCAGTGTGTTTTCCAGCAGCCTGGCCAGAGTCGTGATCTGAAACGGGCACAGGCGTCTGGTATTGCGGATGGCCGTCGTATGCAGCAAATCCGCGCTGATGCCCCATCTCTCGATGTGCGAAGTCTGCACCAGGAGGCTGGATTTCCCGAAGGGAGGGTTTTCTGTCTGGAAGTAGTACACAATCGCCAGATCCAGAAAACACCGATGCGGAACGCTTTTAAGAAGGGAGCGGTTCTTTTCATAATTGATCAGGCGGCAGACGATCTGATCCTTCATCTGTTCAAAATCGGATAGGAAGGAGAGATCGAAGCTGCAGGCCCTCCGATGCTCTCTGTAGAATGTGAGAATCTCCTCCGCGATGACGGAGAGACTGCTTCCCTCCAGATATTCCTGATAATAGGAATTCAGATAAATGGTCGGCGAAGTATTTTCTCCGGGGAGGAGGATGGTCATCCCATCTAACACCGGGAGATTTATTTTTAAAATCGGGTCGACCCGGACCCGCGCCGATTCTCCGACGCGTCCCTTTATCTCTTTCGTAATCTGCTGTATAAAAGTGCTGTAATTCAACAAAAACCACCTTTCTGTCATGATAAATTGACTTTTTTTTACAGACGACTCTAACTATATCATTTATAATCACATAAATCAAGTTAAAATTTCATAAGAAATGAATAAGAAATTAAAAAGATAAAAAAAGACACCGAAGGGTTCTTTTACAGAACCTGTACGGTGTCTATCATGCGCAAAAGATCTGAATTGAAAGGAACCGCATTATACGCGGGAGAGGTACTCGCCGGTACGGGTGTCGATCTTAAGCTTGTCCCCTGTGTTGACAAAAAGCGGAACATACACAAGTGCTCCGGTCTCTACAGTGGCCGGTTTGGAAGCGCCGGTAGCGGTATCGCCCTTCAGGCCCGGCTCGGTCTCAGTCACTTCCAGCTCTACGAAGAGCGGAGGCTCTACCGCAAATACATTGCCGTTGTGTGAGCAGACCTTTACCATTTCATTTTCCTTGACGAACTTCAAGGCGTCCCCAATCGTATCCTTGTTCAGCCCAATCTGGTCATAGGTCTCCGTATTCATGAAATAAAAGAGATCGCCGTCGGAATAGAGATACTGCATCTCTACACGGTCGATCCGGGCGGTCGGGAATTTTTCCGTCGGACGGAACGATTTCTCCACTACACCGCCGCTGATAATATTTTTTAGTTTTGTTCTGACAAATGCGGCTCCTTTGCCCGGCTTTACATGCTGGAATTCAATAATCTGATAGATACTGCCATCCATCTCAATGGTAACACCGTTTCTAAAATCACCTGCTGAAATCATGTCGTTGTCTCCTCCTGAAAACATCTGAAATTTATATTCTTCGAATCCCTTTTCACCTTATTCTACCTTATCTGCTTCTGTTTTTCAACCGTTTTCTTCATTTTCACTGGTAAATCTTTGCCAGACATTCCCGATTTTTTCACTTTCCGGCCAGGTCGGCACTCACACCTGTAAAAATAATATTTCCTTAAGAAATTGCTGTTTACATCTTTGGACAAATATGCTACACTCATATATAGTTTATGTGCTATTGTTTGGAAGATTGGCTGGGGAGGCCGTGAAATGGCACAGTTTTCTGAATTGTCGTATGACTTGCCGGAGTTTCCGGCAGCCTTTGATGAGAATAGAGAACGAAAATTAACAGGGAGGGGCAGGCAGACATGTTGGATGATATAAGGGAGTGGATTTCGGATAATCTCAGGTACATTTTGTTGGGGCTGGCTATCATTCTTCTTATTATTATTGCCTTTTTCGCGGTGCGTCTGGTGACGCATATCGGATCGTCTGGTTCGAAGAATAAGGTTCAGCAGGAAACAGAGGCGCAGACGGAGCAGAGTACAGATGCGGATACCGTTACGGAGTCGCTTGTGAAGGATCAGGAGGATGTTCTTGCGATTGCCACCTCTTACTGGACGGCGATTGGCAGCCAGGATTTTGATACGCTGGAGGCGCTCTGCGGGAAGACGTTTGATGAGGATGCGCGCGCGACTGTGGAAGCGATGGATGTCGCGGTCGAGTCGTATGACGACATTATGACCTATTCGAAATCCGGTCTTACGGATGGTTCTTTTGTAGTATATGTTTATATGGAACTGAAGCTGACCGGCATAGAGACGGAGGCTCCGACCCTTCGGCAGATGTATATGCAGCCGGATACAGACGGAGATCTGCTCGTGGTACAGACGGAGGATTATACTTCCGAGATTTCCGCATATGTGCTGGAGCGTCAGGAGGATTCCGATGTACAGGCGCTGATTCAGGATGTCAGCGATACGCTGGAGGAACGATGCGCTTCGGATGATGATCTGAAGACCTACATTGAGTCGAGGACAACGACGAGCTCGAGTTCTTCAGAGGATACGGATGAAGAAGGCGATTCCGATGACAGCAGTTCTTCGGACGCGGCAACCGGAACGATGCAGACGAATACTGGTGTAAACGTCCGCAGTGAGGCTTCTGCGGACAGCACACTGCTGGGCACGCTGGTGGCCGGTTCTCAGGTAGAAGTTCTTGAGAATCTGGATGATGGCTGGTCACGGATTACGTATCTGGATTCGAACGGGAGCACGGTCGAGGGTTACGTGATGACGCAGTATCTGTCATCGGTCGGATGATTATCTGAGAAGATGGGATGGAGAAAGAAGCCTGAAGCGGTACGCGGTATGCCGGAATGGGGGATGCCACCCGCCGTACGGGCTGTGTGAGATTGGAAAAGGGGCAATGGACAAAAGATTCCATTGCCCTTTTGAGTGTAAGCCGCACAAGAAAGTTACACTTTACACAAGGCGTGGAGTCGTTTTCAATTTTTGTGAAAATTGGAGCATTGCAAGGGGGGCGGAATAGATTTGCAAACGCAGATATATTATGAAATTGCAAATACAATGTGACAGGTGAAGGCTCCTGAGACGAAATATATGGCATAGATATGGAAAGCTTTTGACCTTAGCATCAGAATATGATAAGATGGGAACCATTCAGAACAGTGGGGATTTTGTCCCGGAGTTAGTGAGTGACAGCCCTGAAATGAAAATGGATGACAATATGTTCCGATTTTGTATAGCAAATCGAGAACTCAAGTAGACAGGAATGGGAATTGGATGAGGAAGGAAAATGAATCCGGCGATGCGGTTCGCCTGAATAAATTTCTGAGCGATGCGGGAGTCTGCTCAAGGCGGGAGGCGGACCGGCTGATTGCGGCGGGGCGCGTATCCGTGGATGGACGAGGCGCCCTGACAGGCCAAAGGGTGTTTCCGTCGCAGACCGTTTGTGTGGATGGCAAAGCCATCCGGCAGGAGAAGGAACTCATCCTGCTCGCAGTGAATAAGCCCAGGGGTGTGGTCTGTACGACGGATGACCGATGGGGAGATATAACGATATATGATATGCTTCAATACCCGAAGCGCATCTTTTCCATCGGACGCCTGGATAAGGACTCGGAAGGGCTTCTTCTGATGACGAATTACGGCGATATCGTTAATAAAATGATGCGGGCCGGGAATTTTCATGAGAAGGAATACCTGGTGAGTGTGGATAGGGAAATTCGGCCGGAGTTTCTGATACGAATGTCGGAAGGCGTTTATTTGAAGGAATTGAATGTGAAGACCCGCCCCTGCCGGGTAGAGCTTGCGGGGAAGAATCAGTTTCGCATCATTCTGACGCAGGGATTGAACCGGCAGATCCGCCGGATGTGCGCAGCGCTCGGCTATCAGGTGACACGGATTTTGCGGGTGCGGGTGATGAACATTGAGTTGGGCGATCTGAAGCCGGGCGAATACCGGCCGGTCAGCCGGAAAGAATATGCGCGGCTTGAGGAACTGCTTGCGGACTCGAAGAATATTTCTTAACGAGCCGCGCAACTGAAATCGCGCAGAAGCGCGATGGCGTATGCCATAAGGATTGCCGGCGAAGCCGGAGGATTCCTTATGGTTCAAAACATCAAAAAGCGATACAGAAAATCGGAGGAAATTATGGATCAGAAGCTGGAACGGATGAAGGAGATTTCAGCCTTGTTGAAGGAAGCGTCCAGGGCATATTATCAGGATGATGCCGAGATTATGAGCAACCTGGAGTACGATCGTCTCTACGAAGAGCTGACGGCTCTGGAGGCAGAGACCAGCACGGTGCTCTCAGGCAGTCCGACGATGACGGTAGGGTATGAGGCTCTGGATTCCCTGCCAAAGGAGAGGCACGAGTCGCCGATGCTTTCGCTGGATAAGACGAAGTCACCGGAGGATCTGGCGGCGTTTGCGGGTGAGCATGAGATCCTGCTTTCCTGGAAGCTGGACGGGCTGACGGTAGTTCTGACCTACCAGGGTGGTTCCCTGTCGAAGGCGGTGACGCGCGGAAACGGGGAAATCGGCGAGGTGATTACAAACAATGCGAGGGTGTTTCAGAACATTCCGCTGAAAATCCCGTATCAGGGCGACCTGGTGGTGCGCGGGGAGGCGATTATTACCTATCCGGAGTTTGAAAAAATCAATGAGGAGATTGCGGATGTTGACGCCCGCTATAAGAATCCGCGGAACCTTTGCAGCGGCTCGGTGCGCCAGCTCAACAATGAGATTACGGCGAAACGCCATGTGCGGTTTTACGCGTTTGCGCTGGTTCAGGCGGACGGGGTGGACTTTGCGAATTCCAGGGCCAGGCAGCTGGAATGGCTGAAGCTGCAGGGATTTGAGACGGTGGAATATAAGAAGGTCACAGCGGAACAGGTGCCGGAGACGGTGAGCTGGTTTGCTGAAAAAATTCAGCATTACGACGTTCCGTCTGATGGCCTGGTTGCGCTTTACGATGATATTTCCTATGGGCAGTCTCTGGGGCGCACGGCAAAGTTTCCGCGCGACTCCATTGCGTTCAAATGGCAGGATGAAACGCGGGAAACACATCTGCTGGAGATTGAGTGGAGCCCTTCCCGCACCGGCATGATCAATCCGATCGCGGTTTTTGAACCGGTTGGGATCGAGGGCAGTACGGTCAGCCGCGCGAGCGTCCACAATCTGAGCATTATGAAAGCACTCAGGCTGGGAGTCGGAGATCTGATTACGGTATATAAGGCAAATATGATCATCCCACAGATCGCGGAGAATCTGACCGGGAGCGGAAATATCGAGATTCCGAAGGTCTGTCCGGTCTGCGGCGGCGCGACGGAAATCCGGCGGAGTGCGGCGAGAGATGCCCGGCGCCAGGAGAATGCAGTATTTACGGAGAAAAGAATGGAAACAGGTTTTGCCGATGGCAATGAAAGCAGAGACAGCTTCGGTGAGTCTGAATCAGCAGAGCAGAGAATGAAAACGGAAAATATGGCAGAGACGGAGTCTGACGCGGGGACGGTAGAGACCCTTTATTGCACAAATCCGCAGTGCAGTGCGAAGAAAATAAAGCTTTTTACATTATTTGTCAGCCGCGATGCCCTGAATATTGAGGGCCTTTCCGAAGCCACACTGGAGAAATTCATCAGCTGCGGATTTATTCATACCTTTGCAGATATTTTTCATCTGTCGGATTACCGGAACGAGATCGTCCGGATGGATGGATTCGGAGAAAAATCGTATGCCAATCTGATACAGAGCATCGAGCGGGCGCGCGACACGACGCTGCCCAGGCTGCTCTACGGCATTGGCATTCCAAACATTGGCGTGGCGAACGCAAAGCTGCTCTGCCGCTCCTTCGATTTCGACCTGGACCGGATCTGCGCCGGAACGGTGGAAGAGTTTGCGGCAATCGAGGGTCTTGGAGAGGTCATTGCGGCCTCGGTGGTGGATTATTTTGCGGATGAGGACAATCGGCGGATGCTGAAGGCGCTGCTTGCCGAACTCCATATAGAAAGACCGCAGGCGAATGAAAATGCTCAGAGCCTTGCCGGAAAAACCTTTGTCATTACCGGAAGCGTGGAGCAGTTTGCAAACCGCAGCGAACTGAAAGCATTTATTGAGGAGCGCGGGGGCAAGGTGACAGGCAGCGTCACGAAAAAGACAGACTATCTGATTAATAATGATACTACGTCTAATTCAACAAAAAATAAAAAAGCGAAGGAGCTGAGGATACCGATTCTTTCGGAGACGGATTTTCTCGATCTCTGCGGATCCGGACAGCCGAAGCTGCAGAAATCTGAGATGGCGGAGCAGACCTTAGGAACTGTCGCGAAATAACTTACCCATCTTGCACCGCCTGACGCGCGAATCGCAGACCATAAAAGCCTCGACGCAGTTACTGCAGGAATCCGCCAGGGATGAGCGGGAAATGATACAGACAAATGTTTTTAAACGCAAAGTAAAACGACTAAAGTCATTACTATAAATGAAATGATTTAGTGAAATGATTTAGAATGATTCATTTCATACAAGGAGGAAAAACCGATGCCGATTCGAGTACAGAGCGAGCTTCCGGCGAAAGAAATACTGGAGCGTGAAAATATTTTTGTGATGGATGAGAATCGGGCTGTTCACCAGAACATCCGCCCGATCCACATCGCTATTTTGAACCTGATGCCGCTGAAGGAGGAGACGGAGCTGCAGCTGCTCCGCTCCCTTTCCAACACGCCGCTGCAGGTAGAGGTGACATTTGTGAAGGTCTCCTCACATGAGGCAAAGAATACATCCATGAGCCATCTGAATAAATTTTATGTGGAGTTCTCCGATATCCGTGATCAGCGGTTTGACGGAATGATTATTACCGGCGCGCCCGTCGAGATGATGGAGTTCGAGGAAGTGGATTACTGGAATGAGCTGACGGAAATTATGGAGTGGACGAATATGCATGTGACCTCCACCATTTACCTGTGCTGGGCCGCGCAGGCCGGGCTGTATTATCATTATGGGCTTCCGAAACGCCTGCTGTCCAAAAAGATGTTCGGCCTGTTCTGGCACCGGGTAAAGAACCGGAAGATCCCGCTGGTGAGAGGGTTTGACGATATGTTTCTCGCCCCGCATTCCCGCCATACGGAGGTTCCGATTGAAGAGATCCGCAAGGTGAAGGAGATCACAATCCTGGCGGAGTCAGACGAGGCCGGGATGTTCCTCGGTATGGCGGACGGCGGCCGCCGGATTTTCATCATGGGACATCCGGAGTACGACCGGGTGACACTAGACGGCGAATACCACCGCGACCTGGATAAAAATCTCCCGATTGAGATACCAAAGAATTATTATAAAAACGATGACCCATCCGTCAGGCCGCTGCTGATGTGGCGCTCACACGCAAACAACCTTTACACGAACTGGCTGAATTATTACGTCTACCAGGCGACGCCGTATGACCTGATGGGAACGCCGGATTTCGCCTATGTTTACAGCCAGCTGGACAAATGGAAAACAAAGACGGAAAATCTTTAAAAAAGTATGACGGGCATTGACATTCGGGTTCATAATTAGTAATATTTAGGCAACAGTTTTAATTTTGATTCTGGTAACGAAGGGGTATCGCACAAAAAGACAGGAGAGACTAAATCGTATGGCTAAAGTGGGTATTGTGATGGGCAGCGACTCCGATATGCCTGTGATGAGCAAGGCGGCGGATATGCTGGAGAAGTTTGGAATTGACTATGAAATGACGATTATTTCGGCGCACAGAGAACCGGATGTGTTTTTTGAATACGCGAAGAGCGCGGAAGCGAAGGGATTTCAGGTGATTATCGCGGGAGCGGGCATGGCGGCGCATCTGCCGGGGATGTGCGCGGCGATTTTTCCGATGCCGGTGATCGGCATTCCGATGCATACGACTTCGCTCGGGGGCAGAGACTCTCTTTACTCCATCGTCCAGATGCCGACCGGAATCCCGGTGGCGACCGTGGCGATCAACGGCGGTGCGAACGCCGCCATTCTGGCAGCGAAAATGCTGGCGATTTCAGATCCGGTGCTTTTGCAGAAGGTGAAGGATTATGCGAAGGAGCTGGGCGATCAGGTCGAGGCGAAGGACGCCAGACTGCAGGAGGTCGGCTACAGGGCGTATTCGAAAAATGGATGATTTATGGAGACAGACCGGGGCAGGGGATGCGCTGCATGAGTGAGGAAAGAGGAAAAATTGTGAGACTGGGAGGACATCATGGATTATAAGAGTGCTGGTGTGGATATCGAGGCGGGCTATCGGTCCGTGGATTTGATGAAGGAGCATATTAAAAAGACGATGCGCCCGGAGGTGCTGACGAATATCGGCGGGTTTTCCGGCGCGTTTTCGATGGAAATGGTGAAGAAAATGGAGAAGCCGACATTGGTGTCCGGCACGGACGGCGTGGGGACAAAGCTGAAGCTGGCCTTTCTTCTGGATAAACATGATACAATCGGCATTGACTGCGTCGCGATGTGTGTGAACGATATTGCCTGCGCGGGCGGGGAGCCGCTGTTTTTCCTGGACTATATCGCGTGCGGGAAAAATATTCCGGAGAAAATCGCAGAAATCGTGAGCGGCGTCGCGGAGGGCTGTGCCCAGGCAGGGGCGGCGCTGATTGGCGGCGAGACGGCGGAGCATCCGGGCCTGATGCCGGAGGAGGAATACGATCTGGCCGGATTTGCGGTCGGCCTGGTGGATGAGAAGGATCTGATCACGGGCGCGGATCTGAAGGCTGGTGATGTGATTCTTGGCATTGCTTCTTCCGGTGTTCACAGCAACGGATTTTCTCTGGTGCGCAAGGTATTCCCAATGGAAAAAGCGGCGCTGGAGACGTATTATGAAGAACTGGGGGGTACGCTCGGAGAGACGCTGCTGACACCGACCAGGATTTATGTGAAAGCATTGCGCAGTGTGAAGGAGGCGGGCGTCCGCGTAAAAGCCTGCAGTCATATCACAGGGGGCGGGTTTTATGAAAATATCCCGCGGATGCTTCCGGAGGGAATGCGCGCCATGATCCGAAAGGACAGCTATCCGGTACCGGCAATTTTTGATCTGCTGGCAAAAAAAGGTGAAATTGAAGAACAGATGATGTATAATACCTATAACATGGGCATTGGAATGGCAGTGGCTGTCGATCCGGCGGATGTGGAAAAGGCGAAGGCCGCCATTGCGTCGTCGGGGGAGACGGTGTACGAGATCGGCGTCATCGAAGCCGGAAAAAAAGGAGTTACATTATGCTGAACGTAACAGTGATGGTTTCCGGCGGCGGCACGAACCTTCAGGCGATTCTGGACGCGATTGCGGACGGAACGGTTACGAATGCACAGGTCGTGCGCGTCATCAGCAACAGCTCGAAGGCGTACGCGCTGGAGCGCGCAAAAAAGGCGGGAATTCCGACTGCCTGCATTACGAGGAGGCAATATCCGGCCCCGGAGCAGTTTGACGCGGCGCTGCTTGCCCTGCTAGAGGAATCAGGAGCGGATCTGATCGTACTTGCCGGGTGCCTGGTCGTCATCCCGCAGTGTGTGGTCGACGCGTTTCCAAACCGCATCATCAATATTCATCCTGCGCTGATTCCGTCCTTTTGCGGGACGGGCTATTATGGCCTGAAGGTGCATGAGCGGGCACTTGCGCGCGGTGTGAAGGTGACCGGCGCGACCGTACATTTTGTGGATGGCGGCACGGATACGGGGCCGATTCTTCTGCAAAAAGCAGTTGAGGTAAAGCAGGGCGATACGCCGGAGCTTCTGCAGCGCAGAGTGATGGAGCAGGCGGAATGGGTGATTCTGCCGAAAGCGATTGACCTGATTGCAAATGACAGGGTACGGGTAACAGACGGGAACGTGCGCATCCTGGAAGAGCGGAACTAAAATCGCTTTTTCGATGTATCTGTGTCAGGGTTCCGATCTGCTGCGGAAATCAGAATATTTCCTTCATTGACATAGTGCAGAACAGGTACAGAACAGCAGGCTGCAGAACAACCGGGTGCAGAGCAGCAGGTTGAAGAACAGAAGATATAGAACAGCAGGTTGTAGAACAGCAGATACAGAACAGATGTAGCTGAACAAAAGAAGCAGAACAAGAGATTCGGAACAGGATACAGGAGGAGTGACAATATGAAGATTTTAATTATCGGCAGCGGCGGAAGAGAGCATGCCATCGCCTGGAAGGTGGCGCAGAGTCCGAGGGTGGAAAAGATTTACTGTGCGCCGGGGAATGCCGGGATTGAGGAGTATGCCGAGTGTGTGGCGATCGGCGCGATGGAATTTGATCGGCTTGCCGCGTTTGCAAAGGAGAAGGCGATTGATCTGACAGTGGTCGGCATGGACGACCCGCTGGTTGGAGGCATTGTGGATGTGTTTGAGGCGCAGGGGCTGCGCGTGTTCGGGCCGAGGAAGAATGCGGCAATCCTGGAGGGTTCCAAAGCGTTTTCGAAGGATCTGATGAAGAAATACGGCATTCCGACCGCTGCATATGAGAATTTTACAGATGCGGACGCGGCTTTGGCTTATCTTGAAACGGCGAAGCTGCCGATCGTACTGAAAGCGGACGGCCTGGCGCTCGGCAAAGGTGTGCTGATCTGCAATACGCTCGAAGAGGCCAGAGCCGGCGTAAAAGAAATCATGCAGGATAAAAAGTTCGGCGATGCGGGAAACTGTGTGGTGATCGAAGAGTTTGTGACCGGCCGTGAGGTGTCGGTGCTGTCCTATGTGGATGGGAAGACTATTAAGCCGATGACCTCTGCGCAGGATCACAAGCGAGCCGGCGACGGGGATACCGGTCTGAATACCGGCGGCATGGGAACATTTTCACCGAGTCCGTTTTATACAAAAGAGATCAACGAATTCTGCCAGAAACATATTTATCAGCCGACGGTTGACGCGATGGCGGCGGAAGGGCGTCCGTTCCAGGGGATTATTTTCTTTGGGCTGATGCTGACGGCGGATGGGCCTAAGGTGCTGGAGTACAATGCCAGATTCGGAGATCCGGAGGCACAGGTAGTGCTGCCGCGCATGAAGACGGATATCATCGATGTTTTCGAGGCATGCATCGATGGAACACTGGATACGATTGATCTGGAGTTCGAGGACAACGCGGCGGTCTGCGTGGTGCTTGCTTCCGACGGGTACCCGGTTCATTATGAGAAGGGACTGAAGATTGAGGGACTGGATGCCTTTTCCGGAAAGGATGGCTATTATGTCTTCCATGCGGGGACGGCGAAGAAGGATGGGGCAATTGTGACCAATGGCGGGCGCGTGCTCGGGGTGACAGCGACCGGGTCAGATTTAAAGGCCGCCCGTGCCAACGCGTATCAGGCAGTGGACTGGATTTCCTTTGCAAACAAATATTACCGCCATGATATCGGCAAGGCTATTGATGAGGCCTGATCGTCCGGCGCCGTATCTTCATGTTTTTGATAACCGCTTCGAGGCGTTTATAGACTTTGATTCATGCGTCAGGCGGTGCAGGATGTATAAGTTATTTGGCAGGTGATCCTAAGGCCTGACAGGAAGATATGTCAAAACTTTGACCAATAAAAAAAACAGAGAAAGAGGAGTATATAAGGAGTATAAATAATGATGAAATCAATCAGAACCAGAAAGACGGTCGTCTGTTCTTTTCAGAAACGGAGCGGAAGGAACCGGTGCGCGGCACTGCTTCTTGTGATGCTGCTTCTGCTTTGCGGCTCGTTTGCGTCCGCGGACAGTCTTTCCGCGGACAATTCACTCGCTTCACTTGGAATTACGACGGAGGGAGCGGTCGTTTCACCGGATTTTGAATATGGCACGACAGAGTACAATGTTACGGTTCCGGCCGGTACAACCTATCTCTCTCTGGACCCGACGCCGTCCAATGATGCGGCCTACATCGACAGCATCAGCGGCCAGGAGCTTTCCGGGGAAGGCGGTACGGTTTCCATTGTTGTCGTAGCTGAGAATGGAGACGCCTATACGTATTATCTGTATGTGACCGTGGAAGCTTCCGCCGAGACCGAGCCGGAGACGGAAGTGCAGACGGAGGCGCCGCAGACGGAGACAGAGGCGGAGACGGAGGACTCCCGCTATGTCAGCGTGGCGAAGGAAACTCTGGAAGAGGCGGAGAATACGATTGATGCACTGAAGTCCGAGGTGACCAGCTACCGCGACCGGGTGGATCTTCTGACAAAGATTCTGTACGGAATGATCGGACTCTGTGTGGTGCTGCTCTTTGCTGTGATCAATCTGATCCTGAAAAGGAGGGATCTGCGAAAGGATCTGGATACCTATCAGGGACTGAGCGGCGCAGGCGGCACGGGAAACCGGGATTCCGGGGAAGAAGAAAAACGCTCCGGAAAAGAAGAAAAGAAGAATAAGAAAAATAAGAAAAATAAAAAAACGCAGAAAGCGGTTGTGGTGGAGGAAAACACAAAAGAAGCGGCTTCGCAGCGCGGTCAGGAGCCCTTTGCGCAGGAGCCGTTTGTGCAGGAACCGTTCGAGCAGACGGGACGCGATACGTTTTATGAGGAAGAAAAACCGGCAAAACCGAAGATGACAGACGATCCGACGACGGTTCCGAAGCCATCGAAGGCGAAAAAGCAGCCAAAACAGATGCCCCAGTATGAGCAGCCGTCCGCAGTCCGGTATGAGAAGTCCAAAACGGCAGGAAGTGCGCAGCAGACGGCGGATGGAGCGGGCGACAGCGGGGACATCGATATCGACTTCATAGACCTGTAAAGAAGTTCAGTAAGATGAAAAAATACGAAGGAGAAGAAAAAAGATGCTCTTTGAGATAGACTTTCAGAGTGAGGAAGCGCTTTATATGCAGCTTCGGAATCAGATTGTGATGGGCATCGCCAGATCGCTGATTCAGGAGGGAGATCCGCTTCCGTCGGTGCGTCAGCTTGCCGGGGACATCGGCATCAATATGCATACGGTAAACAAAGCGTACGCGGTATTGCGGGAAGAAGGGTTTGTGACGATTGACAGGAGACGCGGGGCTGTGATAGCGCTGAACTGCGACCGGGAGAGAGCGAAGGAAGAGCTTCGCGCCCGCCTGCGCGTTTTGCTGGCGAAAAGCATCTGCAAAAATATTCCGGCATCGGACGTGCACGGGATGGTGGATGAGATTTATGCCGAACTGCAGAACGCAGGATGAGATTTAGAATTTCATGGAGGATATTTCATGCAGATTAAATTTACCCAAAGCGCGCTGCAGGCGCAGCGTCTGGCAGAGCGTGCAGCCAGACGCTGCGGTCACAGCTATATCGGGTCGGAGCATTTGCTGATTGGGCTGATACAGGAAACCAGCGGCTCTGCGGGAGTGATTCTGCGGGAAAATCATGTAGAGGAGCCGAAGCTTTTGGAGCTGATTGACCGCCTGATTGCGCCTGAGGGTCAGACAGCAGTCGGGGAACCGGAGGGAATGACGCCGCGGGCTGAGTCTATCCTGGAGGACAGCGAGGAGCTGGCCCGTTTTTTCGATAGTGATGAGATTGGCACAGAGCATATACTTATGGCGATGCTCAAGGATGTGGATTGTGTGGCGACACGCCTGCTGCACACGATGAAAATCAATCTTCAGAAGCTGTTTTCAGACTTGGTTGAGGTGACCGGTCTTCCGGAGGAGAAATACCGTGAGCTTGTCCGGCAGATTCGTTCGGATGGGGGCGGAGCAGCCCAGACGGCGATGCTGGATCAGTACAGCCGGGATCTGACGGAGCTGGCAGCAGAGCATAAGCTGGATGTCACAGTCGGACGTGAGCAGGAGACCGAGCGGCTCATTCAGATTCTGAGCAGGAGAACGAAAAACAACCCCTGCCTGATCGGAGAGCCGGGCGTGGGAAAGACTGCGATCGTGGAAGGGCTCGCCCAGAAAATCGTGGACGGGCAGGTACCGGAGTCGATGCAGGGGAAGCGCGTGGTGACGCTTGACATGGCGGGAATGGTCGCGGGCAGTAAATACCGCGGGGAATTTGAGGAGCGCATCAAGCGCATCATCAGTGAGGTGATCGAGAGCGGGGATGTGCTGCTGTTTGTCGATGAGCTTCATACGATTATCGGCGCGGGAGGTGCGGAGGGCGCGCTTGACGCCTCGAACATTTTGAAGCCGGCCCTGTCGCGCGGAGAGCTCCAGCTGATCGGCGCGACGACGATTGACGAGTACCGTAAATATATTGAAAAGGATGCCGCCCTGGAGCGCCGTTTCCAGCCCGTGATGGTGGAAGAACCGACGGAAGAGGAGACGGTGGAGATTCTGCGCGGGCTTCGGAATCAGTATGAGTCATATCATAAGGTCCGGATTACGGATGAGGCTTTAACGGCGGCCGCGAAGCTTTCCAAACGCTACATCAACGACCGCTATCTGCCGGATAAGGCGATCGATCTGGTGGATGAGGCCTGTGCGCGCGCTCAGCTGGGGTATTATCAGAAGTCCGGAACCCAAAAGGAACTGATGCAGCAGGCGGAAGCGCTTTCCGAACAGCGGGAGCAGGCCCTGAAGAGCGGCGACCTTACCGCTGCCAGGAGTGCGAATGAGGAGCTGGAGGCTCTGAATAAAAAGCTGGAGCGTCAGAAAAAGGCGCAGCAGTCCAGAAAGAATGGGAAACTGCGTGAGGTGACGGAGGACGATATCGCCGGGATTGTCTCCGTCTGGACAAAGATACCCGTGCAGAAGCTGGCGGATCAGGAAGGGAAAAAGCTTTTGAAGCTGGATGCGCTTCTTCAGTCCCGCGTCATTGGCCAGGAGGAGGCAGTGCAGGCAGTCGCGAAAGCCGTCCGGCGAAGCCGCTCCGGCCTGAAAAGTCCGAACCGCCCGATTGGTTCCTTCCTGTTTCTTGGTCCGACCGGCGTGGGTAAGACCGAGCTGTCCAAGGTGCTCGCAGATGTGGTATTTGGCTCACAAAAATCGCTGATCCGCATCGATATGTCGGAATATATGGAAAAGCACAGCGTTTCCAGGCTGGTCGGTTCACCGCCGGGATATGTCGGCTATGATGAGGGCGGACAGCTCAGTGAAAAGGTGCGCCGCAACCCTTATTCGGTCGTGCTTTTTGATGAGATTGAAAAGGCACACCCGGACGTCTTCAACATTCTGCTCCAGGTGCTGGATGAAGGACATATCACGGACGCGCAGGGAAGGAAAATTGATTTTAAAAATACCATTCTGATCATGACGTCCAATGCCGGGGCGCAGTCCATCATTTCCCCGAAGCATCTCGGGTTCGGTGCGGGAGAGGATGCGAAGCAGAGCTATGAGGCGATGAAGAGCAGCGTCATGGAAGAGGTCAGAAGAATCTTCAAGCCGGAATTTCTGAACCGGATTGACGAGACGATTGTCTTTCATTCTCTGAGCGAAGAAAATGTCCGCGATATCACGGGACTTCTCCTCGATGAGCTGAAAGCGCGCTGCGAGGAGCAGCTGGAATTGAAGCTGCAGTTTAGCGCTGCTCTGAAGCAGCTGATTGCAAAAGAGGGCTATGACCCGAAATACGGGGCGAGGCCGCTGCGCCGCGCCGTGCAGAACAGGGTGGAGGATCCGCTCTCGGAGGAACTGCTTTCCGGCCGGGCGAAGCGGGGCGATACCGTGTCAGTCGGCGCGGAAAAAGGAACGGTTGTGTTTCGGGTGAAAGAATGAATGCCTGAACTTTACCTCCGTTTCGGACTGAATGAGGAAAGATAAATTAAAAAAACAAAATATGGTTTTTATAACAGATTTATGTTATGATGAAGCAGCTTAAGAAAGCCACGCTGAGAAAATCGCTTTGCGATGAGGTGGTGGTGTATCCTGTGGTGAGAGAAAAGCAGGATTGTAAATGCAACTGGCGGTGGGGCGGTTCTGCCCAAACGGGTGATTGCCGGGACGGGCGATTTTTCTGCCGCAGCATATTTTATCGGGAGGGCATAAGAAAATGTCAGGCATTCTTGAACTTATTTGCACGGAAGAGGACGGAACTCTGAGTTTTGGGAATTATGAGCTGGCCGAGAAGGCAAAGAAGTCGGATTTTGAACATGACGGCGACCTGTATAAGGTGAAGACATTCGCGGATATTACGAAGCTGGAGCGCAACGGGATGCTTGTATATGAGTCGGTTCCGGGCACGGCGGTACATAATTTTCACGCGACCGGAAACGGTGTTTCTTTTGATGTGGAGGCGAAGGGTACCGTGCAGATTATTCTGGGCATGGAAGAGGACGCAGAGTACAAGGTCTACATTCAGGATGTGAATGTCGGCACAGTGAAGACCAGTATGGGCGGAAAGCTTGTGCTGAGTGTGGATACCGGAGCCGAAGGGGCTGCGGCTGTGAAGGCTGTGAAATTATAATACGTATGTATTTTGATCAGGGAGGACGGGTTATTTATGGCGAAGACAAAAACGGTTTTTTTCTGCCAGAGCTGCGGCTATGAGTCGTCCAAATGGATGGGACAGTGTCCGGCCTGCCGGGAGTGGAATACCTTTGCGGAAGAGCCGAAGATTGTAAATAAGAAAACAACGACCGGGGTGGTGCGGCGGGAGACTGCCGCGTCTCCCCGGTCTCTTTCTGAGATTGAATTCAGTGAGGACGCGCGCATCACGACGGGCATGGGTGAGTTTGACCGTGTGCTCGGAGGCGGGATTGTGCAGGGCTCTCTGGTGCTGGTCGGAGGCGATCCGGGCATCGGTAAGTCCACGCTGCTTTTGCAGATGTGCCGGAACCTGGCGGCGGACGGTCACCACGTGCTGTATGTTTCCGGGGAGGAATCGCCGCAGCAGATCCGGATGCGTGCCCAGCGTATGGGTCATTTTTCGGAAAATCTGAAAATCCTCTGCGAGACGAATCTTGCGGATATCCGTGAGACGATCTCCGCGCAGAGACCGGAGATTGCGATTATAGACTCGATTCAGACCATGTACCATGAGGAGGTGTCCTCTGCGCCGGGCAGTGTTTCTCAGGTGCGGGAGAGCACCGGCATTCTGATGCAGATCGCGAAGGGGATGAACATTTCGATCTTCGTGGTCGGACATGTGACCAAAGAGGGTGTGGTGGCCGGTCCGCGTGTCCTTGAGCATATGGTGGATACCGTTCTTTATTGCGAGGGCGACCGCTATGCGGCGTACCGGGTGCTGCGGAGCGCCAAGAACCGGTTTGGTTCCACGAATGAGATTGGCGTGTTTGAGATGCGCCAGGAGGGACTGGCGGAGGTGCCGAACCCTTCCGAATATATGCTGGAGGGCAAGCCGGAAGGGGCGTCCGGCTCGATCGTGGCCTGCACGATGGAGGGAACCCGCCCGGTGCTCCTGGAGGTACAGGCGCTGGTCTGCAAGACCAATCTCGCGTTTCCGCGCCGGACAGCGGCCGGCACAGACCTGAACCGGGTGAACCTTCTGATGGCGGTGCTGGAAAAGCGGGCCGGACTTCGCCTTTCCTCCTGCGACGCCTATATCAACATCGCGGGCGGCATCCGCATGAGTGAGCCCGCCCTTGATCTGGGGATTGTCCTCGCGGTAGCCTCTAGCCTCAAGGATCAGCCGATTGATGAAAAGACGATTGCGTTCGGCGAGGTTGGCTTAAGCGGCGAGGTTCGCTCTGTCTCCATGGCGGAACAGCGTGTCCGTGAGGCGAAACGGCTCGGCTTCACTTCCGTGATTCTGCCCGAGGTCTGCAAAAAGCAGGTCAGAGGAGTTGACGGGATTGAGCTGAAGGGCGTCCGCAGCGTACGCGACGCGATACAGAGGATATTCCAGTGAATTTATGAATCGCTATGGATCATTTTGCAAAACAGCAGAAACTGAGCAGGAGGTGTTTCGTGTGGAGAGAAAGAGAATGCCGGTTGGCGTTGATCAGTTTGAAAAAATAAGACTTCAGGATTTTTATTATGTAGATAAAACAGGGATGATTAAGGAACTTCTGGAAAAGTGGGGTGAAGTGAATCTTTTCACGCGTCCGCGCCGTTTTGGCAAGAGTTTGAATATGAGTATGTTGAAATCCTTCTTTGCGATCGGTACGGATAAGAGCATATTTGAGGGACTGTCGATTTCAAAGGAGACGGAGCTGTGTGAGGAATACCTGGGGCAGTTCCCTGTGATTTCCATTACGCTGAAGCAGGTTACCGGTACCACAATGACTGCCGCAAAAGAGCAGCTGTGGGAGCAGATCGCAGAGATTGCAGATGGCTTCAGGTTTCTTGGGGAGAGCGAAAAGCTGAGTCCCCGGGATAAAAATATTTTTCAAAAGCTTTGTGTTGGAGAGGGGAATCTGGAGGCGAGTCTGAAGCAGCTGTCGCGTATGCTCTATAAATATTACGGCAAAAAAGTAATCATCCTGATTGATGAGTACGATGCCCCGCTGCAGCGGGCGTATGAAAAAGGCTATTACGACCCGATGGTCGACCTGATCCGTCAGCTCTTCGGGTATGCGCTGAAATCCAATGAGTACCTGTTTTTCAGTGTGCTGACGGGAATTATGCGGGTTTCAAAAGAAAGCATTTTTTCTGATCTGAACAATCCAAAGCTGTACACGCTGCTGGATGATAATTGCGACGAATGGTTCGGGTTTACCGATGATGAGGTTCGGAAGCTTTTGGACGATAATGGGCTGAGTGAGTTTTATGAAACGGTAAATAACTGGTATGATGGATACCGGGTCGGTCAGGGGAACATCTACTGCCCCTGGGATGTGATTAATTATTGCGAACAGCTCTTGACAAACTCGGATAAAACCCCCAGAAACTACTGGGCGAATGTGAGTGAAAACGGGATCATACGTACATTTGCGGAGATGGCGGACAGTATCACACGTGACCAGATCGGGAGCCTGATGGAAGGCAGGAAGGTGAATAAGAACATTGTGCAGGAGCTGACTTATCGCGATATGACAAACAATCTGGAAAATATCTGGAGCGTTTTGTTTACAACCGGCTATCTGACCTGGCGGGGGCGTCTGGAGGATGGCAGCTATGAACTGTGCATCCCAAACAATGAGGTTGCGGATATTTTTAAAACGCAGATCAGTGACTGGTTTCAGGAGAAGGTTCGCGAGGACACCGACGGGTTGAATATTTTTTACGCGGCGCTGGATTCAGGGGATGCCCAGAGCCTGGAGGATTGTCTGAACTATTATCTGGGTGCGGCAGTCAGCTACATGGATGGCGGTACTCTGGATGATAAGGAAAAGTTTTATCATGGTCTTGTGCTTGGCCTGCTGCTGCCCAGAAAAGAATGGGAATTTCAGTCAAACAGAGAAAGTGGCAAAGGAAGATCGGATATCGCCGCGTTTGGGCTGCGCACGAAAGAAGCCCTTATCATTGAAATGAAGTATTCGAATAAGGAAACAGAGCTTTTAGCGGATGCGCAGGAGGCACTTGATCAGATCAACCGGATGCAATATGATCAGATCTTCAGCATGAGAAAGCCGAAGACGCTCAGGCATTTTGGCATTGCCTTTTACAAAAAACTTTGCAGTGTGACGGTCGAGTGACTGCCACTGCCAGATGAAGCGCTTTATGAAAAAGTTCAGGGAGGATCTGTGCTTCACGCATTATCCGGCACAATCTGGGCATATTATTCCCGCGAAGCAACGAGCCAGGTAGCCGGAGTCATAAGGAATCCGTCGGCACAGCCGGCACCTTATGACATAGCTTGCACGGATATTTGACCCTCGCGGCAGTTCCCAGGCATAAAAATCTATATGTAAAAGGGCGACCACATTATCGTGATCGCCCTCGTGAGCCTTAGCGGCTTTTCTGAACAGGGGTTGAGAGAATCGAACTCCCACTAAGAGTTTTGGAGACTCCTGTCATACCACTTGACCAAACCCCTATCTGTAACTCACCTGATATTTATAGCACAGAATCGACCTTCTGTCAATAAAATTTTCACGGATTTTCATACAATTCTCGCATTCATAACTCTCAGTTTTTTCCTGACTCTATCTATTTGCAATGTTGTGACCTGAGATGGCCGGCCGCCTCGCGCAGCAGCGAGAGAATCTCTTTTTCTACCTCTTGCGGGAAGCCGTCCACACTCGGGACCGGTTTTTTTGTGACGCCGTCTACGCAGCCGAGAGATACAATGCGCCGGATGTAAGCGGCTATTTCTTCATAGGAAGGAAGAACTCTTTGTTCTTGAAGCTGATCCAGACAGGCCACGAGCGCGTAAGCACCCCAGTTTGAGGTAGTGGCGATAATCAGCTCGTCAACGGTGACCGCACAGGGGGTGAGGGAGAGCTTTTGGGCGATGGCATCTTTGACGTTTCCCATCCCAATTTCGTTTCCGCCATCTCCGATGCCAATCGTCAGAATATGTTTCTGTGAGGCCAGCTCAAAGAGAGTATCAATGTGCGCGGTCTGGGCGGATATGCTGATCCCCCTCATGTTGGCATAATCGTTGTTGATATTTTTGCCGCAGCGCTCAATGGAAATCAGACAAACCGGACGCAGCTGCTCCAGAAGCTGCCGGTACCATGCCGTGTCCGCATTGATCTCTGCGTAAAGAACCGTGATTCCCTCCGGCTCAAAAAGGCCCTCGCAGATGTGGTCGGTGACAATCACTGGATGAAAGCCAAGCTGCACAAGCGCAAGTGCTACGCTCAGGGTGCCGGGAGGCCCGTCCGTTTCCGCGTGTCCGGCTACGAAAAAGCCGGTGGTAAGAAGGACAGTTCCGCGTTTCAGTGCAAGCAGGCGCCCGGCAGCCCGCAGACAGTAATCGGAACCCAGACTTTCTTTTAACTCCGCCATGCCCCTGCTGGAGTGGAGCAGGGCAATGTCTTCGATGGAATTTATGGGATAATCCTGTTGACTGGCAGGAGTTTGCGTTAAATGAATCATGATCGTGACTCCCATTCGTGTGAAATGTGAATTGTGTGTTGCCAAGTGTGTTGCCAGGTGTGTTGCCGGCAATTCTCCGTGTGCGTCATCAGATACCCATTTATGGGACGATCTCATCCATCGATGTGATCCGGATGCCTTCCGCCAGGAGAGCCTCATGGATGCTTCTGGCGAACGCAAGAGCCGCCGGGCTGTCGCCATGGATACAGATCGAATCCGCTTCGGCGGGTATTTCCTTTCCGGTGACGGCGGTCACACTGCCGTTTTTTATCATTTTTATGACCCGTGCGATGGCTTCCTCCTGATCCAGAATCACCGCACCGGGTTTGCTGCGGGGCACCAGCGTCCCGTCCTCCTCGTAAGCGCGATCGGCAAAAAACTCTTTTGCAGTGCGCAGTCCGTATTTTTCTGCTGCCAGAAGAAGCTGGCTGTGCGCGGGTCCCAGCAGGATCAGATGCCTGTCAATGGCGGCGACTCCCTCACAGATGGCTTCAGCAATGACAGAATCCTTTACTGCCATGTTATAAAGGGCTCCATGTGGCTTGACATGCTGCAGCTTCACGCCTTTCTCGGTACAGAATGCGTTTAAAGCGCCAATCTGATATTCGACGATGGCGGTAATTTCCTCCGCAGGCAGGCTCATATTGCGGCGGCCGAAGCCGACCAGATCCTGAAATCCCGGGTGCGCTCCGATATGTACGTGGTTTTCACTGGCGATGCGCACGGTTTTCTGCATGACGAGAGGGTCGGAGGCATGAAATCCGCACGCGACATTTGCCGAGGTGATGCTTGGCAGGATTTCCTCATCCATGCCGCATTTATAATTGCCAAAACTTTCTCCAAGATCACAGTTTAAGTCGATGGACGGTGCTTTTTCTGATCTCACGGGATGGCTCCTTTCTTTTTTGAACTCAGTATTTCAGCTCAGTATTCCGGATATCTGTGATAAACATATGCCCGGGTGCGTGCGTGATCGCGAGCGGCGGCTTTGATTCCATCACGACGTTCTGCGGTGTTACGCCGCAAGGCCAGAAGACGGGCGCCTCGCCTTCACGGATGGTGACCATCTCTCCGAAATCCGGATTCTCCAGGTGAGTGATTCCGATGGCTTCCGGACTGCCGATGTGAACGGGTGCACCGTGCACGCGCGGCATTGCGCCGGTCACCTGGACGGCGCGCGGAACCAGTGAAAAAGGAATTGGCCGCATGCTGACGACCATGTTTCCGTGGAAAACGCCGGCCGGTGTACAGGGAATGTTTGTGCGGTACATGGGCACATTGCGGTTTTCTTCAATATGGCGGACCGGCACATTTGCATCAAGCAGTTCTGTCTCGAACGAGAAACTGCATCCAATCAGAAAACTGACGAAATCGTCCTGCCAGAGATCCGATACGTCCGTGCGTTCTTCCGCCAGAGCTCCGTTTCGATAGATCCGGTAGCGGGGAATCTCCCGCGCAATGTCAGCGCCTTCCGCAATCTCATGCAGATAGCGGCTTCCGGTATCGGTGACCTCAAGAAGCGGGCATGAACGCGGGTTTCTCTGCGCAAAGAGCAAAAAATCATAAGCCAGCTGCACGGGCAGCACGACAAGGTTCGCCTGCGCGAAGCCTGCGCACATACCGGAGGTCTGTCCCGTGATAAGACCGTCGCGGATGCGTGATCGGACCGCGCCGGGAGACAAGTTTGTATAATTCTCGTGATTCATGAAACTCCTTCTTTCTCTTTCATAGATTGATTTAGCCAGGCAGCCGCTGTGCTTCTTCCACCGATATTTTCTGAAAATGAATCGTGTTGCCTGGCCGTGCCTGAGCCAACTTCCAGAGATCTGCGGTGCAGACGGTTGCGATTTTCGCGTAGCCGCCGGTGGTCTGCCGGTCCGCAAGAAGGATGATCGGTTGACCGGCCGGAGTGATCTGTATGGAGCCGAAGACAATGGCGTCCGATACGATATCGGTTCCGCTTTGGCTCTCAATGGGAGTACCGGTAAGGCGGCAGCCCATGCGGTCGCTTTCCTGTGATACGGTAAAACATCTGGAATAAAAGGTTTCCAGTCCCTGTTCTGTGAAGGCGTCCTCCTGAGGACCGCCAATGACACGCACCGTGATGTCATCCGGATAGGGCAAAGCTGCGGCGGCTCGGTCGGAAATATCTGCGAAGCTGACCGGCGAATGGCCGATGGGGAGCAGGTCGCCAGCCGAAAGCGCGCGCCCCTTATAGCCGCCGATGGAGCATTTGAGATTCGTTGAGCGGCTGCCAAGGACCTCTGGCACATCGATTCCGCCCGCCGCCGCCAGATAGGCTCTGCATCCGGATGAGGCACATCCGAGCATAAGTGTCTGCCCTTTTTTAGCCAAAAACGGACGATTCATCGGACACCGAGCTCCATCCAGCGCAGGAGCCATATCCGCGCCGGTAATGGCAAGAATGGCATCCGCCTTCATCTGATAAATGCCGCCAAACAGGGTCAGCTCAAGCGCGGCTTCACCGTTCTGATTTCCGACCAGATCATTGGCGTTTTCCCAGGCAGTTCGGTCCATGACGCCCGAGCAGGGCATTCCGAGCGCCTGGTATCCTGTGCGCCCGAGATCCTGCACGGTGGTCAGTGCGCCGGGATTTATCACATAAATTGCCATAATCTCTACACCTTTCTATTGATACTTGCACAGATGTATTCACCTGTTTACCGATGCCTTTGCAGAATGTATCCTCCGTGCTTCCACAGAGGTTTTCATCAGTGCATCGCGGATAGCTTCATCGGATTATCCGGCAGAGGATTTCATCAGTGCTTCCGTCGGTGGGTTTTCAGAAGATCTCAACCTCAGGATGGTAGCTGCCCTGCGCGACCATTCGTCGGATGTCGTAGTAGTCTGCGGAGGTGATCGGGAAAAATCGGATGATGTCCCCCGCGCGGCACAGGACGGGCTCTTTGCGGTTCGGATCGTAAAAGTCCAGCGGCGTGTTTCCGATCAGCCGCCAGCCGCCGGGCGACTCGAGCGGGTAGACGCCGGTCTGATTTCCGCCGATGCCGACTGCGCCCTTTGGAATTTTGACGCGCGGCGTGGCAAGCCGGGGCATGGCAATCCGCTCATCCAGCCCGCCCAGATAGGCGAACCCGGGCAGAAAGCCAAGCATATAGACCCGATAGTCCGCGCCGCTGTGGATGCGGATGATTTCATCCCGGTCGATTCCTGTATACCGCTCCAGATCGGCCAGATCCGGGCCAAAGTGTGATCCATAGCAGCATGGGATTTTCAGCATGCGCCTTTGCGCGGAAATGGCTGTATCCGGGTGACCGGCCAGCAGCAGAACCGTCTCCCTCAGAGCTTCATATCCGATGACAGAGGGCTGATAGCAAACCAGCAGAGACCGAAAGGTTGGAACCAGTTCGGTGACGCCGCGCACCTTTGATTCCAGGATATTAGAAGCCAATGACTGGACACGGTCATTGATTGACGGATCAATTTTGTCCCCAAACTCCGCGACCAGAGCCTGATCGCCCGCCGGGAGGATGCGGATGTTGCCTGAATTTCGCTCCATACGAACTCCTTTTTTTATTTTTAACCTTATGTTCTTTGCTTTTTTTCTGACACTTCAATTTTCCGGACTTTAGTTTCCGCCGCCGTTCCAGTCTTTGCTTTGTCCTCGATTTTCAGTGAAAACTGAGATAAAAAATCTTTGTCACTGATATGCAGCGTCATGATATCTTTTTATGCCTGCGTCGCTTCCTCAAACTCCTGCATCAGGGCTGCGCGGATTTTCTCGAGGAGCTCCGGCTGCCGGCCGCCGACCGGTTTCCCGTCAATCTCATTTGCCCAGAGGCAGAGATTGCTCGAGCTGGTCACGATGACCTCCTCTGCCTGATACAGGTCGTCGAGTGTGAACGCAGTTTCATTCACCGGGATGCAGAGCTTTTTGCACATGCGGATCAGGTGGGCGCGGGCAATACCCGGCAGAATCAGGTTGTCGGTCGGAGCGGTGCGGAGCATGCCGTCCTGGATAATATGAACGTTGCTGTGTGCGCATTCCGTCACGCGTCCGCCCGGGCGATAGAAGACGGACTCCTGACATCCGGCCTCCTTCGCCCGCTGGGAGGCCATGACGGACGGGATCAGATTCAGCGTTTTGATATTACAGTGGAAGAAACGGGTATCCTCTGTTGTGATCAGTCTGATCGGTGTTTTTCCGTCCGGGATCTCCTCGTGGGTGAGAGAGACCCAGAGATTTCCCGGTCCCTCAGTGAACACATGATTCCGCTGACCGGTTCCGCGCGTTACCTGAAAATATACAAAGAGGTTTCCGGAATCCATTTTCAGCACCATATCCTCAAGGAGAGCTTTGAGCTCTTCTTTTGTGACCGGCATCTGGATTTTTAAAAGTCCGGCGCTGTTAAAAAAGCGGTCGATGTGCTCATCCAGCGCAAATATATGGTAATTTCGGCATGGCCCCGCGTCATAGACCCCGTCGCCGAACCAGCAGACCCGGTCATTCATCGGAATCGACATCTCCTCCAGCTCGCCATATTTGCCATTGTAGTATCCAAGTGTTTTCATAAAAGAAAGCCTCCTCCCTGATTGAGCAGGCGGCAGTTCGTTTGCCTCCTGTCGGACTGATCGGCCGCGTAAGCCATTGAATTCCTTACAAGCCGTATATAGATTTTGCTTTATAGGAACGAAGCCTCCTATAAAACAAAAAAGCGCCAGGTGTCATTCGACGTCCCTGCCGCTTTTTCTACCCCCGATTTTAGGCAGAGGAATTGAAAATGTCAATCATCTTTTGAAATTGAGAATAAATTTTGAAATTTTGTGAAATGGCAAAAAATAATAAGGAGAAAATGAAAAAACACAAAAAATTTTTTGGCAAAACCCAAAAAACGGAACGTTCCTTTCGGATTCCTGCGGGAGCAGCGGAGTTGACAGATGAAAAAGATTGGCGTATAGTCACCCACGTAGTCGAGCGAACGAAGGTGTTTGGTGATGAAAAGTCATCAGACGCCTTTTTTGTTTTATGTGATTCTTTAGTAAAACAAAAACGCTCCGTGAGAATGCGCCGGAGCGCATTCTATTTTCCTGTAAAACAGGCATATGAGGAGGATTTATTATGAAAATGAGAAAACTGGTCAGCACGGTTCTGACACTTTCGATGGCGGCATCTCTGGTGATGAGTGTTCCGGCATCCGCAGAGGAAGAGGATTATGTGATTAAAGTAGGCGTTATCTGCGCGATGACCGGCGGCTCCGCAGTTTACGGCGAGGGTGCGCAGAATGCAATTGACATGGCAGTGGAAGAGATCAATTCATCCGGTTCCGAGTATACGATTGAGATTCTGAATGGCGGAAACGTAGCGGATGACGCGAAGGATGCAACCGAGGCGGTCAATGCGTACAATTCTCTGATGGCGGAGGCGCCGGAGGCGATTGTCGGTTCCTTCTTCTCGACACCGACGCTGGCGATGGCGGAGCTGGCTGCGGATGACGGCATGCTGCTTCTGGCAACCGGCGCAACGAATGTAAATGTTACGCTGACCGGCGATACGATTTTCCGCAACTGCTTCATCGACCCGTTCCAGGGTGAGATGGCGGCACAGTTTGCATCCGAGCAGGGATACACATCCGCTTATGTGATTTACGCGAAGGATGATGATTATTCCAACGGCCTGAAGGATGCGTTCGTGGAAAGTGCGGAAGCGCTTGGCATTGAGATTGCGGGCGTTGCGGAATGTACGACGACCGATACCGACTTTACGGCGCAGGCGACCAACGCGGTGGCATCCGGCGCGGACTTTGTATTCTATCCGTGCTTCCTGGATACCGTTCCGCTTCTGGTACAGCAGGTAAAGGATGCCGGATTTGAGGGCGCGATCATGGGCGGCGACGGCTGGGACGGCGCGGACACGACCGGATATGAGGACTATTTCGATAACTGCTATTTCACAAACCATTATTCATCCGAGGATACTTCGGAAGCGGTTCAGAATTTCGTCAGCAAGTATACCGAGGCGTATGGCACGGACAGCCTGAACGCGTGCGCGGCTCTGTACTATGACGCGATGTATATGCTTTTGCAGGCGGCAGAAGACGGCGGCGGATCTGATACGGAATCCCTCGTGGCCGGCATGACAGAGATGGAGTTCAGCGGTGTGGCCGGTGACATCTATCTGGACGAGAACGGCGACGCCATCAAGCCGGTAGTTGTAAACACCTATGAGAACGGCGAGATTAAGTGGCTCGAGACTATCCAGCCGGCGGAGTAACGATCATGGATTGCTGCGCGTGTTGGATCCGGCGAAATCCATTGGCTTGAGACCATCCAGCCGGCGGAGTAACGAACATGGACTGCTGCGCGTGACAGAACCGGTGAAATGTGCAGCGGGACGGCGGACATTCCGGCATCTGGTCAGGATGCGGGGATAGAAATCTGAAGGCTGACAACGACGGGGTGTCGCAGGAATGGAATCGATTCTGCCCTGCGGCATCCTTTTTCCATGAAACATGATAAGACCGGGATTCAAAGAAGCGAAAATCCGTTTTGCGAACCAGGGCAGAGAAAAGGCCGTGTGAGAAATCTGCCGGTATCATCGTGTGACTGGAACAGCAGAGGAGATTTTCTGACAGGAGAGGTGAAAAATACCGTGTCAATATTTATACAAAGTCTGATTAATGGGTTGAACCAGGGTGCGATTTATGCGCTGATTGCGCTCGGATATACCATGGTGTACGGCATTTTGCGTATGATCAATTTCGCGCATGGCGATTTTATCATGGTTGGTTCCTATACGCTGTTTTATACTGTGCCGATGATGGTGAATCACGGCATGCCTGCGTGGCTCGCTGTGTTTGCGGCGATTGTCGTCTGCGTGATCGTGGGCGTTCTGGTTGAGCGCATTGCCTACAAGCCGGTGCGGAATTCCGGCTCCATCTCCGCGCTGATTACCGCGCTGGCCATGAGCCTGTTTCTGGAGAATCTGGCGATGGTGCTGTTCGGGGGCAATCCGAAGACCATCGCGAAAATCTTTGATCTCCCGCTGATTGATATCCTGGGGGCCAAAATTCAGGTGAAATATCTGCTGACGCTCGGCATCGGCCTGGTGATCATGGTAGCGATGACGTTGTTTGTGCGGGTAACCAAAATCGGCAAGGCGATGCGCGCGGTGCCGCAGGACCGTGAGGCCGCGACCATCGTCGGCATCAACGTGGACCGGATCATCACGATTACCTTTGCAATCGGGTCCGCTCTGGCGGCAGTGGCGGCTCTGATGTATTGCTCCACGTATCCGAGGGCGACGACCGATATGGGAACCATGATGGGCATCAAGGCGTTCATCGCGGCGGTTCTCGGGGGCATCGGCATTATCCCAGGCGCGATGCTTGGCGGCATTCTGATCGGCCTGATTGAGATTTTTGTCAAGGTGTATCTGGCGCCGGGCTGGTATGAGGCCATCACCTATGCCATCCTGATTGTCGTTTTGCTGATCAAGCCGTCCGGAATCCTGGGCAGGAATGTCAGCGAGAAGGTCTGAGGGGAGGTGTGCCAAAATGCCAAAGAAAATGAAACGAAACTATGTCATCAACCTGATCGGCCTGATTGTGCTGTTTCTTGCGCTGTATGCCGTTTTTGAGTCCGGAATTTTCGGCTCGAGGACCAATTATTTTATGGGAATCGCGACGACGGCCTGCTATACGATTATCATGGTTGCCTCACTGAACCTGCTGGTCGGTATTCTCGGAGAATTTTCGCTGGGGCACGCGGGGTTCATGTCAGTGGGTGCGTACGCGTCCGCGATTCTGAGCAATGCGCTGGTGGATTCCGGTATGCCGCGCCTTCTGCTTTTTATCCTGGCGCTTCTCGTCGGCGGAATCGCAGCGGCGCTGACCGGTGTGCTGGTCGGCATCCCGACCCTGAAGCTGCGCGGCGACTACCTGGCGATTGTGACGGTCGCATTCGCGGAAATCATCCGCGTCGCATTTACGAACTTTCAGATCACCGGCGGAGGCCGCACCATGTCCGGCATCACAAAGCTCTCGAATTTCTACTGGGTTTACTGGGTAATGGTTGTATGTGTAACCTTCATGTATATGTTTATCCGATCCCGGTTCGGGCGCACGGTAAAGGCGATTCGCGAGGATTACATAGCCGCCGCCGCTTCCGGCGTGAATGTGACCTTTTATAAGGTAATGGTGTTCACCATTTCTGCGTTCTTCGCAGGTGTAGCGGGAGCTGTCTACGCGCATTATATCACGGCAATGATTCCGACCACATTTAACTTCAACTATTCGGCGGAGTTTCTGACCGAGGTAATCATCGGCGGCACCGGCTCCATGACCGGCTCTATCATCGGCGCGGCATTTTTGTCCATGCTGCCGGAGATGCTGCGCGGCTTCGCCACCTACCGCTATCTGGGATATGCGATTGTCCTTGTTCTGATCATGATTTTCCGCCCGAAGGGAATCTTCGGCGGATGGGAATTTTCCCTGACGGGTCTGTTTTCCGGACTTGCCGGGAAAAAGAGCGGAAAGGAGGACGAGTAAATGGCTGCGGCAAACGAAAAGAAGGCGCCGGTTTTGCGCGCCTCTCATCTGGGTATCACGTTCGGCGGCCTGAAGGCCGTGGATGATTTTAATATGGAAATCGGCCAGTCTGAGCTGGTCGGGCTGATCGGCCCGAACGGCGCCGGGAAAACGACGGTTTTCAATCTGCTGACGGGGGTGTACCAGCCGACAGAGGGCGCGTATTATCTGAATGGGACGAAAATGAACGGCAAAAAAACGCATCAGGTCGTCGAGGCCGGAATCGCCCGTACCTTTCAGAATATCCGCCTGTTTAAGAAGCTGACGGTTCTGGAAAATGTCAAGGTTGCGATGAATAAGGACATGAAATATTCCATGCCGGCTGCGATTCTGCGGCTTGGCTCCTACTGGAAAGAGGAAAAGGAGACTGACGCGCGGGCGCTGGAGCTTCTGAAAATCGTACACCTGGAAGACAAGGCGGATTATGTGGCGGAAAACCTTCCCTATGGCCAGCAGAGACGGCTGGAGATCGCGCGGGCGCTGGCGACCGGTATGAAGCTGCTTCTGCTGGATGAACCGGCTGCGGGCATGAACCCGGTCGAGACGGCGGAGCTCCTCGACATCATCAACAGCATTCGCTCCGGGTTCGGGATCTCGGTGCTTCTGATTGAGCACGATATGTCGCTGGTCATGAAGGTCTGCGAGCGCATTCAGGTCATCGATTACGGCGAGACCATTGCGAGCGGAACACCTGAAGAAATCGCGAACAATCCGCGCGTGATTGAGGCTTATCTGGGCAAGGACGATGACTAGGAGGAATGCGAATGTTAGAGATAAAGGATTTGTATGTGAATTATGGGGCGGTGGAAGCAATCAAAGGAATTAGTTTTTTCGTAAAGCCGGGCGAGATCGTGACGCTGATCGGGGCGAACGGCGCGGGAAAAACGACGACACTCCACACGATCTCCGGACTGGTGAAGGCAAAAAGCGGATCGATTACCTATAATGGGACGGATCTTTTAAAAACAGACCCGTCCAAAATGGTGTCTCTCGGGATTGCGCACGTGCCGGAGGGTCGCCATGTATTTCCGGAAATGACGGTGGAGGAAAACCTGGAGATGGGGGCCTACAGCGGAAAGGATAAGAGCGTGATACAGGCGTCCATGGCAGATGTTTTTGAAAAATTTCCGCGCTTAAAGGAGCGCCGCCGGCAGCTCGCCGGGACCCTTTCCGGCGGGGAGCAGCAGATGCTGGCCGTGGGCCGTGCTCTGATGAGTAAACCGGGCATTATCCTGATGGACGAACCGTCGATGGGCCTGTCGCCGATTCTGGTAAAGGAGGTATTTTCGATCATTGAAGAAATCCACGCGGCCGGCATCACGGTGCTGCTAAATGAGCAGAACGCAAAAATGGCACTTTCCATCGCGGACCGCGCGTACGTGCTCGAGACCGGCACGATTTCCATCAGCGGCGACGCGAAGGAGCTGCTCGCGGACGAGCGCGTCAAGAAGGCATATCTGGGGCAGTGAGTCGGCTGAATATAAAGCCTGGTCCTTATGTGGGATGATTCCCAGACGATTAAAGACAGCGCCGGGTGCTGCCTGCCAGTGGCAGGCGTTTGGCACCGACCGGAGCAGCAGCGGAGACCTGGCGAAGTTGAGCCAACCGGCGCAGACTGGAGGTTCGCTACTGTGCGAAACGCATTTTAAATGGGCGAACCGACTTGCCGCCGATTGAAGAGAGAAATAGAATGAACCCGGAAAGGAGATTTGACAGGAATATGGGAAAGAATCATTACGCGATTTGTATTACGAGAACCTGCGGCTCGGGCGGGACGGAGATAGGGAAGATGCTCTCGGCGCAGCTGGGGATTGATCTGTATGACCGCAAGCTTCTGCGTCTGGCGTCGGATGATTCCGGCATCAATGAGCAGCTGTTTGCGAAGGCGGATCAGGATATGAAGAAAACGATTTTGTATAAGGTATCGAAAGCGGTTTACAACGGGGAAAAGATTCCGCCGGAGAGCGGTAATTTTCTCTCGGATCGCAATCTGTTTGAGTTTCAGGCGCGGGTGCTGCGCGGTCTTTTGAAAAAAGAGAGCTTTGTGGTGCTTGGACGCGCGGCGGATTTTGTCCTTGCCGATGAGCCGACAGCGGTCAGCGTGTTTCTGACTGCGTCGGAAAAGGCTTGCCGGGAGCGGGAGATGGAAATCATGCAGACAGATGAGCTGGGCGTGAACCGCTATATCCGCAGCATCAACCGCTACCGCAGCGATTATTACAAATATCACACCGGCAGAAAGTGGAAAAATGTGGAAAACTATGACCTGTGTCTGCGCACGGATGTGCTCGGCTATCAGGGCTGTGTGGATGTCATTGTCCACTATCTGGAAACGAGGCTGGGGCGGAAGCTGAAGGAAGATTAATATCCCGTCTGCAAAACAACCATTATTCTGAAGATGACATACCATACAGTTACAGAATCTGACGCTTGAAGAGGATGGTTCGGACGGTTACAGAGTGTGAATTTCTGATGATGATGTGTCAGATAGTAACAGAATGTGGATGCCTGAAGAGGATGGTCCAGACGGTTACAGAATGTGGATGTCTGACTGATTTTTTCAGGAATCCTTCGAAACGATACACAGAAATTCGAAAAAAATATGGAAAGAGTGGTCGAAAACGATAGAAATTTCGATATTTCCCGGGAATTAACATTGACTTTTTTCCCTCGTTTGAGTATGATAGAGCATATTTGTTTTTGACGGATAGACATTAGTTTATGGCAAGCGGACAAGTGCCCGGACAGGCGTTACAGATATCGGTGACGGGCACATATTGGAAGCACTAACTTATGAAAGAGGTGTTTGGTCTCAATGGATTTACTGATTTACTCGCTGAAACGCATCGGCACAGCTATTCTGACACTTCTTCTGGTTGCGGCTATCACCTTTTTTCTGATGAACGCCATTCCCGGAAGCCCATTTATGACAGATAAATCCACCCCGGAGCAGATCGCGCTGGCGAATGCCAAGTATGGTCTGGACAAGCCGCTGGTGGTGCAGTTTGTCAATTATATTAAGAATCTTCTGCATGGCGACATGGGCACATCCCTGAAGATGCAGCAGGATACGGCGGTGGCGAAGATTCTGTTTGGCCAGGGGAAGTTCAGCCGCTCCATCCAGCTCGGTGTGATGGCGCTGTTGACTGCTATCATCGTAGGCATTCCGCTCGGCTGCCTGTCCGCGTACTACAGGGGGAAATGGATTGACAATGTTCTCCGTGTGATCACGACGGTCGGGATCGCGATGCCGACTTTTGTGATTGCGACGCTGATGCTCTTTACATTTGGTGTGAATCTGAAGATTTTCCCGGTGCAGTCCGATACGCTGGATACGCCGATCGCTTATGTGATGCCGGTCATCACGATGTCGCTGTATCCTTCCTGCCATATCGCAAAGCTGACCAGGACCAGTATGCTGGATTCCATCAGCCAGGACTATATACGAACCGCGCGGGCGAAGGGCCTGAAGACGAAAATGATTCTCTTTAAGCACGCGCTGCGCAACTCGCTGATTCCGGTCATTACCTATCTGGGACCGCTGACTGCCAGCATTATCACCGGATCTCTGGTGGTGGAGCAGATTTACAGCATTCCCGGCATCGGCAGCTATTTTGTGTCCAGCATTCTGAATCGTGACTATCCGATCATCATGGGTACGACGATTCTGCTGGCGGCGCTGATTGTATTTATGAATCTTGTGGTGGATATTGCGTATAAGATTGTAGATCCGCGCATTAATCTCACAAAGAAAGGAGATTAAGCCATGGATGGGAATAAAACCGCACATAAAACATTTCAGCTTTTCCAGCTGGACACCGATAAAATTCCGGGATTTGACAGCTTTTCCGCGGAGGATTTTGAATCCGCCAGCGCCCAGGAGAAAAGCTCGATGGTGCAGATGCACAAAAGTGTTTCCTACTGGCAGGACGCGTGGCGGCGGTTCAAAGCGAACCGTGTTTCGATGGGGGCTCTGCTCCTGTTTGTCCTGATTCTGATTTTTTCCTTCTTCGGGCCGTATTGCATTCCATACAGCTATGAGGCTCAGTACCGCAGCTCTCAGAAGCTGGGACCGATGCAATATTCCGAGGTCGAGCAGATGGCCAGGGAAGTACTTGCGAACGGCGCAGAGGGGATTTACGCGACCTCGCTGAAATCGGGTTCCCTGACCGCGATTTCGAAGGGCAGCTGGTATTTCACCGCGAACGGGACGACCTACGCGTTTACCCTGGAAGCCGGGATTGAAAAAGCGACGTTAATCTATGATAAGGACGCGGAGAATCCGGTGTATGTGGGTTATGACAGTGACTATGAAGGAAATGGGGAATATTCGGAGATCACTGTGATTGAGACGACGGAGACGCCGGCGGAGGACGCGGAGGAGCTGACGCTCTCAAAGAGTGTGTTCCCGCATATGTTCGGTACGGACTCGCAGGGGCGCGACCTGATGGCACGCTGTATGTATGGAGCGCGCGTCTCGATTATCATTGGTATCGTGGCGGCACTGATCGTGCTGGTTCTCGGCGCGCTGTACGGATCCATTTCCGGCTTTGCCGGCGGACGGGTGGATTTTGTGATGATGCGTATCGTAGATCTGATTTACTCGGTGCCGGATGTGCTGATCGTGCTGCTTTTGCAGGTGGTGCTGAAGGATCCGCTGCAGACCTGGTTTGACAATTCGAGTTTTCCGCTTGTGAAGGCGCTGAGCTCTCTGGGCGTCGGGATTGTGAGCATCTTTATCACGTTTGCGCTGTTGTACTGGGTAGGCATGGCGCGTGTGATCCGCGGCCAGGTTCTCTCATTGAAGGAGCAGGAATATGTGACGGCAGCGACCGTGCTGGGCGCATCTTCCTCGCGGATTATCCGCAGGCATTTGCTGCCAAACTGCGTGGGGCAGCTGATTATCTCGACCTGCCTGCAGATTCCGTCCGCGATTTTCCTGGAGTCCTTCCTTTCGTATCTGGGACTGGGTGTGTCAGCGCCGATGGCGTCCCTGGGTTCCCTCTGTTCGGATGCGCAGGATACGTTCCTGATGTACCCTTACCGGCTGCTTTGCCCGGCGATTCTTCTGAGTCTGATCGTGCTGAGCCTGAATCTGATTGGCGATGGTCTGCGTGATGCGCTTGATCCGCGTCTGAAGTCTTAAAGGGAGGGAACGTCATGAGTGAGAAAGTATTATTGGATGTCAAAGACTTAAAGGTTTCCTTTTTTACGCATGCTGGCGAAGTGAAGGCGGTAGATGGGATTTCCTACCAGATTCATGAGAATGAAGTGATGGGAATCGTGGGGGAGTCCGGCTCCGGAAAATCGGTGGAGGCCTACTCGATCATGGGGCTTCTGCAGGCTCCCGGTAAAGTGATCGGCGGCAGCGTCACCTTTGAAGGGGAGGATGTGCTCGCCTATACTGAGGAAGAGCGGCGCCAGTTCCGCGGGCAGCGGACCGGTATGATTTTCCAGAATCCGATGACCTGCTTAAATCCGGTTTATACGATCGGGGATCAGCTCATGGAGGCGCTGACCTGCCATGACAAATCGATTTCAAAAGAGGAAGCGAAAAAACGCGCGATCGAGATGCTGGAGCTTGTCGGCATCAATAATGCAGACAAGCGTGTCAATCAGTATCCGCATGAATTTTCCGGCGGTATGCGCCAGAGGGCGATGATCGCGATGGCGATGATCTGTCATCCGAAGCTCCTGATTGCGGATGAGCCGACGACCGCGCTGGATGTGACGATTCAGGCGCAGATCCTGGATCTGATGCGCGACCTGCAGAAAAAGACCGGGATGGCGATTATTTTTATCACACACAATCTGGGCGTGGTGGCGGAGATCTGTGATCGCGTCAGCGTCATGTATGCCGGACATATCATGGAGCAGGGGAGCGTGGACGATATTTTCTACAGCCCCGCGCACCCGTACACGAACGGGCTGATGCGCTCCATGCCGAACCTGGATGAAAAAGAACGCACCCGTCTGATCCCGATCGAGGGCACGCCGGTCGATCTGCTTGACCCGCCGAAGGGATGCAGCTTCGGTCCCCGCTGTGAGCATTGCATGAAGGTCTGCCTGACGAAGAAGCCGCCTCTGATGGAGGTGGGCGATGGGCATTTATCGGCCTGCTGGCTGCATGTGAGGGATTTTAAAAATGCGTCGGCAGTGAAGGCAAACGTGGCCGGTATGGGAAAATATTCCGCAAAGGGCAGTGCGACGGATGATGTGAAAGCTTCTGCAAAGGGCAGTGCGCCGGATCATGAGAGTGTGTCCGCAAATAGCAATGCGACGGATCATGTAACTGGTTTCGGAAAGGATCGTGAGGCCGGGAAGGAGGCGCAGGTATGAGCGAAGACAGAAAAAAGCTGGTAGAAGTGGAAAAGCTTCGCAAATACTTTCCTGTAAAGGCCGGCTTTATGAAGACAAATTATGTGCAGGCGGTGCAGGATGTTTCGCTGCACATTTTCGAGGGCGAGACGCTGGGGCTGGTCGGCGAGTCCGGCTGCGGGAAGACGACCTTCGGGCGCACTCTGCTGCAGCTCTATGAGCCAACTGCAGGCAAAATCACTTATGATGGGAAAACCATTTTTGATAAGGAAGCGGGCATCCATGAGGATATGCTTCCATACCGGAGAAAGATGCAGCTGATCTTTCAGGATCCGTCCGCCTCGCTGGATCCGCGCATGACGGTCGGTGAGATTGTCGGAGAAGCGCTGGATATCCATAAGCTCTATCAGGGCAAACAGGACCGGCAGGACCGGATCAGTGAGCTTCTGACGGAGGTAGGACTGAATTCGGAACACGCGAACCGCTTTCCGCATGAATTTTCCGGCGGACAGCAGCAGCGCATCGGGATTGCCCGCGCGCTGGCGGTAGAGCCGGAGTTTATTGTCTGTGACGAGCCGATTTCCGCGCTGGATGTTTCCATTCAGTCGCAGGTGATCAATATGCTGGAGGATCTGCAGGAGCAGAAGGGTCTGACCTATCTGTTTATCGCGCACGATCTCTCTGTGGTCCGCCACATTTCCAGCCGCATCGGTGTGATGTACCTGGGATGTCTGGTCGAGCTGGCGGAGAGCTATGAGCTCTGCGCCCATCCGATTCATCCATATGCGCAGACGCTGCTTTCGGCCGTTCCGCTGACCGACCCGGAAAAGAACCGGAACCGGAAGCGCATTCTGCTCGAGGGCGATATCCCGAGCCCGCTGAACCCGCCGTCTGGCTGCCGGTTCCACACGCGCTGTCCGTACGCGACCGCGAAGTGTTCGGAATCCATGCCGGAGCTGAAGGAGTATACGCCGGGGCATTACGCCGCCTGCCATATGCTGGATGAAAAATAAGTGCAAATTCTGTTTTGCGCTGCAAGGAAAGCCGCATAAAAGAGAATTGCTGCGAAGGAATGGACATGCAATATCAAAAGAGAATCGCTGCGCGGGAATGGATATGAGATACAAGGAGAACCGTGCAGTGGAGAATCGGTACTGTTCTCGATTTGCTGTGCAAATTCGGAACATTCCGTGAGCAATCAGACATATGATACAATCCGGATTCTGCCCATATGTGCAGAGACCGTTTGTATATATAATGATACAGGGGGCAAAAGTTCAGAAATGGAGCACATGCATTCCGAACGCTGTTTTTTTGCCGCTCGAATCATAGTGGCGATGGAATTTCACCGTCCTCAAACGGATGTGATTTCCAAGTCAAAAAACAAAATAAGGAGGAATTGTTACATGAAGAGAGGATTATCTATGATCCTTGCCCTTGGCCTGGCGGTTACGACTGCTGGCGGGGCAACCACGGCATTTGCTGAGGAAGACGAGTTTGTTGTTACGTCTGTTATCGCTTCTGAGCCGGAGACACTGGATCCGAACATGGAGAGCTCGGTAGACGGCGCTACGTATTCCATGCATATGTTTGAGAACCTGATGAGGTATGAGCTCAGTGATGAGAACGCGACGGAGGACAATGACTCCGTGAAGCTTCTCGAGGTTACGTACGGCCAGGCGGAGTCCTATGAGGTATCCGATGATGGACTGACCTACACGTTTACGCTGCGCGACGACATTTACTGGAGCGATGGCGTAGAGGTAACGGCGGCTGATTTTGAGTATTCCTGGAAGCGAATTGTAGATCCGGACAATGCGGCGGACTATGGCTACATCCTGGACGGCGTGGTTCTGAATGCGTCCGCGATCCAGGCAGGCGAGGCGGAGCCGGATACGCTGGGTATCGAAGCGGTTGACGATAAGACGCTCGTAATCACTCTGGAAGCAGAGTGCCCGTATTTCCTTGGTCTCTGCACATTTGCGGCTCTGATGCCGATTCGTGAGGACATTATTGAGGAGTATGGCACAGAGTGGACCGATCCGGGCAACATGGTTTCCAACGGCGCTTATGTTCTGAGCGCGTGGGAGCATGACAGCCAGATCGAAATGGTAAAGAACGAAAACTACTATGATGTTGATGCGGTAGGTCCGGACAAGCTTGTATGGAAGCTTCAGGACAGTGAGAGCGCGATCCTGGCTGCTTATCAGGCAGATGAGATTGACTTCTCTAGCACGGTATCTACTGAGCAGCTTGAGTCACTCGTAGAATCCGGCGACTGCTATCTGCCGGATGAGATCGGTACGTATTATCTGTATCTGAACTGCGATAATATTCCGGACTGGAGAGTCCGCGCGGCCATCACGCTCGTGATTGATCGTGACAATATTGTTGAGAACGTGACCCAGGGAGGTCAGACGCCGGCGACCGGTCTGGTAGCGGCTGGTACGACCACAAGCGACGGCACCGAGTGGACCGAGTATGTGGGCGATGCGATGTTCGCGTCTCTTGCTGAGATGTATCCGGACTACGATCTGACGACCTATTCGGGACGCTGCGAGCTGGCGGTTGCTCTGCTTGACGAGGCGGTAGCGGACGGCTATGATACCTCCGTAACGATTGATTATGAGTACAACACCTCCGAAGCGCATCAGGCCATCGGCGAGGCGGTTCAGGCGGATGTGGCTGATGTCCTTGGCCTGAGCATCACGCTGAACAACTCTGAGTGGCAGACCTACACGAACAACCTCGGCGAGGGCAACTTCGGCATGGCTCGTCTGGGCTGGATTGCGGACTATGACGACGCAAGTACCTACATCGAGCTGTTCACGAACGGCAATTCCTACAACTACAGCAACTGGGTCAATGATGAGTACACCGATCTGGTTACGGAGTTCAAGGCCTTAAGCGGCGGCGAAGAGCGCGATGAACTGATGAAAGAGGCGGAATATCTGCTCTTTGGCGAGGGCGGCTTCGCGGTATGCCCGATCTATTTCTACACCGATCCGTATCTGCTTCATGACGGTATCGACAACATCGGCTACACACCGCTTGGATATTTTATCTTTACCTACGCGACGGAAGGCTGAGGATGCGGATGAGTGCGCTTACGCAGCAATATGCAGTGCCATAACATGTTCTTACTCGTACAGCGAGTAAGGACGAAGGTACAGCAGTTGTGAAAAATAGCGCGGCATGATGTATTAAATGAGGAAATCTGAAAATCGAGCAGGAGGAGGCTTAGCTGAGCTCCTGCTCGTTGCGCAGGACAGATGCGCCGTCGGGCGCGAAATTTCTCTGCCTGCGCATTAAAATGGGGCAGGAATCGCCTGTCCCGACAACAGGAGGACAAAAAATGAGAAAGAGAAAAGCTCTGCTTTCGATTACGCTGGCGGCAGCGATGGCGCTTGGCACCTGCGGGATGACTGTATCTGCCGAGGAGACCGGCTCCGCGGTACTGAATGTGATGATTGAGACGCCGGTAGAATCTCTGGATCCGCAGCAGGCGACGGACGGCACCTCGTTTGAGGTAATCGCAGATTATACGGACGGCCTGATGCAGATGGACGAGGATGGCGCTGCTGTAGAAGCGCTCGCAGAGAGCTATGAGGTCTCTGACGACGGCCTTACCTATACGTTCCACCTGCGCGAGGCGTACTGGAGCAATGGCACACAGGTGACCGCAGCTGACTTTGTCTATGCATGGCAGAGAGCAGTGGATCCGGATATCGCTTCGGAGTATGCTTATATGCTGAGTGATATCGGCCAGATCGTAAACGCGGAGGCAATCATCGCGGGCGAGATGGATAAGAGTGAGCTTGGCGTGACTGCCGTGGATGATCTGACACTGGAAGTACAGCTGAACGTTCCGGTCAGCTATTTCCTGTCTCTGATGTATTTCCCGACCTTCTATCCGGTCAACCAGGAATTCTGCGAGTCCTGCGGCGATACGTTCGGCACCAGCCCGGAGACCGTTCTTTCCAACGGCGCATTTATCCTGACAGATTATGAGCCAGCGGCAACCGCTTTTGAGCTTGTAAAGAACGAGGATTACTGGGATGCGGACCGCGTATCTCTGGCGGGCCTGAGCTATCAGGTGATTCAGGATTCCCAGCAGGCTCTGATGAGCTATCAGGTGGGCGATCTGGATATCACGCTGGTGAACGGCGATCAGGTAGAGCAGGTAGAGGATGATCCGGAATTTGACAGCATCGGCGCCGGGTATCTGTGGTATGTCAGCCCGAATATCGATGCGGTTCCTGAGCTGGCGAACCTGAACATCCGTATGGCGCTGACCATGGCGATTGACCGTGAATCCATCGCGGCGGATGTCCTGAAGGACGGCTCCAAGGCGACCTATACCGCGGTTCCGATGGATTTCGCAGCTGGTCCGGACGGATCGGACTATGCGGAGGACCAGACCAGATATTCGGATGTCTGCACCTATGACGCGGATCTTGCGGCGGAATACTGGGCGGCAGGTCTTGAGGAGCTCGGCATCTCTGAGCTGACGCTGGATATGGTAGTAGACGCGGACGATGCGCCGCAGAAGGTAGCGGCTGTCCTGAAGGAGCAGTGGGAGACCGCGCTTCCGGGTCTGACGATCAATCTGACCGTAGAGCCGAAGAAGCAGAGAGTACAGGATATGCAGGATGGCAACTTTGAGCTCGGCCTGACCCGCTGGGGACCGGACTACGCAGACCCGATGACCTATCTGGGAATGTGGGTGACCGGAAACTCCAATAACTACGGCCTCTGGAGCAACGAGGAGTATGACGCGATCATCGAGGAGTGCACGACCGGTGATCTCTGCACAGACGCAGAGGCACGCTGGGAGGCGCTGTATGACGCAGAAGCAATCGTGATGGAAGAAGCGGTGATCTTCCCGCTTTACACACAGTGCAACGCACAGATGGTTTCGTCCTCGGTTACCGGTATTGAATTCCATGCGGTGGCTCTGAACCGTGTATATAAGAATACGGTGAAGACGGAGGAGTAATCCGGAAAACAGAATCTGATTTTTACAACAAATGAGTTGGCCGCACTTGAGGAATGCTCTGGTGCGGCCAACGATGCGTATAGACGCAATGGAGGGTACTCGTGAAAAAATATGCACTGAAACGAATTCTGACCTCTTTTCTGACGCTCCTGGCGATTCTCCTCATCCTGTTCCTTCTGATGCAGCTGATGCCGGGTTCGCCGTTTAACGATGAAAAATTGAGCAGTGACCAGCGTGAGCTGCTGTACGCGAAGTACGGTCTGGATCAGCCGGTTATTGTTCAGTTCTTCAGATATGCCGCGAATATGCTGCGGGGCGATCTGGGCGTCAGCTATAATATTTCCAAAAACACGCCGATCTCCCAGCTGATTCAGACAAGACTGCCGATTTCCATCGGCATCGGCGGGGCGGCCGTGACGATCGGCGCGGTGCTGGGGCTTCTGCTGGGGCTTCTGGCGGCTCTGAAGCACGACACCATCTGGGATTCTCTGGCGACGATTATTTCGGTCATCGGAGTTTCCGTCCCTTCCTATGTGTTTGCGCTGGCCTTAAGCTATTACTTTGGATTTCAGTTGCGTTGGTTCCCAATGCTGTTTTCGACCAAAACACTGTATTCCTCGAGTGTTCTGCCAAGCATCTCCCTTTCCATGTTTACCATGGCGTCCATCGCCCGGTTTACGCGCAGCGAGATGCTGGAGGTGCTGGGAAGCGATTATATGCTGCTGGCGGAGAGCAAGGGAATCTCCGGCTCTGCGCTGATTTTCCGGCATGCGCTCCGGAACGCGCTGATTCCGATCATCACGGTTCTGGCGCCTCTGATCGTCGATCTGATGACCGGCTCTCTGGTGGTAGAAAAGATTTTCGCAATCCCCGGCGTGGGCAGCCTGCTGGTAAATGCGATACAGTCCAATGATTACAATGTCGTCATAGCGCTCAGCTTCATCTATTCAGCGCTTTACATCGGGATCATGCTGGTCGTCGATATCCTTTATGGAATCATCGATCCGAGAATCCGTCTGGCAAAGGAGGAATAGAGATATGAGCAGTATAAGTATGGGAGCTTCCGCTTCCGGTGAATACATTCCGGTCGATTCTGATTTCCGGCTCAAGAATAATGCCGAAGAGATTTCGATTGATACAAACTTTGCCGCGCAGAGCTTCTGGAAGGATGTATTTGTCCGGTTTGTTCACAAAAAAAGCGCGGTGTTCGGGTTTATCATGATTCTGCTGATCACAGTGATGGCCATCGTCGGACCGGGCATGAACGCGTACACTTATTCCGGACAGGATCTGACGCAGAAAAACCTTGCGCCCCGGATTCCGATACTGGAAAATCTCGGAATATTTGACGGCACGGAGACTATGAGCACGACCTCCGGCAAAAAGGTCAAAAACGGCTACGAGGAGAATGGGCTAGATGATGTGTACTATTGGTTCGGCAGTGATATTTACGGACGTGATATCTGGACGCGCACCTGGTCCGGCGCGCGTGTTTCACTGATCATTGCGGTCGCGGCGGCCATCATTGATATGCTGATCGGCATGAGCTATGGACTGATTTCCGGCTATTTCAGCGGCAGAACGGATATGGTCATGCAGCGGATCCTGGAAATATCCAACGGCATCCCCAGACTGGTGATCGTGACGCTGCTTTTGCTGATCCTCGCGCCCGGCATGCTGACCATTATTTTCGCCCTGATGCTGACGGAATGGATCGGGATGAGCCGCATTGCCCGCGCGGAGATGCTGAAATTAAAGGAACAGGAATTTGTCCTCGCGTCCCGGACCCTGGGAGCGGGCAGCTTCTTTATCATTTTCCGCGAAGTGCTTCCGAACATCATCGGACCGATCATCACGCAGGTGATGTTCTCCATTCCGACAGCTATTTTTACAGAGGCATTTCTGAGCTTTGTCGGCCTGGGCATTCCGGTGCCGCAGTGCTCCCTGGGCTCGCTGATCTCGGATGGCTTCAACAGCCTGACCACGCACCCGTATCAGATCGTGCCGCCGCTGGTTGTGATGGCGCTGCTGATGCTGAGCTTCAACCTGGTCGCGGACGGTCTGCGCGAAGCTCTTGACCCGAAGATGAAGGAAATGTAAGCGGCCGGTGCAGATCGTGAAAGAAGAGCAGCGGCTGTACCGGATCATACAGACCGAAACAGTGCGAAAACGTCAGAGCGCAAAACGCAGAAGCGAAAACCGCCGGAACGCAAAACGTCAGAGCGGTAACTGCGGGACAAAAACGGCCGAAAAGAAAAATATGAGGTGAGGCGTATGCCGGATGAAAAGAGCAATACGATAAAGAGCAGTTCAGAGGAAAAGATTCTGGATATCAAAGACGTTGATATTTCATTTAAGACGACAGCGGGCATGGTACATGCTATCCGCGGCGTCAATATTGACCTGATGAAGGGCGAGACCGTCGCCATCGTAGGGGAGTCCGGTTCCGGGAAGTCCGTGACGATGAAGGCGGCGATGGGCATTCTTGCGTCGAATGCAACGGTCAACCGGGGGTCGATCGAATTTACGTATCATCACGCGGATGGCTCAAAAGAGACGGTGGATATTTTACAGAAGGACAAAAAATGGATCCGCCGGCACATCAATGGCAAACGGA
>JAJQDT010000155.1:0-43848 GCA_021202075.1 Lachnospiraceae bacterium | reverse complement strand
AATGGATCCGCCGGCACATCAATGGCAAACGGATTGCCATGGTTTTCCAGGATCCGATGACCAGTCTGGATCCAACCATGACAATCGGAAAACAGATCATGGAAGGCATGATCTGGCATTTTAAGACGCCGAAAAAGGAGGCCTGGGATCGTGCGGTGCAGCTTCTGAAGGAGGTCGGCATTGAGGATGCGGAAAAGAGAATGAAAAACTATCCGCACCAGCTCTCCGGCGGAATGCGGCAGCGTGTCGTGATCGCGATTGCCCTGTCCTGCAACCCGGATCTGCTGATCTGTGACGAGCCGACCACCGCACTGGATGTGACTATCCAAGCGAAGATTGTCGAGCTGATTAAGCGGGTGCAGAAGGAACGCGGCATTTCGGTGATCTATATCACACACGATCTCGGTGTGGTGGCAAAGGTGGCGGATTATGTGAATGTCATGTACGCCGGGAAAATTGTGGAGAAGGGCACGATCAATGAGATTTTCTATGATCCGCGCCATCCCTATACATGGGGACTGCTCTCCGCCATGCCGGATCTGGACACGGACGACGAGCGGCTTTATACCATTCCCGGATCGCCGCCGAACCTGCTCCACGAAAAGGCGGGGGACGCGTTCGCGCCGCGCAATCGGTTTGCGCTGGAGATCGACGACAAGGCAGAGCCGCCGATGTTTGAAATTACGAAAACGCATTCGGCAGCCACGTGGCTTCTGGATCCCCGGGCTCCAAAGGTAGAAATGCCTGAAGAGCTGAAGAAACGGATTGAGCGTATGAAGAAGGAGGCGGAAAAAAATGGCGGCAAACTATAATGCGGAACCCCTTCTGAAGGTAGATGGCCTCAAACAATATTTCAAAATCAGCAAACAGTTTACGGTGCGCGCGGTCGATGACGTCTCCTTTTCCATTTATCCGGGAGAGACGTATGGCCTGGTGGGAGAATCCGGCTCCGGAAAATCCACCATCGGCAGAAGCGTCATCCGCCTTTATGACCCGACGGACGGACATATTACGTTCAACGGGATGGACATCAGCGGAAAAATGGGAAAAGCAGACACGAACAGCCTGCGCACGCAGATGCAGATGATTTTCCAGGATCCGATGGCCTCGCTGAACCCGAGAAAAAAGGTCGAGGACATCATCGGCGAAGGGCTGGACATTCACCACTCGTATAAAACCCGGGCCGAGCGGAATGAAATGGTGAGCGCGATTCTGAAGAAGGTAGGTCTGTCGCCGGAGCATTCCTCACGGTATCCGCACCAGTTTTCCGGTGGCCAGAGGCAGCGCGTCGGGATCGCCCGCGCCCTGATCATGAATCCGAAGCTGATCATCGCGGATGAGTGTATCTCTGCGCTCGATGTGTCGATTCAGGCGCAGGTGGTCAATCTGATGAAGGACATCCAGCAGGAGACCGGGACCGCGTATCTGTTCATCGCGCACGACCTGTCCATGGTCAAGTATATTTCCGACCGCATAGGCGTGCTCCATCTGGGTCACCTTCTGGAGACCGGCACGACGGAGGAAATCTTCAGCAATCCGGTGCACCCGTATACCAAAAGCCTGCTCTCCGCGATTCCTGCGCCGAATCCGGTCGTGGAAAAGACCAGAGTCGCCATGGGCTATGACTATAAGACGTCCGGTCTGGATTACAGCAAGGGCACGGATCATCTGGTATCAGGCACGCATTATGTGAAATGCACGGACGAGGAGCTGGAGCGATTTCTGCAGTGACAGATTCATAGCCATATGATAATATGCACTTTCCGATGGAATATACGTTTCAATGGTATCCCTGCCTGAAGGCTTCAGGTATGGGAAAAGCATAATTGTTTAAGTCTTTACTGCAGCCAGCCGGGAATACAAAGGATCACAGAGGAGAAAAATACAAAGAATATAAAAAATTCAAAGAATACAGGCCAAAGGAAAAAGCATATGAATACGATACAGGAACGAATTGCGGCGCTTCGCGGCCGCATGAAAGAGGAAGGAGTCGACGCTTACCTGGTGCCGACCGATGATTTTCATGCCTCGGAATATGTGGGCGATTACTTTAAGTGCAGAAAATATATCACTGGATTTACCGGCTCCGCCGGGACGGCCGTGATTATGCAGGATATGGCCGGGCTGTGGACGGACGGCCGCTATTTCATACAGGCGGCGGATCAGCTTGCCGGCAGCGGAGTGACGCTGTTTAAGATGGGGGAGCCGGGCGTCCCGACGATACAGGAATTTCTGGAAGAGAAGCTTGGCGTGGGGGAATGCCTCGGCTTTGACGGTCGTACGGTCAGCACGAAGGAAGCGGAGGAGCTGCAGGAAGCGCTCGCGAAAAAGGGTGCTTCAGTGAATGGAGGACTGGATCTGGTTGGGGATATCTGGAATGACCGTCCGGCGCTTTCCTGTGAGCCGGTGATGGAGCTGGATGTGAAGTGGACGGGAGAATCCCGCGTCTCGAAGATTGGAAAAATCCGCAAAGCAGTGCAGGAGAAGGGCGCTGATCTGTTTGTCCTGACCTCGTTAGACGACATCGCGTGGCTGCTCAACATCCGCGGCGGCGATATTCACTGCTGTCCGGTGGTGCTTTCCTATCTGGTGATGAGCGGGGAAGAGATTTTGCTGTTTGCTAATGAAAAGGCGTTCCCGGACATGGTGAAACGGGCGCTGGCGGCGGATGGGGTGTCCTTTTGCCCTTATAATGACATTTATGAGTATGTTTCAAATATTCCGGCCGGGAAGACGGTGCTTTTGGACCGGAATAAGGTAAACAGCCGTCTGACTGAGCTGATTCCGAAGGACGTGACCGTTTTGGATCAGGAAAATCCAACGCTGCTTCCGAAAGCGGTCAAAAATCCGGTGGAAGTGGAGAACGAGCGGATTGCCCATATTAAGGACGGCGTGGCTTTGACAAAGTTTATTTTCTGGCTTAAAATGAATGTCGGGAGGCTGCCGATCACGGAGCTTGGCGCGGAAAAGAAGCTGTATGAGCTGCGATCAGAGCAGGAAAACTTTATGGGAAACAGCTTTGACCCGATTATTTCCTACGGTGCTCATGCGGCGATCGTGCACTACTCTGCGACGTCCGAGACTGATATTCCGGTCGAACCGCACGGCTTGCTGCTGGCGGATACCGGGGGTCATTATCGGGAAGGCTCGACTGATATCACCCGGACCATCGCGCTCGGACCGACGACGGACGTGGAGAAGCTGTATTTTACGGCAGTCCTGCGCGGACACCTGAACCTCGCGGCCGCGCGTTTCCGCTCCGGAACGACCGGCCTTTCTCTGGATTATCTGGCTCGCGCGCCGCTCTGGGAGCTGGGAAAAGACTTCAACCACGGCACCGGACACGGCGTTGGCTATTACCTGAATGTCCATGAGGGACCGAACAGCTTCCACTGGAAGGTCACTCCGACGCGCAGGGCGGACACACCATTTGAGGTGGGCATGATCACCTCTGACGAGCCGGGCTACTACCAGGAAGGCAGCTTTGGCGTCCGCCACGAGAATCTGATTGTCTGCGTGAACGACCGGGAGACGGAGTGCGGCACGTTTCTGCGCTTTGAGCACCTTACGATGGTGCCATTTGACCTGGACGCCATCGTGCCGGAGCAGATGACCATGCGTGAGCGCGAACTGCTGAACGACTACCATGCGCAGGTATATGAAACGATATCGCCTTATTTGGACAAGGACGAGCGGGCGTGGCTGAAAGAGGCTACGAGGGAAATATGAGCAGGCGGAAAAATGCAAAGGAAACAAATGCAATTTTAGAAAAGCTATTGACATTTTTGCGAAAATAGTATAAACTATTTTGAGCTGGGAAACTTGGTGATACCATATGGCACAAAAAGCGAACCCCATAGAGGACGGCCATCCCCTGTGGGGTTCTCGCTCGTTACGGTGAGCTGATCCGTTTAGGCTGTTGCTGTCTAATTATTTCTGTCCAGCCGTTTGCCTATGTAGTAGCTGACTACATTCGCTCCGACAGAAACGAGAAACCTAATGATAAGTTCCAACATATGACATCACCTCCTCCCTGCTGGAAAGAGTCGATAGCGATTACATGATATCACAAAAACACAACAGAGTCTATATATCTTAAGAACAAAATCACTAATTTACTGTAGCAGCTTTGCTTGCATTTCTCAAATATGATCCAGTTTTTTAAGTTATAAAATATTATAAAAACACCACAGGTAATCTGTGGTGTTCTTGCGTAGTTCGTAATTTTATAAATTTGATATGCAATACTCACTCGGCCTTATTCTTATAATAGATATACATCAGCCCCTTCAAAAGCAACGCATCATCGAGCAGAATTTCATGCGTGCAGTGCGGGATGATGCGGGGCGCAAGGCCGCCGGTGGCAATCGCCGTCGCCTTCTCGCCCAAATCCTGCTCTATGCGGTCAATCATACCGTCGATGCAGGCGGCGTTTCCGTGAATGACGCCGCTTTTCATGCACTCGGCGGTGTTCTTTCCGATCAGGCGTTTCGGTGCATCGAGACTGATGCGCAAAAGCTGGGAGGTCCGGCTGACGAGCGAATCCAGCGATACACGGATGCCGGGCATGATCATCCCGCCGATATAATTCTTTTTCCGGTCAATCACGGAAATGGTCGTCGCGGTCCCCATGTCGATGATGATCAGGGGAGCCGGATGTTCCGTGATGGCGGCGACGGCATTGACGATCAGGTCGCTGCCCACCTGAGCCGGATTGTCCATCAGAATATTCAGCCCGGTCTTTACGCCCGGCCCCACTACCATTGCCTCAACTCCGGTAATTTTCTGTACGGCTTCGCGGAACAGACTGGTCAGCGGCGGTACGACGGAAGAGATGATCGCGCCGGTGATCTCCTTCCGGTCAATCTGATAGAGCTCCAGCACGTTTTTGATGCTGATAGCGTACTCCAGCACGGTGCGGGACGGAGCGGTAGAGAGCCGTTCCACAAAAAGGATGCTGTGGTCCCGGAAGCAGCCGAGGACCGTATTTGTATTTCCAATGTCAATCGCCAGAATCATGGCTTTTCCCCCTGAATGTATTTGTTGATTGTGATGATACTAATACGGTTGTTTATCTTGATTGTGTACGACAACTGCTTTTTAATTTGCAAAATGCCTGACTATCGAAATAAGCGTTGCCCTTCGAATTTTCAGGCATTTAATTGTCTGAAAAACAGCCGTGCTTTGTATGGGGCTATGCTATGCGTGCGCCCTGTGCGGAGCCGGCGCAGGAACAAAGTGCGCTTTATAAAGTGCGATGCCAACCGCTCCGGTCAGAATGGTAGATGAAACCATTTCGCATACCGCGTTGACGCCGACGAAGCCGCAGACAAAGAGAATGATATTCTTTCCGCCAATCAGTCCCTGCATATATTCGGTATTTCCAAAGAGCAGTACAAGCGCGGTCATGAACAGCAGCGTGTTTAGAAACGCGGAGCAGAAGCCGGTCACGAAGCAGGCCAGAGACGTATTGCCCACCTTCCGGACGCCGCGAAAGATGTATCCGAGAAGCAGTCCGTCCAGAAATCTCGGGACAAAACGCTGGATAAATGCAAAAACCGGATTGATGCCAAACAGAATCGCGCCCATTGCGCTGGTGCCGCCGATGCCGATGCACTGCAGAAAGCTGGTCAGTCCGAAGACGGAGCCAGCGACCGCACCGCCAACCGGGCCGAGCGTAATCGCGGTAATCGCCACCGGAATCACGTTAAATGTGATGGCGAGCGGACCGATATTCAGATATCCGAGCGGGGTGTAGGCCATGAGAAGCAGAATGGCGGTCATAAGACCAAGAATGACGAGCTGCGATGTGTTGAAGCTTGTGTTTGTGTTCATTTTTAATTTTCCTCCTTGTTATTATTCCCAGGTGGAAAGATGTTCGTTGGCTGGAACGGATAAAAAACTGTGGCCGGATGGAACGGATGCGTGTAAAATCAGCAGACATCCGGACTGCGCGATAAAGGCTCATCGATTCATCAGGCCGTTAGAAAACATCTGTCGGAGAAACAAAAGAAAAGGAAATCAGCAGCGCGGTACTGTTACCCTCCAAATTATGTCCGGCATCGGTTTCTGATGCCGGACGCAGGCCACGCCTCTCCGCTGCCGCTCTGGTCGTTGAATATCTCACGCAAAGCGTGAGATGCCGCCCGGCGAGGGCTAAACGTCTGCCACTGGCAGACAGCAACGCGAAGCGTTTTCTTAATGGCGTGGCTTTCCATATAACGGTAGGATACATAAAAATGCGCTGCCAGGATTCTAAATCCTTTTGTTCTTTTCACATCCGGGAATTGTCCGTTTATCGGAGCTGATTTCCGAAAGAGCCCGGTCCGCTCTCATTTGTAAACAATCTTTTCCATAATGGGATACAACACAATTACCTTCAAAGTATACCATAGAATGTGACAAACGCACAAGAAAAAAATTTTTCGCCTTTTTTTGAAAAAAATCTCCAAATCTTGTCACAAATTTCCATCTCAAACGTTATTATTTAGTGTCAGGTGTGTGAAGCAGGGGGAGAATCGTGGAGTTTCCTGTCGGATTGCGCGATAAGATTTCCTTGCGAATACGGTCAGGCAGACTATAATGGAAACAACAAAAGAAATCAATGAGAGGAGTATTTAGTTATGGACAAGCTGAATGTCGCAATTGCGGATGACAATGACAAAATGGTGCAGATGCTGGATCGGATTGTCAGCAGTGACGAGGAGCTGCGGGTTGTCGGTAAAGCGGGAAACGGAGAGGAACTGATCGAAATTATAAGGGAGAAAAAGCCGGATGTTGTCCTTCTGGACATTATTATGCCGAAGCTTGACGGTCTCGCGGTGATGGACAGGGTAAACCGCGAACCGACGCTGAAAAAACCGGCGTTTATTGTCATATCTGCGGTCAGCCAGCAAAAGACTGCAGAGGATGCGTTTGAACTCGGTGCGGAGTATTTTATTCTGAAGCCGTTTGACAATGAGACCGTCGTAAACCGGATCAAGCGGGTGCGTGCGCGTGCGGAACGGAGCGCGGCGAGCATTAAACATATGAACACTGTGGAAAGTCAAAAAGAGTACATGGAGCGCAATCTGGAGACGGATGTGACGAACATCATCCACGAGGTTGGCGTTCCTGCTCACATTAAAGGCTACCAGTATCTGCGCGACGCAATCATCATGTCGGTCACGGATGGGGAGATGCTCAATTCCATCACCAAGATTCTTTATCCGACCATTGCAAAAAAGCATCAGACGACGCCGAGCCGTGTGGAGCGCGCGATCCGCCACGCGATTGAGGTTGCCTGGAGCAGAGGCAAGATGGACACTATCGAGGAATTGTTTGGCTACACCGTCAGCAATGGCAAGGGGAAACCGACCAATTCTGAGTTTATAGCTCTGATCACAGACAAAATCCGGCTGGAATATAAACGGAAGATTTATGAAAAAAAGGCTCTTTAAAAACAGCGACAACTCTGCTACAATTGAGGAGAGTCAATCTGGTTGTCGACACTGTTTTTCGATCGGGGCGAAGCAGGTATCTGCCGGATGTGAGCAATAGGATAACATAAGACGAGCGGTATACGGCTGTGTTCATGAGGCAGGTACCTGATATACGTAAATGCTGCAATTCTTCGATGAAGAAAGCAGAGTGTCCATGGAATCGAAATGAGTATGGAGGAGGAACGATGAAGCTGAAAGAACTTGTGAAAGCGAACCGGAGCTTCCGCGGGTATGATGAGAGCCGCCGGGTGACGCGCGAAGAGTTGATGGAGATGGTGGATTGCGCCCGGCTTAGCGCGTCGAGTGTGAACCAGCAGCCGCTTCGCTATTATCTGGCATATGAGAAAGAGGAAGTGGATCGCATTCAGCCGTTGACCAAATGGGCGAGAGGCCTCCCCGGGATGCAGCTTCCGCACCCGGGAATGTGTCCGACTGCGTTTATCGTCATCTGTCAGGATACCCGGGTATGGGAGTCGACAGCGCGCTTTACACGCGATGTCGGGATTGCGGCGCAGACAATCCTGCTCTCAGCGACAGAAATGGGGCTCGGCGGCTGCATGATTGGAAATTTCAGCCCGAAGAGCATTTCGGAAACGCTGCAGCTGCCTGAATATCTGATTCCGCTTCTTGTAGTGGCAATCGGAAAACCGGCGGAAACAATTGAGCTGACGGAAATCGGACCGGACGAGCTGACGAACTATTACCGCGATAAAAATGACGTTCACTATGTGCCGAAGCGGCGGCTGGAGGATATTCTGATCAATTAAGAATCTAAGAGAGGTATTGCGAACAGCACCAGAGGCCCGCAGGCCCGCTTGACATTGAACAGAGAGAAACGAAAACGCGGGAGCTAAAGAGCGAAGCAATGGATCTGTTTACTCTGGAAGTGTTTGCACTGTGAGTCTGGAAACAAAATCCGATTACCCGCATATCATAGTGATGTCGGGGTGTTTTTATGGCATCTGAAGTACGCACAAAACAATCCCCGGAAAAAACATGTGGATGCCGGGAATCGCTGAAGGCTGCGCTGGAGTTTTCGATTTGCCATGCAAATCGGAACATATCCTGCATCAGAAATTGATGCAGGACATAATATGAGGAGTCTGTATGAATGCAAACGTTTTGGCCGGCCTGCTGATTCCGCTGATCGGCACCACGCTGGGAGCGGCTTGCGTGTTCTTTTTGAAAAATGAATTAAAACCGGGACTGCAGAAGTCTCTGCTCGGGTTTGCGTCCGGTGTTATGGTGGCGGCCTCGGTCTGGTCGCTTCTGATTCCATCAATGGAGCTTTCTGAGGAAATGGGAAGGCTTGCGTTTGTCCCCGCGCTGGTTGGTCTGGCGTTTGGCTTCGCGTTTCTTCTTCTGATGGATATGTTGATTCCGCATCTGCATCTGGACAGTGAGCAGGCAGAAGGAATCTCCTGCAGACTGCCTAAAACAATGATGCTGATGCTTGCCGTGACGCTCCACAACATTCCGGAGGGAATGGCAGTCGGCGTGGTGTTTGCGGGCGTTTTGTCCGGCCAGACACAGATCACATCCGCGGGGGCGCTGGCTCTCTCTATCGGAATCGCGATCCAGAATTTTCCGGAAGGCGCGGTGATCAGCCTGCCATTGCGCAGCAGTGACAATATGTCCCGCCCGAAAGCCTTTGTGATAGGAATGCTGTCCGGCATCGTGGAGCCAATCGGAGCAGCAATTACCATTTTGCTCTCAGGCTTCGTGACACCACTGCTGCCTTATCTGCTCTCGTTCGCGGCGGGCGCGATGCTGTATGTGGTGGTTGAGGAACTGATTCCGGAAGCTTCCGCCGGTGAGCACAGCAACCTTGGCACCGTAGGTTTTGCGGTCGGATTCGCGCTGATGATGGTGCTGGACGTGGCACTCGGGTGAAGCTGAGATGAATTAAAAATTGATGCAGGACATGTAGCGGAAAGCCGCGCAATGAAAATTGCTTCGCAATGGGCGCGGCCTGCATCCAGCATCAAAATACGATGCTGGATATGTTACGGAGGAGTTTAGATGCAGTACAGAAAAGACCGCGATGGAAATCAGCTGTCCATACTGGGTTATGGGTGCATGCGCTTTACCAGAAAAGGCAATGACATAGACCTTGAAAAAGCGGAGCAGGAGCTGATGTACGCGATCCGTGGCGGTGTGAACTATCTGGACACAGCTTATGTGTACCCGGGCAGTGAGGAGGCGGTCGGCAAAATTCTGGAGCGCAATCATTGCCGAGGGGACATTAATCTGGCAACAAAGCTTCCGCACTATCTGATCCGCTCTGCAGCCGGGGCAGAGAAGAAGCTTCAGGAGGAGCTTCATCGCCTGCGGACGGATTACATTGATTACTATCTGATGCATATGCTCAACGATGTCCGGACATGGGAGCACATGCTCGACTTAGGCATCGGAGAGTGGATTCAGGAAAAAAAGAAATGCGGGCAGATCCGCCATATAGGATTTTCCTACCACGGAAATACGGAAAATTTCAAAAGGCTGCTCGATGCGTACGACTGGGACTTTTGCCAGATCCAGTACAATTATCTGGATGAATTTTCCCAGGCCGGAAGGGACGGGCTGATTTATGCCGCGCAAAAAGGGATACCGGTCATCATTATGGAACCTCTGCGCGGCGGCCGTCTGGTGAACCTGCTGCCTGCGGAGGCAAAAAAGCAGATAGCGGAATCGGAACGGTTTCAGACGTCGGCAGAGCTGGCGTTCCGCTGGCTTTGGAACCAGCCGCAGGTGACCTGTGTGCTTTCCGGGATGAACAGCATGGAGATGGTCGGGGAAAACCTGCGCCTGGCGGACAGAGCACGGGCGGGAGAATTCACGGAACAGGATTTTCAGCTGATTGAGCAGGTGAAGGCAGAAATTAACCGGAAAATCCGTGTTGGCTGTACCGGCTGCGGCTACTGTATGCCATGCCCGAAGGGAGTTGATATCCCAATGGCATTTCACTGCTATAATCTGAAGCATACCGAGGGAGGCAAATCCGGTGCATGGGAATACATTCAGTCCACCGCCATGCGGCGGGAGACCTCCAGTGCCTCGCAATGCGCAGAATGCGGCCGCTGCGAGCAGCACTGCCCGCAGCGGCTTCCAATCCGGGAGAAGCTAAAAGAGGCAGCCCGCGAGCTGGAGACGCCGAGATACAGAGTGATCCGATGGGCGGTACATAAATTTCGGATTTATTAAGTAAGACTCTGCTTGCAGAGCGACTGATGATTATAAATGCTGTGTATTTATACGGTACTGAGATTTAACACGAATGATGACTGGATACAGATGATATGTCTGATATACATCTGAAATTAACAGAGTGGGCGATTTCTTACCGATAAAAAGAAATAAGAACCATAAAAGACAGGAGGAATGGAAAATGAACGAAGTATTGAAATGTCTCAAAGAGCGCAGAAGTGTTCGCAAGTACAAGACTGAGCAGATTAAGGACAGCGAGCTTGAACAGATTCTGGAAGCCGGCACTTATGCGCCGACCGGAATGGGTGCGCAATCCCCGATCATTGTAGTTGTCCAGGATGCGGAGACCATCGCAAAGCTCTCCAAAATGAACGCGGCAATAATGGGGATATCTGCCGACCCGTTCTATGGAGCTCCGACCGTGGTGGTCGTGCTTGCTGACCGCAGCCGCGGCACCTTTGTCGAGGATGGTGCACTCGTCATCGGCAACATGATGAACGCCGCGTTTTCGATTGGTGTAGATTCCTGTTGGATTCATCGCGCGAAGGAAGTCTTTGACTCCGAAGAAGGAAAGGCACTTTTGAAAGAATGGGGCATTGAGGGTGATTATCAGGGAGTTGGGCATTGCATCCTGGGGTATCGGGACGGCGATCTCCCGCAGGCGAAGCCGCGCAAAGAGAATTATATTTATCGCGTATGAAAGCAGTATATGTCTGTCGATGAGCTATGAGACCTTCACAGGTTGCTATTTATATTATGTCTGAAAAAGCAGCACCAAAAAGACAGCATGAAACAGGAGTAAAACATCTGAATAAACCAAAGGATGAACAAAAAGAAAAAAATGTAACAAAAAAAGCCGCAAAAAAATAGTTGACAATCAGGGCGTCCTGTAATATAATACAATTCGCGTCAAGCGCTGGGACGCCTTGATTCGCTGCTTTCGGGGTGTGGCTCAGCTTGGCTAGAGCGCCTGGTTTGGGACCAGGAGGTCGCAGGTTCGAATCCTGTCACCCCGATCTTCCAATCGATATTCTATGCGGGTGTAGTTCAATGGTAGAACACCAGCCTTCCAAGCTGGACACGTGGGTTCGATTCCCATCACCCGCTTTTTGAGTCTGTAGCTCAGTTGGATAGAGCAACGGCCTTCTAAGCCGTGGGTCGGGGGTTCGAATCCCTTCAGGCTCGTTTCCATTTATATCATTTATCTACTATTGCAGACGGGTTCGGCTCGCTGACTGGAATGAGGGAATGGAGCATTATGGTGGGTATAGCGCAGCTGGTTAGCGCGCCAGATTGTGGCTCTGGAGGCCAAGGGTTCGAATCCCTTTATCCACCCTGAATCTATCCTGCATCGCGCATTGATGCAGGATTTTATTTACTATAATTTTTTAATGGGCTATCGCCAAGCGGTAAGGCACAGGACTTTGACTCCTGCATTCGCCGGTTCGAATCCGGCTAGCCCAGTTACGACATTTGCATTTAAACGCCGTGCACATGAACGCTTGCGGCCATGACGGAATTGGCAGACGTGCAGGATTTAGGTTCCTGTGGGAGACCGTGTGGGTTCGAGTCCCACTGGCCGCACTCTAAGAAAACCAAATAGCGGAAAAACAGCGTAAAAAGGGGCTTTTCGGAGCATTTGACTCTGGGAAACCCCATTTTTATTATGCGGATTTATCGGCGGCGGAGCTGGTTTTGACATCTATGCTGACATCCATTTATCGAATCCAATGGTTCTGGCAGAGACTAAATGCTGGTTGAACGTATCCGGACAGCCACAGGAAAAACAACAAGAGATCGTTGCTACATATGTATCTGAATCCAAGGGAGAAAACAATGCCGTCATGCTACAGCCTCGTGAATCTGTGTTTAGAACTGCATATATCAGCGTACTATTTGCTGTTTGGGGAGGAGAGAGCCGGGTGGCTATACCGACCCCGTCCGGAACCAGGAGATTAAGCAAATTTTTCCATCAGGCCATCCTGGAACACCTGGGAGCAGTTGATCCCTGCGTTTATCAGCGAGGTTAGCCATCCAGGCAGGAAAGGAAACATTCCTTTCGAATTAGCTGTGAGATTGTGATGGATTCTGAAAGTAATCAATAAGCGCGGCTTCGAGATGACGGGAATAATTTATTTACTGTTCTTCTGCAATCCTTTTGAACCATAACGGAAGAGTGGTATTTGTTTTTACACGCTCATTGTTTTTTTTCAAACAGAAAAGATCAGAGTGTCCCGGCACAGTCACTTTTCCGGGTTTCGCAGGGTATTTAAGCTGTACGTGCGAACCTTCCTGAGTCGTTTCATACCAGAATGCTTATGGAGAATTTTAAGTATCTCTTCTGCTGTCAAGGCTTAACCTCTTACAAAAGAATTATATCCAGCTTTTCTGCAGGCTGAGCCTGTGTGATATGATTGTCGCGCCTGAGTTTCGCGATACGGCTGTCGATGTCGATGTAAAAGCTGTTCATGGGGGGTAAACATCCTGTTTATGCTTAGAATAGTCTCTGCTGAAATGCGATAAAATAACAAAGCACGTTGTTTACAGATAAAACTAAATGGTGTATAATATCAAATAAACATATATGCTTGATAAATATTTAGGGATGTTTAAGCTGGATTTTGGATTTCATTTAAAGTGAACAGAGGGGGGAAATATCTCAAAAATATAGCAAATGCAAAATTAAGAATGAAAAAAGGGATAGATGATGAATAAATTAAGAAAAATTATTATTTCGGCTTTGTTGCTTTGAAAAATTAAGAAGTTTTCATCAGTGATGCGGTACCATTGGTACTGTTATGGGATGAGTATGTTAAAAAGAAGGAGGATTTTAAAAATGAAGAAGAGACTTACACTATTAATATCAGCAGTGATGCTTGCAGTTGCGCCATGCGGTTATTCGATGGCGAGTGAAAATGAAGCTGAGGTTGAAGATGCTGTGATTATCAGTGATGAGATTGTGGATGTAATCGAAGAGACAGAAACCTTGTCGGCTGCATCGGAGGACGATGGACTGGCTATTGCTTCCGAGAAAGAATTAGGGATGGAAGTGGCAGAGCCTGAAAATCAGGAGAATAAGGGAATCTCAATAGTCTCAATTGAAGAAGAGGAGTCTGAAGGCGTCCAGACCGTAGCTGATTCGACCGTTACGGAGCTGCAGGTTAATACGACCTATTCTGCCGCAGACATTTGCGGAACAACGCAATATTTTTCTGTGTCGACGCCAGGGCGTGTATATCTAAAATTGGAGAATTGTGTAAATCCGGGCTATAGCGTAAGCTTTTCAGAAATCTCTGGCCTTGCAGTTAATATTGTAATGACAAATAAATCAGAGTCAGCTGAGACGAATTATGTGGTTTTGCCTTCGGCTGCACAGTATTCGTTTAAAATTTCGGCTGGTAATGCGATCAACAGTGAAGCAACCTTCTGCATTGTTTACGAGTCGGAGGGCACCTACAATGGAGAATCTGCAGGCAATGATTCTTTTGCAGCTGCAACGGAAATTCAGACCAATGTTGAATACTGGGGCATGCGCGATTATTCCTGGTATGAGGATTATGATTATTATCATTTTACACTGGACAGTTCATCTCTGATAAATATTTCATTAAAGGATAAGGACGCTGCATATTACTGGGAGGCAGTGCTGTATAAGTCTGATAGTTCTGGGGAAACGGAAATCTGCAGACAGAATTATAGTTCGGTTTCTAATGGAAGCAGTTTTGATAATCTGCGGCTGCCTGCTGGATCTTACTATGTTGTGGTTTATACAGATGGAGATTCCAGTTCCTATAAGGGAACGAATGGCTACTATTATTTGACGGTTAATGAAACAGCACTGTCCGCAGACACAAGTGAGATTGAAACGAATGATCTCTCTTCGCAGGCGAATGAGATAAAAACGAACAGTACATATGTCGGCAATATTAATTTGTATAGTGATAACAGTGAGATGACGGACTATGACTGGTATAAATTTACAGTTTCTGAGAAATGTTATCTCACGGTTATTCTTGGGAAAGAAAACTGGACGACCGGGAGCGTGACGGCAAATCTTTATTTAGTGGATGCGGGTGGTCAGTTGGAAGAGGTGACGGATGTTGAAATATCCACCGGTACGGCTATTTCTTCGGATAAAATGTTTGCCTCTCCGGGGACTTATTATGTCCGTATGAGCGGGAACGCATCATGGGATTATACGCTGAATGTGCGGCAGGAGGAGTATATTGCGCTTACTGCAATTACCCTTACGGAATCTAAGTCCATCGGTCTTGGATGGTCGGATTATCTGATACCGACGTTCACTCCTTCTAATGCAAGTGAACAGGGGATTACGTGGACAAGCAGCAATACAAGTGTAGCAACTGTGGACGAAAACGGGAAGGTTACGGCGGTATCATCCGGAGAGACAACCATCACAGCGGTATCATCCTTCTCTGACAGCAGTACAGTGAAGGCAAGCTGTACGGTAAGCGTTACGAGCGATGTTAAGATACAGCTTTCCAGTCTCACAAATAAGTCTTCCGGGATTCGACTGGAATGGGATAAAGTCACATCTGCAGATGGTTATTACGTGTATCGGAAAACAGGTTCCGGCAGTTACAAACTCATTAAGACGATTAAGACCGCATCTACAACCAGTTACACAGATAAAACGGTAAAGAATGGGACGGTCTATACTTACAAAGTCGTTCCATACGCCGATTATATAAACGGCTCTGGCACTGGGAAGAAGATCGCCCGTGTAGTCGGAACGAAGCTTTCCTCTGTGAAAAAAGCTTCTTCGACAAAGATTACTGTAAAATGGAAGAAAGCAAGCAAGGCGAGCGGCTATCAGATTCAGTATTCGACGAGTAAGACATTCGCGAGCGGGAATAAGACGAAGAAAGTGTCCGGCGGTTCGAAGAAGAGCGTTTCTATCAGCGGATTAAAGTCGGGAACAACTTACTACGTACGGATTCGCGCATATAAGAAGGTATCTGGTAAGACCTATTATTCAGCATGGAGTACGAAGAAGTCAGTAAAGACGAGTGGCTCTTCCTCAAGCTCATCTTTTAATAAATATTGGTATAAAAAATATACTTATAAAAGCAGCAGCGGCAGCATTATGACTTTTTCCTGGCTGGATAGTGGAGACTTTGGTATTGAGTTTTCAGGGGTTAGTTATGGCGCGTATGATTTCAATGTCTCCTCTTATACGAAGACAAGTGACGGTTATTATTTCTATGATGCTGGTACGTATGGAATTAAATATGATGCCTCAAAGAATGCAGTTCTTTTTATACCGGGAGTCGGTGGATCTACATGGTATTATGCGAGGTGATTTTCCAGAATACAGTTGAATGTTAAAGGCTTTGGCCTACAATGAAAGCTTATGCTTAATGGTTATCTTACAAACTACAATTGCATATTATAACTATGAAAGAGCAGTCGATTGAGTTCGGTTGCTCTTATCTTTTGTGAAGGAGGTGCCTATGGAGGACATATTGATTGCGATTGTTGAGGCGATCCTCTAGGAGACGCTGAAAGGAAAAGATGATTCAAAGAAGTAGCATGACAACGATAGCACTAATCAGTATCTCCGATGTGGTTGCAAGTATTGAGGCGGAATACAGAAAACGTGCGGTAGAGGAGCCGATTAACACATCATTCCTTACCGACTATTCCAAAGTCAGGCCGAAGCTGCGCGGTAAGCTGATCAATACGGAAATGAACCGTGATTTTCTGGAAACGGTGCCGCACAGAGCGTTTCTTGAGCTCTCCCTTGTTTATCTGGTGTCCGTCCCCAAAGAGATGCTTGGATGTCATGGTACAGTACAGGTTTTGAATAATCATATGGATATGTGGGGCGTCGCAGAGCAGGAATTGTATGAAGTATTTATGGGTAACATCGAATCGAACGATGATGCCGTGCTGAAAGACATTGACGATATACTCGCAGAATTAATCGCTGCTGAAATTGATTTCGATATGGAAAGCATGAAAGCGTCACCGAAACTGTACGCAGCAGGAACGAACCGGTGGCTGGATGGAGCTGTTGAAACGCTGAATGGCAGATTCCTCAAAAAATCATCGGACTATTTCGGAGAGGATTTCTTTATCCTTCCATCATCCATTCATCAGCTGCTGTTTCTTCCGGTTTCAGAGACGGATATGGATTACGATGCTCTGGCGGATATTGTAAAGGAGATGAACGATACGGAAATCATGGAGGACGAAGTCTTGAGTAATCACGTTTACTACTATAGCAGCAAATCCGGCGAAGTTACTATAGCTGCCTGAGAATCAAACCAGTCAGAAATGTAAAAGTATAGCAACTTATACTCATATTTGTAGAATCTGCTAATTGTTTTATTCGGGTCTGCTTTTTCGAAAAGAGCCTGATTTGACGGCAGATAAGCCTGCTGCATGAAACAGAAAGAATAACAACGGAGAAGCAAGAGTGGCTTAGGAGGCGCGTATGAAGAAACCGATTACGACATCAGAATATTTTCATCTGATTTGCGATCGTTTGCGAGCTAAAGAACAGATGCCGGATAAGATTCTGGACTATTTTTTGGCGGCATATAACCCTGTACCAATCAGGACATATCAGTTTGACATCCGAAACAATCTTGGCTACGGAGGGAGCGAAGGGATATATCTTGACCTGGCGATCGAATATTATGAAAACGGTGATAGAGAACTGAAAACGCTTGGAACGTTCAAAACCTTACGGGATAGCCCGGAAGCAATGAGAACGATAGCGCAGCTGCTGGCAGATTTTATTGTGGAAGAACGAGCCTATGTAAATGCTCATCTGGATGATTTCACATGGACGGGCGTGGATGTTTATGCCGTAAAAGAGGATGGGATGCGAACCGGGTGGGGGATATTCCTGCGGGAACAGAGAAATTGCATTGAAGCATAAGGACGAGCTGTTAGAAAAATACGATCGAGTCATCGTCAGGGATAATGCGACGAGGAAGGAAAAATGCTATCAGAACAGAAAGGAACCATAAGAATTTTCATCTAAGAATTTTCAGTTAAGAATTTTCAGGAAACTCGTTTTTACAGTGGCGAAAACGATGCGGCTATGCTATAATGCAATTAAACTATCTGAAAGCGTTCAGCTTTTGCAGGTAGAGGTTGTTGTGTATAGTATGACAGAAACAGTAAGAGGAACAATGAATACTTTAGACGCAGAAGAGAGTGCAGCTGCAACCTGCTGTGTGGAAAATATCTCAGTGACAGAAAATTCAACGGATAGCGCGACAGACAGAGAATTGCTGAAAGAGATGCAGCGGATGTTTATTGATGATAAAGGCTGGGCTTCGGAAGAAGAGATGCTGGCTGATATGGCAGAACTTAGAAGGAAGGGTGCGAAATGAGCAATAAAGAAAGGGAATACGGCTGATAGATGAGATACCTGAGAGCAAGCTGGTGTTTGTTATTGATATGCTCAGCAGCATAAAAGGCCTGCTTACGGAAGAAGTGGAGCCGGACGAATGGGGTCGGCAGATGATAGCCGAAGCAAAGCAGGAAAATGATGGAGCAACGGTGTCCTTTGAGGAACTGCTGATGAAAGAAGAATAGAGTAGAAACAGCGTAAAATTGGGATTTCCGGAGGAATGAAATGTTATCGTTTGAGAGCGATTATACGACCGGGGCGCACCCGGCGATTTTGAAACGGTTGATGGAGACGAATCTGGAGCCGTTGTCCGGCTATGGGACGGACCCGTATTGTAAGAGCGCAAAAGAGAAAATCCGGGCAGCCTGTGCGTGCCCGGAGGCTGATGTATGGTTTCTGACGGGCGGCACACAGACGAACGCTGCGGTGATTTCCACGATGCTGTCGGGTTATGAAGGCGTAGTTTCGGCGGATACAGGCCATGTGAACACGCATGAGGCGGGGGCGATTGAGTATACGGGGCACAAGGTACTGACGGTGCCCGGTCACAATGGAAAAATAGATGCCAAAGAGCTGGCCGCTTATCTGGCTGACTTTTATCAGGATGGAAATTATGAGCACATGGTATTTCCGGGGATGGTGTATCTCTCGCATCCGACGGAGTATGGTACGCTGTATACGAAGGCGGAGCTGGAGACGATTGCCGGCGTCTGCAGTACGTATGGGATTCCGCTTTATATGGACGGCGCGCGGCTGGGCTATGGGCTGATGAGTTATGAGACGGATGTGACCCTGCCGGATATAGCGAGAATCTGTGATGTATTTTATATCGGCGGCACAAAGGTTGGCGCACTCTGCGGGGAGGCGGTCGTGTTTCCGAAGCATAATATGCCCCGGCATTTTCTGCCGCTTGTGAAGCAGCGGGGCGCATTGCTGGCTAAGGGACGTCTGATCGGGATTCAGTTTGATGTGCTGTTTTCGGACGGATTGTATATGGAGGTTGGCCGCCGCGCGATTGAGATGGCGGAGCGTCTGAAAGCGCTGTTTCATGAAAAAAATGAGGAGTTTTATCTGGAATCGCCGACCAATCAGCAGTTTATTGTCCTTGAGAATGCAAGGATGGAGGAACTGAAAAAGCAGGTGGCCTTTGGTTTCTGGGAGAAGAAGGACGAGAATCATACGGTCATCCGGTTCGCGACCAGCTGGTCTACGACGGAAGAGGATATTGAGCGGCTGCGGATGCTTCTCTGAAGCAGTATCGTGAACAATCGGAACTTGTTATGAGTGTGATCGAACAGGACGTGACTTGTCGGCTCCTACTCGCTTGTGCGGTTGCTGTGTGCTAGTGGCACACGTTTCATGTCCCGATTTTCGCAGAAAATCGAGGACGCAGGCCCTCGCCGGGTTTTGCCCCCAATCGAAGATTGGGGGTATGGGCATCCCACGCTTCGCATGGGGTATGCCTCGCTCGGCTCTGCGCGTAAGATAGACAACAGCCCCGGTCTGCCGGGGCTGTTGTCTGAAAGAATGTGGTCGCAATCTCATTGGTCCGGACAATGAGAAGCATTTTTGAACCCAGGATGAAAACATGTTTTTCTCCCTGGCTTTCAGGATGGATAGAATGCCTTGTAATGGATAAACTGACAGACATCGACCTGGCTTCCGGCCGTAAGATGGGAGATATTATCCATCATGACGCGCTCGCCGGTACACAGATGCCGGTAATTCTCCGGCGGATCGCTTTCCCCGTCACTGTGGATCAGATAGTCTACACTCACTTTGTAGAGCTCCGCGATATCAATGATGATATCGAGCGGAAGCGCCCGGAATCCATTTTCATAATTGCTGTAGGTCTGCCTCTGGATATTGAGCCGGTCACTGACATCCTGCTGGGTGTAGTGGGCTTTTTTACGCAGCGCCCGCATGTTTTTCAGGTAGTTTGCTTCATCCATTTTTTTCTGCTCTCCTTTGTATTTTGCAATCAGTTCCGCCCTGCTGTCTGCTGGTTTGGAACCGTTGTGTTTATATAGAGAATTTTGTTCTCTATTATATATAACGTATAAAACGATCCAAACGTTCGCGGGTGACACAAATTGTGTCATTTTTTTTATGCGCAGGGGCGCGAGAGGAAATTAGCAGCTTACGCTGCACGCGCCCAGCGCGGGCGAGTAGGGGACAAGTCTCCCTACTCGATTAAATCAGGAAAGTTCTCCGAACATCCCTGTAATACAAAAATTATGCACAAAGAAGTTCAGAACGGCATCGAAATAAAAAGCAGTCTGTGGTCAGCTGTTCGGATTTTGTAACAGAGCCCTATCGCATGCTCATCGCCGAATTATGGTATTCCGGATTCCATGTCACTTCTTCCGCGAACCAGTCAGGCGGTGTGAATGCGTTTGCGGATTCTTCATCCGGGAATTCCACTTCCGCCATTTGAAGACCGGCAAATTTTCCTTCAAAAATATCAAGCTCGATTTTTAACGCGGCTGTGAGAGGAATGACGTATCTTTTTTTGGTCAGGATGTTACCGTCCGCTTTTGGGAGCAGATGGTCATACGCCTCACGGGTAAGCGGAAGATTATACTCTTCGCGCACCATCATGCCGCTGCCTTTGTAGGTCAGGATATATTCATCGTCCTGCCTGCGGATGCGGATGACCGGGCTGGTGCACAGATAGGCCTGTTCAATCTGGTGGCAGGGATAAGTCTCCAGGTCTGCGGGAAGCTTTTTGATCAGAAATTTGCGCTCGATTTCCATGAGATGTCTCCTCCTCGTATAATAAAATAAAATTTGACTGCTGCCAAAACGAAATCCGTTTCCGGATAGACAAAATGTTTTCACCGGCTGCGGGCTGACCGCTTTTGCAGGATTATCCAAAGTGTAGCATATTTTTTTATAAGAGAAAAGGGGAGAAACTATTGATTTTGCGCGCAGTGTCTGGTAAACTCAGGGACTGGAGCACGGGAAAATCGCACGAACGGAAATGTGCAATACTGCGTCGAGACTTTTATGATCTGTGATTTGCGCGTCAGGCGGTGCAAGATGGGTAAGTGATTTCGCGACAGTTCCTTAGTGCTGTAGTGCTGTGACGACGGAAATTATTGAAAAAAACAGTAGAAGGGAGTCTTGAAAATGATGGAGGCATATGTTTTTCTGGCGGATGGATTTGAGGAGGTAGAAGGGCTTACTGTGGTGGATCTGCTGCGCAGAGCAGGGATTGAGACACAGATGGTCTCGATCACGGGAGATCTGGCAATTACCGGAAGCCATGGGATTGCGCTGAAGGCGGATGTGCTGTTCGATGAGATCGATGCAGGGGCGGCGCAGCTCTTTGTATTGCCGGGCGGCATGCCTGGGACGAACACGCTGGCGGCGCATGAGGAACTTGGCGCACTTTTGAAGGAGCAGGCGGCGGCCGGAAAAAAGATTGCGGCAATCTGTGCCGCTCCGACGGTGTTTGGCGGACTCGGTCTGCTTGTCGGGAAAAAGGCGGTCTGCTATCCGGGTCTGGAAGGAAAGCTGACCGGCGCGGTGACTTCGGAAAATTCGGTTGAGGTCGACGGCAACGTGACGACCAGCCGCGGGATGGGGACAGCGATCCCATTCGGGCTTTGCCTTGTCGCGCAGATGAGAGATCAGAAGACGGCGGATGAGCTGGAAAAGTCGATTGTATTTAAATGAAAAAAATACTGGCGTTTTTATAGCTACTGTGATATACTACCAAGATGACTGCGGACAAATAAGTGAAAAGGGATGCAGGAATAGAAAGTGAATCAAGAGTGGAGGAACAAGGTACAATGAGTGTACAGGTAGAGAAACTGGAAAATAATATGGCGAAGCTCACGATTGAGGTTTCGGCAGAGGATTTTATCGCTGCGCTGGAGAAAGCATATCGTGCACAGAGAAATAGAATTACGGTTCCGGGATTCCGCAAGGGCAAGGCGCCGCGTAAGATGATTCAGAAATATTATGGCGCGGAGATTTTCTATGAAGATGCCGCGAACCGTGCGATCAATGAGGCATATCCGAAGGCACTGAACGAGTGTGAGGAGACGATTGTATCCCGCCCGGAGATCGACCTGGTTCAGATCGAGGAAGGGAAGCCGTTCATCTTTACCGCTGAGGTAGCGCTGAAGCCGGAAGTGACGCTTGGCGAGTACCGGGGACTTGAGATAGAGAGGACACTTGCAGAGGTGTCCGAGGCGGAGGTTGACGCGGAGATCGAGAAGGAACGTGAGCAGAATTCGCGAGTGATTGATGTCGATGACCGTCCGGTGCAGGATGGCGATATGATTAAGCTTGATTTTGACGGCTATGTAGACGGAGAGCCATTTGATGGCGGCAAGGGACAGGACTACCCGCTGACCATTGGTTCCGGCAGCTTCATTCCGGGCTTTGAGGAACAGCTGATTGGGAAGTCGATTGGTGAAGAAGCCGAAGTAAATGTGACATTCCCGGATAATTATCAGGCCGAGGAGCTGCAGGGGAAGGAGGCCGTGTTTAAATGCACGGTGAACCAGATTACGGTAAAGGAGCTTCCGGAGCTGGACGACGAATTCGCGCAGGACGTTTCCGAGTTTGATACGATGGAAGAATACCGCGATGATGTCCGCGCAAAGCAGCTTGAGCAGAAGCAGCAGGAAGCGAAACGCGAGAAAGAGAATAAGGCAGTCGCGAAAGCAGTGGCGAATGCGCAGATGGAGATCCCGGAGCCGATGATCGAGGAGCAGATCCGCCGCATGACGGACGACTTTTCAAGACGGATTCAATCCCAGGGCATTACGCTGGAGCAGTATATGCAGTTCACTGGCACGACCCCGGATGCGTTCCAGGCGCAGATGAAGCCGGAGGCACTTACCCGGATTCAGAATTCTCTGGTCCTTGAAGCGATCGCGGAGGCGGAGAACGTTGAGGTCAGCGAGGAGAGCGTAGACGAAGAGATCCGGAAGATGGCGGAATCGTATGGCATGGATTTTGAAAAGTGCAAGGAGCTGATGGGCGAGGAACAGATCGAGGAGGTCAGAGACGAGCTGAAGGTGCGTGCGGCAGTTGAACTGATTGCGGATGCGGCAGTTGAGGTTGAGCCGACGGAAGAAGTCGAGGAGATCGCGGTTGATACGGATGCGGAGGCTGAGTGAGCAGGTAACGGGATGCAGGCGCCAGGAAGGTGATGGATTCCGGGGCTGTGCCTGATTCAGAAGAGGGAGCGGAGCTTATGATGGATATAATCTGATGCACATGACCGTATGTAATATGGCTGCCTGGCGGCCTTGCGGTCAGCGAGAAAGGAAATGACTTATATTGTTTCCTGTATAAAAATCATGAGACAGGGGGAATTTTGACATGAGCTTTGTACCTTATGTCATCGAACAGACGGGTCGGGGAGAGCGCTCCTACGACATCTATTCGAGATTGCTGAAGGATCGGATTATTTTTCTGGGTGAGGAAGTGACGGATCTGAGCGCGAATCTTGTGGTTGCGCAGCTTCTGTTCCTGGAGTCCGAGGATCCGAACAAGGATATTCATCTGTATATCAACAGCCCCGGCGGCTCGGTTCCGGCGGGACTGGCGATTTATGACACCATGCATTATGTAAAGTGTGATGTATCCACCATCTGCATGGGAATGGCAGCGAGCATGGGCGCGTTTCTGCTTGCGGGCGGAGCGAAAGGGAAACGTTTCGCGCTTCCGAATTCGGAGATTATGATCCACCAGCCGTCCGGCGGAGCGCAGGGGCAGGCGACGGATATCAAGATTGCTGCGGAACGTATTCTTAAGACAAAACAGCAGCTCAACGAAATGCTTGCGGCGAATACGGGTCAGCCTCTGGAGGTCGTTGCGGCCGACACGGAGAGGGACAATTTCATGAGTGCCGAAGAGGCGAAAGCGTACGGTCTGATTGATGAAGTGGTGACATCGAGATAATATATGAACCAAGTCCCGTGACAGGATCCGGTTTGCAGATGCCATCGGGGAATGTGTTTTATCACAGGCTGATGCGAATTAAAAATCGGAGGCTGTTACAAATGATAATTTGTGACAGTCTCCTGTGCGTTAATTGGTGACACAGGGATTGCGGGAGCGCGCAGCAGGGCGTCAGCTGTCTGGAGGGTGTTCAGCTGGTGTCAGTTACAGCAGGGCGCAGATGTAATCTGCAGTGTCGTATCTTTTGTCGATTAAATAATAATAGAGGTAAAAATATGCCGGGAAAGTTGATAGAGAAAGTCAGATGCTCCTTTTGCAATAAGACAGAGGATCAGGTGCACAAGCTGATTGCCGGTCCGAACGGAGTGTATATCTGTGATGAATGTATTGATATCTGCGCCGAGATCGTGGAAGAGGAGATGGCTGAAGAATATATGGGCGATGATCCGGATGCGATCAATCTGCTCAAGCCGGCCCAGATCAAGGAGTTTCTGGATGATTATGTGATTGGCCAGGACGCGGCGAAGAAGGCGCTGTCTGTGGCGGTTTACAATCACTATAAGAGAATTACCAGCGGCAGATATCTGGATGTAGAGATTCAGAAGAGCAATATTCTGATGCTTGGACCAACCGGCTGCGGAAAGACGATGCTGGCTCAGACGCTGGCGCGTCTTCTGAATGTTCCATTTGCAATTGCGGACGCGACTTCTCTGACAGAGGCCGGCTATGTCGGCGAGGATGTGGAGAATATCCTTCTGAAGATTATCCAGGCGGCGGATTATGATATCAAAAAAGCCGAATATGGGATTATATACATTGATGAAATTGATAAGATCACGCGCAAATCCGAGAACGCGTCGATCACGAGAGATGTCTCCGGCGAAGGTGTACAGCAGGCGCTGCTGAAGATTCTGGAGGGAACGGTTGCTTCTGTGCCGCCGCAGGGCGGGAGAAAGCATCCGCATCAGGAGCTTTTGCAGATTGATACGACGAATATTCTGTTCATCTGCGGAGGCGCGTTTGAAGGTCTGGATAAGATTATCGAGTCGCGCATGGACCGCAAGGGGATTGGCTTTGGCTCGGAGTTGACGCAGAAAAGCGACCGCAACGTCGGAGAGGTTTTGCGGCAGGCACTGCCGGAGGATTTTATCAAATTCGGTATGATTCCGGAGTTCATGGGCCGTGTGCCGGTGGTGGTATCTCTTGATGAGCTTGACCGCGATACGCTGATCCGCATCCTGACGGAGCCGAAGAATGCGATCATCAAGCAGTACCAGGGGCTGTTTGGCCTGGATGACGTGGAGCTGTCCTTCACACAGGAGGCCATCGAGGCGATTGCGGACCGCACGATTAAGCGCAAGACTGGCGCGAGAGGCCTGCGTGCGATTATGGAAAATACGATGATGGACATTATGTTCCGGATCCCGTCGGATACAACGATTGCGACCTGCCTGATTACAAAAGAGACGGTTGAGGGTACCGGTGAGCCGGAGCTGACATACCGGACCACGGAGCACACTCCGAGGAGAAAGCGCAGGTTCGGGTTTGTGGAGGCCTCGGCGTAGCAGTATTATACCGTTTTGCTGCCGGGAACACGATCGATCATTACTTTTATAGTCTGCGATTTGCGTGCCAGGCGGTGCAAAATGGGGAAGTTATTTCGCTAAAGTTCCTTACTGCTCATTTACGGATAAAAGCGTCGTCAGCAGCTGGGTGCTGCCTCGTTTCACGATGCAAACCGGGATAATAATCCGTGCCGGGTCTCCATGGATTGGGCATGGGTATGAGACTTTGATACATGAGTGGCGCCCGCAGTGCGGGTATGTGGATTTTCACAGAGAGAGAATATGACAGGAGACGAATTAAGAATGCTGCCGGTGCTGGCCCTGCGCGGGCTGACCGTGTTTCCGACAATGGTTGTGAGCTTTGATATCAGTCGGGACCGGTCTGTTCGATCGGTTGAGGAAGCCATGGCGGCAGATCAGACAATTTTTTTAGTGACACAGAAGGACCCGGATGATACCAATCCGGGTCTCCAAAGCTTATATGACGTCGGCGTGGTCGGGAAGATCCTGAACGTGGCGAAGCTGCCGAAGGGGATCGTGCGCGTGAGAGTGGAGGGCATGGAGCGCTGCCGGATGGTGGGCGGCGCGGAATTGGATGACCACATTCTTGCGCAGGTGAAACCGTTTGAGGATGAACCGGTGGAGATCGACGAGCTGACCGCGGAAGGACTGACGCGGGGGCTGAAGGATTCGCTTACCCGCTATGGGCAGCTCAATCAGAAGTTTGGCAAGGAATACCTGCGGATGCTTCTGGACATTGAAGATATGGGAAAGCTGACCATGTCCGCCTGTGTGCATTTGCCCGTGAATTACCGGCACACACAGAGGCTGCTTGAGGCAGAAGATATGCTTTCGCGCTACAATCAGCTACTCACATTGCTGGCAAGGGAGATCAGCATTTTAGAAGTACAGAATGAGATCCAGCAGAAAGTAAAAGAGCGCGTGGACAAGAATCAGCGCGAGTATGTGCTCCGCGAGCAGATGCGCGTGATTCAGGAAGAGCTGGGGGAGAATGGGTTTCTGACAGACGTGCAGCATTACAAGGAAGCGGCCGGGAAGCTGGCCGCGCCGGATGAAGTGAAGGAAAAGATTTGTAAAGAGGCTGACCGTCTGAAGACCATCGGACCGAATTCGGCGGAAAGTCCGGTGCTTCGGACCTATGTGGAGACCCTGCTGGAGCTTCCGTGGGAGAAAGCGTCCAAAGACAATCCGGATCTGAAAAATGCGAGAAAGATCCTGGATCGGGATCATTATGGTCTGGAGAAGGTAAAGGAACGGATACTCGAATTCCTGGCTGTGCGCTGTCTGACGAAAAAGGGCGACAGCCCGATTATCTGCCTCGTGGGACCTCCCGGAACAGGCAAGACCTCGATCGCACAGTCGATTGCCCGCGCGCTGGATAAAAAGTTTGTGCGGATCAGTCTTGGCGGCGTGCGCGATGAGGCGGAAATCCGCGGCCACCGCCGCACCTATGTCGGGGCGATGCCGGGGCGCATCGCGGACGGGCTGCGGCAGGCAGGCGTAAAGAATCCGCTGATGCTGCTGGACGAGATTGACAAGGTGAGCAGTGATTACAAGGGAGATACCTCCTCAGCGCTTCTGGAGGTGCTGGATTCCGAGCAGAACTGCCGGTTCCGCGACAATTACGTAGAGCTTCCGCTTGATCTGTCGGAGGTGCTTTTCATAGCGACTGCGAATGACGTGCACACGATTCCGCGCCCGCTGCTCGACCGGATGGAGCTCATTGAGGTGACAAGCTACACAGCAAATGAGAAGCTCCACATTGCCAGGGAGCATCTGATGAAAAAACAGCTGGCGCATAACGGATTGAAAAAAGGCCAGATGACCATCACGAAATCCGCGATGGCGTCCCTGATTGAGGGATATACAAAAGAGGCCGGCGTCCGTCAGCTGGAGCGCAGGATAGGTGAACTCTGCCGGAAAGCGGCTCGTGAGATTCTGGAGGACGGGGCGTCTTCGGTGAAGATTACGGAAAAAAATCTGGAGAAGTATCTTGGGCGAAAGCACAGCTCCATCCTGAAGCGGAATGCGAAAAATGATGTCGGTATCGTGCGCGGGCTGGCATGGACCAGCGTAGGCGGCGACACGCTGCAGATCGAGGTCAATACCATGCCGGGCAAGGGGGAATTTCTGCTGACCGGGCAGCTCGGCGATGTGATGAAGGAGTCGGCGCGGACGGCGATCAGCTATGTGCGCTCCCTCGGTACGCAGTACAAAATCGATCCGGAGTTTTTTGTGAAAAACGATATCCACATTCACATCCCGGAGGGCGCGGTGCCGAAGGACGGACCGTCGGCGGGCATCACGATGGCGACGGCGATTCTCTCCGCGATCACGGAAATCCCGGTGCGTGCGGATGTGGCGATGACCGGGGAAATCACGCTGCGTGGGCGTGTACTTCCCATCGGCGGCCTGAAGGAAAAGCTGCTGGCCGCGAAGCAGGCGGGTATCACGACCGTGCTGGTGCCATCGGAGAATAAGCCGGATATCGCAGAGATACAGGATGAGATTACAGACGGCCTTGATATTGTATATGTAAGCGCGATGCCGGAGGTGCTGAAAACGGCGCTCGCACAGATATAATATAAATTTGCAAAAGTACGCCTGCGTCTGGCCGTGGAGGCCTGAGGCAGACTGCGTTGGGGCTTTAATGGCCTGCGATATGCGTATTAGCAGATGCAAGATGAACGAGTGATTTCGCGACAGATCCTTCGCGCTACAGGGTGTGATTGCTGTGTACAACAATCATTGAAACAGGCGACCGCAATCCCATTGGTTTCAGATAATGGGTTGTTTACCAGACATCCATGATGGAGAAAAATACCATATGAAAAGAGAGGAGGGAAGGAGACCGGAATGATCATTAAACAGGCAACCCTCGAGACGGTGTGCGGGATTACGAGCCGGCTTCCGGAAAATGACCGGCCGGAGGTCGCGTTCGCGGGGAAGTCCAACGTCGGGAAATCCTCCCTGATCAATACGCTGATGAACCGCAAATCGCTGGCGCGGACCAGCTCGCAGCCGGGCAAGACGCAGACGATCAATTATTATAATATTAACGACCTTTTGTATCTGGTTGATCTGCCGGGATATGGCTATGCGAAGGTTCCGCAGTCGGAAAAAGAGAAGTGGGGAAAAATGATTGAGCGCTACCTGCACACATCCTCACAATTGAAGGCAGTGTTCCTTCTGATCGATATCCGGCATGAGCCGGGGGCAAATGATAAGACGATGTACGAGTGGGTCTGCGCGAACGGTTATGAGCCGATCATACTGGCGACAAAGCTGGATAAGATTAAGCGGAGTCAGGTTCAGAAGCAGCTGAAGCTGGTCCGCGAAGGTCTGAACCTGCGGCCGGGGACGAAGATGATCCCGTTTTCCTCCCAGAACGGCCAGGGGCGGGAGGAGACCTGGAAGCTGATCGAGAGCATCTGCTTTGAAAAGGAAGAGCCAATTCCGTAGATGGAGCAGGAGCGTTTTTGACCCTGGCTTTCAGAACATTGGCTGTATATCGCGTAAGCTATAAAATATCCTTTTGCAGTTGAATGACAGCTCCTAATGTAAAAAACTCCGCAGTCACGTGACGGTGTGACTGCGGGGGCTTTGCTTTTTGCATTCAATATCCGATTCTATATAGATAACTTCATTCCCATTATGAGAAACCGTTTTTCTCATAACATCAAACACCCGGAATTAAGCCATGGTATTGACTGCCTTTGCCATACGGGAAACTTTTCTTGCCGCATTGTTCTTATGATAAACACCTTTGGTAGCAGCCTTCTCAATCGTAGAAGTAGCAGCCAGAAGCGCGGCCTGTGCAGCAGCCTTGTCGTTCGCCGCAACTGCAGCGTCAACCTTCTTCATCGCGGTCTTCACAGAAGACTTGATGGACTTATTCTTGTCGTGCTTTTTCTGGGAAACAAGAATTCTCTTCTTTGCAGACTTTATATTTGCCAATCTGAACACCTCCCAACCTCTGAAAATAATCGTTTGCATCTCTTTATAGTGAATAACGGAATATTTTGCAATTCATTATAAAACGGACACGGTCGTTTCCTGCAAACTCACCTGAATATATTAGACCAAACAAGGTTTTCTGTCAAGATTTTTTTACTGATTTGCGCGGAATTTGCGCGGAATTTGTTCAGCGAATTTGTTCGGAATTATACAGGCTGAATCATGAACGAATCAGACAGGTAATTACCAGAGAAAAAATACTTAAAGAAACGTCAAAAACCAAGGGGGCTGGCGCATGAAAATTTGTATCCTCACATTGACATGCAATCCGGGCGAGAGTAGAATGTTAGCGAAAAATGACAGGCTTTCCTTTATATGTCCATACTCGCTGTGCGAGCATGGATGAAAGCCGCGCCCCTCGCCGGGGAGGCATCCCGCACTTCGTACGGGATATGCAATCGCGAAGCGATTATCTATTGCGCGGCTTCCATATTATGAGGGAAGAATGACTGTTTGCGTGAGGAGGAGGATTATGAATAAGAAACTGTGGGGCTCACTGGGCGTGGCAGCGGCTTATGTCTGCTGGGGTGTACTGACTGTTTTCTGGAATCTGCTGGGCGCAGTCAATTCGGTATATGTGCTTTCTCAGCGGATCATCTGGTCCATGGTGTTTATGGGGCTTTTCATGGCAGCAACCGGGAAATGGAAAGAGATTGCCCCGGTGTTTCGAAATCACCGACAGTTTCTGATTTGTTTTGCCAGTGGGATTCTGATTACAATTAACTGGGGCGTATATATTTTCGCAGTCAGCAGCGGACATGTACTTGACGCGAGCCTGGGATATTTTATCGAACCGGTGCTGGTCGGTGCGATTGGTCTTCTGATTTTTCGGGAGCGTCCAAGCAGATTAGAGACCGTGACGTTTTTATTTGCTCTGGCAGGCGTTGTGTACATGATTCTGCGATCCGGTACAATTCCAGTACTGGCGCTGCTGATTTCCGGCTCCTTTGCGGTCTATGGGGCGGTTAAAAAGAATCTGGATATTTCGCCATATGCATCACTTTTTATGGAAACACTCTGTATGACTCCGTTTGCCTTGCTCTTTGCGCTCTGGGCAGACAACGCTGGGATGGGAAGCATTGGCGTGCTTCACGGAGCTGAATTTTTCCTTCTCCCGGCATGCGGAATTATTACGTCTGTACCACTTTTGCTTTTTAATATAGGTGTGAAGGAAATTCCCTATTACATATCAGGAATTTTGATGTATATCAACCCTACACTGCAGTTTCTGATGGGATTGTTTTATTTTCATGAGGAACTGGATCAGAATAAGCTGGCCGCGTTTTGCCTCATCTGGTTCGGAATTATTTTTACGGTTGTGGATCATCTGCGTCAGATGCGTCTGCATAAAAGAGAAACGACATGAAAGAGAGAATCAGGGACTTAAGGAAGATTTCCTGTAAAAACATAAATTCTGATTCTGTTTCGGCGGACAGGGAAATTATATAAATGGCTGTTTAGAATCAGAACAATAAGGAGAAATGGAATATTATGATAAAAATAGATTTGATCACAGGCTTTCTGGGATCGGGAAAGACAACCTTCATCCGAAAATATGCGGAATTTCTAATGAAAAAAGGATGGAACATCGGGATCCTGGAGAATGACTACGGTGCCGTAAATGTGGATATGATGCTTTTGCAGGATCTGGAAGGAGAACAGTGTGAACTGGAGATGGTGGCCGGGGGCTGCCATCGAGACTGCCACCGCAGGAGGTTTAAATCCAAGCTGATCGCGATGGGAATGAGCGGCTATGACCGGGTTCTCATTGAACCGTCCGGCATTTATGATACGGATGAATTTTTCGATGTGCTCCATGAGGAGCCGCTTGATCAGTGGTATGAAATCGGAAATGTCATTGCAATTATTGATGCCAGGCTGGAAACCGGACTGTCCGCGGAGACGGAGTATCTGCTGGCGTCTGAAGTAGCAAACGCCGGATGCGTGGTAATGAGCAAAAGCCAGGAGGCCTCCGATCAGGAGATTGAACATACAATCATGCATCTGAACCATGCGCTGGAATCCGTACGGTGTGAGCGCAGATTTGAATCAGGTGACGGAGGAGCCATCCTGGTGAAGGACTGGAACGAATTTACAGATTCCGATTTTGAGCGGTTTTCCGCTTGTGGATATGTGAACGAAAGCTTTCAGAAAATGGGTGAGGAGGATGAGGGCTTCCAGTCGGTTTATTTTATGAATATCCGGATGTCGGAGGAGAGGCTTTGCCTGGCAGTGAAACAGATTTTGAGCGATGGTGTGTGCGGAAATGTGTTTCGGGTGAAGGGATTTATGAGGAAGGCGGAGGAACCAGACGGGCAGGAGGCAGATCAATATTTTTCGGATCTGTGTAAAAACGATGCTAATGGAGGGAAAACCGAGAAAGACAAAGATACATCTTTGCTGCTAAACGGGTCCGCCTGGTTTCAACTCAATGCGACGCGCGATGACATTACTCTTCAGCCGATTCCTGTCGGTCAGGAAGTGCTGATTGTGATCGGAGAGCATCTGAATGAAGAAGCAATCCGTGCACACCTGGGAGTGGAATGAGTGCTCTGGAATTAACTTTTCTTATTGACCGCCGCAGGCTATATCAGTATCATATCCGTTTGCCGCGTCTGCCTGAGAATTTATATTATGAGAAGAAAACCGCTTCTCATAATCTCCAGAATCTGGCGATTCTGTCGTTGACTTATCGGTTCCGAGTACGCAAGCGTCCTCTTGACATATTACCAGAATGCTTCCGATAAGTCATATTATATGGTGCAGATATAGGATATCGATCGTAGAGCAGAAAAAAATTAATCAGAAAAGTATTGACAAATACCGCCCGGGGGTATATCATGGCACATGAGCCAGATACCCCCTGGTGGTATTTTTGGTTTTTAACTGGCGGATTCTGAGAGATTGTTTGCGGGCTGCGTCGAAGCTTTTTGTATCGTGCTCCCGGCGAGACAGGCATGCAGAATGTAAATAGAATTATGGTACGTCCGCCAGAATCGCTTACATGAATCGTTTGGCTTGAAAAAAGTATAAGGAGTCGGAAATGGTGGAAGATACTAATATCAAAGCTCAGAAAGACGATGCGGACAGCGCCGAAGTCTGTTGCTGCTGCAAAAAGACCGAGCGCACGGAAGAAGAACGGCGGAAGCTGATCAACCGCCTGAACCGCATTGAGGGACAGATTCGCGGCATCCGCGGCATGCTGGAGCGTGATGCCTACTGCAATGACATTCTGATTCAGTCGGCGGCGGTGAATGCGGCAGTGAATTCTTTTAATAAGGAGCTTTTATCCAGCCACATTCATACCTGTGTCGTCCGCGACATCCGGGACGGAAAGGATGAGGTCGTGGATGAGCTTGTGGCAACGATCCAGAAGCTGATGAAGTGATGGAGAAGGGAGGAATGACAGATGGATCAATATACGGTAACCGGCATGAGTTGCGCCGCCTGCCAGGCGAGAGTGGAGAAGGCGGTCGCAAAGGTGCCGGGTGTGACGTCCTGTTCGGTCAGCCTGCTGACGAATTCAATGGGAGTCGAGGGAACTGCTTCCCCGGACGCGATCATCCGGGCAGTGCAGGACGCAGGTTATGGAGCGTCGCAGAAGGGCGGCGCAAAGGGTGCAGTTTCCGGCAGATCGGCATCGCCATCGATCGCGGAGCAGGAGGAAGCGCTGGCCGACCATGAGACGCCGGTGCTGAAGCGAAGGCTGATTGCGTCGATCGGTTTTTTGCTGGTGCTGATGTATTTTTCGATGGGACATATGATGTTGGGTTGGCCGCTGCCCGCCTGGTTTGATGACAACCATGTCGCGATGGGACTGGTGCAGCTGCTGCTTGCCGCGATTATTATGGTAATTAACCAGAAGTTTTTCATCAGCGGTTTCAAAGGGCTGATCCACCGTTCCCCGAACATGGACACTCTGGTGGCGCTCGGCTCGTCCGCATCCTTTCTCTGGAGCGTCTATGCGCTGTTCATGATGACGCGGGCGCAGGTGGACGGTAATATGGAAGCGGTCATGTCCTACATGATGGATCTGTACTTTGAGTCGGCGGCGATGATTCTGACGCTGATCACGGTCGGCAAGATGCTGGAGGCCCGCTCTAAAGGCAGGACGACGGACGCGCTGAAAAGTCTGATGAAGCTCGCTCCGAAGACCGCAGTCGTCGTGAAAAACGGCGCGGAAGAGATCGTTCCGATCGAACAGGTGAAAAAAGGCGATGTGTTTGTGGTGCGCCCCGGCGAGAACATTCCGGTGGATGGCGTGATTCTGGACGGGAACAGCGCGGTAAACGAGGCGGCGCTCACGGGTGAGAGCATCCCGGTCGACAAGACCGTGGGCGATTCGGTATCTGCCGCGACTGTGAACCAGTCCGGATTTATCCGCTGCGAGGCGACGCGGGTCGGGGAAGACACGACACTTTCCCAGATTATTAAAATGGTCAGCGACGCGGCGGCTACGAAAGCGCCGATTGCGAAAATTGCAGACCGTGTCTCCGGCGTGTTTGTGCCGGTCGTCATTACGATTGCGGTGATCACGACCATCGTATGGCTGTTGGCTGGTCAGACGGTTGCCTTTGCGCTCGCCCGCGGCATATCCGTGCTGGTGATCAGCTGTCCGTGCGCGCTCGGGCTGGCGACGCCGGTGGCGATCATGGTCGGCAACGGGATGGGCGCGAAAAACGGGATTCTCTTTAAAACTGCGGTTTCTCTCGAGGAAACCGGCAAAGTGCAGGTCGTTGTGCTTGATAAGACAGGAACCATCACCAGCGGAGAGCCAAAGGTGACGGATCTTTATCCGGCGGACGGTGTTGAGATGGAAGAATTACTTTCCTGCGCCTATGATCTGGAGCAGAAAAGTGAGCATCCGCTGGCAAAAGCGATTCTTCAGTATGGAAAGGAACAGAGAATTTCCGGCCGGGAAGTCCGCGATTTCAAAGCGCTTCCTGGCAACGGATTATCCGCAGTGCAAGAAGGCGGGCAGCTTCTTGGCGGCAGCCTGAGCTTTATCCAGAGTCAGACAGAAGTTCCGGATTCCGTGGCGGCACAGGCGAATTCCTTTGCTGAAGGAGGGAAAACGCCGCTTTTGTTTGCAAGGAGCGGAAAGCTGCTCGGCATCATAGCTGTAGCGGATGTCATAAAGGAAGATAGCCCGCAGGCCGTGAAGGAATTGCAGAATATGGGGATCCGCGTTGTGATGCTGACGGGCGATAATGAGCGCACTGCAAAAGCCATCGGGGCACAGGCCGGTGTCGATGAGGTCATCGCGGGAGTTCTGCCTGACGGCAAGGAGAGCGTGATCCGGCAGCTCAAGGAAAGCGCCGAAAACGCCGATTCGAAGGGCGATTCAAAGGGCGGTTTAAACGCCGATCTGAAGGGCGATTCAAAGGACAGTTTAAATGGCGATTCAAAGGACGGTTTAAAAAACGGAAGGAAGGCGGCAATGGCAGCATCCGGCTGGAGAAAGCGGCCCTCCGGGGTAAAAGTCGCGATGGTGGGCGATGGGATCAACGACGCCCCGGCGCTCACAAGAGCGGACATCGGCATCGCCATCGGTGCGGGCGCGGATGTCGCCATCGACGCGGCGGATGTTGTCCTGATGAAAAGCCGCTTAAGCGATGTGCCCGCTGCGATCCGCTTAAGCCGCGCGACTCTGCGCAACATTCATGAGAACCTGTTCTGGGCATTTTTCTATAATGTCATCGGGATTCCTCTCGCCGCAGGCGTGTGGTTCCCGGTTTTCGGCTGGAAACTGAATCCGATGTTCGGGGCGGCGGCGATGAGCCTTTCGAGTTTCTGTGTCGTATCAAACGCGCTGCGGCTGAATCTGTTCAAAATGCGCGACGCGGGGCACGACAGAAAAATCAAACCGGTAACACTTAATGTTTCTATAAATCAGGGTATCCAACCCTTAGCAACTGTAAACACGGGAACTGAAAGTCCGAACAGGGAGAATTCGAGCACCGGAAATCCAGAAAAAGATAATCCGAACAAGGAGACTTCACAGATTGGAAATCCGAAAAAGGACAATCCGAACACGGAACATTCAGAAAACTGTCAGGAAAACGAAATGGAGGAGACAGGAATGGTAAAGACAACAGTGCAGGTAGACGGAATGATGTGCGGAATGTGCGAAAACCACGTAAACGAGGCGATTCGCAAGGTATTTGATGTAAAAAAGGTGACCTCGAATCACAGCAAAGGGATCACAGAAATCCTTTCCGAGGCAGGACTGGACGAGGCGAAGCTGAAAGCTGCCATAGAAGAGACTGGCTACAGGGTAGGAACCATCACGACCGGTGAGCAGCAGGAGAAGAAAGGGTTTTCCCTGTTCCGGAAGTAAAAGAACCGGGCGCGATACTTAGAATGATTGGCTGCATCCGGTCATCAAATCTTATAGCACGGATGCGACGTAGAAATTTTTATATCAGATCGAAAAGCTTACATGCATTCCAGATTCCATCCCTGCGGAGGCTGTCTGTCACATAGGTGGCGGCAGCCTTTGCTGCTTCCGAACCGTTTCCCATCGCAACCGCCGTGCCTGCTGTGGAGAACATACCGAGATCGTTCACGCTGTCTCTGATTATTTTTGTGCAAAAGATTTTAATAAATGTTGCGAAAGAAAGATAAGGCTATTCTTCTTCGACAGATGGGGAAACAATATTTTTCGCCCATTGCAAAATTTCGTCGGAATACTGTATAGCTTCTTTTGCATGCTTTTCTTCAAGGAACAGTTCATTTGGATACCTGACAGATACGCCGTATGGAGCAAGAGTATCAGCATAATCAAAAAACTTATCGTCAATCTGAACCATGTTCTTCAGCTGGTTCAACAGAAACGACAGATCATGGAGCTTTGGCATACCACCCTGTGCTCCATAATACATAATTACCGCTTTTATAGCTTTTTCCGATGACTGCTGGCAATGGTAGCATATAACTTCAAGAGGTTTTGGGTAATAAGTCAAATACAGATGTTTTGCAACTCCTAAATCTGTAACCGCAAGGTCAAACCATTCTTTCGTTTCCTGCGTCATATAACAAAACCCCTTTCCTGTATACCTCATTTTCAATAGATGGAAATTCTTTCCGGGACTCAAAGCGACTTTTGGTTCCAACCAGAATATCCACCGGACGCTGCTTTATTCTCCGGACAGCTTTATATGCTTTTGTCGTTTCTGCAGCAATATCAGTTATGCCATCATTCACGATGATATAAAAATCAAAATCACTTTCGGCAGTATAGGTGTCATTCGCATATGAACCGAATAAATATATTTTTAATGGAAAAAGCTGGCTTACAAAATGATTCTTCAAGTCTTCAATTTCCTGCATTAGCATAAAACAACAACTCCTTGTACACTTATATTGGTTGTTTCACGAATTAACCAGTATTATACCACTGAATTTTGAAAATGCAAGTCAGGCGGATTTCTCGAGTTTTATACGGTGCATCTGGAGGAGAATGGAGATCATATAGATACTGTTGACAGCAACGTTAAAATGAAAATTTACAATAGCTCGGATTACTTTCTTGTCTTTACCATGGATGCTAACTTAGGAAGAAATTGTAGTCTGTGTGCAGGACTAAGGCGGTTCTAAATTGCGGAAAACTGCATAGATTATTTATGGGAAACACTGCAAGCCTCATATCTGCCGGTCGGGTATGAGGCTTCTGTCATAGAATGGTGTTTACCGGACAGGCGTTAATCATATGGCAATCTGGATTCGGGTCAGGAAGGGCATCCCGGGAGGATCTATGCGAAAAAACAGCTGGCTTCAGAAATTGCTCTATTGTGTGATGGCGATTCTGGGAGCCTATATTTTATATAAGGGCGGCGGACTTCTGGCTGCAGAAAATCAGATGCAAAAAGTCCTGCGTAATGGGAACGTGCAGCAGTCGATGGAGGATTCGGCGATGCGAACCTGGGCGTCTGGATATACGGCGACGGTCGAGGGAAAAGAGAATACGAGCTGGATTTCCAGGTGGTTCCGGCAGATTGCGCCGGTATTCAGCTATGCGGTTGATGGCGTGGAAAGTGTCAGTGATGATGATAGTTTAGCGAAGGTTGAATCAGGAGAGGGAAAACAGACCGAAAGTGAAACTGAGTCTGGAGCAGGAAATCTGGTGGAAAGTGAAACCGGAATGGAAGAGGGAAACCTGTCAGGGGACGAAAGCGAAATTGATGAGATAATCCTGTCTGAAGATGGCAGCGGGAAATCAGAAACGGAAGAAACTGGGACAGGTTCTGAAGAAAAAGAAACGGATTCGCAAACAGGATGGGGAGAGTCAGCGGAGAAAGAGGAAATTGATGAATTAAATCCGGCGGAAGTTGAAGCTGAAACGGAGGGGATGGAAACAGATGAAAATGCTGCTCAGGAGACCGCGGTGGGCACGATTTTTTCGCAGGCGCTTCCGAAGCTTCTGGATTTTTCTTATTTATTGACGAATTTTTATACTGTGGATGCAGATACGATGGCGGACGCGGAGCTTCTGGACGCAAGAGAACTGCTGTCTGTGGATTTGTCATTGGAGCAGGATGCGTCGGTTCCGCAGATTCTGATTTATCATACACACTCACAGGAGGCGTTTGTGGATTCGGCGGAGGGCGAGGTGAGCGATACGGTGGTCGGGATGGGCGAGGTGTTGGCGGACGAGCTTCGCGCTTATGGCTACAATATGATTCATGACACAGGTGTGTATGACCTGGTGGACGGGGTGTTGGATCGGAGCACCGCTTACGATTATGCCCGCGCGTCCATCGAGACCATACTGGAGGAGAATCCGACCATTGAGGTGATCATCGATCTGCATCGCGATGGAGTAGTCGGAAACGAGGAGGATTTTGTGACGGAGATTGACGGAAAAGCCACATCGAGAATCATGTTTTTCAATGGGCTTTCCCGCGATGCGAACGGGGATGACATCAGCTGGCTGCCGAATGAGTATTTAAAGGAAAATCTGGCATTTTCTTTGCAGCTGCAGGTGCTCGCAAACGCGGAATATCCGGGATTTACGCGGAAAATCTACCTCCAGTCGGAGCGCTATAATCTGCATCTGCGTGCCCGTTCCCTGCTGATTGAGGCCGGAACGCAGCTGAACACGGTGGAGGAGGAGCGCAATGCAATGGCGCCCATCGCGAACCTGATCCGGCAGATTTTATCCTGAACAGAATCGGTCGCCTTTCTTTTTTTGTTATAATTGCGGTTCTTGACTTAGATGTGATGCAATGGTAAGATAATAGTGTAAGGGAAATAGTTTCGCTATTTTCCCTGTTGTTCTCTAAACTATAAAGGAAAGCAGGTGGTTTAGATGGATATGGATGAAAAACAACGTCTGCGGGAAGAAGATCTACAGAGACTTCGGGGACTTCGACTCATGGATGATGATTTTTTAGGAGTGGTTTTTGATGGTAATATTGAAGCAACAGAATTGCTTCTGAATATTATCCTTGGACGGAAAGATATGGTCGTGACGCAGGTCGTTGGGCAAAGAGAGATTAAAAACCCGAATGGAAGATCAGTCAGGCTTGACATTCATGCTGTAGACAGTGAAAGTAAACAATATGATGTCGAGGTGCAACGTGAGGATCGGGGCGCAGGTGCACAGAGAGCCAGATTTAATAGCAGTATGCTTGATACGAGAATGTTGAAGCCGGGAGAAAAGTTTTCCGGGCTGGCTGAGGGCTATGTGATTTTTATCACGGAAAATGACGTGTTAGGAAAGGACATTTCACTTTATCACATTGACCGCGTAATTAAGGAGACAAACGAATTGTTTGGCGACGGTTCGCATATCATTTATGTGAATGGCGCTTATAAGAATGATGAAGACTCTGTTGGTAAGCTGATGCACGATTTCAGATGTATAGATGCTGATGATATGAATTACAGTGTGTTGGCTGACCGTGTTCGCTATTTCAAAGAGAGCAAAGGAGGTATCGAAACAATGTGCCGCGTTATGGAAGAAATGCGTGATAAAGCTGTTAGTGAGAATAATAAAATGTGCGTAAAAGAAATGCTCAAGGATGGTCTGCCTATTGAAAAAATAGCAAGGTATTTGCATATTACGGTTAAGGAAGTTGAAGAATATGCAAAAGAAGTTGCTGTTGCTGTTTAAAAAGGTGATTGTTTCATATGAGCAGGGTTCTGGAAGATATGAGAGTTCAGGCTGCAGCAGTTACATATAGTATTTTATGTGAGAGGACTTTATGAAATAAGCAGGATCGCATACTGTGCTCCGTGTGATGGAGGAAATAGAGTTGGCAGTGGATCAGAGTAAAATCAGGAATTTTTGTATCATTGCGCACATTGACCATGGCAAATCGACGCTGGCGGACCGGATCATCGAGATGACCGGACTTCTGACCAGCCGCGAGATGCAGGATCAGGTGCTGGATAATATGGATCTGGAGCGCGAGCGCGGCATCACGATCAAGTCGCAGGCGGTCCGGATTATTTACAAGGCGGACGACGGGGAGGAATATATTTTTAACCTCATCGACACACCGGGGCATGTGGACTTTAATTACGAAGTGTCCCGCTCTCTGGCGGCCTGCGACGGGGCAATTCTTGTCGTGGACGCGGCGCAGGGCATCGAGGCACAGACGCTGGCGAACGTGTACCTGGCACTCGACCACGATCTGGACGTGATGCCGGTCATCAATAAGATCGACCTGCCGAGCGCGGAGCCGGAGCGCGTGATTCACGAGATTGAGGATGTGATCGGCATTGAGGCCGAGGACGCGCCGCAGATTTCGGCGAAGACAGGACAGAATGTGCGCGAGGTGCTGGAGCAGGTGGTGCAAAAGATTCCGGCTCCGCAGGGCAACCCGGACGCGCCGCTGCAGGCGTTGATTTTTGATTCGATCTATGATTCCTATAAGGGCGTCATTATTTTTATCCGGCTGATGAATGGTTCGGTGAAAAAAGGCACGCGGATCCGCATGATGGCGACCGGCGCGGAGGCCGAGGTCGTGGAGGCCGGCTATTTCGGGCCGGGGCAGTTCATCCCGTGCGAAAGCTTGAGCGCAGGCATGGTCGGCTATCTGACCGCGAGCCTGAAAAATGTAAAGGAAACGCGGGTCGGCGACACCGTGACGGATGCAGAGAACCCCTGTGAGGAGCCGCTGCCGGGCTATAAAAAGGTAAATCCGATGGTCTACTGCGGCATGTATCCGGTCGACGGGGCAAAATATCCGGATCTGCGCGACGCGCTGGAGAAGCTGCAGCTGAACGACGCATCCCTCCAGTTCGAGCCGGAGACCTCCGTGGCGCTCGGCTTTGGCTTCCGCTGCGGGTTCCTCGGGCTGCTCCATCTGGAGATTATCCAAGAGCGGCTGGAGCGCGAATACAACCTGGACCTGATCACGACCGCGCCGAGCGTTATTTATAAGGTCTACAAGACCAACGGCGAGATGATTGAGCTGACAAACCCGACAAACCTGCCCGACCCGTCCGAGATCGACTACATGGAGGAGCCGGTCGTGGACGCGGAAATCATGGTGACGACCGAGTACCTCGGCGCTATCATGGAGCTCTGCCAGCAGCGCCGCGGCATCTATGAGGGCATGGAGTACATGGAAGAGACCCGCGCACGGCTCAAATACACCCTGCCGCTGAATGAAATCATCTATGATTTCTTCGACGCGCTCAAATCCCGCTCGCGCGGCTACGCCTCGTTTGACTATGAGATGAAAGGGTACATGCGCTCCGAGCTGGTCAAGCTGGACATCCTTGTGAATAAAGAAGAGGTCGACGCGCTGTCCTTCATTGTCCACGCCGACACGGCCTACGAGCGCGGCCGCAGGATGTGCGAAAAGCTCAAGCAGGAAATCCCGCGCCAGCTCTTCGAGATCCCGATTCAGGCTGCCATCGGCAGCAAAATCATCGCCCGCGAGACAGTAAAAGCGATGCGCAAGGACGTCCTCGCGAAGTGCTACGGCGGCGACATCACCCGAAAGAAAAAGCTGCTCGAAAAGCAGAAAGAGGGCAAAAAGCGGATGCGCCAGTTCGGCAGCGTAGAGATTCCGCAGAAAGCGTTTATGAGCGTGCTGAAGCTGGATGACGACTGACCTGACGGCGAGGCCTGGCCAATCTCCTGGCACGGAAGGCAAGGCAGAAATCATCTCATGGCGATGAAACTGGACTGACCTGACGGCGAGACCTGGCTGCTCTGGCGGCACGGCTGGCGGGATTTCACAGCGACTGATGTGGCGGTGAGATGGGAATGACAGCACAGTGGAGATGACGGTGAGACAGGAATGACACACAGTGGGGATGACGGTGAGATAGGAATGATAGCACAGTGGGGATGACGGTGAGACAGGAATGACGGCACGATTTGTCTGACAGTGAAAAACAGATATATGGAAAAGGAGTACTTTAATACATGGACAGAGCATGGTGGAAGGAAGCGGTCGTCTATCAGATCTACCCGAGAAGCTTTATGGACAGCAATGGCGACGGCATCGGCGATCTCAAAGGCATTACGCAGAGGCTGGATTATCTGAAGGATCTCGGGATCTCGGTCATCTGGCTGTCTCCGATTTACCGGTCGCCGAATAAAGACAACGGCTATGATATCAGCGATTACCACGCGATTATGGAAGAATTCGGCACAATGGATGATTTCGATGAAATGCTTCAGGCCGCGCATGAGCGGGGGCTTAAAATTGTGCTGGATCTGGTTGTCAACCACACTTCAAGCGAGCACAGATGGTTCCTGGAGAGCCGGAAATCGAAGGATAACCCATACCGGAACTATTATATCTGGAAGGATCCGGTGGACGGGCATGAGCCGACGAACTGGGGCGCGTTTTTTGGCGGCTCCGCGTGGGAGTACACGGAAGAAACCGGACAGTATTATCTGCACCAGTTTGTGCCGGAACAGCCGGATCTGAACTGGGATAATCCCGCTGTCCGCGACGCGGTATTTTCCATGATGGACTGGTGGTGTCAAAAGGGGATCGATGGCTTCCGCATGGACGTCATCAGCCTGATCTCGAAGCCGGAGGTCTATGAGGATGCTCCTCTGGGTGAAGGAGAGCGCTATGCGTTCTGCGGCGATATCACGGCGAACGGGCCGCATGTACACGAGTATCTGCAGGAAATGAATCAAAAAGTCCTGAGCCATTATGATCTGCTTACGGTGGGAGAGGCCTCCGGCGTAACGATTGAGGAAGCAAAAAAATATGCCGGCTTCGATACGCAGGAGCTCAATATGGTATTTCAGTTCGAGCACATGGACGTCGATTCGGATGAAAACGGAAAATGGACCCTGAAAAGTCTGGACCTGCCGCTCCTTAAGAAGATTATGAGCAAATGGCAGACGGAGCTGGAAGGAAAGGCGTGGAACAGCCTGTTCTGGGATAATCACGATCAGCCGCGCATCGTCTCGCGCTGGGGGAACGATTCCGAAGAGTACCGCTCCATCTCGGCCAAAATGCTGGCGACCTGCCTGCATATGATGGAAGGCACCCCTTATGTATATCAGGGGGAAGAGCTGGGCATGACGAACCCGGTCTTTCACGACATCTCAGAGTGCGACGACATCGAGGAAATCAACCTCTACCGGAACCTGGTCACAGAGACGGGCGCCCGGACAAAAGAGGACGTGATGGCGATCATCAGCAGAAAAGGACGAGATACGGCGCGGACGCCCATGCAGTGGGACGACAGCGCAAACGCCGGATTTACCTCAGGGAAGCCATGGCTGGCAGTAAATCCCAACTATACGCAGATCAATGCCGCGTCAGAGATCCGCGACCCCGATTCCGTATATCAGTATTATAAGAAGCTGATCGCTCTCCGGAAGGAACATGATATTATCGTATACGGCAGCTATGAGCTCCTCGCGCCGGAGGATGAGAACCTCTTTATCTATACGAGGACACTGGAGAAGCAGAAGCTTCTGAGCCTCTGCAATTTTTCCGGAGAAAAGCAGATCCTGCCTGAAGGCGTCGCCGCGCTGGCCTCCGAAAATCAGGGCGTGCTGATTGGAAATTATGACACCCCGGACGCAGAGTATTTAGGACCGTATGAGACAGTGGTATACTGGCTTCAGCGGTAGAGAAAAGCGCATTTAAAAGAGCCTGTGTAAAAAATGTAGCGAGCCAGAGAAAAAAGATCGGTTTCTCTGGCTTGCTATTTGTTATATATTTTGCAATAGCATATAATTTACTCGCTTATACATGAAAAATTTCTACCTGTGCGGATGAATTTCACATTCTCCCCCTGCTAATCTGGC
>JAJQDT010000144.1:6369-7844 GCA_021202075.1 Lachnospiraceae bacterium | reverse complement strand
CTAAACCTGACTTACGAAGATTTAATTTCTAATCAGGACAGTACCATAGAGTCAATTAAGGAAGCAGCTAAAGCACAGGCCGAGCAAGAGCGCCAAGCTGAAAAATATGAAGAATGGATTGAGCTGCTTAAGCAGCAAGCCCAGTATCAGGAAGAGCTTGCTGCCGCTACCGATGAGGTTACTCTTGCAGAAGAGCAGGCCGAAGCGGCGCATGAAGAATATTACAACACAATTATCGGCTCTAACTGGAAAGCGATTTATACTACTTGGGGCTTTGGCGATATTGCGAACGCTTGGGAGGACGCGCAAGACACGCTCGAAGCGGCGCAGGGCGTACAAAACGACCTGCAGGCCGAGCTTGACGACACAAACAGCAAAATTGCTGAGCTTGAAGAGGAGCTTGGACTTGTCGCTGACGCTGTAGAAGAGGACGAGGACGCCGTTATCGATTACCAAGCCGCAGCAGAAACGGCCTACGCAAGCGTGCAAGAAAGTGTCGAAGAGCTTGTTGCTGCCTATGAAGAGGCCTATGACGCTGCACTTGAAAGCTTCCAAGGCCAGTTTGACCTCTTTGACGAGGCGAGTATGGAATCCGAAGAGTATCTTGAGTCTACTGTCGAAGCAGCGCAAAAGGCCCTTGATACTCAGCTTGAATACTGGGAAACCTACAACGCAAATCTCGAAACCTTGACTGAGTACGGCGCAGGATTGTCTGATGAAGCAAAAGCAAATTATGAAGCGCTCTTAGAATATGCTTCCGACGGCAGCGAAGAGGCGGCAGGACTTGCCGCGAGTATGGCCGAAGCGATTGAGAGCGGCGACGACGCCGCGATTGAAGCCCTCGCTTCTACCCTTGCGGAGGTAACGACTCAGCAAGAAACCGCGGCAGCGACTACAGCAGAATGGCAGACCAACTTTACCGAGCAAATGCAGGGTTACGCCGACGATATGGCGGCCATTATGACCGACGACCTCAACCTGTCAGATGAAGCGGCAGCCTCGGCGCAGGCCACGATTACCAGCTACGCGAATTCGATTCTTGCTCAAAAAGCAACGGCAGTATCGGCGGCGCAGTCTGTAGCAAATGCAGTCAGTGCGGCGTTATCTGGTACAAGTGTAAGTGTGTCGACCGGAGGCGGTGGTTCAAGCGTAAGCACAGCAGCTATGGAAGCAACAGGTACTACCTACTCGCCTGATACCTTTATCGCAGGTGAGCGGGGGCGCGAGCTTATCGTACCTGCGCATGCGGCAGGGTCGCTTGACGGCGAGAATTATTATATCGCCGGTGAAAACGGTCCTGAGCTTATTGTGGGTGAGCCCGGCAGCGAGGTATTTCCGGCGAGCGAGACGGACCGCTTAATTGCAGCTTTGAATGGCGTGGAAAACGACAGTGTAAGCGCAGTTGCGCAAAATACGCAAGTCGTTATTTACAATACGTATGAAGGAGCAAGCACCTATGAGGGCGACCGCCTCTT
>JAJQDT010000144.1:0-6269 GCA_021202075.1 Lachnospiraceae bacterium | reverse complement strand
TTTACAATACGTATGAAGGAGCAAGCACCTATGAGGGCGACCGCCTCTTTAATACCTATGAGGGCGCGAACACTTACGAAGGCGACACTGCTCTAAGCAATTACTCAAGTACCGTTCAGGTGCTGGAGACTACCGGCGACGGCGAAGAGTCGACCGGCTCTTTAGAGACAGTCAAGAGGATATTCCTTGAAATTGCCGGCAGCGGAGCGATTGAGCTCGGCGGCAGCGGCGAGGCCGATAAGGAGACGGTCCTCGCGATTCTTTATGAGTACCTGAAACCAGTGCTTTCGGAAATCTTGCGGCAGGAAATCTATGAGGAAGGAGACTACAGCTATGGTTACTAATTATCAGATGTGGATTACCTATAATGCCGAAGCTGAAAAGCTCCGTATTCCTGTACTTCCTGAGAAGTTTACCGTAAATATCGGAAGCAACAACAGCAGCGTTGACGTGGCGGGGCTTGGCGAAATCGTCGTAAAGCAGGCCCCGCCTGCGTTTCAATTCTCGTTTGAGAGCTTTTTTCCGAAAAAGTCTTTCCCGGGATTGAGCGTAAGCAGCTTGACCGCGCCGCTGACCTGCGTATCAAAGCTGAAATCGTGGTACGAAGGCGACAAGCCCGTACACCTGATTTTAACCGACGTCGGCGTAGATATGTATTGCACGATTGAGGATTTTACCTACTACGAGCAAGGCGGCGACGTCGGTACCATTCACTACAGCCTGACGCTGAAGGAATACAGAGAAGTCACGGTGCGGTCGGTGACGGTCAAGACCTCTACCTCGGTCGCCACGGTGCAAAGCACGGAAACCCGGGTCGATAATTCTACTACGCCCCAGACCTACACGGTCAAGAGCGGCGACTGCTTGTGGAATATCGCGAAGAAATACTACGGCTCGGGCTCTAAGTATACCGTGATTTACAATGCGAATAAATCCGTTATCGGCAGCAACCCCAACCTTATTTACCCGGGACAGGTTTTGACGATACCCGCGGCGTAAAGGAGGTGCGGCCGAGTGACTACAAAAATCAGTCTTATCATACTAAAAACCGGCGCGACAAGCGGCAAAGAAATCTCCCAGCTTGTCGAGTCGATTACGTGGAGCGGTCGAAGAGGCAGCCCTACCCGAACGCTAAAATTTACGCTTTTAGACGACGACGGCTATAAGCACGCGAGAAGCGAAATCGATATAGAGTCCGGGTATCACTGTATTTTCTCGTATAATGGCACGGAGTTATTCCGGGGAATGATTATGCGGCAAACGGCGAGCTATAAAAAGACCGCCGATTATATCGCCTACGATATGGGGATTTACCTCTCTAACAATAAAGACACGTTCGTCTATGAGAGTAAGACCGCGACAGATATATTCAAGGACGTATGCAGCCGTTTCGGTATTTCGGTCGGGAGCGCCGCGCAGACGACCTATACCATACCCGACCTCACGAAGAAAAAGACGACGGGCTGGGACGCTATCGAGGACGCGCTTAGCCTTGATTATGAGAACACTGGCGCGAAGCACTACGTGTTTTCCGAGGGCGGAAAACTGTATTTGAAAAAGCGCCTCGAAAATGTGAAGCAGTGGGTTTTAGAAACCGGCGTAAATATCGCGACTTATCAATACATGAAAAGTATTGAGGATATTAAGACCAGAATCAAGCTGCTGTCCAGCGAGGGCACGGTTTTGGCGCAGGCGCAAGACAGCTCGCTTGAATCGAAAATCGGTACCTTTCAGGATATAGATACACCGGATGAAAGCCTGACAACGGCGCAGATTACCGCCCTTGCGAAATCGCTTTTAGAGGAAAAAAGTACGCCTGAACGTACTCTTACCCTTAATAAGGTCCTCGGCTTGCCGGACGTTATCTCCGGCGTAGGTGTATTTATCAATATCCCGCATTTGGACCTTAACAGGACCTTTTATGTGGACGAGGACACGCATACCTTTGAGGGCGAGCTGCACACCATGTCGCTGACGCTTAATCTCGTATCAGAGACGAGCACGGACACCTCAAGCAGCTCAAGCTCCAGCAATACGAGCAGCAAGACCTATAAGGTCGGCGACGTCGTTCAATTTAACGGCGGTAAGCACTATGTAAGCAGTACGGCGAGCAGCCCGGCAAGCACAAATCTTGCTGCCGGCCCCGCTAAGATTACTTATACCGCAGCAGGCGCCGCCCATCCGTGGCACTTGGTGCATACAGACAGTCAGACCAGAGTCTATGGCTGGGTAGACGACGGCACGTTTAGTTAGGAGGCGATAAAATGGCCGACGAAACGAGCTTAAAAGGAATTATTCAAGGCATGATGTTCGACAACGCAGAGCTCATGCAGGGAACGGTTATTTCCGCAAGCCCTCTGAAAATTCAGATGGCGAACGATGAAAAACTGATTATCAACGAGCGCATTACCGTTGTGCCGAGACACCTCAGCGACTATACGACGACCGCGACTTATACCGTCGGTGACGGCAGCTTGAGCAGCGTTACGACCTATAACGGCGACGATAGTCACAGGCACTCTCTCTCAGCATTCACGCTGACGAAGGGAACGATAACCGTATATAACGCGCTGAAAACCGGTGATACGGTTTACGTTTTGTCCCTCAACCGGGGCAAGCTATATTATGTTTTAGACAGGGTGGTGAGCTAATGGCCGAAAGTGTTGTAGTACCTATTGGAATTGATACAATTTCCGAGTCAGAAGAATTGCCGAGCAAGACCTACAGCCTTACGCTCGACACGAAGCGCGCAGTCGGGACTTACTCTGACGGTACTGAGGTTATTTACCACGGACGGATTATCGGTTATGTTGACGGGCAAGCGGCCGTACAGCAGGCCATTCGCAAGGCCTTGATTACTCCTCGCTTCAAATGCCTCATTTACGATAACCAGTATGGGAGCGAAATCGAAGACGCCGTCACGGTCAATGACGCAACGAGGGAATATACCGAAGCGGTTATTCCGGGTTTTGTCGAGGACTGTTTAAGACCCGATACCCGTATTCTCGGGGTATCAAATTTTGCCTTTGAATTTAAGGACGACGGCGCGTATATCAGCTTTGACGCCGATACCATTTTCGGCAAAATAAATATATCGGAGGTGATTTAGAATGTTTGAAGATTATACAGCGGAAGCGCTGCTTGCAGACGTACTTGAAAAAGCTCCCGACGGGATAGACACCCGAGCAGGGAGCATTTTTTATGACGCAATCTCGGGTATCATTGAGCAAATCGCGAAAATGTATACCGACCTTGACCAGATTTTTAATTACGTCTTTATCTCAACGGCCTCCGGTGAATACCTCGACATGAAAGCCGATGAGTACGGTATGACGAGAAACGCGGCAACCGCCGCGAAGTATTACCTTGTATATGAGGGTACCACGCCCGAAGCAGGCGCGAGATTTTTCCATAGCGATACCGGGCTGTATTTCTATGTTGAAGAAATCGAAACCGACGACGGCACCGAGCTCATCCTCGTTGCCGAAGAAGCGGGCACGGACGGAAACAATATCACTGAGGGCGATTTAGCCGTACCGGTCAATACGATTACAGGCCTTACCTCTTCCACGTTCGGCGAGGTTTACGAATACGGTACAGACGACGAGGACGACGACAGCTTAAGGACCCGTATTCAGGAGAAAATCGCGGGCCCTGCCGAGAACGGAAACAAGCAGCACTACAAAACATGGTGCGAAAGTATCGACGGCGTAGGCCTTGCGAGAATCACCCCTCTGTGGAACGGCCCGAACACCGTTAAGGGCGTACTTATCAGCCCTTTGGGACTTCCTGTATCGGACAGTATCGTTGAAGAGGTACAGGAGTATATCGACCCTGCGACTTTGGGCGAGACGGTTGAGGTTGACGGCAAGACCTATGTCGTAGGCGACGGCCTCGGCGAAGGAGTCGCCAACTTGGGCGCGCACTTCACCGCGGCGGCGGCCGACAGCGTAGGGATAACCGTAGAATTCACGGCGACGTTATCGAGCAGTGCGTCAAGCGACGACGCCGTAGAGGAAGTGACCGAAGCGCTCGAAGATTATTTTGCCGAGCTTGTTTTAGAGACGGAGGACGCTTCCGACATTATCGTGCGCCTGACAGCAGTCGGCGCGATTATCGCGAGCGCAAGCAGCGTTCTTGACTACAGCGACCTCACGCTTAACGGAGACGCCGAAAACATTTCTCCGGGCGACGACGGCGTGCCTGTTGTGACGGAGGTGGTTGTCAATGTCGAGAGCTGATTCTTACTGGAAAAATAAATATGAAGAGCTGATTACCTTTTACCCCCGCTTCTATCGCGAAGTATTTGAGATGGACGCGATTTTGAGAGCTGAGGGCGAGCTCGCGGACGGTATCGACTCGGGTATCGACCTTGTAATCGCAAATAACTTTATCGACAGCATGGATGAGGACACGGTTTACCTGCTGGAAAAGTTTTTAGGTATTACCTTAATGAAGTCAAGGTCGCTGGACGAGCGGCGTAGACTGCTGAAGAGTTATTTTGCCGGTCAAGGTAAAGTCTCGGCGACGAGAATCGCTGAAATGATTTACACCTACACCGGCGCAAGCGTGACCTGTGAGTTTTATCCGTTCGACAGTGAAGGAAATAACCGTCTCGATATTATATTCGAGCGCGGCGACGAAGCGGCCGTTTATATCTCGGATATTTACCTGCTGCTGTCGAAAATGCTTCCGGCCCATATCGAATACCGGGCAATGGTATCGTATAAATACGCCGTCGTTATCGGCAAAAAGCGGACGCATTATTTAAGCTGGTACCCGGTTGCGGGCGTATACCCCGAAATCGAAAAACTGGCAGACAACAACGTGATTGACACTGTAACGGCAGCGACTGCTACCGCTTGCAGCGTTGATTATCTGCCCTGCGGGGTAGCATATTCAGGAATAGGAGGTTAAAACGATGGCGTTTTGGACGGATGATTTTTTGGACAAAAGGCGTACTGAGTGGCTGAAAAGTATCGCTAAAATCCAGTATTACGCCGGAGGCACTTGGTACGACGCTCAAATCACAAGTAAGACTATCGACGACGATACGCTTAAGATTTTGAGCCAGACCACCGACAGCAAAGCCCTGACGATTACCAGCGTTCGCCTGATTGACACAGGCGGCGACGTCGCGGGGCAGATTACGGAAAGTATCACGAAGCTGGCCACGCAGGGCGTAATTACCCTTTGGGAATTTCCGCTCTATGAAATTACATCTTAAACGGAGGTGAAGCAGAGAAATGTATGCAAATCTATTGTGGCTTGACCACGCAATCACGCCTGACCGTACGTTTACGGTTACGGAAAACGACGATGGCACCATTACCTTAGAGCCTTACGGTACAATCGTACAGCAGGGCACAAACATGAGTGCGGCAAATTTCAACAACATTGAAATGGGTATTACCGACCACGATTTGGCAGTCGGAATTCTGCACCTGCTCGTGAGAAACCTCGTCGACCGTATGGACGACAACGACGAAGACATAAGCGGTATTACCGAGGACCTTTTGGCGGAGGTAACTCCTGAGGAACAGACAATTACCTTGACAAACTCGGCGAGCTACCCGTTCAACAACTCGGCGACAAAAGTCAGTCTCGGCACGACCCGAAACACCGTCAACTATACCGTCGAGGTTATTCCCGATACCGACGCGACCGACGTCGGCGAAATCGAGGTTTACAACAAGGCGGTCAACGGTTTTTACATCAAATTTAACGGCAGCGCCTCAAGCGTAGACATTACCGTAAAAATCAGAGGAGGTATTTTAGCATGACAGTAATTGAAATCAATGAAGGCACAAAAATCCCGTACAGCACCGACGGCAATTATCTGAATTTGAACGACGATATGATTCTTAACCTCGCAAAGCGCGAGGCGGACGACCCTGTTCATATCGACGTTTGCAGTGACGGCAACGGCTGCCTGATGAACGCAGTCAAGGGCAACTGCGCTTATGTCGCGACTATCGATATCCCGGCGAGGAAGTACACAGAAACCGAAACCACAGACGACGACGGCGAAACCACTACGACCCTTGAGCCTGTCGACTTCGACATTGACAACGTGACCCTGACGCTTTGGGCGTTAGTAGATTATCAGATTTAAGGAGGACCTGAACAATGGCAAGTAATTTTGACCTTTCCAATCTCGCGCTGAAAAGCGCATTCCCCAGCAACAGCATCCTGACCGACGACGTAGGACTTCCCTCTGTCATGGTGTATGTGCCGAAATTCAAAATGTCGGACGTTATCGACGGCGC